>DASRAJ010000120.1:0-100266 GCA_035638255.1 Chitinophagales bacterium
ACATTCATCCTCGCTGCACCTCTAACCCCGCAGTACTGTGGGAAACCGCTCTTGCACTCGTGGGCGCGGAGGGACTTCCCTTTAGAGGCGGGGGGCTGCGCGTGGGTATGTCATTACCAGATGACCGGCAGCCTGCAAAACATTTTGACGCGATGCAGAATTTTTTTGCAAATTGTTTCTTTCAAAATGATTGCTGAAAGATCATGAAAGAAAGAATAAAAAAATTACTCGAAGAATATTTTGCGGAGCATCCTCATGTGAATCCGGGGAAGAAAAAGAAAAGTGAATTAACGAGTGAAGAAAGACAAGAACGAGACAATAGCAGGCGGCAGCAACGCGATAAGGCAAGGAATAAAAGGCAGTGGTGAACCACAAGAAATGGACAGCTGTAGAGAGACCGTTTTGAAACGCTTCAATTGGGCTGTCATAGTGAGTCCTGCGGTACTGCGGGAAACTATTTGCGAGAGCCCTCCTGCATATCCTTCGACTCCGCTAATGACATGCAACCTCCTGTCAGTTATTCAGTCCCGATGCATCGGGATTACAATTAAGGCAGAGATCTGTCAGGGCTCTAAGAAGTTTCTTCCTGAATGACTAAAAATTTGAAGGTAAAATGTCATTGCCAGAACTCGATTGATAAATAGTTTGCGCTCAGGATGACAGTCGCACAAATAAACTTTCTTAATCGTTTCCATACGGTTTCTGAATATGAATTTTTTTTATTCGATTTATTTAACTAACCTTTACCAAAGCAATTCGCCGTAGTCAAGCCGAATTTTCTCCTCCCCTTCCCTGCGACTTAAAGTCAAAAGTTTTTCTCACCTAAATATTACGTCATGAAGACAAAACTTCTTTTTGTCGTATTTCTCCTGCGTGCAATCTTCCTGCATGCTCAAAGCCCATTGCCGGCAGACATCAAAGCACACATGGATAAATACCTTCCACGCCATCATGATGTTGCTCAAAATCATCCCGGAAAAACACAGGACCTGTCCTATGAATTAATTGGTTACCGTCATGATACGCTTAATCATGCATCAGCTACCTGGATGTATACTGACTCATGCAACTATACCTATAACCCGCAAGTGTTGGCTGTCGCAAATCAATATTACACCTGCTCTGCGAACACCTGGGCGAATTCAGGCAAAACTATATTCACCTACGATGCCAATGGAAACGTAATTGTACAGATCTCCCAGTATTGGAGCGCTCAGGATAAGAACTGGCGCAACTCACAACGATACAGTTCCACGTATGATGCGAACGGAAATCAGACACAATTCTCTTATGAAAACTGGGACGCTGTTACCGCCATTTGGATCTACTTTCTTAAAGTGGACAATACCTTCGATAATAATGATAACCTGCTAACCTCTACACAGCAGCGGTGGAACTATCCCAACCCCGGATGGAATTTTGCCTGGCGCAGCGTGTACACTTATGATAACAATGGCAACGTAATCACCGCCCTGTCACAATCCTATTATGCCGGTTCCTTCATCAACAGTGACCAATACTCTTATAGCTATGATGCGCAAAACAACCAGGTACAAAGCCTGAATCAGCAATGGAATAATAATTCAGGCTCGTGGGAAAACTCTTCTAAGGGTGACAATACCTTTGATGCCGATGGCAACGTCAGACAGTGTCTTTGGTTCTACTGGATTCCTTATAATTCTTCATGGGAAAATACTTATCGTCTTACCATGACCTACAATGACGCACACCTGCAAACATCGTGGATGGAAGAGGACTGGGGTGATTATGACAATGCCTATCATTATTTTTATCGCGATTCAGAAACTTATGATGCTAATGACAATAAAATTCTGACCCAATCTTTTTTGTGGGATGAAATGGCCATGGCATGGAACCCCTGGTACCAAAGCAGTTCAAGCTTCGATGACAACAACAACAACATTTTTGTTCTCAGTGAAAAATACGATTTAACAGCGCAGGCTTACGTGTCCACTGCCCGCACTTTCAATTACTACCGGTTGTTTGAAAACTTTGTGAATGAACTGATAAATGATTATGGTGCTGCCCTGTTTCCTAATCCTTCAACAAACGGAAGCTTCAATTTTTCGTTCAGCATGAATGAAAGCAACAATGTAACGATCAGTATTTTTAATGTGCAGGGTAAAATAATCAGCAGGGAAACACACCTTGGCAACAAGGGCTTTAACATGTTACAAATCGGAACAGATGAACTTTCAGCCGGCACTTACTTCATAGAGCTTAAAGATTATGACAGCGGAAAAAGAACTGTTTTAAAATTTGTGAAAGAATAATTTATATCCCTGTAAATTTTCCTGCTCATCTGGTCAGGAAACATTTAGTATTTAAGTTTTGAAACTCTGTCACTAGTGAATGGTGAATGGTGAATGGTGAATGGTGAATAGCGAAGTTCGAGGTTTTATAATTCACCATTCACTATTCACTATTAAAACGACTCGGATAAGCGCTCCGCTTCTTTCCTGAAATCATATTGTAAATCCTCGTGCAGTAATGGCAGTACTGTATTTATTTTCTTCAACTGCCCCTGGTAAAGATTAGAGATCGCCACACTTTTGCTTAATGGAATTCCCGATTGTTTAAGCTTTGAGCAATAGTAAAGCCTTAGTTGTATCTCTGCCTCCCGCGAACCGGTATAGCGAATGTATTTATTGATGCCACGGAGTATTTTGCGAAGACTCTTCTTAATCAAATACAAACTATTGCCCTTTGGTATTTCGGCAAACTGATTGTCTATATCGGCTTTTACACTTTCGATGTATGCCTGCTCATCGTGTGCCTCAAATAACAGGTAAGTAAGCAACTCCTTGTTTTCTTTTTTAAACCTCGCTAAGCGGGTGCACATCTCTAATAACTGCGCCTGGGGAAGGTGGCTCAGTTCTTCTTTTAACTCGTGAACGGTGGCAGCTTTCATGAACCGAAATTACTTTTTTCTTTAGCTACGCACCCTCTGACTCCTAAAGGAGAACCCCCTCTCGCACTCGTTAGACGAAAGCTGTTTTTTTAGAGTAGGGTTTTTCTGTCAACTCAAACCGCTAACGCTCTACTGGCTAAGAAATTTATTTGATCCCTCTCATTGTAATTTAACGTGAGTTCGGGATTAGAAATGTTAACTCAAGCATCCTTTCTTAAAGAAGTTGAAGAAAAAATAAAATCACTACTGCGTCATATAATTCAAACTTAAAATCAGGGTAAAATCTGACAGCTACGCGCAAATGAAACCTTATTACCTTAGTAGACAGCCCAGGAGTATAAATCAAAACCTTATTACCTTATCATAAGCAGTCATAGCAAAATAAGGTAATAAGGTTGAGAGTGGAACCGGGATTGGCGTTTCTACTAAGGTTTAAAAATTAATCCCACTCACGTTAATTAAAGAATAGCCATCATCAGAAGTGATGAGTGTATTGAATGCCGGTAACATAATCTTCCTGGTAAAAAGGAATATTATAATCATGCTGGATCATGAAGTAAAGATTGATCGAGTTGTCTTTATCAAAATCGTAGTCGCAGCCGGCATAGTATCGCCCGCGATCCCATTGATCATTGCCTTCCGGATAAAATGGACTTGTAAACTGAAACCGGAATTCAGCAGCGAGATAAGGAGTAAATTTTTTACGGTTGTACTGAAGATCAAATTTGTGCCTCATATAGCTTTCTACATAGCCACCCTTCTGGCTTGAATAAAGATTACGCACCTGCCCTTGCAGCCGGAGACGGTAAACAAAAAGGAAGTCGTTCCATTTAGTGCGGTACGAAGCATCCACATACAAACGATGGCGCTGGCTATAGTATTCATCCTGGTCCTTATTGATAAACCTATATGCAACAGCAAAGCGGAATTTCTTCGAGAGTTTATATTCCAATGAAAGATTCGAGAACAGGAGGTTCACACGCGACCAATTGTCAAACATGCGAAGCTCTTCGTCAAAAACTACAGTAAATCTTTTGTAGATTTTCTTATCAAGACTCAATGTCCCCCATAGCCAGGCATCTTTAACGGGAGGTTGCGCTGAGGCATCAATGGATGTCTCTAAAAAAAATGTCATAAGAACAATCAGAACGCGACGCATCATTAATTGACTGTTGACTATTGACGATTTAGTATTGTCCGTTGACTATCTTCCCGGATTATAGCTAACAAAAAAATTAATCCAGATAGCCCTGCTGAAACGCATGATCAATGGTTGTAAAGCAAATAACATAATGACAGGAAAAAGTAAAGCGAGGATTAAGGAAAGTTGAAATTGAAAAAGAAGTGTCAATGATAATGGGATCAGAAGTGCAAGTACAATCGGGTAGCTTACCCACAATGCCCCTGAATAGAACCCCGGCTCAATCTTAAAATCCTGGTGGCAAATTGGGCACCGATCAGGCATGGTAAGCATCGTTTTGAAATGATATGAATTGGAGACAGTAAAAAGATTCCCCTCATGGCACCTCGGACATTTCAAATGCACAATGCTCGATAACCTGCTTCCCCTCTTTATTTGTGGTTTCATCTTCTGTTTTTTCCACCTAAAAATTTTGGTAAGATTAATTTTAGTAGTAAAATTAAGCAATATCGTGAAGATTAGGATGTATTGTATTAGGGTTAGATTGTATCATCATGAACAACAAAATTCATTAGAGTTTCTTTTTTTTTTTGAAGGCTTGGGTTTTAAAATATTCAGATACTCATAACTCAGGCCAAAGTAGCAACTAAACTCAAAGTGCTCACAACATTTTTTCAATTTGCACTCCAAACAAAAGCATTCGACCACTCATAAAATTTATCTACCTCCTCCTTGTGTGATTTGAGCCATTTAGCTACGTCAGCATCCTTAGAAGATGTAAATGCTATATAAGCAAATGTTTCAACCAGGTTTTTATCTTTCATCTCTGTGAAATAGGGTACATAATAACTCCAGTAAAAACCATAGTTGTCTTTTTTCGTTTCTTTTAATGAAGCACAAACATTGTCGAACTTCCTTATAAATTGTTCTACGTCTGAGTTTTTCTTATATTTCTTGTCATAGTCTAATGCTGCATCCATCGCTAATAACAGGTCGGTCATGTTAAAACTGTTTTCTTTTGGCTTCCCATCCGCAGTGCTGTCTTGAAGCATATCCGGGCTAACATTAATGGTGATGGAATTTATTCCCGTTTTTTTAACGTCTCCCTTCATTATTTTCTGAACGCTCTCAAGGTTTTCTTTTGCCCTGTCTCCCGTTGGCTCAACTACCAAAAATCTGCAGAAAGCGAGGAGAGCAGGTATCCGCTTGTTTTCCAGGACTAGCATCCTTGCTATAGCATTATGTGAGCCGGGATGATCAGGTTTAAGCATCACTGCTTTTTGAAAGCATAAAAAAGCTTCATCGCTCCTAACTGCTGACAGCGCTATACCTTTGTTGAATTGTAATTGATAAAAATCCGGAAATTGTTCAAGACCCTCATTGTATATTGCTATTGCTTTCTCAGTTTTATGCAAGCCATCAAGAGCATTACCATAAGTAACATAAACAGATTTTAAATTGGGTGAACCTTCGTGCTTTTCAATTGCCTGCTTACAACATACAATGGACTCGTCATATTTTTCCAGCGTTAGCAATGTAAGAGCTTTCTCAGCAAGAGCACTCAAATTGTCTTTGTCAAGCGATAAGGCCTCATCATATTTTTTGATTGCGCTTGCATAATCACCTTTATCGTGACGATCAACGCCCTCGCTGACCAATGCGTCAGCTTCTTCTTTATGCTGGGCGAACAGGATGTTACTCAACAGTGGAAACAGCAGTAAAAGCAATATCTTTTTCATAACATTTGGTTTTGATTAAATGTTTTAGATCCGGTGAGATGATGATTCTGAGATAAATTTTTTCATTAACAAGCACTCTCAGGGTGTTGACATATTCCCGTTGCACAAGGTAGAAAGATTCATCGAACAGGAGGAGTTTATTTTTCCTCCAATGTAGTAGTAAGAGTGAGCAGAAAAACCGCTTCTGTTTCCGCCTGCACGCTATGCGGAATACTCCCATGCATGGCCAACATCTGCCCTTTTCCTAATTCAACAGATTGTTCGTCAGTGCTAAATTTTATTTGACCTTCAAGCACCTGAATGCTAATGATACCTGCAGCTGTGTGTTTGATCATTTCAGCACCTGCATGCAACGCGATCAGCACGATGCGCAAGCCATTCGTCTTAAAAACTGTGATAGCATTCCGGTCACTGTCTTTCCACGATGGCTCCTTCCTGATCTGATCTATAAATGATGGCAGGTCAATCGTGACCATGGGTGCATCGAGCGGACGATCTCCTTCGGGGCGCTGAGGAGTGGCTTCGTTAAATTTTTCTTCCATGTATATGTTGATATTTGGGTTTCTGTTTACGGTTCAATACGCTTGATCCAGATTATCGCTGATCAAACCTCATAGGTTTTGAAAACCTATCAGGTTTTGCTAAAGTGGTTATCCCGCAACTAATGTTTTAGAGGTCTCTTTTTTATCATTCCTCCTTTTGCATCTCTTACACTATTCATCACAACAAAAGCATGCGGGTCAATCTTTATTATTTCTGTGTTCAATTTATTTAGTTCAAGCCGGGTAATGACTGTATAAACAATGTCTACATCACCGGTCTCACCGCGTTTGCCATAACCGCGCTTTCCTTTATAAACTGTTACGCCTCTTCCCATATTATTAATAATCATCTGCCTTATATCTTCGCTGTGCGGTGAAATGATCGTAACACCCGTATATTCTTCTATTCCCTCAATGATGAAATCAAGTGTTCGGGAAGCAGCGAGATAAGTGATCATGGCGTATAAGGCTGTCTCAATTGAAAGTATATAAGCAGCAGTTCCGAAAATGATGATGTTAATCGCGATAATGACTTCGCCGATAGTGGTTCCGAACTTGCGGCTGAGAAAGATAGCCAGAACTTCAGTGCCATCAAGTACTGCACCTCCCCTCACCGAAAGCCCGATACCGGCACCAAGAAAGAAACCCCCGAAGACTGCGACTAATAATTTATCATGAGTGAGTTCCGGAAAGTGAATGATGGCAACACATAAAGAAAGCCCGGCGATGGCGAACGCTGTTTTAATAGCAAACTGTTTGTTGACTATCCTGTAGCCAAGAAACACAAACGGCAAATTAATAACGATCAAAAGGAGATAAAGGGGAAGCGTGGTGACCTGTGATATCAGGAGTGAAATACCGGTTACTCCGCCGTCAATAAATTTGCTGGGAATGAGAAAACTTTCGAGCCCGAAAGCAGCTGAAGCGATGCCAAGTGAAATGAGCACAACATCCTTAAGCAACCTGTAAACTGTGATTCGAAATACCCGAAATCCTTTAGCAAGCTCATAGCCGGAAAAGTCATGTTTTTTTTCCTGGGCTTTCTTCTTGTCGTGAAGGACCGTTTGAATTATTATCTGTCTCCAGTATGGATTCATAGCTTAATTTGCAATGATAACAAAAAGGCAGATATTTCGGTCACCCTGAGCTTGTCGAAGGGTCACGCGCGCAAATGGTTCGACATGCTCTCCATGACCCTCGCACGCGACAATTTGGTATGCACTCAGATGATCTTAATTGGCTCCCGCATCACCTATAAATTTTATTTTTCCAATGGTTTATAAAATCGCACGCTGTCAATTAGTTTAGAAGTTATTTCCCCTGTGAAGGAAATTTTTGCGGAATAGGTTAGTGAGTCAATTCTGCATGAATTTGTTGATGCATCTTTGCGATCATATTCTTTTACGACAGAAGTTATAACGCTGTCACTTCTGAAGAAAGAATGAATAGTTGGACACCATGTATTCAAACTATCTTCTGCATCCCATGAACCGGCACACAATCCGCCGTACAAGGAATAATATGCAATGGGTTTACCGTGAGCATCGAGAGTAAGGAGGAATAATTCATCATAATCATCTCCACCTCCATGAATTACAATCGGCTGTATGGTGCCAATTTTGTTTTGTTTAGAAATGAAATCAAAGAACATCAAGTCCATTATTGATGATGAATCGTAGATCATGTGCACAAGCAGGTTTTGCTTTTGCGAGCTATCAAGCGAGTGAAATTTTATTTTCTTAGTTGAATCTAAGAATAGCCCGTGATCCCAGCGAAAGCTTTCAATGATTTTTGTATCCGGGATATTTTTTAACGCAAAAAGGCTATCCGGCAAATTCAAATAGTTATCCTTTTTACCGGTTTCGCTAAATGAAGAATGAGATTGATCAGATGAACAACTACAAAGGCCTACATAAAAAATTATAATGATTAAGAATTTCATATTGTCAATGCTTGCAATGAAGATCACAAAATAGCAATCTTATTTCTTCAAATATTATCTTTTCGATTCGCTACTGTTTTAAGCATCACGCTGTTCGTGTTTCGTTTTCCTTAATATTGCATAATGCAATCTTCGTGTAAGAAACACTTTTCGCGAATCTTCATCGCCACCTTATTTCTTTTTAGTCCTTTCAGAATTTTATCGCAGTCAACTTTCTATATTCAGGATTTGGGAACAAAAAATCTTTTACAACGGAAGGAAATTCTTTCGGGAAGAGTCTCAGACGCTATTCATTTTTCAACTTTACCACTCCAGAGAATTAAAGTAATTACGTTTTTGGACAGCGCCCAAAGTAACCGTGAACTTTCTGAGAATGGTACTTTAAAGCCGATGGCCTGGGGAGGATATTATCAAGGATTTGATAGCCGTTGCTTTGTTACTTATACTGATGATGTTGAATATCTTCTTTCGGATAACAATGAATGGGTTGAACTTTTAGAAGATGGCTACCAACATAACCTTAAGAGCTTTAGACCAGTTCTAAAATATTTCTATCGCGACAAAGCAACTTTCTACCAGCATCGTGATGATGATTTCATGGTGAAGATCAATCCCGTTTTTGATTTTGCTATTGGAAAAGAATCCGCTTCTGATCAAACTCTCTTTACAAACACGCGAGGCATTAATGTGCGGGGATGGATTGCAAAGAAAGTGGGTTATGAGTTTTTCTTAACTGAAAACCAGGCGCGTTATCCATTGTACGTTCGTCAACGGATTGATTCATTCGGTGCGGTTCCGAATGAAGGTTACTACAAAGGATTCAAAGTCGGTGGAGTTGACTTCTTCGAGGCAAAAGGATATTTCGATTTCACCGCGGCAAAGTTTATCACCATTCAATTCGGTCACGGTAAAAATTTTCTTGGCAACGGAATTCGCTCACTTGCGCTTTCTGATTTTTCAGAAAATTATCTCTTTTTGAAACTGCAAACACAGGTTTGGAAATTTAATTACCAAAATCTTTTTATGGATCTGACCGGCGATTTTCTCCGCGGCGGCGATAAGCTTTTGCCGAAGAAATTTGCGGCCATTCATCACTTCAGTATCAATGCAACTAAATGGCTGAATGCCGGAGTTTTTGAAACCGTGGTTTTTCACCGCAACGATGGCTTTGAATTTCAGTATCTGAACCCGGTCATTTTTTATCGCTCCGTTGAACAACTCCTTGGCAGTCCTGACAATTCGATGCTGGGAATTGATTACCGCCTGATTTTTTTTCACCACCTCGAATACTACGGGCAAGTTGCATTGGATGATTACAATTTTCAGGCATCAAAAGGGAAGACCGGATATTGGGGCAATAAGTATGGCATTCAGCAGGGAATTAAATATGATAACGCTTTTACCGTAAGCAATCTTGACTTGCAGCTTGAATGGAATTACGTTCGCCCCTATACATATACACATGATGATTCGATAGCGAACTATTCAAACTATAATCAACCCCTGGCGAATCCGCTTGGCGCCAACTTCAGTGAAGTGATTGGCATGATTCATTATCAGCCCATCTTTCCCCTCACCATCGAAACGCAAGTTTTGCTGGCTGTGCAGGGAAGAGACACGAGCAATTCTAATTGGGGTGGAAACATTTTTATACCCACCACTGAAAATAATGTGGAAAGCATTTACGGTAATCAGGTAGCACAAGGCGTGAAAAATCATCTCGTGAATTTCCAGCTCAGCGTTTCATACATGATCAAACACAACCTGTTTGCTGATGTTACCTATATATACAGAAAGACAACTTCCGATTTCTCTGCCTTCAATTCCACTTCAAATATTTTTCAGGCAGGGATTAGAATGAACATTGACAGAAAATCATTTTCATTCTGAAACAAATTTTACGGCTTCCATACATTATCCTTCCTGTCAACATCAGGGGTATAAATATCACCGAGCTTGACTGACTGAATCTCACTTTGAGTTTTAGTTCGAAAAATGTAAACTGTACTTCCATCTTTCCATACTTCAGCAGTTTCATGATGATGAATAACGGAACCGTCCTTCAACGTAATGTCAAGTGTAACAGGCACCGGAATGTTTCCTTTCTTCTCCACTACTATTTTCCACTTTCCTCCCGATTTATCAGGATCCATTTTCACTTCCTTAATCGAAAGATCAGGATACCCCCAATCAAAAAACCACGCCTTCCAAAACCAATCGAGATTTTCCCCACTCGATTTATTGAAGATGAAGAAGAAATCGTATGGCGTAGGATGCTTTCCGTTCCAGGCATCCATGTACGCATGAAGCGCTTTGAAGAACTTTTCATCACCCAATAAATCGCGGAGTATCCAGTAACAGAGGCCAGGTTTTCCATAAGAGTTGGAATAGTATTCAATACCTGATTGCAACTTTGAATTGGTGATCATGGGAACATCTTTATCGGTGCCTGCATTGCGCTCGAATCGTCCCCTGCTGTAAATTCCTTCATCTTCCGGTTCGCCGAGCATGGGAGAAATAACAGACTCACCTATCGTTGCCCAGCCCTCATCCATCCATGCATATTGCGTTTCGTTGATGCCCATGTAGAATGGAAAGTAGGAATGAAAAATTTCGTGCGAGGTAAGCTGCACGGCATCTGTTCTTGTTTCAGTAGGGTTATCATTCACCATCATCGGGTATTCCATTTGATCAGTGCCATCGAACACGGTGATGTGCGGAAAAGGAAACGGCACTGCCGGAAAAGTATCGCTCATGATCTGCACACTCCGCTTCGCCTGGTTGATCACGTCGAAGTAGTCTTTGTGATTTTTGTTGAATGCAGTTTCCACCAAAACTTTTCTTCCGGAGTTTTTATCAGCAACAATGGAGCATACATCCCACAAGTAATGATTGCTGAGCGCAAAAACAAAATCGGTAACGTTGGTGGCAGAAAACTTAAATGTGTTCATTGCATTTGCAGTGGTGACGATTCCGTTTTTATAATCCGGCGAATCAATCACGTGAGTGATCTGCGATGAATTTTCCGCCTGATGAAGCTTGCTCAAAATGTTCGGCGATAAAACTTCCTGCTCATTCTGCAAATCACCCGTTGCCCAAATCATGTAGCCTTTTGGCACGGTGATGCTTGCGTTGAAATTTCCAAAGTCGTTGTAAAATTCCTGGATGCCTTTGTAGCTCGCATCATCCCAGCCATCCACATCATCATACACTGCAATGCGAGGAAAGCAGTACGCGATAAAGAAAGATGTTGAGTCAACTTGTCCTGTGCGATTTTGCGAGCCACTGTTAAGCGTGTAATACCACCTCACATGAATGATAGTTTTGGTGCGGGATAACAACGGTTCTTTTAACTTGATGATAAGGTTAGTGCCCTCCGTCAATTCCGGGTTATCAATAATGGATGCGAGTTTGTCATTAACAGAGTCACTACTGCTTTTGCCATTCGGGTTGGGCTTACCAATCATACTTTTTCCGGCCACTTCCAGCTGCTCAATCGTAACACCGTCATTTTCATCCTTCTCAGCAACAGGGTAGTTGCGAAATGTTCCTCGCTTGTAATAATCCGGAAAGAGATGAAAGATGAGTTTGTGAAGTGTATCCGGACTGTTGTTGAAATACGCGATCGTTTCTTCACCCGAGAGTAAAAGTGTTTTCGGATTGAAAGAAACATTCAAATCATAATCACCGCGATTCTGCCAGTAATTTTTTCCGGGCTGTCCATCCATTGAACGTGTTCCCTGATCATACGCCTGTTGCATGTTGCGATTGATGAAGATTTGGGCGTGAGAAAAAGCGCAGGGGAAAGTGAGAATGAGAGTGAGGGTGATCGTGCGCAGGTTCTTCTTCATGAATTTTATTTTTTGGAAGACGGAACTGCGAAGATCAAAACTTTATGCTGAAGTGACGACTCATTTCAATCTTGTCCGAAGGACTCTATGAGAACTTTGAATTTTGATTCTTGATTCTAATCCCACAACCGGAGAGATTCGAAAACTTTAGCCATAAATCGGCAATTTGACCCAATATTCAAATGTGTGAATGATGTAACATATTTCAAAAATTATGTAACGCTTTTACTAATAAACCTATACACTTTTATCCTGTAATTATTCATTCACCATTTCAATTAAAGCAACAATGAAGATTCAAACCGAAAAAAGCCCTGCAATTAAAAGATCTTCTATCAGGATGTTCATCTACCGCGCCATGAGTGGCTTCCTTCTATTGTTCCTTCTCACGATACACAGAGGCTGCCAGGAAAATCAGTTTACCAATTCAACCTCCACAAATCAAAATTCCTTTGACTTCAAATTACCGGTCTCAAATGATTTAATGCAGATCAATCTCGTTTCTGAAGTGGACGATTATATCCCGGCTTTTCTTTCGCGTGCCTGGGGAATCGCTTTTAATGAAGAGGGTGAAGCATGTCTCTCCTCCAATGCAAAAGGTCTGTCAACCATTTACGATGGAAATGGCATATCCCTCAAGTCAACGGTTGGAATTCCTTTCAATGGTGACCCTACAGGAGCTGCACCTTCGGGTGTGGTTTACAATAACACTTCAGCGTTCATCATTCCTTCCTCAGGAGAAAAAAGTGAATTCATTTTCGCTACTGAAAATGGAACCATTGCAGCATGGAGTTCCGGCAGTGTTGCCAACACTGTGGCTGATCACTCTGCATCCATGGCAGTGTACAAAGGACTCGCTCTTGCAAAACAAGGAGGAAAGAATTTTCTCTACGCCACCGATTTCAGGAATGCTAAAATAGACGTGTATGATCAGCTCTTCACTTACCAGCATGGTTATTCCTTTACCGATCCTGCTATGCCTGCCGGTTATGCTCCTTTCAACATCCGTGAGATCAACGGACAGTTGTATGTTACTTATGCAAAACAATTAGCTCCGGAGAATAAAAACGATGATCCCGGCCCCGGAAATGGCTATATAGATATTTATAACAACGATGGCTCTTTCGTAAAGCGATTTGCTTCACAGGGCACTCTTAACTCTCCATGGGGCATTGAGAGAGTTGCCGGCTCACAGCCCGGGATCCTCATTGGAAATTATGGAAACGGAAAGATCAATGTTTTTGATATGAAAGGCAACTTCACCATGTACCTGAAGAGTGGTGGAATTCCAATTGAAATAAAAGGACTATGCGCAATCATTTTCCCGAAAAAAAACCTGCCACCGAATGATCGCAAGCGTCTTTATTTCACTGCCGGATCAAAAGGTGAATCAAGTACGCTCTTCGGTTATCTTTCGCCGAACCGGTTGCGTTGAGAGTAACAATCGTGAGACGTGAGACGTGAGAGGTGAGACCTGAGAGGTGAGAGGTGAGAGGTGAGACGAGAGAGGTGAGATTTCAGAGGTAGGACTGAAGACTTATGACGTAAGACTTCAAAATTGAAGTAAAACTCCACAAAGGCTCAAGACTCAAGGCACAAGACTCAAGGCGCAAGACTCACGGCTCACGTCTCACGTCACGTCTCACGACGCAACTTCTAAAAACGATTCCTTACTTTACCTGTGAATCACACTTCACAGATCGTGAGCGATGCACTGTTTCAAATTCCGGAGATTGCAGATGAGCTCGCTTCCATCCATGATGAGCACCAGTATCTTAATCGTTTGTTCGAATACTTCTGGTTGAAGAAAGATATTCGTGAAGAGCAGACACTTGATCATTATAATGAGTTGCTGGAGCGAAGCAAGAAACTCCACTACAAATATGGAATTGCTTTCAGTTTGCTTCTCATCTCAAATTTTTACTACTACGAGAATCTTGACAAGGCAATGCAGTTTGCAAGAGAGTCGAATCATCTCTTCACTGAATTGGATGACAAAAAAGGCATCGCCAATTCATGTGTCTCGCTGAGCTTTAACCTGAAGGGAAATGGAGATTTCGACCAGGCATTAGAAGCGATCCACCGTGCCATCACGAGCAGCACAGAGGGAAATTGCTATGATGAGATGATGCTTGCTCAATACGCTCTCGGAGTTTTTCATTTCGACATGAAAGATTACAAAGCGGCATTGGCAGCGTATGCTGACGCGTCACAGGTTCTGGACAAGGTGAGAGATCTCAACCTCGCAGCAAGAGTAGAAGGAGGCATGGGAAGCGCTTATCAAATGCTTGGTGATCATGAGAAGGCAACGTACCACATCAACCAGTCACTCGAATACTACAAGAAGATAGACAACCACCTCGGCGAATCGCGGGCATACAATGATCTCGGGTTGATTGAAAAAGCGCGCAGCCATTATGAGAGGGCGGAAGAATATTTTATGAAGAGTCTGAAACTTCGTGAAGAGCTGAACAGCAGAACCATCATGCACTCTTCCTACCTCGCCCTGTGTGATCTTTACCTGCTGCAAAATGAAAATGAAAAAGCGCTGACTTCCGCCATGCACGCGCTCGAATGTGCGATGGATGCATCTTCAAAGCCAAAAGTATTTCAAACTCATCAGCGGCTTGCAGAGATTTACAAGAAGATGAATGATCCGTGGAAAGCACTCGGGCACTTTGAAAAATTTCTGAAGCTGAAGGAAGACGTGCTCGGAGAAGAGATGAACAACAAGATCAAGCAGCTTCAAACAAAGTTTGCAACAGTGAATGCGGAAAAAGAATCGGAGATCAACCGCCTGAAAAATGTAGAGTTGAAAAACACACTCGATGAATTGAAAGCAGCGCAATCGCAATTGGTACAGACTGAAAAGATGGCTTCACTTGGTCAGCTCACATCCGGCATTGCTCATGAGATCAACAATCCGATCAACTTTGTTTCTGCGAACATCAATCCGCTGAAAAGAAATTTTGAGGAATTGATTCAGGCGCTGAAGAATAGTAACGGAACACTCAGTGATGATTTGAATTATACGATTGAGGAATCGCAACTGCTCCTCTCCGGAATTGAAGAAGGATCAAAACGCACTGCCGAAATTGTGAAAGGGCTTCGCAACTTTTCACGCCTCGATGAAGATGTTTTGAAACTGTCTGACATCAATGAAGGAATTGAATCAACCTTAGTGCTGGTGCAAAATAAAATGAATCAGCACAACATCGAAGTCATAAAGTCACTCGGCGATATTCCTCAGATCGAATGCTATCCGGGACAACTGAACCAGGTGTGGATGAACCTGCTGACAAATGCAATTGATGCAGTGGGAAGTGATGCCCCGAATAAAACGGGGGAACGAAAAATTTTCGTGACTACCGATGCCATCCCGATAGATCGGGATGGTATCGGTTCAGTGCGCGTTTCTATTCGCGACACAGGCAATGGAATAAGTGATGAAGTGAAACAAAAAATCTTCGATCCATTCTTCACCACAAAAGATGTTGGCAAAGGAACGGGACTTGGTCTCTCCATCAGCTATGGTATCATTGAAAAGCACAACGGAAAAATTGAAGTAAAGAGTGAGGTTGGAAAGGGAACTGAATTTATAATTATCTTGCCATACGATGAAAAGTAAACCACTGCTACTTTTTTCCTTCTTTCTTTTTGCAAGTGGCTTTGCTGTTTCACAGCAAAAGATTCCGGTTGAAAAACTTCCCTTCAAACTTGTTTCCATTGATGATGGCTTATCTCAGGGATTGGTGTCTGCCTTGATTCAGGATAAAGCAGGATTCCTGTGGTTCGGAACAAAGGATGGACTAAATAAATACGATGGTTACAATTTTAAAATTTACCGTCACGTACCAAATGATTCTGCCACCCTTGCTGATAATTATGTGACCCGCTTATTCCAGGATTCACGAGGGCTTATTTGGATCGCTTACAATTCAAACAAGATTGATGTCTTTAATCCGAAAACTGAATTTGTCTTTCACCTTCCATTGCCTTACAATGCATCGTGGGAGTTTCTCCCGGTGTCCGGCGATCTGATTACAGAAGACAAAGAAGGCAACATGCTAATCAATGCCGCCACAGAAATTATTAAGTTACAGATGGGTTCAGCTCCCAATAAGGAATCAAAATTTCCTTACACAATAAACACAGTTGATTTACAAAGTTATTTTGAGAATTATGGTTGCCACTTAAAATACGGCTTGCATTTTTTCATCTCCTCAAATAATAATCTTTGGATATCATCCCTTGATTCTGTTTTTGTTTTTGCCAACTCGAGTCTGCCGCAGCAGAATGAAGTGAAGAGGTTCGGCATTAATTACTTCTCATTTAATAAATCGGCAAAATGGCTTCAGGAAAATGGTGTCGCAAGTTTAGCGGAAGACAAACGCAATCACCTTCTTCTTGTTACCGATTTCGGATTTCTTTCAGTATTCGATATGAATACTTTGGAATTGAAAGACAGTATTCAGTTTGGAAATGCAGATGAATTCAACCTGAGGGCCATCTGTTTCGACAGGAAGGGACGAACCTGGATGGTTTTGAATTCCCAACTTTTACTTTATGACTATAAAAGCCGAAGTATTAAATCGGTGAATACTCAAAATACAAATTTCCCATTTGACATCCAGCAGAGTTCATACTCCATTCTGGAAGACAGCAGCGGCGTAATCTGGATCGGTACCAAGGGCTGGGGTGTTTTAAAGTACAATGCCACTATCGAACGATTTAAACAATTCACCGGAAAGTCAGGAGAAATATTCAGCACCCGCAACATGGTACCTGACTCCAGTGGAAATGTTATTCTTAATCTGGGATTCTTTGAGTACTGGAAATATAATTCGTCAACAGGAGAATTGAAAGATAGTTTTCTGAGAAAGGAAATAATCGGTCCGTTACTCAAAGAATATGAAATCAATGCAAATGACAGAGCGGTTTTTAATGTGGATCATCAAGGAAACTACTGGTTTAATTATAATCTACGCAATCTTATAAAATATGATCCTGTAAATCAGACGGCTGAAAAATCTATGTTACCACCCGACCGGTTTCACACTGAAGTGTCGTCATTATTTTTTGACCGGCAAAACAAGATGTGGTTTATATCGTGGCAAGAAGTGCCAAAGCCGATTCTGTTTTCATTTGATCCGAATTCGCAAAGCATTTCATTCCAGGATACTTTTCCGGTGAAGGGATCATACATCGGCTATCCCTTCACATCGAGTGTGATAGTTGACGATGAAAATAATTTTTGGATGGCTACCACCAAAGGATTGTTCGCATTTAATCCTCAAAAGAAGACCTGGCAACGTTACACGCATGTCGAGGGTGATACTGCTACACTAAGCGCAGATGTGCTATTCTCCCTGTGTAGGGATCCCGTTCAGCCAAACAAAATTTTATGGGTGGGCTCAAACGGAGGAGGACTCATCCGTTTCAATAAAGAAACGCATCGTTGTTCTACCTTCAATACAAACAACTCTAAACTGCCCAACGATGTGATCTATGGAATTCTTTCCGACAAGGAAGGTAATTTATGGGTGAGCACCAACAAAGGCATTGCACGTTTCAATCCGCAAACAAAGGAAACAAAATCGTTCACCGTGAATGATGGATTGCAGAGCAATGAATTCAATCGTTACGCTTTCTGTAAACTATCAACCGGTGAACTGGCATTTGGCGGAGTCAACGGCTTCAATGTTTTTAAGCCGGAAGATGTGAGTGAAAATAAATTTCAGCCGAACGTAGTACTTACCGGTTTCTCTATCAATAATGACGAAGTGAATTTGAGGCGCGCAGAGTCTCCGCTTACAGAACTCATTTATTCTGCAAGTGAAGTTGATTTGAATTACAAACAAAACATTCTGTCATTCAGCTTCACCTCCACTGATTTTGCTGCTCCTGAAAAAATTCTTTACCAATATAAAATGGATGGAGTAAACCCGGGTTGGAGCCCTCCATCCAACAAACATGAAATCAATTATACCAACCTCGATCCCGGCTCTTATACATTGCATGTGCGAGCCACTAACAGCGATGGAAATTGGAGCAGAAATGAAGCAACCTTGGAAATTTCTATTTCACCGCCGTGGTGGAATACGACCCTGGCAAAAATCACTTATGTCGCAGCATTCATTTTGCTGGTATTTCTTTTCATCGAACTTAGAATACGGGGTTTACGGCGGCAGCGTAAAATTCTTGAAACGAAGGTGGAACTGCGTACACGTGAATTGAAAAAAACGCAACAGCAACTTATTCAGAGCGAGAAAATGTCTTCCCTCGGTCAGCTTACTGCAGGCATTGCACACGAGATTAATAACCCCATCAATTTTGTTTCCGCTAATGTTCAACCCCTAAAAAGAAATTTGTTCGAGATGAAAATCCTGATGGAGAGATATGAAGGCGTCATCTTCAACAGTGATAAAAGAGAGGAGCTGGAAAAATTGAAGCAGCAATTCGAGAAAGATTTTACCATTGAAGAATCGGAAAAACTATTAAAGGGAATCGAAGAAGGGTCGAAGCGAACAGCAGATATTGTGAGAGGGCTTCGCAACTTTTCACGTGTTGATGAAGAGGAGATCAAGAAAGCTAACATCAACGAAGGCATTGAGGCCACGTTGCTGCTGCTTCAAAATGAGCAGAAGCATCGGAACATTGAGGTGATTAAATCACTGGCAAAAATTCCGGAAATTGATTGCTACCCCGGTCACATCAACCAGGTATTCATGAATCTGCTTACCAATGCAATGGACGCCATTGGAACCGACGCCCCGCAAATGATGGGGGAACGAAAAATATTCATCACAACTTTCTCGGAAAACAACCATATAAAAATTTCCATCCGCGACACGGGTAAAGGAATGACTGATGAAGTGAAACAAAAAATCTTCGATCCTTTCTTCACAACCAAAGAAGTTGGCAAAGGCACAGGACTCGGTCTTTCCATCAGCTACGGCATCATTGAAAAGCACAACGGAAAAATTGAAGTGAAGAGTGAGATTGGAAAAGGAACAGAGTTCATCATCTTTCTACCGGCATGAAAATTATATTTCGAAGAGGGTACCTGTTTGCATGCTGCCTGACTGTAAGTGTATATGTTTATGCGCAGGATGCAGCAAAGGTTGATTCGCTTCTTAAGAAGATTTCGAAAGCACGTGAAGACACCTCGAAAGTTAATCTGTTGAATATTCTGGGGAATGCTTACACCAACAATCACCCTGACAGCACCATTTTTTATTCTGATCAAGCATTGATTCGTGCGAAACATCTTCAATATACTTCCGGGCAGGCGAATGCTTATCGGAACATAGGGATTGCATACGATAACCTCGGCAAGTTCCAACAATCACTTCAAAATTATTTCACGGCATTAAAATTATTTCAGCAGGAAAAAAATGCCCGGGGAATTGCACTTACATATAATGACATTGGAATCATCTACTATGAACTTGGTCAATATGACAGCGCTATTAATTGTTATTCCATTTCATTGCATATGAGAGATTCTCTTCATGAAAAGAAAATGCTCGCAGCAGTTTACAGCAATATCGGATTGGTATATTATGATCTTGGCAATACTGATAAAGCGCTTGAACAAATTTTTAAAGCGCTGTCAATTGATGAGGAGTTAGGAAACAAACAGGGGATGGCAGACAGCTATCTCAACATTGGTGAGTTGTACGAAGAAGGAGACAGCATCCGGAAGTCAAATGAATTTCTGCTAAAAGCGCTTGATCTCCAGCATCAAACCGGTGATAAGGAAGGAATGGTTCATTCTTACGAGGACCTGGGAAGTAACTTTGCCAAAGAGCATGATTATTCTAAAGCACTCGATTATTATTTCAAAGGGCTTACCCTCGCAGAAGAGATTGGTTTGCGGCTTAAGGCGGGAACCATTCAGGGTAAAATTGGTGATGCTTATAAAGGGGAGAGTAACTACCGGCAGGCGATCGAACATCATTTGACCGGACTACAAATATTGGAGGCGCTTGGTGAGAAAAGGTTTATAGTGCAAGCCCATAATAACCTTGGACAGATATACGCTCTTCAGAAACAAACTGACAAAGCTATTGTTGAATTAGACTCAGCTCTTCAGCTGGCAAATCCGTTACATCTGAATCAGGAGATAAAAAAAAGTTATGATGAGCTTGCTAAAGCGTATGAAATGAAAAACGATTTCCGCAAGGCTTACGAATACAGTAAGCTCTCAGCTTCCATCAATGATTCATTAATGAATGAAGAGAAAACAAAAGCGATTTTGAATCTGCAAACAAAATATGAAACACAAAAAAAGGACGAGGAAATCGCATTGCTGAATGCAAAAACAATGTTGCAGGAAAGTCAAAACAAAAAACAAAGGATTCTTCGTAATGCATTTATCGCAGGCTTCATTCTCGTCGTGCTAATCGCTTTCCTCCTGTACAATGGATTTCGCCGCTCTAAGAAATCAAATGCCGAACTCGCATCAAAGAGTGAAGTGATTCAAGAGCAAAAGCGGCAAGTGGAAGAAACATTGGGCGAGCTTAAGCGCTCACAGGTTCAGTTGGTACTATCAGAAAAAATGGCATCGCTCGGTCAACTTACTGCAGGCATTGCTCATGAGATCAATAACCCCATCAATTTTGTTTCGGCAAACATTAATCCGCTTAAGAGAAATTTGAGTGAATTGAAAAATTTAATGGAGCAATATGAACAGGTCATTTCAAAAAGTAAGGGCGCTGAAACCGTTGAGCAATTGAAGAAAGAGTTTGATAAAGATTTCAATATTGAAGAATCGGAAAAACTGATGAAAGGAATTGAAGAAGGTTCAACACGGACTGCAGAAATCGTGAAGGGACTTCGCAACTTCAGCCGTCTTGATACAGAAACGATGAAGAAATCGAATATCAATGATGGAATTGAATCTACGCTCGTTCTTCTCCAAAATAAACTCAAGCAACAAAACATTGAAGTCGTCAAATCTACCGGTGATCTTCCTGAAATCAATTGTTATCCCGCTCAACTCGACCAGGTATACATGAATCTCCTCACAAATGCTATTGATGCTGTTGGAAGCGATGCCCCGAATAAAACGGGGGAACGAAAAATTTTCGTGACTACGTGCGAATTTCTATTCGCGACACTGGTACCGGTATGAGCGAAGAAGTAAAACAAAAAATCTTCGACCCTTTCTTCACAACAAAAGATGTTGGCAAGGGAACAGGACTCGGTCTCGCCATCAGCTACGGCATCATCGAAAAGCACAATGGAAAAATCGAAGTGAAGAGTGAGATCGGCAATGGAACTGAATTCATCATTACTTTACCTGTGAATTACATTTCATAGATCGTGAGCCGCAAACTCGTCAATGTTTTACTTGCATTTATGCTGGTGAATGTAGTGCAGGCCCAAACCGCCTTCGATGGTTTCGAAAATTTATTCACCGCCCCCCGTCACTATACCGTTTATCAAACACGAGACATGATCAATACGGATGGTTCATTGGATGAACCCTCGTGGCAACAAGCGCAATGGACTGAATTCTTTACTGACATCGAAGGTGAACGAAAACCTGCACCGGCTTTCAAAACAAGATGTAAAATGCTATGGGATGATCAGCATCTGTACATTGCCGCTGAATTGGAAGAGCCAAATATTTGGGCCACTCTTTCGCTGCACGATCAAATTGTTTTTCATGATAACGACTTTGAGCTTTTTATTGATCCCGATTGTGATGGACATAATTATTTTGAAATTGAAATCAATGCGCTCAAAACCATTTTTGATTTGTTCATGCCCCGGCCTTACCGTGATTCCGGAAGTGCAGTAACAAGCTGGGATGCGGAAGGGATGATGGCAGGCGTACAATATGACGGGACCTTAAACCAACCCAACGACACCGATAAAAAATGGAGGATCGAATTTTCAATTCCTTTTCACGCATTCCAACGCGACAGTACAAATGCTGTTCCTGCCAACGGGACTATCTGGCGAATGAATTTTTCGCGCGTAGAATGGGATACTGAGATCTTTAACGGCCAGTATCAAAAGAAAAAAAATCCTTCCGGAAAAAATTTAGCCGAGCATAACTGGGTCTGGTCATCGCAGGGAGTCATCAACATGCATTATCCGGAGCGATGGGGCTATGTGTTCTTCTCGCGCAATGAGGTGAGCACCACCCGGGATACATTTCAACTTCCGTTTAAAGAAAAGATGAATCAGTACTTGTGGTTGGTCTATTACAAACAGCATCAGTACTTCAATGAACATGGACATTATGCAAACACATTGTCATCATTAAACATTCCGGGCAAGTCCTCTGTAGAAAATAATTTGATCACCCTGCGGCTCAATGCTTCTCCCTCCAAATTTGAAGCAACTGTTTCCTGCTCCCGGCTCAAAGAAAAATGGAGGATTAATGAAGAAGGAAAAATTTTTAAAGTGAGTGAGTAATCAGAATTAAAAACGCTTTGTATTTTGTCTCAGGAATTTCTGCATGAACTTCAAATGCTAAGGTGAAATGAACAAACGTCAATTTCTAAAGACTGCCGGTCTTGCGGGATTGGCAGCCACGCAGGTCAGTTTATCTTTTTTTGCTTCCTTCAAAAGCCGCCGGAAATCAACAGGCAAATGGAAGCACCGCGCATGGATCTCTCCGCCGTATAACGATAAGGAAGAAGAAGTCAGGGAACTATACAAGGCTTATTCAGAGGCCGGAATTTCAGTTCTCTACATTGAGGATGACAATGAATTGCATTTCAGGATTGCAAAAGAAAACAGAATAGAAGCTCATCGCTGGATAAAAACTTTTCTGAAAGATGAAAAAGAATTACTGACGTCGCATCCTGAATGGTACACCGTAAACCGCAAGGGTGAATCGTGTGTTACCAAACCCGCTTATGTTCCGTACTATCATTGGCTATGTCCTTCAAAAGATGAAGTGCATGATTACCTGGATTCGGAAGCAAGAAAAATTCTCGCGAAAGATTATGTGGATGGCTATCACCTCGATTACGTTCGCTACTGCGATGTGATCTTGCCGGTAAATCTCTGGAGTAAATATGGAATTGTCCAGGAAAGCGAATTACCGGAATATGATTATTGCTATTGCGAAGTGTGCAGAACAAAATGCAAAACTCAATATGGATTCGATCCTCTCGATTTGGAATATCCCGATCAAAGTTTGACATGGAGAAAATACCGCTACGATAATATCACGCGATTGGTGAATCGCATCTACAGCACAACACATGAATTTCACAAGCCGCTTACGGCAGCAGTTTTTCCGACACCGGAGGTTGCAAGGCGTATTGTTCGACAGGATTGGACCAACTGGAATTTAGATGCCGTGAACCCGATGATCTATCATGGATTTTACCGCGAGGGCGTTGCATGGATAGGTGATGCAGTGGCAGAAGGCGTCCACGGTTTGCATGATAAATTCCCGTTGTATGCAGGCATATACCTTCCTGATTTTAAAAACCAGGATGAGCTGAAGCAAGGGATCATACATGCATTGCAAAAAGGTGCGGCAGGTGTTACCATCTTCAACAATCCTGATAAAAAAGTTCTGGATGTTTTGAAAGCTGCAACGGACGAGGCTCGGAAAGGAGAAATGAGAAATCGGGAGAGGTGAGACGTGAATCGTGAGGCGTGAGACGTGAGACGTGAGACGTGAAACGTGAGACGTGAGACGTGAAACGTGAGAGACGTGGGGATGCAACGTAAGATGCAAGACGTAAGATGTAAGACTTAAGAACACGCCGCGGTTTCTCGATCAGCTACGGAAACAGTGGAAAAAATTGAAGTGGACGGTGAATCGGGAAGGGTACCAAGTTTATACTTACATTACCGTTCCTTGAAAAGCAAAAAGTAAACTAATCAGGAATTTCTTAACCATGGATGATCAGAAACACAGAGTTCTATACGTAGATGACGAAGAGAATAATCTCATTTCATTTCGTGCTGCTTTCCGCCGCAACTATGATATCTACACCGCCATCAATGCTGATGAAGGAATCAACATTTTGCATAAGGAGCAGGTGCCCGTCATCATCACCGATCAGCGCATGCCCGGAATTACCGGCGTAGAATTTCTCGAAAGAATAATTCCTGAGTATCCTGAAACCGTGAGGATGATACTCACCGGCTTCAGTGACATTGAGGCCATCATTCAGGCCATCAACACCGGCAGAGTGTTTCGCTACATCACCAAGCCGTGGAATGAAAATGAACTGAAGATGACGATTGACAATGCATTTGATTTGTACAACCTGCAGCAGCGAAACAAAAATCTCATATTCAATTTAGATCAAAAAGTGAAAGAGCAGGATCGCACATTGGGCCTGTTTAAGAAATATGTTCCTCCTGCTGTAGTAGAGCAATCCTTAAAAGCAGCTGATGATTCAAATCTTTTATCCGGAGAGCTGCTTGAAGTCTCTGTCCTCTTTTGCGACATCAGGAATTTTACAGAGATCAGTTCGGTATTGAGTCCCAAAGAGGTGGTTCAGTTTCTCAATCATTTCTACAGTATCATGACGGAGTGTGTAACGCGCCACAACGGATCGGTGAATCAATTTGTGGGGGATGAAGTTTTTGCAATCTTCGGCGCCCCTCTCTCCTATCCGGACAATCACAGCAACGCGGTGTTCGCTGCCATTGATATGATTAATGCCATTCATGATTTCAATGAAAAATTTTCCTCGCAAATACATCACCGCATTGAAGTGGGAATTGGAATTAACACGGGCGAAGTAGTTGCGGGCAATCTTGGAACCTCAGAACAGATGCAGTATTCCATCGCCGGTGATACCGTGAATACTGCCAAGCGAATTGAAACGCTCACCAAAGATTCTCCCAACACCATCCTCATCAATGACTCCACGTGGAAGAAAGTGCAGTCAATATTTAATGCCAAGCCCCGTGATCCGGTTTTGGTGAAAGGAAAAAAAGATCCATTGTTCGTGCATGAAGTGACGGGAAGGAGTTGAAATAAATCCCCGGTACCTGAACGGTAGCCCAGCAAACTCCGGTGGAGTTTTTTTTACTCCGCCGGAGTTTGCGTGAGCATTCTTGCTAACTTTCTCCGCTCAATTTTTTTCTTCCAAATGACCCTAAGACTTTTCCCTTTAACGCTGTTTCAACTTTTTTGCATTTCATTTTTTGCTTTCTCTCAAAAGGGAATTTTGACGGGGAAAATCACCGACGCAAAAACAAAGGAAGAATTAGTCGGTGTTACCATCAGTCCGGAACAGAGTACCGGAACCCTGAGTGATGTGAATGGAAATTACACACTTGAACTTGATGCAGGAAATTACCCTGTCATCTTTTCTTACGTAGGTTATGAAACACAACAAAAAGAAATTTCCATAGAAGAAAATCAAACCATAACTCTCAACATTCAACTCAGTCAAAACGTAAAGGAGCTGAACCTCGTCGTGGTGAGCGCCAGCAAGTACGAGAAGAAAATTACCGATGAAACCGTTTCAATGGAAGTATTGAAGCCATCCTTCATTGCCAACACAAATCCGATTGGAATGGACGATGCCATCAAGCAAGTTCCGGGCGTAACAATGATTGACAACCAGGTTAACATCCGCGGTGGCAGCGGGTTCTCCTATGGAGCAGGCACAAGAGTGTTGATCCTTGTAGATGACATCCCGCAACTCACGGCAGATGCAAATGATGTGAAGTGGGAATTTCTTCCCATTGAAAACATCAACCAGGTTGAGGTGATCAAAGGCGCATCATCAGTTTTGTATGGCTCTTCCGCTTTGAATGGGGTGATCAACATCCGAACGAATTATCCCACCTCTACTCCTGTTACTCACATCAATGCGTACCAGGGATATTTTCTGAACCCGGAGAGAAAGGAAATGATCTGGTGGGGAAATCGTCAGCCGCATTTTGGTGGCGGAAATTTTTTCCACTCGAGGAAATTCGGGCAGTTTGATTTGGTGGTGGGAGGAAACCTGTATAACGAAAGCAGCTACCACGAGGGGGAGTACACTCAACGCGCACGTATGAACGTGAACACGCGCTATCGCTTCAAACACATTGATGGATTGTCAGCAGGGGTGAATGCGAACTACATGTATTTTCAGTCGGGCACTTATTTCCTGTGGGCTGATGATACCACCGGAGCGTACCGCGCATTCGGCGGATTGGACACTCCTGCGACCACTGTTGCAGAGGGGAAAAACACGCGCTTCAACGTTGATCCTTTTATAAATTATTTTTCAAAGAACGGCGATGAACACAGCTTGAAGATGCGCTACTTCTACACGCGTAATAATAACAACAGCAATAAGAGTTCCACCGCAAAACTTTATTATGGCGAGTATCAGTACCGCAAGCAATTTAAGTTCGACCTCAGCTGGATTGCAGGAATAACAGCCAGCTACTCTGATGTGGTGGCAGTGTTGTACAATAATCATCATGCAGACAACTTAGCGGCCTTCACCCAATTCGACAAAAGATTTGGGAAGCTGACAGTAGTCGCCGGAGTTCGCTATGAAACTTTCACAGTGGATACAGCAACCGGAAATTCAAAGCCGGTGTTTCGTGCGGGATTAAACTTTCAGCTTACGAAGAACACGTTTCTCCGCGCATCATTCGGACAAGGGTATCGCTTCCCTTCCATCGCGGAAAAATATATTAGCACATCGGTGAGCGTGTTAAAAATATTTCCGAATCCGGAAGTGCAGGCCGAGAGCGGATGGAGTACTGAAGTTGGAGTCAAAAGGGCGTTCAGGGCCGGCAACTGGCTCGGGTATCTTGATCTCGCCGCCTTCATGCAGCGCTATAAGGACCTCATTGAATTCTCATTCGGATACTATTCCCCCAATCCCATCCCGGGGCAATTTGATTTGACTTATCTCGGCTTCAAATCCATCAACATTGAAAATGCAAGAGTAAGCGGCGCTGAGTTTTCAGTTATCGGCGAAGGAAGAATAGGAAATGTAAAAACCAATTTGCTCGCAGGCATCACGTTCATCAATCCCATCAACCTTCATCAAAAAGATTTTGTGGATAGCCTGCTGGCCAATGACAATAGCCTTTCTTCTTCACAAAAAGATTCGCTGAAGACGACAGAGATTTTGAATTACCGCTTCCAAACCACTGCGAAGTTTAACCTCGACCAGAGCTATAAAAAATTTTCATGGGGCGTAAACATGCAGTACAACAGTGTTATGGTGAACGTTGACCCTTTCTTTCTCGGCACTGACCCGCTGATCATTTATCTCTACCTGAAACCGCATGAATTTATTCCCGGCGTGAAAGAATACCGCGATGCGCATAATCACGGCGATTATGTGATTGATCTTCGGTTTTCGTACGACCTGAGTGACAAGGTTCGCTTTTCTTTCATCACAAAAAATATTTTGAACCGCGAGTATTCTGTTCGACCGGCATTGGTGGAAGCGCCGAGAAGTGTGCAGGCGGAGGTGAGTGTGAGGTGGTGAATCGTGAGACGTGAATCGTGAGACGTGAGAGGTGAGACGTGAGAGGTGAGGCGTGAGAGGTGAGGCGTGAGAAGTGAAATGTGCTACTCAAAACATAAAACTCACTTCACTGTTCTCAATTGCTAATTCAATCAATGCCATTTAGGTGAACCCGGTGGGTATTTTATTTAGAAAATGTCATGAGTGAAGTAGTGAAATTGATAAAAGAAGACTTGCCGACAGGATATGAATTCGAACAGGAAGTTTATATCCACTTTTTCTTATCCCCCGTGCTGCGACATAATCCTGTCAAAGGAGTAATCGTTAAGAATCAATTATCAATCGCTTCTTGATCCTGAAGAGATTATAGGAGACAATGTTATCGGGTAATCAGAAATTTATTATCTGACCACAATATTTCCTTCGGGGATATGATGTAAATTCCTGCAGAGAGATACCCTAAATTTTTTGTTCCTTTACCATTGCCCTGAGTTACCATTTGTCCAAGGTTGTTGAATACAGCCCATTCTTTATCGTAATCTACAAACAAGGTATTGGTCGACATATCAAATTTATACTTCGCCGGGGTTGATGATGGCGTTGGTTGCAAGTCAGTCGCTAAAGACATTTTACCGTTCCACCAGAAAATGTAGTTAGAGCTTACGTAGAACAAGCCCGTTTTGGTGTCCTTGGTCATTGCATATATAGTATTGGTGATCGGGCTTTCTACTTCCACTAAGTTTGTATCCGGCAATGCACATTTGTATAGCGTGCTGCCGAAGAAATAAATTGCATGATCAGCATCGTTATAAGCGCCGCTGCAATTGAAAGTGCCTGGGAATTGAAGTACGTATTCCCAATCTGATCCGTCGTATTTCCACAGTTGAAGAGTTCCAAGGAGGATCAGTGTTGCATATAAATTTGAATTCGTAACAAACAAATTGGCGATGGCATAATTGTTAGGAACATCCGCCGCAAGTAATGACTGGCCATCCCACATCAACAGGTGAGCTTCACAATTCGGTGAGATGTATGTTATAAACTTCTTTCCGTCATAAGTAGTACTATGATCTGAGGTCCAGTAAACATCGAGCCCGGGAATGGTGCTCGCCTGGCTTCCGTTATACCGGATCACGTGGCCTGGGTATGGATCGGTAGATTCACTAAGGATCAGGATTTGGGTGCCGATGGTATCGAGATAGAATGATCTTGCATTCAGGGAAACATTGGGCACTTCGTTCCATGCTGAATCGAGGTATTGAAATGAGTTGGTTCCGTTTGTGGCAGCAAAGAGGGTGTCGAAGAAATATCTGAACTTGTTTACAACAGGACCGGCTATGGTGCTGGTGACCGTGTCGTGGCTAAGGGTGATCACATTACCCCCGCCGGATGCATAAGTAGTGTTCAATTCGGGAATGTACTGTACATCATGCCCTCCAATAACCTCCGGAGTGGTCGTCCCCCAGGATTGTGAGAAGGCCATGCCGGAAAGAGAAAGAAGAATTAAGATGCTGGATATTGTTTTCATGGTTCGTTGTTCAAGGGTTATAAAAATTTTGCTCAATTTTGCTTTGCTATTGAAGAAGCGGCTTTTGATTTTTCTTTTTCAACACTCTGCAAACATATCACGCCGCCAACCCCTTCCGCATCACAGAATACAGTGATTTTTTGTATCGCTGAATTCAGGCACTCTGCCTTCTCTTATCTCAATCTTTCTAAGGGTTTCTGTAGAGAGATTCAGTATAATTTCTCTTTTATTTGTCGCATTGAAATGTTCAGTAGTATAGAGAGAGATGAGAAAAACTCATTCGCACCTCATAATATTTATCCTACCGCAAGCGAGTACAACACTTGCTTCATTTTTTTGGAGAGAATGCTACTTATTACGTCAAAAAAATATTGATTGTTACGTTTATTAAAAAGTAATTGGGGAACCATTTGGCGTGCGCTGCAATCATTGGTATGGTGGCAATGTGCTGTTTATACCCGGGCTTGCAGCCAATTTGAATTCAGAACCGTGCTGATGATGCTGGCCAAACAGTTGTCTTCATCAAGTATGGGGCAAGAGGTTGCCTCAAAAGTTAGAAAAAAGGAAACCGCAAAGCTTGCTGAGTGCACACAGAGAAAACGCTATGAATTGATTTTGAGGTGCATTTTCTTTGCGAATCCCACAGTACTGCGGGATTGCGATTCCTTTGCTTACCATGTGGTTAAAATTCTTTTGAGACAGCCTCTCTCTTGCTAACTTAACGTGAGTTCGGGATTAACTTTTAAACCTTAGTAGAAGCGCCAATGCCAGTTCACTCTCAACCTTATTACCTTATTTTGCTATGACTGCTTATGATAAGGTAATAAGGTTCTGATTTATACTCCTTTGGCTTTCTACTAAGGTCATAAGGTTTCATTTGCGCGTAGCTATTAGATTTTACCCTTGATTTTAACCTGGATTTTGCAATTGAAAGCAAGAACTGTCGGTTCCGAGAAGCGAAGAAAATCTATTTTGAACTTCATTCTTGTGATGCGCCCAATTGCAAAATCCGGGTTTAAGTTTGAATTATATGACGCAGTAGTGATTTTATAATTCCTTCAACTTCTTTAAGAAAGGATGTTTGAGTTAACATTTCTAATCCCGAACTCACGTTAAATTAATGACGCGGCGCTTATGGGCACTACTGTGGGATCGGATCGAATTGAATTTAGCGGATGCCGAACTAAATTCGGAGTGACGACATTACCGTCCAATCAGTCCGCAATTTGACAAGGCACTTTTGAGATGCCTCTTCCGTGAAATCTTTATTTTTATTTCTGATAAACAAACTGTCCATTAAACATTTCCTTGTCCATCACAACCCTCACAAAATATATACCTTCGGGCAGGGTGATGTTGAGCTTTACTTCTTCATTCAGCAATCCGTTCACCACCCTCGCTTTTTCAGTATATATTAACTGTCCGATGTTGCTGAGAATTTCAATGGTAGCCGTCCCGTCGTTACCGGTATGCGCCTTCAAATCAATGAAAAATTGTCCGTTGTTTGGATTCGGATAAATCGAAAATTCATCTCCGGAAGTGCCATATATATAGGAACCGTCCTTACAGGATTGTGTGACTTTAGTACCTGCAGATGTTTTGCTGCACCCATTGCTATTCGTGACCAGCACTTTATAGGTCCCTTTTGATGTCGCCCTGTACGTTTGATTAGTAGCGTTTGCAATGATCGTCGTTCCTTTTAGCCACTGATAAATAAGACCTGTTCCACTGTTTGCCTGCAATACTACTGAATCACTATTGCAGAGGTCAAGACCGGTGAGCGGAGTAATTGTAGCTGTTGCATTTGCGGCATTGGTAATGGTAGTGACGGCCGATGTCGAAGTATAGCCGAAGTTGTTTGCTTCGGTCACTTTATATTTGGCTGGTGTGGAGGTGCTGTAAGTTTGGTTGGTTGCACCTGCGATATTAGTGCTTCCTTTTTTCCATTGATATGTAATTCCTGAGCCGCTATTGGCTGTTAACGTTACCACCACTCCTGAGCAGACAGAAACGGTCCCGCCGGGAGTCACTGTGGCATAGAGATTCTCGTCAGTAGCGCCATTGCAATTATCATCTATACTGTTGGAGATTTCTTCAGCGCCGGGATGAACTGCTGCATTGGAATCATTGCAATCGTTGTTGTCAATGACATATCCTAAAGGCTGAGAGGATGTATCAATCACAGAATTAGGATCCCCATATCCGTCTCCATCAGCGTCTGCATAAAAAATATTATTGTCCGGAACACTAAGCTTCACAATCCAGCCATCAGAATTTCCATTGTTTCCGGTCACGTCTCCATCATTTGAATTGGTTTTTCCTGCCACAATGTATTGCCCGGTGGAGATAATTTCCACATTACCCGGACTGTCATCATAGCTTCCACCAAAGGTTTTTTGCCATAATAAATTTCCTGACGTGTTCAATGCTGTCAACCATATATCGCGCCCGCCGTGATTCGTAGTTATATCATGATCATTAGAAACTGTGTAAGAACCGGCCACTAATGTCCCATCCGCTTGCTGTTTTATATCCACACCATTATCTCCGCCGGTTCCTCCAAGACAATGGGTCCATTGTGTTATTCCGAGCGAGTCTGTTTTTATAATCCATACGTCATGGTCTTTAATATGATCTGTTACATCGTAATTCCCGGAATGCGTGAGTCCGCATATCGCATATCCTCCGTCAATAGTCTGTATTCCAGAGCTTCCGCAATCGCCTCCTGTACCTCCCATTGTCTTTAGCCATTGAAGGTTTCCATTTGCATCCAGCTTAAAAAACATGAAATCTTCCTGTCCCCTGTTAATGGCCATATCTCCATCATTCGATAATGAATATCCGGTAACAATATATCCACTGTCACAGGCCTGCTCAATGTCATTCGCAATATCCAATTTTGATCCTCCAATTGTCTTTTGCCATTGCAAGTTGCCATTTCGGTCAACCTTAATGACCCATGCATCACCCCTGCTGTGGTTACCTGACACATCCCCGTCATTGGAATAGCTTGTTCCTGCCATTACAAATCCGCTGTCAGAAGTTGATTCCATGGAATTGGCTACATCAGACTGAGAACCACCATACGACTTTTGCCATTGCAGGGTGCCCTGATCATCCGTTTTAATTAGCCAATAATCAGATGATCCGTGATTGCCCGTTACGTCACCATTGTTCGAACTGCTTTTCCCTGCAACAGCGAATCCGCCATCGAAGGTACGCACCACGCTTATAGCCTGGTCTAAACTTGTACCTCCATAAGAGTGCTGCCATATAAGATTACCTGCATTATTTAGTTTAATCAGACAAAAATCATCTTGCCCGTGATTGCCGGTTATATCTCCATTATTGGAGTTGCTGGTACCGGCAATAATAAATCCACTATCTGAAAGAGGCTTAACACAATTTGCCATATCATCCCCTGAACCACCCAGGGACTTTTGCCACGATATAACGGGCGGCAAGTTAATAGTTTGGGCCTGAAGTGAAAATGCCAACCCAATACATAAAAAAGTCGCAGCTACTACCTTATTTTTCATTTTAGGATGTTAACGGTATAAATGAGCACTCCCGGGATTAAGGAAACACAGGTGCAAGTTATTGTGTCATCTTTTCATCATCACTATGTAAGTAAGAAAGTGATGGTAAAAGGTGGAATTCTTAGTTGTCACAGATTCACGGATGTGGAATCATTTGCAATGATGGCTGAGAGATATGTTGTTCCCCGATAGTTGAAAAAAAAATTGCTAACCGGATACTTTTTAGTTACTATAATATGTCATTTCTCAGACATTCATACTACATTACTACTATTTCCTAAAATCCTGAACCATTATTGTATAAGGATAAGGAAATGCTTAACGCTGATATAGGATTCGATGATAGAAAACCCGATCTCCAGCAATAATCCTCACAAAGTAAAGCGCACTGGGCAATTCCTGTTTCATGGTAATCTTATGAAGCAATGTACCCTCATACACCTCTGCAGCTTCAGCCAACACTACATCACCCATCATGCTGATAAGTTCAATTCTCGCTGTGCCATTCCATGCACCTTCCACATCTAATTCAACATTGAAGTTGCCATTGGCGGGGTTAGGATAAACAGATACCAGGGAGGTGGTATTACTTTCATTTTCCAGCCTGCAGCTTGTCACTACTTTATTTGCTGAAATTGCAGTGCACCCACTGGATTTTGTCGCCTGGTAGCAATAGGTACCCGCCTGCGTGGCCGTGTAGGTGCTTCCGGTGGCAGCGCTAATCGCTAAATTGTTTTTAAACCATTGGTAAGTATAGCCGCTTACGACCTTTGCAGATAAAATAACTGATCCTGCAGAGCAGATATTCAAACTGCCAATGACGGTAATTTTTGTTGCAGGCGATGAATAATTATTTAAGGAAGTGGTTGCAGAAGCTCTTGAACAGCCGTTACTATTCGTGACTATAACTTTATAAGAGCCGGCTACAGAGGTCGTGTAGCTGTTGCCGGTAGCTCCGGAAATATTAATGCTATTCAGTTGCCATTGGTAAATTAATTCGTCTCCTGTATTTGCATTCATGGCCAAAGAAATCCCCGGGCAGACAAAAACATTTCCATTTGGGGTAATGGTTGCCTCCGGGAGAGAACTTACGGAGACATTTGTTACCGCAGCCGTGGCAGAACAGGAACCTGATGAAACGATTACAGAGAATTCCGCCGCGACCTTCGTGTTGTAGAGTGAAGAGGTTGCTCCGGAAATATTTGATCCGTTCTTCTTCCACTGATAGGTAAGTCCCGCGCCGGTATTGGCAAATAACGTAAAGGTGCTGCCTGAACAAATAACTACTGATCCGGCGGGAGTAATCGTAGCTGTCACAGCGCCATCGTCAATTTGCCCGTTGCAGTTATCATCAACTCCATTGCAAACTTCTGTTGCGCCCGGATGAATAGCAGAGTCATAATCATTGCAATCACCTTGTTCCGGTGTGTATTCATCGCGATCAACGTCTTCCATATCTGGCTCATCATCAATTATTCCATTGCAGTCATCATCTATGCCGTTGGAAACTTCAGTTGCACCGGGATGAATTGCTGCTCCCGATTGATTGGGATTATCATTGCAATCAGTGCTGTCATTGACATATCCGGAAGGTTGAGAGCACGCAATGAGACTGGAATAAATACTCCCATATCCATCACCGTCAGCATCGGCATAAAAAATCGTATTGCAAACCGTGTTTAGCTTTACGACCCAGAAATCATAACCTCCATGATTTTCAGTTATGTCACCATTCGTTGAATTGGTTTTTCCTGCTACAAGATATTGCCCGGAAGACAGGATTTGCAAACTCAGCGGATAGTCATAATTATTCCCGCCTAAAGTTTTTTGCCACAATGAATTTCCTGACGTGTCTAATGCAGTCAACCAGATATCGTATAAACCATGAAGGCCGCTTACATCATTGTTATTTGAGCCTGTGTTACCACATACTATTATGGTTCCATCGGTTTGTTGTTTTATTTCAATCCCCTCATCGGTATCTGATCCGCCAAGGCAACGGGTCCATTGGGCTGTTCCTGCCGGGTCTGTTTTTATAACCCAAACATCATGTCCTCCAAGGGCACCGACTACATCTAAATCGGTTGAATGGGTGAGTCCGCAGAACACATATCCTCCATCAATAGACTGAACTCCTGCGTTTCCCACATCGCCTCCCGTTCCTCCCATAGTCTTTTGCCATTGAAGGTTTCCGCTCGCATCCAGCTTAAAAAAGAGAAAATCTTCCTCCCCCTTATTGGTGCTAATATTTCCATCATTCGACAATGAATATCCTGTCACAATATAGCCGCCATCATTGGTTTGTTTAATATCGCTCGCTATATCTAACTGTGACCCTCCGACTGCTTTCTGCCATAGCAGGTTGCCATTCTGATCAACCTTAATGATCCATGCGTCCCCCACTCCGTGGTTGCCTGATACATCTCCATTGTTAGAATAGGTTATCCCGGCAATCACTAATGCGCCGTCAGAAGTTGGTTCCATAGCATAGGCTAACTCAGATTGAGAGCCACCATACGATTTTTGCCACTGCAAAGTGCCCTGGTCATTCGTTTTAATTAACCAGAAGTCAGATGAACCGTGATTGCCTGTTACATCACCATTGTGGGAACTATTTTTCCCTGCCACGGCATACCCTCCATCAGGTGTTTGTACCACGCAGGTGGCCTCGTCCACACCGGTTCCTCCATAAGAATGCTGCCATACAAGATTACCGGCAGCATTCAGTTTAATCAGGCAAAAATCATTTTGACCGTGATTGCCTGTTATATCTCCATTGTTGGAATTGCTTATGCCTGCAATGATAAATCCCCCATCGGATGTTGGCTTTGCACAATTGGCGACATCATTTCCGGATCCGCCGAGTGATTTTTGCCATGATATTGAAGGCGGTGTGCTATTGGTTTGGGCGTGAAGTGAAAATGCTAAGACAATACATGGAAATATCGCAGTTATTGTCTTGTTTCTATTTTTCATTTTAGTGTGTGCCTGTTAAAATGAACTATGTGCTTGAATTCAGTCGAATTAATATAAAAAAAATTACTTTAAAATGAAGCAAATATCAAAACCTGTGAAAGACTGAAAAAACTGTTTATACACTTTGCACCTGAAAATTATACAAAGAGGGCTTTTTCATCTACATAGTTACAATCTCTATCATCATGAATCACATGACTTTGAGTTGTGTGAACTTTCGCGCAAGTTATTGAATCATTGCATGATATTCATCCTGCAAGTAAGAAAGAGATGATAAATGGTAGAAACCTTGTCTCTCAGGTATTTATAGAGATTCCTGATGCTTGATTCTCTGCAGAACATTTTCCATTCCTTCAAATTGCAAACAAACACCAACCTTTATGAAAAAATCTCAATGCTGAATCAGCAGTTTAATTACCTGCACGGACATATCACTCACCATTTGTAACCAATATACACCGTCCTGGAGTGGAAGGCAAGGAAGCAAAACAAAATTTAGATTAGTATCATATATTCGATGCACAATCACTTCGCCTGTGAGATTAAAGAGTGTTATTTCCCTGATCATTTCACCCGATTGAATGATAACAAAATCTGATGCAGGGTTAGGGTAAACAAGCAGTGATGAGTTGCAGGTCGAAGGAATACCGGCGCACACTTCCACGCCAACCAGAATCGTGTCACTATTTATACATCCGTTGGAATCGGTGACGGTAATTGAGAGAGTATAATCGCCAACACCTGCGGAACCATCGAGCGTGAATGTCTCATTCGCAGAGCCATCCTGCCATTGATACGCTATGAAGTTAGCTCCTGCATCAAGCGTTATATAGGAGGAGGTACAAATAACAGTATCAACGCCAAGTGAAACTACAGGGAGCGGATGAACTGTCACCCCTATAGTATCAGTTGCTGTGCATCCGAAAGAATTAGTAACCACGACCCAGTATGTTCCTTCATTGCTCACGACAATATTCTGAGTATTGGCACCGGTGCTCCAGTGATGTGCTGCACCTGAATTGCCTCCATAAAGGATGACCGATTGCCCCAGGCAAACAGCTGTATCGCTTCCAAGATTTACAACGGGCAATGCATGAAATGCTACCTGAATGGTATCGCTTTGCGTGCATCCGTTTTTAGTTACGTGCACACTATAGTCCCCGGTTGCAGTGACTAAAATAGTTTGAGTAGTTGCTCCCGTGTTCCACAAATAGGAAGCGCCACTCACACCGGCATCCAGCAGAAAGGTTTCACCATCGCAAGCATCCACATCACTTCCCGGAATCAGGACAAATGTGTATTGGACAAGGGTGGTCACGATGCTGTCGCATCCATCTGCGGCAGTATAATAATCGTAGTAGACACCGGGATCATGCTGATAGGCTCCGGCTAAAAACACACTATCACCAGGACACAGATCATAAGAGGCTGAGGACGCAGATGGTGTACAAAAGCGCAGTTTCAGCAGGAAGGCATCCCAGCTATTCGAAAAGGAAGAAAGATTGTAGGCAGAAACTCCGGGATCGAAGTCTGCTGTATATGAAAACACACCCGACACATATACATCACTCGTTCCATGGGTGTTCAGGCCACGTCCAAAGTCATCCTGGGTTCCGCCTAATCCATAAGCCCACATAAAATTGCCTGCGTTATCTAATTCAACAAGAAAAGCATCACTGGGTCCGGAGGCGGTCAGGTTGAGCTCAGATGCACCCGGATCAAAATCCGCGGTAGTGCTATATAAACCTGTTACGAAAATATTTCCGGCGTCGCACACTGCGATACCGTAGGGCTGATCGAGAGTAGTCCCTCCCATGCTGCCGGCAAATAAAAGAGAACCGTCCGTTGAATTAAGTTTTAATACAAAAATATCACCGCTTCCCATAGCTGTAAGGTTATAGATGCCTGTACCGGGATCAAAATCCACAGTGCCAAAATAAGAGCCGGCAACAACAGGATTGCCGGAAGGATCTGTTGCTATTGCAGTTCCCTGGTCACCACCGCTACTGTTTCCCATATTATCCGCCCAAACAAAATTGCCGCCCGAATCCCATTTGAGCACAAAGATATTAGCGTTGAAGCCGGATGCCGATAGGTTATAAACTCCTGAACCCGGATCGAAATCAATAGTGCCGTAGAATTCACCCGTCACATAAATACTGTTGGAAGCATCGGTAGCGATAGCTTGCGCCAATTCACCCGGGTTGCTGCCGAAGCGCCCTGCCCATATATAGTTCCCATCATCATCTAATTTCAAAACATAAGCGTCCTGTGCATAAACGCTGGTGAGATTCTGAACTCCCGCACCGGGATCAAAGTCCACGGTTCCGGAGAACTCACCGCACAAGAGGAGATGCTCTGAATTATCGAGCGTAAATTTTTCGACGTTGTCATCTCCGATTGAGCCGATCTGTTTCGCCCATATAAAATTGGATGCTGTATCTAATTTGAGGATGAACATGTCTGTTCCTCCGGCAGAGATAAGGTTAAAGGTATCTGTGCCCGGATCAAAATCTGCTGTTGCAGTGAACTTGCCGCATACATATACGTACCCGCTGCTGCTCACGGCAATAGCATACCCAAAATCCTGCGCCGCTCCACCGACACGCACAGCCCATTTAAAGTTTTTGTCAGAATCGAGTTTTACTACATATACATCCTGGGCACCGGCAGAAGTGAGAGTATAAGTGTTTGCTGTGTCAGGATTGAAATCAGCGACGGGGGAAAAGAAAATACCAAGCATATATACATTTCCTGAGGCGTCAAAGGCGATGTCTTCGCCGGTGTCGGAATCGGTGCCTCCGATTTGGGCAGCCCATTGGAAGGTTTGGGCGTTGAGTTGTAGGAAGAATAAGAGGATAAAGGAAATGGAGGTTAGTAGTTTTTTCAAGTAAAGCTGATCGCAGAAGGGGTGGGCTGTTTTAACTGACATGGAGTTAAAGGTAAAAACAAAATCATTATCTTGGTGCGCGAATCGTCGCCGTGTCCCGCACCTGCGCTCAAGACTTACGGGCGGAGACACGGCGAGGGTACCAGCCGTGGGAGAGTGAGTATGTGGGGTTTGCGAATAATCCGATTTATTATAGCGATCCTAGTGGGTTGAATCCTGGTGGCCCAGATGAGGACGGTGGAAGGAAAACTAAAGATCAACAATCAACAGAGTGTAATGGTGCCACCTATCAATTAGGAGACATTACAGACGGGAGTTGGGAACTCGATGAAGTTGTGGTTGCATCAACAACATGTGACGCTGATGGTGCCGTAATTGCAGATGTAGGTGATGTTACATACAACAATCCCGACCCAGGAACGGATGACCATTCTTCTAGTTATGAGGAAATTCCACCTGATAATTCTACTGCCAGAAAAGCAACTGATGAGTTGCAAGGAAAAACTAACAGTGAATTACAATCTATAATGTGGTGGGAAATCAAATTACTTGGTGACAAAGATGTCTATCAATCAGTAAAAACTCGTTTTGAAGAAAATACGGGACTAAAAAATGTAGTTAATGTTCCAATAAGTGAGTTTCCAAATGGACCTTCTTGGAACAGCCTAATAAACAATATAAGAACTGGTCTAAGCAATCAGTTGGCCCAAACTAACGGTGATATTACTAAAGTATGGCTTAACGCATATATAAATCCTATTAATTTTGGGGGTAAACCCAATATGCTATTTGATCCAAGTTACGCATCAGTTTTAGGAGATACGAGACAAATTGAAATTATTTGTCATAATGTGACCTATGTCAAGGTTATTCCATCAAGCGATCCTAGTACAAATCCAAATCTGAGTTTCACATATACTGCAGACATTGAAATTGTTGTTTTAGATAGGTTTGGTGTATCCGAAAGCGACGTATATGATGATAACGCAGCAACGGAATTTCCGGGAGGAAGGCGAACCTTGGCTGCTTATTGGGTTTTACAGCATCAGCGTGGTTATCAATCCTTTATTAATGAATTTCATTTTAGACTTAATATAACTGGCATTCATTTTGGCTCATATTAATAATGTTCCTTTCATAAATGAAATTTATAAATATATCTTTGGTTGTTGTTTGCAGTTTATTTCTATATTCTTGTAAATCAGCCTTGAAAATAGACAATTCAAGAAATGGAAATGGAACAATTAGTTCACATTTAGAATTTAAGTATATAGGAACTTATAACACAAAGGGCACATATTTACCACAAAAAGACGATTATTATTATGTTTATAATTTTGATCAGTCTATGAGTGATTATTACGATGTCCTAAGATTTGCAAAAACATTGGAATTAGATACTTCGAAGGAAAATACAATAACTTTTATGAGGTTTGATAAAGCCCTTCCAGATACAATTGGATATTCTCGTAATAATTATTTGTTAGGAGGTCAATTTAATGATTATAGGATTTTAAATTTTGGCTATAGAACCAAGATGAAAAAATATGAAGTTGTTTATTTCAAGATGGGCAATGTATTTAAGGCAGAGTATTTTGATAAGTTTGAATAGCGACTGATTATTCCGGTGATACTGACGCAGGGATTCCAGCAAACTGACCACCCCCTTTTTAGGTATGGGTTCGTTGATGGCTTAATGCCATTTGCTGATTAGTATTTGTGATGGGATAATGATTGATTTTTTGCGTACCGGCCTTCTAATATTTGAAGTAGTGCCAGTCGTGTATGTTGATCCACGGGTGCAAGTCCAAAATCATCCAGAATGAGCGGGGTCAGCATAGTCCGGAATCTACATTTTGCAATAGGTACTTAGCCGGAGGGATGCACAGTAAGGTGGCTGCTGTGAAATTTTTTTTGCCGTTGTTGGTGTTCTCTTTCCACTTGCGATGCGCGAGAGCCGTTGTCGGTGTTTGACCACCGATAACTGAAGGGTAGGTACTATGTAATTTCGTTTATCAAGCGGTTTCGTTTTTGATTAGCACAAAAATCGTAAAATAAATTTATACCCTCGTCCGCACCTGCGTTCAAACCTTGTGGTGAAGGACATGGCAAGGAAACAAGAAAAATTAAACAACTAAGGGTTCTTCTCATTTTAGGTATTCATCACTAATCTTCCTTATTCGAATATTACTTTGGGTCACTGAAGAATCATCATAGTCCAAATCAGGAATTTTGATTTGTTTGATTTTAATTATGCTGTTCTTAGTTGTTATTTTATATAATAATGCATTATAGTCTCTCGTGCCCCTGGATGCGTAAAGAGCAAGTATTTTTAAGCTTTTTCCATTAATTATAAATCCGTTGTCAGAATAAATTGGGTTTTCTTCAGCACCTGCTTTTAATAAATTTAGCCTTTGACCCTTTATTTCAAAGATGTATAGGATTTGTCCAGGATAAAAAGCCAGACTTAAAAATATAAGATTTTCTTTAGCAAATAATTTGTCGTCGGAAGAAGAAGTGGATTCATCTACAACCATTATTTTTTGCAACCCAGATTCAATAGCTGTTGTCTCTACAATAATAGTGTCTTCAAATATGGTGTCGTTTGTTTCAAACCTTAATATTCCTTTAAAATCAAATGAATCAGTTAAATATTTAAAGGGATTGCAATATGAAAATCTAATCTTATAATTATTGATTATAGTATCTATTAAAGTTGTAGTTTTTGAAATTTTTGAATCTATTTTTTTCTCCTCTTCATTCTTAATACTAAGTGAATCTTCACCTAACTTTTTTTCATCTCGTTGAGAATTCTCATTACAAGAGAAAAATATTATCATCACAAATAATAAAAGGATATATTTGACCATGGCGAACTAAAGTTAGAACTTCTTTTTAGCTTCTACAACTTAGGCTTTGTGTCTTCAATTTAATTATTATACCCTCGCCGTGTCCGCCCGCAAGGTTCGAGCGCGGGTGCTGGACGGCGAAGAATTCATCATTTAATATCGAGACTGTGCGAAGGTCAGTCAAAATAACGAATCCTCTACCAGGCTTAATCCATCCACACATAGACTGGGACATGGATATCAAGCATCACTCATCTTGATTCCATCCTTCCAAATTCTTCAATACCTTTACTCTGCTAATTCACTTTAATCCAATCGTCATGAAAAAACTCTATACCTTAATTTTAGTTACAACCACCATCAGTTTCTCTGCTTCCTCACAGAACCTCATCCTGAACGGCAGCTTCGAAAACAACATCGCTGCAACCAATGTTTCAGATCTTACCAGCAACTGGCCGATCTATGTTTCAGATTCGTGGGAAGTGGACGGAGGAAGCATGGACCTCATCACCTCGGATGACTGCGGCACGCCATCCAATGGTAATTGGTTTGTCAGAACATCTCCCCAAAGCGGTATTTGGCCTTACCTGGCGTTCAGTTTAAAGCTTTCGACTGCTCTTGTCGCCGGTGTTGAATATAACATCAGCTTCGATAAAAAGTATTGCGGACCTAACTCCTCTCCTATAGACATCGGCATCTCCGATGATAGCACGCTCCTCGGAACAGTGATTCATACCTTTGACGCACCTCTTGTTAATTCATGGGCACCCGATAGTTACGCCTTCCTCGCACCCTCATCTGCGAAATATATCACGGTGAATGTAGGAATCAGCGGAGGCACAGGACAGGTGGCGCTGGATAATTTTGTGCTGGAGTACGCCACCGGCATTGGTGAATCATCCCTGCAGCCTGTATCTGTTTTTCCGAATCCTTTTTCCGGAAGCATCACTACTCAGAATATAGTTTCAGGGTCTGATGTAGAAATTGATAACTTGTTTGGCGCTTCACTCTATCGTCAAAAAGCAAGTGGTGGAAACAATGTTATCAGCCTGGATTTTTTAGGTCCCGGAATTTATATATTAAGAATCAATGAAGGCAGGGCGCAAAGAATCTTTAAACTGGTAAAAGAATGAAGAAGTTTTCTAAGATTACACACAGGTTGGCCAACGATTAACTGATTACCTTGTGTTAACGCATCGGCGTAATCGCTGTTTGCATTTTCCTCTAAAGGAGCCCCCTTCGGATAAAATCGGTGTAATCGTTATATCTCTTCAAACCTTCCAAGCTTATTTCTAAGCGCTATCATCTCCTGATGCATGGTATCAATACGCTGCAACAAATGATTGATCACATCGAGACCTTCGAGGTTTACCTCTAAGTCATAATGGAGGCGAACTAATTTTTCCAATCGCTGAAGCTGTTCATGGTGGATGAACGGTGTTTCCTCAATATTGATGATCTCGATCAATTCATATTCCTGCAATGAATTTATAAATGTGACCTCAACATTGTAATGCCTGCAAACGTCCATTACCGGAACGAGCTTTTCTTTTTCCATTTTTATCGAAGTTTAGACAGCTCCCTGAATAATTCTTTTTCTTTCTCAGATAAATCAGCAGGTATTTTTACCGAATACGCTACATATAAATCTCCGAACTCACCTTCTTTCTTATAAACGGGAAATCCTTTTCCTTTCAGCCGGATCCTCGTTCCATTTTGTGTTTCCGGATTTACTTTCACTTTTAGCTTTCCATCCATTGTCTCTATCGTAATCTCACCTCCGAGTACAGCAGTATATAGATCGAGTTCGGCTGTAGTATACAAGTCATTTCCTTCCCTCTTGAATTTAGGATCGGGAGCAATATGAAAAGTAATGTATAGGTCACCGGCTGGTCCCCCATTGATTCCTTCTCCCCCATGCCCGGTGATTCGGATGGTTTGTCCGTTTTCTATACCTGCGGGAATGGTGATGCGGATATTTTTTCCATTGACTGACAATGTCTGCTTATGGGTGTGCCAGGCATCCTTTAATGGCAGCCGCAGTTCAGCGTTGTAATCCTGACCTCTGAATTTTACAGCACCGCTTCTCCCGGGTCGTTCAGCACCGCCAAACATTGATTCAAAGAAGTCAGAAAAATCACCACCGCCGAAACCGCCGGAGAATGAGTCTCCTGCTTGCGGGCGCTGTGAACGCTGTTGCTGCCGGGCTTTTTCAAATTCTTCAGAATGCTTCCAGTCCTTTCCGTATTGATCAAATTTTTTCCTTTTCGCAGGATCACTCAATACTTCATTCGCTTCGTTTATCTGCTGGAATTTTTTCTTTGCTTCTGCATCGTTTGGATTCAGGTCAGGATGATACTTGCGCGCAAGCTTGCGGTAAGCAGTTTTTATCTCTTTCTCCGTAGCATTTTTATTGATGCCAAGAATCTTGTAGTAGTCAATAAATTCCATAAGGCACTAAATAAAGAAATGTTGAACAATATAGACTGATTAAATTTTAGAAGAGTGGAAACAATTTTTTCTGTTGTCTGAACAATCAGTAGTCAAATGCAAGAAAGTAATATTAGGCGCGAAAGAAAGCATCAAAAAAAATTCGCAACTTTCACCAACCCCTTTTTGTCGAGGATGCGAATGATTCTTCCACTGGTTTCAATTAATTGCTCGTCCTTGAAATCATGAAGCAGGCGAACGAGAGTTTCTTTCGCAGTGCCAATCATGTTGGCTAAGTCACCACGTGACATATTGATATCAGCAGGAAAATTCTCTTTCCCGTTACCCTGATATTTTTCATTTACGATCAACAGACCAAGTGCCAGCCGTTCACGGACTGATTTTGTTGCAATGCTCGTTATTAGATTTATAAACACTCTGAATTCATGGCTCAATAATTTAAGCAGCCATTTGGAAAGTACAGGAGATGAATCTAAAACCTTCAGAAAATTTTCTTTAGGGATGAACATAACTTCAGCATCTTCGATGATTGCTGCTGAATCGGGATACCGTTCTTCGCTAAGTAATGCATGATACCCCATAAGCTCTCCCTGGTTGCAGACGTAAAAAATCTGTTCCTTATCGTCATTCGTGGTCTTGTATTTTTTTACTTTTCCTTTCTTGAGGAAGTAAATGCCGGTCGCAATTCCACCTTCACGAAAAAGAATTTCTCCTTTTTTATAATGATGGGTTACACTGTTCACGGTTAGAATCTGCTGTTCTTCATTCGAGAGTCCTTCAAAAATATGGCTGCTTTTGAATTGAAATTTCTCAGAGGGGAAGGGCATTGGCGTTGAAAGATTTCGACTGACTCACAAACCGGCGAAAACTTTTTGTTGGATGTGCAAAGGTAGCTAAAATTGACCTGGATAGTCCTTGAACATTGATTAAAGTCAACGCCATCGTTGACTCAACTCAATACATTTCATGTGCTTCAAATCTAATTTTGTCCTCCAGGGGAAACAAGAATTGTGCGTGATGAAAACAGATAAGAGTTTTAACAAGCAACAACATAGAAGCAGCAATTCAATGGATAACATCTTTCTTATTCACTCGAGTAATGAAATTACAAGATTGAATAAAGGGATGTCAAAGAATGATGTTCAGCACATTTTTGGTGGCACCCTGAACCTTATTGAAGAGAAGCACGAGTCGAGCGACGATATATGGTTATGCACTTTTGGACGGCATCAGAAAAGTAAAATGTACAAGCTGCTTTTTATAGATGATAAGCTGGAATGGGCCATTCGCCTGGGTTGACCTTTTAAGGATGAAAATCAATGAATAAACCAATTGAGATACGAATCGGAGTTCAGTTTGAAGTAAAGAAAATACGCCCATTAGTTTAACGAAAAACCATTCCGGCACCGAAGTCATTTGCATGCTCCAGATGCCGGAACGATGAGAGGTCCGATCCTTTCATGGGCACTTTTCAAAGCAGGGTACGGGTTGCTCTAAAAAAAAACTTTCAGCCGTGCATGGAAGCTCAAAAAAATAATCCAATGAAAAAATTAATCGTTCCAATGATGCTGACAGGATTGTCCATTCTTTCTTCTTGTGGTCCTAATAAACAACAACAGGAAGCAAATGAAAAAATGAGACAGGATTCAATTCGTGTCGCCGACTCCATCGCCAACGTCCGGCAAATGGCTGCTGATAAGGCAAAACAAATGGCAGACTCTCTGGCAGCCGTTCATTTGAAGATGGACTCCATTGCACGGGCTGATTCTTTAGTTAACGCGAAAACCACTAAGAAGCCGGCCAAAATGAAATAGCAAGTCATACCTCAGCGCATAGTTGGCGAACATCATTATTGCAACTTGAAAATTTTTCCTGTTGCCGTATTTTCTACTGCGTTTCCAAAAACTGAAAGCTCATTAAACTCTCCGGTTTCGCAAACAAATGAATGCTAAAGGAAACATCATAGAGCAAGCAGTAAGCAAATTGAAGAAGTTCGGATTTCTCCATGTGAATGCTGATAATATCATGCGAGATGAAGTGTACAGGTACTATTTTGAAAAAATACTCAGAGAGGAAGCCTGGAAAAATACCGAACGTGATGCAGTAATAGATGAACTGTTAAGAGAGATAAAGAGTGACAGGATGTGAGGCGTTCAAAAAAATAAATTTAATTCTGACAAATTCTCTTGGAGGCTGTTTGGAAATCACAGAAAGAATTTACTTGTGCGCGACTGTCAGCGTGAGCGGAGTAGAAGGGCATGCGGGATGGGCTCTCTCATAATGCTTTCCCGCAGTACTGCGGGACTCATCATGACAACCCAGTTGATACAATTCCAAACAGTTTCTTAGTTCAGGCGTGAGAAAAAATATGAGTATTGCAATCAAAATGTTCAAAAGATATACAGTATGGATCTAAGAGTAAAGAAAGGAAGTAAGTTATTTAGCATCGTGCATCTAAAATGTCCCCACTGTCAACAGGGTAATCTTTTTTCTGTTTCAAAGGCATACAATCTCAAAAGAATGCTCGACATGCCCGCCCGATGCCCTGTTTGCAATCAGGATTTTAAAATTGAACCCGGGTTCTACTCAGGCGCATTGTGGGTAAGCTATCCGATAGTGGTGATAGTCACCCTTCCATTAGCACTTACACTTCTTTTTCGCTATCACTTTTCAATACTGCCAGCCCTGCTTGTTCCTTTCGCAATATTATTTGCCTTGCAGCCATTGATCATGCGATACAGCAGAGCGATCTGGATTAATGTTGTTGTTAGTTATGATCCGGAAACAAAAACTGATGATGAGTAAAAAAGAATTTTGCGTCTTCGTTTTGACGTTCACGAGCAGCAGCAATTTTCCTCAAAGCATTGCAATGACAATGAACAGATCCGTTTGAAATGAGCAATGAGTTTCTGACTTCGCCTTCATCGACCATCATCTTCGGAGGCATTGCTATCCTTTTCATTACCATCATTTCCATTCTTCTTCTTGCAACAGTACAAGTGACCTGGAAAGGAAAAATTGCATTCCTCTCTGTATTGGTCAACGCCGTTCTGAGTTCATGGATTGCAATTCCCGCATTAATAGGCCTGCCCGTTGAGCAAATTTTTTATGGTGGTTATGTGTTCGGTCAAGTACCCATACGAGTGGATGCGCTTTCCGCCTGGTTCATTCTCATCGTCAATTTCACCTGTGTAACTGGTGTGCTGTATGGAATCGGATATATGAAACCATACGCTGACCAGAAGAGAAATATCTCGTTCCACTGGATATTGTTTGTTCTGTTTCATCTTTCCATGCTTTCAGTCTGTGTGATTCAAAACGGATTGGCATTTTTGATTGCATGGGAAATCATGTCCATCTCATCCCTGCTCCTGGTAATTTTTGAGCACTACCGTCATGAAATTTTGAAGGCATGCATGAACTACATGGTGCAAATGCACATCGGTGTTGCCTTCCTGAGTGTGGCATTTATCTGGGTTTATTTTTCGGAAGGCTCATTTGATTTTTCTGCTGCCGGAAATTTCTTCAACAGCAATCGCAATGTATGGTTGTTCCTATTGTTCTTTGCAGGCTTCGGAATTAAGGCAGGATTCATTCCACTGCATTCGTGGCTTCCTCATGCTCATCCTGCCGCGCCTTCACATGTGTCAGGAGTCATGTCAGGAGTGATTGTGAAGATGGGCATCTATGGAATCATCCGAATCGCATTGATGCTGAAAAATGATTTATTGCTCATTGGTGAATGGCTCCTGATTTTATCTATCGTTACCGGCATCTACGGAATACTGAATGCAGCCGTGCACAGAGATTTTAAGAAGATGCTTGCCTATTGCACAATTGAAAATGTTGGAATCATCGGAGCAGGAATTGGTCTCGCCATCATTGGGATGGGAATGAATAATTCTTTCCTCCTTGTTATTGGATTGAGCGCAGCATTACTTCATACACTCAATCATTCTCTTTTTAAATCGCTGTTGTTTTTTTCTGCAGGTTCAGTTTATCAGCAAACACATACGCGTGATATGGAAAAGCTCGGTGGTCTTGTGCACAAGATGCCGCAAACGGCTTCGCTGTTTCTTATTGGTTCGCTTGCTATCGGCGGCTTACCGCCCTTGAATGGTTTTGTCTCTGAATTTATTCTTTACTCCGGCTTTCTTCATGGAATAAAAACAATGGACCTGCTTCATTCCACTCTGATGATTCTTTCAATCGCCGGGCTTGCCATCATTGGCGGGCTCTCGATGCTCACGTTCACAAAAAGTTTCGGGACCATTTTTCTTGGCATCCCGCGTAAGCAACTTCATGAAGACCCGAAGGAAGCTTCTTTAGTGATGCGAATCCCGCAGTTCATCATTGTGGCAGTGATGCTTTCAATCGGAATTTTTCCTCAACTCTATTTTTCCGCAGTATTAAATCTGATCACGGCAGTGGTTCCTTCTGTACAGGCACCTGACATCACTTCATTTCAACCAACCATCATTCTCATGGCGGCAATAGGCAAATACTCTTTCATGTTTTTGTGTTTGCTGACCCTGGTTTTTTTAATTCGCAAAGTTCTTGTGGGTAATCGTGCCATGATCATAGATGCAACATGGGGTTGTGGCTACGTTGCGCCAAACAACAAAATGCAGTACACCGGGAAATCTTATTCGAAGACACTCGGCAAACTGCTTGGATTTATTACGACGGAAAAGAAAAAATACACCGAGCTGAAAGCAGAAGAAATTTTCCCGGAGAAAAGAACACACTCCTCGCACTACATTGATTTTTTTGAAGACAACATTTTCGACAAGTTCATCAACCGTCTGATTCACGCCATGGGATTCTTCCGTTTCATTCAGAACGGCAGGATTGAAATGTATGTGCTCTATGGCGTGTTTTTCATCGTGCTGATTTTTCTTGGAAGCTTATTCGGTTTTCTATGATGTTGGCAATTGCATACCTGATCATTACAGCAACAGCGATCCTGCTGATACCATTCTTCAGCGTAAAATGGAAAGGGATCATAACGGTATCGGCTGTAATTGTGAATGCATTGCTTGCTTCATTGATTGCCATAAATGTTTTGAGAGGTGAAAACTTTAACCTGACTTTTTACGGCACGCTCATGACCGGAGAAATTCCAGTGAGAATTGATGCGCTCTCCGGCTGGTTTATCCTGCTCATAAATTTTACACTCATCACCGGCGCGATTTATGGCTTGCAATACATGAAGCAGCATCGCGAACAAACATCCAACATCACCATTCATTGCATCGCTTACCTGCTTGCACAAAGCATGCTTACCATAGTTTGTGCTGTGCAGAATGCGATTGTGTTTTTGTTCGCATGGGAAATTATGGCGCTGTCGGTGGCGGTCCTCGTTTTGTTTGAACACTACAAACCGGATACGATCAAGGCAGGCATCAATTACATCATTCAATCGCACCTGTGCATTGTATTCTTGTCGCTCGGTTTTATTTGGGTTGCATCGCACACGAACTCTTATGACTTTAATTCCATCAGCGCATTCACCTCCACTGACCCCACGCTTACCGGCGTGGCTTTATTTCTTTGCTTCTTCATCGGGTTCGCTTTCAAGGCTGGCTTTGTTCCGTTTCATACGTGGCTTCCGTATGCACATCCTGCTGCGCCCTCGCATGTCTCAGGTGTGATGTCAGGAGTCGTGATTAAGATCGGCATCTATGGAATTCTGCGAATGATCCTGCTAATCAAAACCGATTACACGTTGCTGGGTTTTATCATCCTCTTCATTTCAATTGCTTCAGGTGTTTACGGAGTGATGCTTGCCATTGTGCAACACAATCTGAAAAAGCTACTCGCCTATCACAGCATCGAGAACATCGGAATCATCGGCATCGGAACAGGATTGGGAACCATCGGAATCGGAACGAATAATCTGTTACTCGCCACGCTGGGATTCGCCGGAGGAATGCTGCATGTGCTGAATCACTCGCTCTTCAAGTCGCTTTTGTTTTATGGCGCCGGAAATGTTTACCAGGCAACTCACACGATGAACATTGAACACCTTGGAGGAATTGTGAAGAAGATGCCGCACACTTCCGTTTTGTTTCTTGTTGGCGCTCTTGCCATCTGCGGACTTCCACCCTTCAACGGTTTTGTTTCCGAGTTCCTGATCTACTCAGGTTTGTTCAACGGACTCAAAAGTGGCAACGTGGTTTCGATGTTGTCTCTTCTGTTTTCCATTTTCGGGCTGGTGATTATCGGCGGTCTCGCCATGTTGTGTTTCACCAAAGCATTCGGCGCCGTCTTCCTCGGAAATTCTCGTCACCATTTTCCTCATCTTCCAACTGAAGGCAATACAGGAAAACTTATTCCGATGTACATGGTGATGGGATTGGTTCTCGCGATTGGATTGTGTCCGGATTTTTTTCTTGGAATGCTTCATGAGCCAGTGAAATTATTCACGGATAAATTATCCTCTTCACCACAAGCAACTGACACGATTTCGAATTCGGGACACACGATGATGTACGTCGGCTGGTGTTCAACAGGATTGATGGCTTTGACCGGCATCATCTTTTTTATTCGTAAAAAAATCACAGCGCAAAAACCTGTCGCGGTTTCCTCAACGTGGGGCTGCGGATACGTCGGGGATACAGCTAAGATGCAGTACACCGCCGGTTCATTCGTTCGCACCTATCGCAAACTTGCGGAGCCGCTGCTTTTGATTCACAAAAAGAAAAAAGAAGTAATCGGAATTTTTCCTAAAGGCGGATGGCGCGAAACACATCCGTATGATTTAGTCGAAGAGTGGCTGATTGATTTTCCGCTGAAGCAAATAAAATTCTTAGCGGGGAAATTCAGGTTTCTGCAAAACGGGATGATTCAAATGTACACGCTGTACGGCGTGGTCTTTATCATACTCGTATTGGGGTTGCCGGTGTTGTACAGTGCCATAAAATCGCTCATCGAATTCTTAAACCAATTGTAAGCAATGATCAGTTTCATTCTCATCATCCTCGCAAGCACGTTCTTCACTGGAATCATTATCCGGACGAAAAGCATCATGTCGGGAAGAAAAGGACCGGGAATATTTCAGCCGGTGAGAGACGTGATCCGTTTGTGGAAGAAGGGCGCGGTGTACAGCAAGACTACGAGTTACATTTTCCAGATTGCTCCGAGCATTTATTTCGCTTCAGTGCTCATGGCAATGATGGTGGTGCCGTTCGGACAGCACAAAGGCATCATTTCTTTCGACGGTGATTTTATTTTTTTCGCCTACGTGCTGGCGCTCGGAAAATTTTTTAGCATCATCTCCGCGCTCGATACCGGAAGCAGTTTCGAAGGTATGGGCGCCAGTCGCGAAGCACTTTACTCGATGTTTGCCGAGCCCGCCTTCTTCATGCTCATGGGTTCATTTGCGCTGCTAACAGGACACACTTCTTTTCAGGGCATCTTCACCTCAATGCATTTCGAGAGTTACATTTCATACATAGCCGGCGCCATGGCAACTTTTGTTTTGATGGCGATCGCCATGATTGAGAATAGCCGTATGCCTATTGATGATCCGAAAACACATCTTGAACTTACCATGATTCATGAGGTGATGATTCTCGATAACAGCGGCTTTGACCTGGGACTGATTCTGTACACGACTAATTTGAAGTTCGCCATGTACGGCGCGCTGATCGCGAACTTCTTCATTGACAGCTTGCAGTTGTACATCACCATTCCCATATTCTTTGCTGTTCAGATTCTCTTTGCCATTGCTGCCGGGCTTTTAGAATCATTCACGGCAAGATTCAGAATGGCCCATAATGCTCAATACATTTTTGCTCTGTCATCGGTATCGCTCCTGATATTTTTTGGTGTGTTGCTGATGTTGGGGAGATTTATTTGAAGAAAATCAGCACCTACATGAGTATGAAGAACAAAAATAAAATCTTGACAATTATTGTAGGGGCAATTATCGTTGCACTTATCTACAGAAACTTGCCAGCGCTTTTAAACTTTAAAGACAATGGCGCAAAAGATTACATCTCATTTTATAAACAACAATTTAAAGGCAAAATAACAGCAGTGGACGCAGGAAGAGGCATCAAAATTAAATTAGACAACTATGGCTCCTATATCTTATTACCAGGTTATAGTTGCATCGACTGCAAAGAACAATTCACATTTGACACAGGGAGGAACATCGGCGACTCCTTAATTAAAAATTCTCAATCCGATACATTCTTAATTAAGCAACTTGACAACAAAATAATGAAGTTCAAAATAGTAAGATGACAAAAAGTATTCTCATTGCAAATCATTTTTCATCATGACCAACGTCCTGCTCATCATCTTCACCATCTCGCTGCTGTACCTCGGCATCGCAAACCGGCTGCTTACTTACAGTCGCATCTTTGCTTTCCAGGGATTGCTGTTATTCGGTGTCAGCTTTCTTGAACTGACTCAGATTACCACCGTGAATCTGATTTTCATTCTGCTCGAAACCATCGTTTTCAAAACCATTGCTGTACCCTACTTCATGAATTATGTAATCAGGAAAAACAAAATCACCCGGGACTCAGAGCCCTACCTGCCCAGTTTTATTTCTCTCATCATCGTTACCTCGATCATCATCGTTACATTTCTTTTATCGAATGCGATTGCTTCTTCGCAAATCAGCAAGATCTATTTCGTAGTGGCGCTATCGGCACTGTTCACCGGGCTTTACATTGTAATTACGAGAAGAAAAATTATCACACACGTAATGGGCTTTCTTATTATTGAGAATGGCGTGTTCATTTTATCTCTCGCAGTAGGAAATCAAATGCCGATGCTGCTCAATACGGGAATCCTGCTTGACTTCTTTCTGAGTTTCCTGGTGCTGGGAATTTTTGTGAATAAAATTAAAGACGTGTTCAAAGAACCGGATATGCAAACACTCAGTCAACTGAGAGATTAAATTTTAACAGGATGACACCGATATTCGAAAAAATAAAATGCGATTACACCGATGAAAAAGGACAAAGTAATCTTTGTAATCTTTTAGTAACCGGTGTAATCTTTCTTTAAAATCTGTGTAATCTCAATAAAAAAAATGCCGTTATACTATTTCATCGTTGCAGTTGCACTGATCGGTGGTTTGTTCTTTTTACGAAACAAAACATTGCAGCGAATTCTGTTGATTCTCTTCAATCTTTTGCAGTGGGGATTTACTGTTTACGAATGTTTTCATTTCAATGAAGTGCAGTTGGGCTATTTCACTGTGGATGGAGTGGCTTTGATTATGCTCATCGTATTGAGTATTCTTTCAACCACATCTTCCTATCACAGCGTTGACTTCCTCGAACATCATCATAAAAACCACACTACTCCGCAACGGGCAAAGTCGATTTACTTGTCAGCATTCTGTCTTTTGATTTTGGCACAAACAGGTGCGTTCTTGTCGAGCCACATTGCAGGCACGTGGATTTTTGTTGAGCTCACCACGTTTGCCGCTTCCGTACTGATTTATCATGACCGCACAGAATACGCCATTGAAGCCGCATGGAAATATCTCTTTGTTTGCTCGATTGCCATCACGTTTGCGTTCATCGGAATTCTTTTCCTCAGCATCTCCGCACAGGAGGCAGGTACCACTGATCTTTCTTATCAATCCCTTATTCAACTTGCAACCAGCTTCAATCCATTCTGGCTGAAGCTCGCTTTCCTTTTTATTCTGGTGGGTTACAGTGCCAAGATGGGATTGTTTCCTATGCACACGGTTTGTATTGATGCGCATACTGTTGCGCCACCGCCCATCAGCGCCTTTATTTCAACCACGCTCATGAATGTGGGATTCACCGCCATCTTTCGCAGCTATACCATCGTTGCTTCGACCTCAATTCTCCCGTGGGCAAACAACATTCTGCTTATTGCCGGCGCATTGTCAGTGTTCGTAGCAGCGGTTTATTTGCTCAGGGTAAATCACTTCAAGAGAATGTCTGCTTATTCGAGTTTGGAAAACATGGGAATTGTTGCCGTTGGTCTCGGGGCAGGTGGCATCGGTTATTATGCCGTGATTCTTCATTTGATATTTCACTCGTTCACGAAAGCAAGCATCTTCTACCAAATACAACAGGTGTATCGTGTTTACCAGAGCTACCTCATCAGAAATACCGGCGGCTATTTCAAAATTTATACAGCAGGAGCAATGGTGATGTTGCTTTCATTCATTTGCATCACTGCCATGCCGCCATCGGGAATGTTCGTCAGTGAGTTTATGATTTTCAGAGCGCTGTTTGCGAAGCACTACATCGGTTTGCTGATTTTGATTTTGTTTCTTCTCACGCTGGCGATGTGGGCTTTGAGCAGAAATTTCTTCCGGCTGATCTATGCACCTCCGGTTGGTTTCGATTTCGCTCACGCAGAAAACATCAGCATGAAGGAATCCGTCTCACAATTCATCCTGCTGGGATTGGTGATCTATCTCGGCTTTAATCCTCCGCAGCAGATGGTGGACTTAATTAATGAAGCAATAAAAAATTTACCGCATTGAAATGAAGTATGCAGTTCTGAAAAACAATCAAACGGTTCCGCTCGAATCTATTCCCGGGTTAGAATATCATTCCTTCATGGAGCTCATTGTTTCAACACTGATGAAGGATCCGCAAAATCATTGCGTAAATTATTTTGGTTTCCCATTCCAAAACAAAATCAAACTCATTTGCTGCATTGCCAATGACGAATCACACACAATTCTTGTTTCGTCGGCTGTTGTTGATGCTCAGCAATCGCTTCCTTCTTTCTCCTCTCACAATCTTGCATTTGAAAAATTCGAGAGAGAGATTCATGAGAACTTCGGAGTGAAATATGTTGATCATCCCTGGCTCAAGCCCGTTCACTATCCGTTTAACAGGGCAGATGAGAAAAGTAAAATCGAAAACTATCCTTTCTTCAAAATTGAAAGTGAAGAATTGCATGAAGTGGGCGTAGGTCCCATTCATGCAGGCGTTATCGAACCCGGGCATTTCCGCTTTATCTGTAACGGAGAACAAATTCTTCATCTCGAAATTCAATTGGGCTATCAGCACCGGGGTGTTGAAAAATTATTTTTAGAGCGGCATAGCCTTTTACAGCGAACTGTTCTTGCGGAATCCATTGCCGGAGACACAGTTGCAGGACACACTACTGCATTTGTAAACCTGTGGGAAAATTTGTGTGATTATCCCGAAATTATCGGGGCAGAGGAAGATTTACAATTCTCGCGCATGCTTGCATTGGAGTTAGAACGCATCGCCATTCACACAGGTGATTTGAGTGCCGTATGTACTGACATTGCCTATCAACTTGGCAGCGCAGTGTTTGGAAGACTGCGAACACCGGTCATCAATTATTTTCAAACCTGGTGCGGCAACCGCCTGGCAAAAGGATTAATCCGCGCAGGTAAAAACAACTATCCGTTTACCCGAACATTATCGGAACAATTAATAAAACTGTTCGACGGCTACGAGCATGACTTTGATGATATGTGTGAAGAACTATTTACGTTGCCAAGCGCCTTAGCCCGACTTGAAAAAACAGGAGTAGTAACAAATGAGCAGGCGGCGATGATCGGAACAGTGGGAATGTCGGCAAGAATGAGCGGCATTAACAGGGACATTCGTTCTTCTCATCCGCATGATCTTTATTCTGAACTGAAACATGATCCCATCATTAAACACCACGGAGATGTCTATTCAAGAGTTCAAATCAGGAAGGAAGAAATAAAGCAATCCATTGGCTACATCCGAACGTTGCTGGAAAAAATTCCTTCCGAAAACAAAAATCGAAATGAGTTGTCATCGCCGAAACCAAATTCATTTGCGATTTCATTGGTGGAAGGATGGAGAGGAGAAATTTGTCATTGTGCAATAACAGACGATACAGGAGAATTGATGTTTTATAAAATAAAAGATCCATCCTTACATAATTGGTTGGCGCTGGCTTTGGCTGTAAGGAATAATGAAATTTCGGATTTCCCAATTTGCAATAAAAGTTTTGACCTTTCATATTGCGGACATGATTTGTAAAAAGAAATTGAACGGAGAATGTTAGATAACATCAAAATACTTTTTCAGCAGGGCAAGCAATTCATTCCGGATGTAACCAAAGCGGTGATGCCCGGTATTTTCAGAGGAAGGCCTGAAATCAGCAATGAAGATGTTGACTTAAATGCGCTCGCTGAGCTTTGTCCGACAGGAGCCATTGCTTCCAATCCGGTGAGTATTGATTTAGGGAAATGTGTTTTTTGTGGTGAGTGTGCCTTTGCGTTTCCAAACAAAATTTCATTCACGAAGGATTATAAAATAGCAACCAATGATCGGAAAAAATTAATCATTAAGGAAGGAGAAAAGAATTCCATCTCAATCAATCCTGACCTAATCAGAAAAGAAATCTCAAAATATTTCAGTGGCTCATTGAAGTTGCGGCAAGTATCAGCAGGAGGTGACAACAGTTGTGAACTGGAATTGAATGCTTGCAGCAATGTGAACTTTGACATGGGTCGCTTCGGAATTGAGTTTGTTGCCTCACCACGACATGCAGATGGAATTGTAATCACAGGACCCATTACTGAAAACATGTCGGAGCCACTACAGATTTGTTACGATGCTATTCCTGATCCTAAGATTATTATTCTTGCCGGAACCGATGCCATCAGCGGAGGAATTTTTTCTGAAAGTCCTGCATTGAATCGCAGCTTTCTCACCAAATACAAAGTTGACTTGTATGTTCCCGGCAATCCCATTCATCCTCTCACCTTCATCAATGGAGTATTAGAACTGATTAGAAAAAGAAAGTGAATGTGACGGCTCTGCATTGCAATGAGTCAAGTACATCCCAAAAATTCGTTGCTGATGCTTTTGGACACTTACTCTCTGAACCTTCCGAAAGCGAAAAGCTTTTTAAAAATACCGTGGGTTTTGATTCTTACGTTGTGCTGCTCACGAATCGTTAGTAATCACCATAAGTTTTCTATTTCCCAATCATCACTTTTGTCACGTATATCCTTTCTCCAACCCTCAATTCCAGCAAATAGATTCCTGAATCCAAATCGCTCAAATGAAGGATGAATTCATTGCCGCCATCCTGAAGCAGTACGGTTGTAGAGTAAGCAACTTGTCCCAGAAGATTTTTCACCGATATGGCTCCTTCTTCATCAACTGTTGAAGTCATGTCAACTGAGATCGTTACATCACCCGAAGTGGGATTGGGATAAACGGTAAGAGAATGCTGCAATACATCTTCGCCCTCGCTGTCAGGTTTGCACGCTTGTACTGTCACCTTGGTTGCCGCGGAAGCTTTGCTGCAGCCGGTAGCGTTATCAGTGACCACCACTTTATAATTTCCTTTAGCTGTCACCACAAGCGAGCTGTTTGTTGCGCCTGAAATGTTAACCAAAGATTTCTGCCATTGATAACTCAGGTTGCCTGTATTCGCCTGTAAGGTGATACTGCTGCCGGAACATATAGTTACTGTACCGGAAGGCGTGATGGTGGCAGTAGGTAAAAGATTTTGCGTGAGCGCAATCGTGTTGGAAGTAATGGTTCCGCATTGATAAGTTACTTTGCATGCATAGTTACCTGACTTGGTTGTTGAATACGTCAGCGCCGTAGCCCCGGAGATATTCGTCCCGTTCTTCGTCCATTGATACGTAAATCCCGAGGGCGAGACGGTGAGGGTCATGCTGGTCCCTTTGCAGATGGATGTACCGGGGGACGTAATGCTCACTGATGGTGCTGAAATTATTGAGATGGTAACGGCAGATGATGTTGATCTGCATCCGTTCAATGCTACTTCAACCGTGTAATCTCCTGCTTGTGATGCAGAGAATGAACTTGCAGTTGCTCCTTCAATGGCGCCGGAATTTAAAAGCCATTGATAAGTAAGCCCTCCCCCGGTATTTGCATTAAGCACTACAAAACTTCCTGAGCAAATGGAAGTGGGACCTCCGGGAGTAATGGTAGCGGTAACCTGTGTCACTGTTACAGTGACAGCAGAGGAAGTGGCGCTACAGCCGTTCTGGGAAACTACAACAGTATAGTCACCGGCACTTGATGCGATATATGAGCTTGAGGTTGCTCCGCTGATGGTGCTGCCATTTAATTTCCATTGATATGAAAGGCCGCCCCCTGTATTGGCATTCAGCATGACAGAACTTCCCGGACAAATTGAAACGGAACCTCCGGGAGTAATGGTGGCGGTGACCTGTGTTACAGTTACAGTGACAGCAGAAGAAGTGGCGCTGCATCCATTTTGTGTAACGACAACAGTATAGTCACCTGCGCTTGATGCAGTGTAAGAGCTTAAGGTTGCTCCGCTGATGCTGCTCCCATTTAATTTCCATTGATATGAAAGTCCGCCACCGGTATTTGCATTGAGCACAACAGAACCTCCTGGGCAAATTGAAGTTGAACCTCCGGGAGTGATGGCTGCAGTAACCTGTATTACCGTGGCGGTCACCGTTGATCGCTGACTGATGCAGGTGGGCTGCTGCAACTTCCAATCATAAAAATAATAGTAGTAGCCGGAGAGTTGAGCATTATTGCCTGTGATAGAAACAACGCCACTCAGAGTATAGGGATAAGAAGCTCCTGAAGTATTACGTTGCAAATAGGCAGGGCCACCAATACCGAGATGTAAACCTGTAGCAACAGGGATATCCCAATTCAAAGTAATCACTTGCTCACCATCATCCATGTACACCACTTTCGACTTAAGTATTGCATTGGAAGAGTTGCGCAATTCAATGGTACGAACGTCTGCACCTGAAGCAAATACCCGAACCGACACCAATTTCACTGCAGCCAGGCAGTCGAAGATGAGATAACGGTCGGTAGAGTTGTCGAAACTCGATGAAGAACCTATTGAATTATTCGCGGGGCCTACGCCTTGCTGAGAATAAGCAGTAACCGCTTCGACATAATAATTAGTGGTCACATTGAGAGAAGGCGTGACGTAACTTATTCCGGTGTTCACAAAATTTCCTCCGGCTGCCGCATCGTACCAATTCAAAGTGCCGCCACCTGATGCCTGCAGTGTAACCGATCCGCTGTTGCACACAGATGCGCCCGTGGTAGAAGGTCCTGCGGATTTGCTGACACTGATGTAATTCGTTTTTGTGAGTGCGTTGCTGCCGCTGGCATTTGTTGCCGTAAGAGTCACTGAGTAAGTGCCGCTTGTTGCATACGTGTGAGAAGGATTCTGTGATGAAGAAGTAAATCCATCTCCGAAATTCCATTGCCATGATGTGGGAACATTCAACGATTGATCCGTGAAGCTGATGATTCCGGAACAGGTGCTCGTGTAGTCCGATGTAAAAGCAGCCACCGGTGCAACGCTTGCATTAGAACATTGCCAGTGGATCTCATAGCCGGAAAAAGTGAGTCCCGGATCGGAGTATTGCCCGATGGTAACGGAAGGGCCACTCGAAACTATAAGAGCAGGAAGATAGTTTCCGGTAAGTGTTGCAATCACCGGTGAGGCATCTGAAGGTCCGTCGAACACGTACAGAAAATCGTATCCCGATTCCATGTTGAATGAAGTAAAACTCAGCTGAACGTTTGATGCACCTGTAGGTGAGATAGTAATCTGTGAAGCCGTGTTGTCCTGGTAGTTGCCTGAAGGACCCCCGCTATCATACAGAACTCCTGCGCAAGCTGTTTGTGTTTGACCGTATCCGTTCTGTGGCATAGTAACAGTACATGCGTTGCTTGCACTGATATTGATGTAATTATTCAGCGTGATCGAATCAGTGCCGCAAGATGAGCTTGCCACCAATTTCACGGTGTATACTCCGTAGTTTTGATACGTATGCGTCGGGTTTGCGAGTGTGCTTGTTCCCCCGTCTCCAAAACTCCAGTTGAACGTGCCGGCATTCGTGCTGGTGTTGGTGAATGCTACTGTTGTGGGTGCAGAACAGAACACTGTCGGGTTTGCATAAAACCCTGCTGTTACGGTTGCAGTGTAGGCAGCACCCACTCCCACTGCATTCCAGGCATTGGTCACCACCTGCACCTCATTCGAGCAACCGCCATAGAGATCAGTCGCAGCCTGAATTGTGTATTGACGTGCAAGACTGTAATTTGTGGATGGAGTAAAATAGACGGTGTTTGCTCGGAATAAAATCGCCTGCGCCTCAGCGATGGTGATGCCGCCAATGGTGTAGCTAACATTGTTGTCATTCGTTCCTGCTTCTCCCACACTTACAATGTAGAACCAATGATTCATAACACTGCTGTTAGTATGCACACCACCATTGTCACTGCTTCCTGAGTACCAGTATGTCCCAAGATAAGTGTCAGGGTCGCCATAAGAATGAGGATCAGACATAGAACGAAAACCACCACCTCCGATTTCTTCACCAACAAGCCAGGATGCTGTTCCGGGTTTCTTCCAGAATTCCATGGCATTTCCCATGCAATCACTAAACGATTCATTGAGGGCACCCGATTCGTAAGAGTAGGTTAGATTGGAAGTGAATTCAGTAAGTCCGTGTGAAATCTCATGTCCGCAAATGTCCATTGTGGTCAGCGGAGTATAGCCGGCACTGCCATCACCATACGTCATTTCGCTTCCATCCCAAAATGCATTCAGGTAACTGGTGCTGTAATGCACATAGCTTTTGAGCTTAAAACCATTTCCATCAATACTGTTTCTGCCGAAGAATGACTGATAGAAATCATAGACTGCTTCAGCACCCCAATGGGCATCGGTCGCGTATTGATCCTGGTTTCCGTTCACATTGTTCCAGTAGTTATCCGCATCGGTGAAATCAGCAGCACCTGAATAATTGCTGGTAGAATGATTGAGATTGTATGTTTCAATTCCGAGGCCTCTACCTGCTTCACGCAGGCGATAGCTTCCATTGAAGCTGTCGGCAGTAATGGATTGAGTGCCGCTGTATGCAGTGATCGCTGTTCCAACCACGTCAGAATTTTCAATCCTATCCTGTGTGTGAATAACATCACCGCTGCCTGCATCCACATATACATACTTGCGCGAGAGCGGTTCAACAGAAAATATGTCGAAGCGGTAAGTGAGTCGAAAGCTTTCGGCGTCCATGATTCCGTTCACCGGCGCATACATAAGTTCTCCCTTAGGAAACCAGGTTGCATCAGGTTTGTGTGTTTCTTCTCTCAGCATTTTTTCTTCGTCAGGAATCTGCCAGCGATAACGGGATGCAGGCATTACCGCCAACGCTTTGTCGAGTGCTGCTGATTCGGACACGTGCGCCACCGCCGGTGAGAGATGATCGAAAAATAAACCGTTCATCGTTTCAATCTTTCCGTTGCGGACATGAACGATGTACATTGTTCCTTCCACAGGAATGCCATCAAAAGTTTGCTGGTAGCGATAGTGGGTGAAACCAAGCCTGTCGGTTTCGGCCTTCATTAATTTTATTCCGAAGTGTCCTGAGGATTTATAATGTTGCTTCAAAAAAATTTCAAACGACTTAAAATCCATTTCGCTGCCGCGCCGGAATTTCATCAACTGAGGAATGGAGGTTCCCGGTTGCATAATCATTTGCTCACTGCCGGCAACTACCTGTTGTGACTTTGCGTCATTGGATTCCTGCGCCGATGAGAAGAAGCAAAGAAGTATCAGCGCGATGATGGGTAAAAAGATTTTCATTGGAAAAGGATTTTGTGGTTCAGAAAATGTGTGGACTAAAATTAGTGCATTTAAAGAAGGTAAATGCAGCAATGGTAATAATCGCTGCAACCTACTTGCATCTGGTTATGTGAAGGTGATGCAACATTTCCATTTTCAATTTATCATGAATGACGAACAAGGAAATAAGAATGCTGAAGCAGTATTCAGGAATTGAAAGATCAATTTTGCAAACAGCCCACGGGAGTATGAGAACTAACCGCATTGCCAACAGAATCACTTTCTGTCCACCACCATCCTCTTTGTCATAGAATGTTCGCCGTCACTCACCATGTAGAAATAAATTCCGGGAGAGAATCGTGAGGCATCAATACTCAGAGTGTTGAATCCTTTCTTTCCAACAACCGTCTGCTTTGATATTTCATTGCCCACGAGATTGGAAATTTTAATGGAGAGATTTCCGGCGTGTTCGAGGTTTACATAAATGTCTGCTTTGGTTACTATCGGGTTCGGTAAATTTTGCGACACGTCAAATTTTGTTTGACTCACCGGGGCAATACCGATGGGATAGTTTACGACGATGCGATAGCCAGTGGTAGAAAACGGCACAAAGGCATTCGGTGTGATGTACACATTGGTTGCGATCGTGAGATCGTAAGTTCCTATTGTCGTCGGTGTCCCCTTTATGCTCACGCAGCCAACAGAGTCAGCATGAAAGGAACAACCCGGTGGATTACACTGAAAGTAAAAAGGCACTGAAGCAGGAATGGTGCTCAAGCCATCTACATTCGTCAATACCACATGATCAATAGGAATAGATCCTCCGTTATAGCTTGCACTGGTTGGAGTTTTGAATTGCACCACTGCGTCATATTGCGAGCTGACATACGCTGGCGGCAGATTGACGATGGTGTCAGGGCTTATTCCATGAGTAGTGTCAGTCCACATGGGTATGCAGGCCTGCGAATAAGCTGTTAAAAAACCAATTGTGAGAAAAATGAGGCAGAGACAAAATCTTTTCATCGAAAGAGATTTGTCGTAAAAGTAATTGCTTTCTTCATTGGTGGATACTCATTGCTGAAGAATTCTCAACAGCATACGCTCGTATTGTACCTCACCGTTTCAAAGCGTAACTTTGAAATACCAATCAGTTCATGTCCGCTAAAAACTCATTATGGTAATTGGTGAGCTTAACACCTGTTGCGTCGGTGATACGGGGAACCTTGCTGACGGTTATTGGTCCTAAGTGGTGTGTTATACCATGGTGTTGCTTATCGGAGTTGAGAAGGTTTTGAAGGAAACCAGGACACCGATAGTATTTAAAGTTGCCATCGTACCGAATCAATTTGATAATCTGAATTTTTTTCGAATGAAGTTTTTTTCACTGATCCTCTTCTTAATACTATCCGGGTTTGTGGGTGCGCAATCAACACAGGTGTCAACATTAATTGCAGAGGCAAAATCTCTTGATGCTTCAGCACGTGAAGAAGAATCGTTGCAAAAATTTCTTCAGGTGCTTCATCTCGATCCAGGCAATTATGAAGCAACCTGGAACGCCAGCTTCCTCTATGCGCGGATCGGAAACCGTTTGAAGGATACTGAAAAGAAGAAACAATATTTCATCACTGCAAAACAATATGCGGACAAAGCACTTTTATTAAATCCGAATGACGCAGAATCAAATTACGTGATGGCCGTGGCTATGGGAAGAATAGCATTAATTTCTCCCACGAAAGAAAAAGTTGCCGCATCACGCGAGATTAAAAAATACGCCGGGCTTGCCATTCAATTTAACCCCAACCACGCTGGCGCCTGGTATGTGCTCGGGAAATGGAATTATGAAGTTGCCAACTTAAACTGGGCGGAGAAGGCGGCCGCGAATCTTTTGTTCGGTGGAATTCCTGAGGGTTCACTGGATGAAGCAATCAGGGATTATCTCAAAGCAATTAAATTCAATCCCGATTACATTTTGTATTACTACGATCTTGCCAAAGCTCTTGAGCAGAAAGAATATTATGATGAAGAAATTCGGGTACTCAACCAGGCACTCACTTTAAAACCAAAAACAGAAGATGATCCTTCCATCCTCATCAAGTGCAAAGAGTTGCTTGATGAAGTGAAGAAGTAATAGTTTCACTGGTTGTTATTTATGATTGTCATGAGGCAGAAACGATTCTATTGGTCATTGGTCATTGGTCTTTGGTCATTGGTCACCGGTCATTGTGTGTTGCGGGTAAGGAAGACCACTTTTCTATTTTCTATCTTCTCCCTTCTATCTTCTATCCTCTCTTTTTCACAGGGAATTCGTCATTGGTCATTCGTCATTGGTTATTGTAAGTTACGAGTAAGGAAGACCGTTTTTCTATTTTCTATCCTCTATCTTCTGTGTTCTCACTTCTCCTTTTCACAGGGCAATTCTCTCCTTTGGCGCATCACCGGAAAAAAATCAGAGCCCCCCTCCTACCTCTATGGCACCATGCACTCGGCTGATCCGAGAGTGTTTCATTTCGCTGATTCAGTTCTGCCGGTGTTTGAGAAGTGTAAAGCATTTGCAATGGAAGTGGTGGTGGACGAGAACTCACAAGCTATTATGCTGGAAAATATTTTCATGGAGAATGGGAGCACCTTGAAATCACTCCTCACTCAGGGACAGTATGATTCTGTGCAATGGTTTGCCATGAAAAATGCAGGACTTGCAATTTCATTTATCGACAAAATGAAACCGCTATATGTTGCCATGATGCTCGAGATGCTGAGTGGTGATGACTCGCTGCTCACGAACCCTGATCCATTCCTCGATCAGTATTTTGAAAATGAAGCTACCACCCAGCGAAAAAAAGTGATGGGAATAGAAACTGTAGAGGAACAAATGGGCATCTTTGACATCATGACCTATCGCGATCAGGCGCAGTTGCTGATGAAATCCCTTCGTGAATATTCCGCTGATACGACAGCGTTCGAGCAGATGGTGCATTATTACCTCTCGAATGATTTGCACAACATGATGTCGTTTGAAAATGATTTCTCATTGCCCGATTCTCTTTACAATGCCCTCATCACCAACCGTAATCTTAAAATGGCAACCCGCATTGACACCATGATTCAGCGTCAGTCAACCTTCATTGCAGTAGGAGCAGGACATCTCGGTGGTGATCAGGGGTTGGTTTCTTTGCTTCGTGAAAAGGGATACACTGTGCTTCCCATCATTCCAACATACAATCATTATCTTAAGGATGGGTGGTATCAGCTTTTTTCTCTGAAAAATAATTTCACAGCCGACTTCCCTTCACAGCCTGAAGTCACAACGGATACAATGAGCGGAAAAGAAGTTTGGTCCTATTCACTCAGTGAAAAAAGCCGCTCGGCATTGAATGAAGATTTCAGGGTTCTTGTTTTTCCATCCGGCATGGATGATGATGACATTCGTGTTTTTCTTTCAGCAAAAAAAATTGCTGACCTGAAGTTTAATAACTCTACAGAGGAGAAATATTTTTCTTTTCAGCGCGAAGACAAAATGAAAGGACGCTGCTTGTTTATTTATTCAGGAGATAAGCGTTATGTGATTGTTTATGCCGCTGCTCACAAATCTAAAGATCCGGCTCGCTTTGCGGCATCCTTTATTATTAATTAGGGAGTATGTTTCACCCTTCAAAAATATCTTCTTCACTACTTTCAAAATATCTTCTTTCATTTGACAAATGAAATCAAAAGCACCGACCCTTATCTGTCTCCTCTTGTTCCTTTCATTTCATCAATACAGTTTTGCTCAGCAAAAAGGTGTGGATGATCTCGTGGAGCAGTACAGGAGCCTCTTACATCCTCCACCTGATCAGGCGAAAAACACTCTGGCATACACCCAGAATTATATGGATTTGAAAAAGAAAGTAGCAGCCCTCGGGGAGACAAGCAAGGCGGCCTTTGAAAATGGCATCGCCAAATTTGCTGAAGATACCGGATATGCCACGTTGCATACGCTGCTATTTACTGAAGTCGCCGCTCAAAGCGCAATGGACAGCATTGAAAATAAAGTCGCCGCAAAGGGTACGGATGCGAATGCTACGGCACCTAAGGCGGCAGATTCCACAGTACAAATGCAGGTCTTTGACAGGAAACACAAACTGCTGCAGACGACACAAATTAAACCGGCAGATCTGGAAAATAAAATGAAGAAAGACGGCTTTCAAATCGCCATTGCGAGTTATGATTTTAATTCTCATACGGTAACTCTGACACTCAGCCGCACCGATGCCTCGGGCACAACAGCAAGAATAACGCTTCCCTCTACCGGAGACCTTGACGCGAAATACAAACTTGTGGACGGTCGTTCACTTACGCTTCATAGCACTAACACCGGAGCTTCAACAGTGAAGGTGAGCGCCGGAAAAGTCAGCAGCCAGCATACGCAAAAAAAGAATTAAGGAAACGCGAATGCGCCCAGTATGATGATCACCGCTAAACAAGCCGTTGAACTTTTAAGCGATGGAAAGGTAGTGGCAGTTCCCACTGAAACCGTGTATGGACTTGCTGCTGATGCACTGAATCCCTCTGCAATTGCAAAAATTTTCGAAGTCAAAAACCGCCCTGCAGACAATCCCCTGATCTGTCATTTTCACAGCATTGAAGAGTTGAAAAATTTCGTTAAAGAAATTCCGGATGCTACTTCAACATTGATGAAACATTTTTCTCCGGGACCCATCAGTTTCATGCTTGATCTTCCTGAGAATTCCCCCCTGAAATTTGCTACATGCGGAAGGGCACAAGTTATTGTGCGCATCCCCGATCACCCGTTATTTCTTGAGATCATCAGTAACTTAAATCGCCCTGCGGCTGCCCCAAGTGCGAATACTTCCGGAAGAGTTTCACCCACCTCTGCGGAAATGGTGGAGAAAGATTTAGGGGGAAAAATTGACGGCATTGTTGATGGGGGAATCAGTCATTTTGGAATTGAGTCCACCATTGTGGATGCGCGCAGTGAAGGTGAAATTTTTATTCTTCGCCCCGGGGCAATTGGTGAAGAAGAGATTCAAAAAAAAATTCCTGGTACAAAAATTATTTCTAAGAAAATTCCTGACCTGCAAATAACTCCTGGAACACAGTATCGTCACTACGCTCCCGCTACACCCGTTTTCCTGATCAATACCCCCGATGAATTGCCCGAAGAAAAAATCACTGCACTCCTGCTTACCGAAGAGCAACTCAATGTTATCCACGACACGGTGAGCAGGAAATTCAACGAGGGAGAAATTCATTTCATCGTACTCGGCTCGGTGAACGAACTTGATATTCTCGCGAAGCATTTTTACCGGAATCTTGCCTCACTCGATCACCTTGGAATTTCGAAAGCATTTTTTCTCAACAATGATTGGGGAGATTCTTCTCTTGGAAAGGCATTGCGAAACCGGATTGAGAAAATTGTCTCCCGCTGATTTTGTCAATAGACAAACAGGAGTTTGTTTTTATTTTTGCCCAATGTCTTAATAATGGTCCCGTAGCTCAACTGGATAGAGCGACAGCCTTCTAAGCTGTAGGTCGCGCGTTCGAGTCGCGCCGGGATCACCCACTCATGAATGCAGTAGATGTACAAATAGAATCGGGTTGGAAACAACTGCTTCATGACGAATTCCAGCAACCCTATTTTTCGTCTATCAAACAATTTCTTCTCGAAGAGAAAACAAAAGGACAAATCATTTATCCTCCCGGCTCTCTAATCTTCAACGCATTTAATCTCACGCCATTTGATAAGTTGAACGTGGTGATCCTCGGACAAGATCCTTATCATGGGCCGGGGCAAGCACATGGCTTGTGTTTCTCGGTTCCTGATAAAATTCAGCTCCCGCCTTCACTGCAAAATATTTTCAAAGAGCTAAATACCGATCTGGGAATTCCGATTTCAAAATCCGGCAATCTTACCAGGTGGGCACAGCAAGGCGTGATGTTGTTGAATGCCCTACTGACCGTGAGAGCAAATCAACCTGCATCGCATCATGGAATAGGATGGGAAACTTTTACAGACGCTGTAATCAGGAAAATTTCAGAGAACAAATCCGGCGTGGTGTTTTTACTCTGGGGAAAATTTGCGCAGGACAAACAATCACTCATTGATCTCACCAGGCATCATGTTTTGAAAGCAGCGCATCCCTCTCCCTTCTCTGCGAACAATGGCTTCTTCGGATGCAAACATTTTTCAAGAACGAACGAACTTCTTATTCAAAACGGAAAACAGCCAATTGATTGGGTTCTCTGACTTTCATTCTCTTCTACCTTCTAACTTCCTTTTTTCCGCACACAAAAATGCCCCGCATCCACGAGGCATCTCAGGCAATCGTTTTATCTGTTGATCACGAAATGCGTTTAACATTCACTGCATTCATTCCTTTTTTTCCTTCCTGCGTATCGAACGACACCTTTTCATCCTGGCGAATGTCATCCACCAGCCCGGTGGCATGTACAAAAATTTCCTCGCCGGTACTGTCATCAATGATAAAACCGAATCCCTTGGCTTTGTTGAAGAACTTTACTTTGCCTGTGTTCATGTCCTGAAAATTATTGGTGAAAAATTTTTAGCAGAACAAAGATAAAAGTTAACCGGAATTTCAGTAGGCAAGATTTAAAGAAAAATTTTGGAGCGGGTGGAATTTGAACAGCATTTTTCTGCAGGGGTGATGGAAGAGCTCACTCTCCAAAACGTCATCCGTCCCGCAGTACTACATCATCGGAATCCGATTTAATTGAGGGATGCCAAAATAAATTCGGCATGACAGCATCACCTTCGGTTACCCCGCAGAAAAATTTCACGCCATCACACTTCTTCGCTCGTTGATAACATCGGAAGAAATTTCACCATCGCGAAGTTTTACGATGCGGTGAGCGTAAAGCGAAATATCTTCTTCGTGCGTGACGATGATTACGGTATTCCCGGCTTTATGGATCTGATCAAAGATGGTCATGATTTCAATAGATGTTTTGCTGTCAAGATTTCCGGTTGGCTCATCAGCGAGGATGATAGAAGGTTCATTCACGAGTGCCCGTGCGATCGCGACACGTTGCTTTTGTCCCCCCGAAAGTTCATTCGGCTTGTGATCCATTCGATCACCCAAACCCACGGCGCTTAACATTTCTTTCGCCCGCTGTTCCCTAAAGTGACGATTCTTCCCTGCATAGATCAATGGTAAAGCAACATTCTCAAGCGCACTTAATCGTGGCATCAGGTTGAAGGTTTGAAAGACAAACCCGATTTCTTTATTCCTGATCACCGCCATTTCATTATCGTGAAGCGAGCTTACATTTTTTCCATTGAGGATATAGGTTCCGCTTGTAGCAGTATCCAGCAAACCCAAAATGTTCATGAGCGTCGATTTGCCCGAGCCGGACGGGCCCATGAGCGCCACGTATTCATTTTTTTGAATGGAAAATGAAATGTCTGCTAATGCGGCAATTACTTCTCGTCCCATTATATATTCTTTTCTGATTTTGTCGCACGAAATAATTTCTGCCATGGATAGGAAATTGGGTTATTGGGAAATTGGGTTATTCGGGTTTGAATTAGACGATAAATCTATTTTGTAAATCGTTTCGCCTCTGGCGAAATCGTAATCGTTCCCCACTAATCGGGAGCAAATCGTGTATTGTAATTTCTCAAATCTCTTTCAAGGATATGAAAAACTTTTTCCTTCAGTAAATTCAAATCATCCATTGTCATTCCCTTAGTTTCAATGGGCGCATGTACAAATACTCTCGCTACTCCCGGGTGTCCGTACATTTTCCATCCATCAACAAATAACAATCGCCAGTTGTCAGTCATCGTCAAAGGTACTATGGGAATTTGCTTTTCAATCGCGAGGCGAAAAGGTCCGTTCTTGAAGCGAACCATCTTCGGAGGGTGAGGACTTATTGTTCCTTCAGGATACACTACGATGTTAAATCCTTTATCCAGGCTATCACCTGCTTCCTGTATTGCTTTAAAAGATTCCCGGTTGCTTTCCCGATCCACTGAAATATCAAGGTTTTTGAAAAAGATATTCAGGATGGGGATGTTGGCGAGTTCAGCCTTCGCCATGAAGCGCCAATTTCTTTTTACAGATAACGCGGAAACGGGAATGTCGAGATAGGAAAAGTGATTCGCACAAAAAATGTATGGCTGATTCCGATCCAATTCATGCTCGAAATGAATGCTCGGAATAATTCCGGTGAGTAAAAAAAGCAATCGTGCCCACACCACTCTCAGGCGATTTGCATAACGAAACCATTTTTCTCTTGAAAGAAGCATTGCAAATGCCGGATAGAAAATGAGAAAGATGAGAACAAAAATCAAGAAGTACCAATACGCCCACAGCACTTTCAGGGGATGCAGTACTTTTTTCACGGCGACAAATGTAAGAGAGTGGAGGGTGTTCGCAGAATTCTGTTGAAATGGTGAATAGTGAGTCTCGCGAGTCGTGAATCGTGAGTCGTAAGTCGTGAGTCGGAAGTTTATCTTCTCAAAATATTTTGTCCGGACTAAGTTCATTCAATCTCCGATTTTTGTTGCCGGAACTTTTAAATAGAAAATCATCATGCCCATCACTGAAAAACCTTCCTGGAAGAAACTGGAAAATCACTACAACAAAATTTCTTCGCAGCACATGCGGGATTGGTTTTCAGACGATCCTCACCGTTTTGAAAAATTTTCTTTGCATTTCAAAGACATTCTTGTTGACTATTCAAAAAACAGAATCACTGAAGAGACAATGCTGCTTCTGTTACAACTCGCAGAGGAATGCAACCTGAAGGAATGGATTGAGAAAATGTTTTCCGGAGACAAAATCAACAGCACTGAACATCGGGCTGTCTTGCATGTAGCGCTGCGCAACCGTAATAACCATCCGATATATGTTGATGGAAGAGATGTGATGGCTGATGTGAATGCTGTACTCGAAAGGATGAAAAGCTTTTCCGAAAAGATTCGCAGCGGTGAATGGAAAGGTTTTACGGGGAAACCCATCACTGATGTAATTAACATTGGTATCGGCGGTTCTGACTTAGGTCCTCACATGGTTTGTGAAGCATTGAAGCCTTACGGGCATCAGCGGCTGCGAATGCACTTCGTTTCGAATGTTGACGGAACTGACATTGCTGAAACACTGAAGCAACTCAATCCTGAAACATCATTGTTCATCATTTCTTCAAAAACATTCACCACCCAGGAGACAATTACGAATGCGCAGACTGCTCGACAGTGGTTACTTGACGCTTTAAAAGATGAAGCAAGCATCGCAAAACATTTTGTAGCCGTATCTACCAACTCACAGGAGGTGAAGAAATTCGGCATTGACACAAGCAACATGTTTGAGTTTTGGGATTGGGTTGGGGGAAGATATTCCCTATGGTCAACCATCGGGTTATCCATTGTACTTTTTATCGGCTTCGAAAATTTTGAAAAACTTCTTACGGGCGCACATGAGATGGATAAATATTTTCATACTACTCCATTTGAAAAAAATATTCCGGTGGTTCTTGCGCTCATCGGCATCTGGTATAATAATTTTTTTGATGTGCAGACCGAAGCAATTCTACCCTATGATCAATACATGTTTTGGTTCCCCGCATATTTCCAGCAAGGCGATATGGAAAGCAATGGCAAGAGTGTGACACGTGACGGCATGCCGGTAAGTGTTTCCACCGGTCCGGTTATTTGGGGGCAGCCCGGAACGAATGGGCAGCATGCATTTTACCAGCTCATTCACCAGGGAACGAAATTGATTCCTTGCGATTTTCTTGCGCCGGCTCAGTCACAAAATCCAATCGGTGATCATCATCAAAAATTACTTGCAAACTTTTTTGCTCAGACGGAAGCCCTGATGAAAGGAAAAACCAGCGAAGAAGCATTGGAGGAATTAAGACATGAAAAATTGAGTGAGGAAGAAATCAAAGGTCTTCTTCCTCATAAGCTTTTCGCAGGAAACAAACCCAGTAATTCCATCCTCTTCACAAAACTTACTCCTGAAACACTCGGTTCGTTGATTGCGATGTATGAGCATAAAATTTTTGTCCAGGGAATTATCTGGAACATCAATTCATTTGATCAATGGGGTGTTGAACTCGGTAAGCAACTTGCGAAAAAAATTCTGTCGGAATTAGAAAGTGAAGAAAAAATTTCCACTCATGATTCTTCAACCAATGGCTTGATCAATTACTTCAAAGAAATCACATAATAATTCTGAATTTGCAAATCCCCTTTTCACGTCTCACGTCTCACGTCTCACGTCTCACGTCTCACGTCTCACCTTTCACCTTTTCCCTTCCAACCTTAATTGCCTTTTCGTTTCTTTGCCTCCACAATGGAAACAGTAGTCAGCGGCATTCGTCCTACAGGAAATTTGCATCTCGGAAATTATTTCGGGATGATGAAAAATTCAGTAGCGATGATGAATCAATACAATTGCTTCTTTTTCGTAGCCGATTATCATTCGCTCACAACACATCCGCATCCGAAAGATTTGCATGATACAGTTCGGCAAGTGGTTGCCGAATGCCTCGCTTGCGGAATTGATCCTGACCAATGTACCCTATACATTCAAAGTGATGTTACTGAAACGGCAGAGTTGTATTTATTTCTCACCATGCTCGCTTATGTAGGTGAGCTGGAGCGAAGTACTTCATTCAAGGACAAAGTGCGCACACAACCCGACAATGTAAATGCAGGATTACTCACCTATCCTGTATTGATGACAGCAGATATTATTCTTCACCGGGCACATAAAGTCCCTGTGGGGAAAGATCAGACACAGCATCTTGAAATGTCGCGTGATTTTGTACAGCGCTTCAATCGCCTGTATGAAGTGGAATATTTTCCCTTGCCGGAAGCGTTCAGTTTCTCCTCTTCACTCGTAAAAGTCCCGGGGCTTGATGGCACTGGGAAGATGGGAAAATCAGAAGGCGAAGGGAATGCAGTTTTTTTTATTGATGAACCGGAAGTCATTCGCAAAAAAGTAATGCGTGCCGTTACGGATTCAGGTCCCACAGAAATGAATCAGCCGAAGCCGGAAGTCATTCAAAATCTTTTTACACTGATGGAATTGGTTTCTTCTTCCGATACAAAAAAACATTTCGACGATGCTTACAATACCTGCACGATTCGCTATGGTGATATGAAAAAGCAATTGGCTGAAGACATGATTGCATTCACCTCCCCAATTCGCGAGCGCGCGAAGCAGTTTTACAACGACAGCGATTACCTGCATAAAGTTTTATTGCAGGGGGAAGAGAAAGCAAGAGCCAGTGCAGGAAAAACCATTCGTGAAGTGCGTGAAATTATCGGCATCAGAAAATTTTAGTTCCCCTGTCTTCAGCGTGAATGAAGTTCGCCACGAATTACACGAATTCCCATGAATAAAAAATTTGAAATTCTATTCGTGCAATTCGTGGCAACAAATTTTAATTCTCCTGTCTTCAGCATAAGTTGAGCTCGCCACCAATTACATGAATTCCCACGAATAAAAAATTTGAAACTCCATTCGCGTAATTCGTGGCAACAAATTTTAATTCTCCTGTCTTCAGCCTGATCCGAGTTCGCCACGAATTACACGAATTCCCACGAATAAGAAGTTTGAAATTCCATTCGTGCAATTCGAGGCAACAAATTTTAATTCTTCTATCTTCGCCGCGATAAAAATTTCTCTCACACTTTAATATTCACCGCAGAATTTTCGATGGCGAAAAAAGAACAGAAACTTCCTCCTGTAAAACATGTTGCGGTAGCAGGCAATATTGGCGCAGGCAAAACAACCCTCACCGGTTTGCTTGCAAAACATTTTAACTGGGAACCGCACTATGAAGATGTGGAGAACAATCCCTACCTCTACGATTTTTATGAGAACATGCCGCGGTGGTCATTCAACCTGCAGATTTATTTTTTGAATTCCCGCTTTGGACAAATCATCAACATTCTCAGAGGAGAAAAGACCGTGATCCAGGATCGCACGATCTATGAAGACGCACAAATCTTCGCCCCCAATCTTCACGCTATGGGTTTGATGACCAAGCGTGACTTTGAAAATTACACGGCGCTTTTCAAGACCATCAACTCGCTCATTAAACCGCCTGACCTTACTATTTATTTACGCGGCTCTATTGGAGCGCTTGTCTCGAACATTCAGCGGAGAGGTCGCGAGTATGAAGACAATCTCCGCCTCGATTATTTGCGCCGCCTCAATGAATACTACGAAAATTGGTCAGCCAACTACAAGGATGGAAAGATGCTCATCATTGATGTGGACAAATACAACTTCGCTGACAATCCGGAACATCTTGGCGAAGTAGTCAATAAAGTAAGAGCGGAGTTGATGGGGTTGTTTTGAAACACTATTGGTTAGCTGTTATCCGATTATTCGGGTGTTCTGAGTTCAAGTTGTTCTCTGTTAGAAATTTTTTACCTTGAAAAAAAATTCCTCAATGAAAAAACAACTGCTGCTCATTACGCTTCTCGCTTTTTTTTCAATCACCAAAAATCTCTCAGCGCAAAACGCTCCTGCAATTGAGTGGCAGAAATGCCTGGGTGGTGGTGCCGATGAAAATACTTATTCGATTCAACAAACTGATGATGGAGGATATATTGTTGCAGGAACTTCATCTTCTGTTGATGGTGATGTTACAGGAAATCATGGAAGTTCTGATTACTGGGCAGTGAAGCTTACCGCCTCAGGAACTATTGACTGGCAAAAATCTTTAGGAGGAACTTCTGCAGATAATCTTAATGCAATTCAGCAAACGAGTGACGGGGGATTTATCCTTGCAGGAGGAGCAAGTTCCGGTGACGGTGATGTATCCGGAAACCATGGGAACTCCGACTACTGGATTGTTAAGTTAGATCATGATGGCAATATTCTTTGGCAGAAATCCTATGGCGGAAGCGAAGCAGATGAGGCGTTCTCTATTAAAGAAACTAACGACGCTGGATTTATTGTTGCGGGTTATTCCTATTCAACCGATGGCGATGTTTCAGATAATCACGGGAATTCTGATTTCTGGATTGTAAGATTAGATTCTATGGGAAACATTGAGTGGCAAAGGTGCTGTGGCGGAAGTGATCTCGAATTTTTTTTTATAGAGATAGAGCAAATCGCTGATGGTGGATATGCCTTCGGAGCATGGACTAAATCCAATGATGGTGATGTTTCAGGCAATCACGGCTCTTTCGATATATGGATTGTTAAACTCAATTCATTGGGTAGTCTTGAATGGCAAAAATGTTTGGGAGGTAGCGCGACAGATGCAACTGCCTCTTTGAAACAAATTAGCGGAGGCGGATTTATAGTTGCCGGAGTTTCCGTATCAAGCGATGGTGACGCTACGCAAAATCATGGTGTACAGGATTATTGGGTCTTGCAATTAGATTCTTCAGGAAATATTGTTTGGCAAAAATCTTTAGGAGGAAGTTTAGATGATGAAGCTTTTTCGGTTCAACAAACATGGGATGGCGGATTCATTGCCGGGGGTTATTCCAATTCCGTCGATGGCGACATCACGGGCTATCACGGTGACTATGATTATTGCGTCATGAAATTGGATGAGAATGGAAACTTAGAGTGGCAAAAAAATTTGGGTGGAAGTTCCTATGATTATGGTTGGACAATTCAACAAACCACAGATGGTGGTTTTATTACTGCTGGCTTTTCAGGATCTACTGATGGTGATGTTACAGGGAATCATGGGGGATCGGATATTTGGGTGGTAAAACTTGCTGCCGATACTGCAACAGGGATTCTGCAGAGTCATTTTTTCCAATCCCATTTTAGTGTTTCACTTTTTCCAAATCCCTCCGATGGCAATGTGCACCTTGAATTCACACTCAATCAAGAGCAGCAAGTTCAAGTTAAGGTGTTTGATGTAGCAGGAAAAGAATTGTTTGGCGAAGATGAGCAAAGGATTTCAGGAAGCTTTACTGAAACGATTTATCTAAATTCTTTACCGGCAGGTTCGTACTACATTAGCATAGTACACGGCTGTGAGAGAGAAATGAGGAAGATGATGGTGGTGAAATGACTTTACAGTTTGCAGTTTACGATCTTTTTCCAAAGTTGCACAACTTAACATCTGTACGTTTACTTTTGAATCGTTGTACGCAATATGAAAAAAACTCTACTCTTTGTCCTTTCACTTCTCACCTTTCACCTTTCAGTTCTCGCTTCTAATGACCCTTTTACCGGTGGAGCACGCTCGCTCGGATTAGGAAGTTGCTATCTCACGCTCTCCGATCCTTATTCCATTTTGAACAACCAGGCAGCGATGGCGTTTCAAAAAGAAATTTCTTTCTCCCTCTACGCTGAACAGCGCTATCTGCAAAGTGAGTTGGGATATTATGCAGCAGGATTCACGCTGCCCACTAAACCAGGAGTGTTTGGGTTAGCAATCAACTACAACGGTTTTGATTTGTATAATGAAAAAAAAATCGGGCTGGCATATTCACGGATGTTCTCCCCAAAAGTTTCAGGAGGAATTCAGCTTGATTATCTCTCGACATCCATTTCTGAATACGGAACTTCATCAGCGTTCACGGCAGAGTTGGGATTGCTGGTGAAAATTTCTAACCAGCTATCTGCGGGCGCTCACGTTTTCAATCCTTACCCGATTAAGTCAGGATTTGCGGATGAAAAAATTCCCACGCTGTTCCAACTTGGTTTGTCGTATGAAGCAGGGAAGAAAATTTTGCTGATGACTGAGGCAGAAAAAGATATTGACAACCCTGCCCGGTTCAAAGCAGGATTGGAATACAAAATTGTGGATGCCCTTCATTTGCGAGGAGGTATTGCCACCAATCCTTCTCAGTATTCATTGGGAGTTGGAATCAATGTTCAGCATTTGAAAATTGATTTAGCAGCTTCTTATCACCAGGTACTTGGACTTACTCCGGCGATTTCACTGAATTATATTTTCGTGAAGAAATGATTTCACTCCTTCGTCATTGCAACCAGAATTCGTCATTGCGACGAGTATATGATTCGTCATTGCGAGGAGCACATGATTCGTCATTGCAAGGAGCATATGATTCGTCATTGCGAGGAGCAGGGTCAGCTTTTGCGCGGAAGGCGACGAAGCAATCCCCACACATTGATTCGCGATTGCGAGGAGCATATGATTCGTCATTGCGAGGAGCATGCGCAGCTTTTGCGCCGAGGGCGACGACCTGTCCCGATTTTTTCAGGAAGCAATCCCCACACATTTCGCAAAGCTCCGAGGAATTGCTTCCCGAGAAAAAAGTCGGGACAAGTCGGACCCCTTTCCCACAATCCCCCCGCAGTTTTCTTCGCAATGACGTTCTTATTGTGCTTCTCACTTTCCTCATTTTTCTTTTCCCAAAAACAGCATTTTCCCAAATTGATACTTCACAGAAAGTGCAGGAAAAGCAGGATGAACTTCTTGAGCAGATCACAGAGAATGGCGAAAATCAAGCGCTCGACTATGAAAATTTGGTGGACCTTGAAAATACGCTCAGCAAACATCCCATCAATTTAAACAAGGCAAGCAAAGAAGATTTTCAGCCACTGCTTGATTTAAAGTTGCTCAATGATATTCAGATAAACTCCATTCTTAACTACCGGCAGCAACTTGGAAATTTCATTGAGATCTATGAGCTCGAAGCAGTTCCTTATCTCGATGTTTCTACGATTGAAGCAATTCGCCCGTTCGTTTTTATTTCTGCTCAACCAACCAACTTAATCGCAAGTGTTGGCGAGATGCTTACCAAAGGTGATTACATGGTGCTAATTCGCGGATCTCAAACTCTCGAACAGCAAAAAGGATTTTCTCCCGCTGATTCTAACTCAACTTCCCGTTACCTCGGCAGTCCTCTGAATCTCTATGCTCGTTATCGCTACACTTACGGAACAAAATTCAGTTACGGCATCACAGGACAAAAAGATGCCGGTGAAGAATTTTTCAAAGGAACTCAACAGCATGGTTTTGATTTTTATTCTGCACACGTATTTTATTCAGGAAAAAGTATTGTGAAAGGTGTGGTGCTTGGTGATTATGAATTGAACTTCGGGCAGGGAATGATTGTAGGTGCGGGCTTCGGTGTGAGCAAAAGCTCGCTGATCACGGCGATTAAGAATGGAGGACGAACAATTCGGCCTTATACTTCTACTGATGAATTTAATTTCTTTCGTGGCGGCGCCGTTCAGCTTGGATCGAAGCATGTAAACGCCACGCTCTTCGGTTCGTACAAAAAAATTGACGGTAATGTTGGAGCTATTGATACCATTGGTGATAATGTTTTTGTGACGTCGTATGGGGGCAATGGGTATCACAGAACACTTTCAGAAACCGGGAACAAGTACACCATCTCCCAGAAAACTTTTGGTGGAAATCTGGATTACACATCGAATTCATTCACTGCCGGCGGGACATTTTTTCACACAGAGTTTTCTTCGCCGGTTGTTCCTTCCTATCAACCTTACAACATTTATAATTTTCGCGGCGATCACCTGAGTGACTATGGCTTGCATTTCGACTGGCAATACAAAAATTTCAATCTCTATGCTGAAGGTGTGAAGAGTGATCCCGGTGGTATCGGTGCCGTGTCCGGTTTACTCATCAGCGTTGATCCGAAAGTTGACCTTGCTTTTGTCTATAGAAACTACGCGCGGGACTTTCATTCGATCTACTCGAATGCATTCGGTGAAAGTTCTTCTACAGAAAATGAAAAAGGATTGTACTCCGGTGTAATTATTCGTCCGTCGGGAAAATGGGAGTTGGATGTGTATGCAGATTTTTTCCGTAAAGCATGGCTCGCTTATTTGGTGAATGCTCCTTCGATTGGAACTGATTACCTCGCGCAACTCAACTATCGTCCGTCGAAAACAGTGGTGATGTATGTTCGATGGAGGGATAAGCGCAAGCAAACTAATTCCTCGCTCTCTTCTGAAACGATTAACTATCTGGTGAACACTGAAAATCAAAACCTGCGTTTCAATCTTTCATACAAGGCAAGTGCATCCTTGACATTGAACAGCAGGGCTGAGTGGGCTTTTTATCATGAAGAGAAATTGCCGGTACGTCATGGCTTCCTCGTTTACCAGGATGTGAAATACAAATTCACCGGAGTGAAACTGAACGTTGGTGCGCGTTTCATGCTCTTCGATGCAGACACGTATGATTCACGCCTGTATGCGTATGAAGATGAAGTTCTCTATGCGTATTCTGTCCCTGTATTTTCCAATCGAGGCATTCGCTGGTATTTGCTTGCGAGATATTCCATTATGCGTGGAGTTGATGTGTGGCTTCGCTTTGCCCAGACGTACTATTCAAATCTTAACACGATTGGAAATGGATTGGATGAGATTAATGGAAATACAAAAACTGAATTGAAGGCGGAAGTGAGGTTTAGGTTTTGAGAAGTTGGACTATATTTAGACATCGAAGTAAAAATTTAGCGCGGATGAGCAACATACTATTTCTTCTGATTCTTTCCCTCAATATTGAACCGGGACAAGCGGCTAACCCTGAAAAAATTCGAGGAAAATATGTATGCCCTGATATTATTTACTGCACACTAATCATTCACGCCAACAACCGTTTTCATTTTACCACAGAATTTTTTGAACTCCGTGGCAAAAACAGGTATCAAGGAAGTTGGACAATGGGAGGTGATACGTTGAGCTTATATCTTAAGTACAAAGGAGTAGAAATGCCTGCGGGTTATTACTATATTCCTTCACATTTGCGAGTGAAAGCAAATGGAGATACGTTGCAAGATATTAGCTCTGAAAAAAATATCGCTGTATACTTTAAAATCAAATAATTCTAAGAAAGAGTCATTGGACCATTACACCCAATTATTCTTTTCATTTTAGTTTATTGTTCAATCATCACCTCTTCCCCATCACAATCCCTCCACATCAAAAATTTTCTTTCTCTCAATCTTATACCAAACGATCGTGTGCATCCGGTACATTCCAGCCTTTCCTGCAGCAGCGCGAATGATGCGGAGCATGCTGAGATCAACGGACATAAAAAACTGATTCGAAGCCGGAGGTAAGGTTTAGGTTTAAAGGAGATTCTCAATTCTTGAATGGAGAATGAAAAGTGTATTTTTGATTGAGCTGAATAAAAAGCCATTGGTATTATGAAAAAATATTTCCTCGCGAGCTTATTGCTCTGCATTCAATCAACGCTGTTTGCACAGGCAGGTATGCTTGATTCTACTTTCGGCATCAATGGCAAGGCGAATATCAGTTATGTATATTCTACAGCAAATGCACAAGACATTGCAGCAACTAAAGATGGGAAAATACTTGTATTGACGGACTACTATCTTGTTCGAATGAATAGCGATGGCACAGTGGATTCAACCTTCGCCGATCCGGGAAAACTTTGTTTGGGGTGCGATTTTTCAGGCGATCCAAAAGCCATTGCAGTAGACGATTCGAACAGAATCATTTTCGTAAGCACGGAGTGGTATTACTTCGACCACAAAATGCACGTCTACCGCTTCTTGCCCGATGGCACAATAGACACCACGTTTAATGGAGGTAATGACGTTGCAATGCTTCCGTTCCAAGTGAATCGCGCACTACTGATTGAATCAGACGGGAGAATATTAATTGGTGGGCAAAATGATGATGGATATAATGTTGCCACTTTAACCAGAATCAATACCAGCGGTGATTTCGATCCTGCATTCAATCTTTCACTTGATTTATCAGAGAGTTTCATTTACGCAATTGCTGAACAAACCGATGGAAAAGTTCTGGCAGCTGGATCAACTGACAGTGATTGTTTTATTATCCGTGTTCTTCCTAATGGCTCAATAGATTCACTGTTTGGCAACAATGGATTTGTAATTGTTGATGATGGAAATTCAGAGACAGCTCAGTCCATCAGTATTTTGCCAGACGGAAAAATTCTTGCAGCCGGTCACTCCGATAGCACGCTATCCAGCAAGATCATGTGCTGGCGATTTCAAAGTGATGGAAGTCCTGACAGCTCGTTTGGTAACAACGGAGAAATAATTTTGTACTCCGGATCGAAATTTAATCGTGCCTGGTTTGTCTTTTCACAGAGCGACTCGACTGCAATCATCGGGACGTCGTTGTTTGATGGAGTGCACACCGCGCCGTCAATTTTTCATTTGAATTATGATGGAAGCATTGACTCTTCCTATGGGGATAATGGTGTGGGGGGAAAAACTTTTTTATGCGGACACCTGACTGAAATTGCCGGAGATACAACTGCTGACGGTAGACTTTTGACTTGCGGAACTGCTTATGATCTTGGAAATGATATAGGGGCAGTCTCAAAGCTGATGAATGACGGAGCAGAGGATAGTACTTTCTCAGGAGGCGGAACAAGTACGTTTGTTACCAATGACAGTATGATCGCACAGGGAGACTTTTATGGTTTTGTTTCTCTTCCAAATGGAAAGATATTTTGCGCAGCAGGTGCGAATCTAATGTTCATTAGGCTTACTGCAGATGGCGCTATTGATTCCTCATACGGAGTGAATGGATTTTATTTACCAAATCAGCAACTCGGTGGCTACCATGCGATGATGGCATTGGATTCAGACGCAGTGTATGTTATTGAGCGAAGCTATCCCGGGTTTGTTATATTCAAGTTTCAATCTGACGGAACAGTTGATTCTTCTTTTGGTATTCAGGGAATTAAAGAATATCCCGTTGAAAATTATGGAGGAATTGAACCTGTTGATTTTATAATTCAGCCTGGCCACAAGTTGCTGATTGCAATGACTGATCCCATGACTTCAAACTATCTTTCTTTGATGCGATTCAATGCAAACGGAGCTATTGACAGCAGTTTTGCTGATGATGGAAAACAAACTTTTAATGATGGGTATTCTTCTAATGCCCGGTCAAGCGTTGCTGTCAGTGCTGATGGAAAAATTATGTTTGCTTATGATTCCGATATCTACGGAGAAACCGAGTATGGGCATTTATATCGCCTTCTGCCTGATGGGACCTTTGATTCTACGTTCGATGGAACCGGCGCTGTAACTTACCTGCTTCCTATCCAGGTAAATTTTTACTACCATAGACTCCTGATCCAGTCCGACGGGAAGGTTATCATTTGTGGCTATCACGATAATATTTACGAATCTGAGTTTGTTCGTGTCAATGAAGATGGTTCTCTCGATTCATTGTATGGGATTGATGGAGCTTTAACTATTCCCGGGATCGGTAGTTACTATAGTGTATTACTTCAGTCAGATGATGAATTACTTATCTCGCAAGACGTATGGCCGAATTATTCTGCGGGGATTTACAGATACCTGGCAGATGGTATTGCCGATTCGTCATTTGGCGACTCAGCAATAGCTGTGATTAGCGATATGGCATCAGGGAATGAGCATGAATTTCCAATGCAAATTCAAAGTGATGGGAAGATACTTGTTGCTGGTCATTATGCATCAGGAGGGAACTACTCAGGTTATATCATAGCCCGCCTGTTTGGTGAAGGAACAGTTTCAGTGAATAGTATCGAAAACAAAAATGACCTTTTTATTTTTCCAAACCCTGTCACTGATCATCTCATTATCAGTTGTTCTTCAGGTTAACGGAAACCTGCCTCGATTATTATAACAAACATAGAAGGAAATATTCTGCTCAATGAAAATCGAAAACTCAATAGCAAGAATAGTTCTGTTGATGTAACCCAACTTCCTTCAGGAATTTATTTGATAAGTGTTCAGTCGAGCGAGAATTCTTTCACCGCAAAATTTGTCAAGCAATAACTCTGTCATAATTTTTCTCAGAGGTGTGTGTCGCCCCACCCACAAGTAACTTCATCTCTTCCCCAACTCAAACACTTCCACATCAAAAAATTTTCTTCCCCTCAATCTTCAAGCGAACAATGGTGCGCACCTGATGTCAGCCGGCTTTTCCTGCAGCACCGGGATTGATGGGAAACTGTTGTTCAAATTGCGTGTACCAATATTAATAGTGAAATCTGCATTGTGCAATGATGACATACTCATCTGTAACTTTATACAGCAGCCGATGCTCCTCCGTAATTCTGCGCGACCAATATCCTCTCCATTGAAACTTCAGCGGCTCCGGCTTTCCAATTCCTTCAAAGGGAGATTTTCGAATATCCTGAATCAACTCAACAAGAGCTTGTCTATGTCAACTTTGATGAGCTCTTTTCCGCTCTCAATATCTTCAATTGCTTTCAGCAACCGGTCACGATTGGCAGCAGTGCTCGTTGCATATTCGGTAACATCTTCTTCGACAACATGAATTTCAATTTGCTTGTCCCTGAAAAGGTTTTTGAGATTGTCAAGGAATTTTTCGTCGAGATCATTTGCGTTCACTCTGTACGTGGTTGACATATTTGAAAGTTGAAAACCAAAGTTACAAATCTGATTTTTTCTTTCAGTGATTGAATGCCCGCTGACGACTACCTGCTTCACCTCTTCCCCAACTCAATCACTTCCACATCAAAAATTTTCTTCCCCTCAATCTTTAACCGGACTATCGTGCGTACCTGATGCAAGCCCGCCTTCCCTGCAGCACCGGGATTGATGTGAAGCATGTTGTTCAAGCTTGCATCACGGGTGATCTTGAGAATGTGTGAATGACCGGTGATGAATAAATCGGGTTTCAGTTGCTGAAGTTTTTCCTTGACGCCCTGTTGGTAGTGATTGGGATACCCTCCTATGTGAATCATAACTATTTTGACTTCTTCACAGCTAAAAAATAGTTCTTCAGGAAAATTTTTTCGAACTGTATTGCTATCAATGTTTCCAAAAACTCCTTTCAGCGGTTTAAAGGATTGCAGCGATTCAGCAACATTACTTCCGAAATCACCTGCATGCCACACTTCATCGCACTCTTTGAAAAAATCAAACACAGCAGGATCGAGAAAGCCATGTGTGTCAGAGATGATGCCGATGCGTTTCATGGTGAGTGAGCGCTATTTTGCAAATAGAAAAACTGTTAACGACAGCAAGACCTTTTCCAAAGTTCCTCACAGAATCCCGCGGAAAAACTTTGGAAAAGGTTTGCCGGAACATCATTGTACATTGTGTGTTGCCGGTTGCGGATCGGTGTAGTTCAGCATTTCCTGTTTTGCATGAGCCATAATTTCTTCCGCTTGCTCCGCCGAAAACCACTGCATGTCCTTCTCTTTTCTAAACCACGTCATCTGCCGCTTCGCGTAGTTGCGCGTATTTTGTTTGATGAGATCAACAGCTTTTTCAAATGAAATTTTCCCTTCCAGGAAATCAAACAACTCACGGTATCCTACTGTTTGCAGTGCAATGAGATTACGATGCGGAAATAATTCTTTCGCTTCTTCCAATAGTCCGTTCTGAATCATTTCATCAACGCGATGATTGATGCGGTCATATAATTCCTTCCGGTCAGCGTGCAAACCGATTTTTACGGATATGAAATCCCGCATGTGCGGCTTTGATTTTCTGAACGATGAAAAAGGTTTTCCGGTTGAGAGGTTTACCACCAGCGCACGAATTAACCGGTGAGGATTGTTGATGTCCACCCTCCCGTAGTAGACAGGATCGTTCTCCAGCAATAATTTCTGCAGCGCCGAAATTCCCTCGTCCTTAAATAACTGTTTAATTTTTTCTTCTGCAGCATCATCCGCAGGTGGAATGGAATCAAACCCTTCAAGCACCGCTTTGATAAAAAGTCCGGAGCCACCCACCATCACCAAAACATCATGGTGCAAAAACAAACTGCTCATCAATTCAAGAGCTTCCTGTTCAAATTTTCCGGCGCTGTAATCATCATGAATGGAGAGATGATTGATGAAGTGGTGTGAGACCAGAGAGAGTTTTTCAATAGTTGGCTTGGCCGTACCGATGTTCATCTCGCGATAAAATTGCCGTGCATCAGCAGAAATAATTTCTGTATGAAAATGCTTTGCGACCCGGATGCTGATAGAAGTTTTCCCGACTGCTGTGGGTCCGGCAATAATGATCAGGAATTTTTTCACAGAAAAAAACAGAGGGAAAGATGCGGAGCACTAAATATCTTCTTCAAGATCTTCAATGATGTTCTCATTCAAATCTTCAGGATCAAAATCATCCCCGGCAACAAAACTATCATCGCCGCTTACTTCTTCCACTTCTTCTTTGATAGCATCGCCATCCATAATATCTCCTTCTTCCCCTTCTATTGAAGCCAACTCTTCTTCATCAGGTTCATCAGCGCTTTCAACAAAAGGTGAGGGCTCATCTTTTTCATCATCATCATCCATTTCTTCTTCCTCCTCCTCTTCTATTTTGTGGTCTGCCAATACGGTTTTTCTTTTTGCAAGATGCGCAGCAATTTCTTCCTTCTTAAACGGAGACGCTCCCTGCGATTTCACCACTACCGGATACATTGTTGAATCCTTTTCAGTGCCGCCGATGGAAACAAGTTCAACGAGAAAAGAAAACTCCTGGGTGCCATGAAACTCATAGACAAAATGCTGATGGGGGTCGTCAATGTATGCAACCAACGACGGCAAGCTTGTGGCTTTTGCCTTGGTCGCTTTCTTTGGCTCCTCCTTCTTTATTGAAGGGTGAAGTTGTTTGCCTTTCTGCCAATTGTCATTGCTCAGGTAAAAACTTCCTGAACCGGTCGCGGGCATGTTGTAGGATGACATGATGGCCGCTTCAAGATCTGCAAATGACTGTGCAGGTTTTATTTCTATATCACGCTGAACGGCGTCATCTTCTTCAAAAATCACTCTGAACTTGAACAGGGGCATCTTTGGTTTTGTTTTTTCTTCTTGATAATCCTATCAGTAAAGTTCGTCAAAGAAATCAATACGCAAATAAAGAAACAATGGGGATGCAAATTATTTTCCTGCTAACGGAACCCAGCCCATTTTGTTTCCTTTTTCAATCATAAAGGTATATGCTTCCTCAAAATTATTTGCAATTTTTCCGTCAAGAATCGCTTCACGAATTGCATCTTTAATGATGCCAACTTCTTTCGAAGGTGGTTTACCGAATGTTTGCATGATAATTTCTCCGGTAATTGGCGGCTGCCAGTTGCGCATACGATCTTTCTCTTCTACTTCCTTCATCTTCTCACGCACCAACTGAAAATTCTCAAGGTAGCGCTTCACCTTCTTCTCATTCTTGGAGGTGATATCTGATTCGCAAAGCAGCATCAGCTTGTCAATGTCATCACCTGCTTCAAACAATAATCGCCGAATGGCAGAGTCTGTCACTTGTTCTTTACTCAGCACGATCGGTCGAAGATGAAGGAACACCATTTTCAAAACGAACTTCATTTTTTCATTGAGGGGAAGATGAAATTTCCGGAAGATGCGCTGCACCATTCTTGTACCAACCACTTCATGTCCGTGAAACGTCCAACCCTTTCCCTTCTCAAATTTTTTGGTATCGGGTTTGGCGATGTCGTGAAGAATGGCAGCCCAGCGCAACCAGAGATCATCACTCTTTGCCGCCACATTGTCGAGCACTTGCAGGGTGTGATAGAAGTTGTCTTTGTGTCCCTGTCCTTCAAGATGTTCAACACCGTAAAGTTTTTCAAACTCAGGGAAAATAATTTTGAGCAACCCCGATTTGAACAGAAGATCGAAACCGATGGATGGCTTTGGTGACAGGATAATTTTGTTCAGCTCCTCTGAAATCCTTTCTGAAGAAATAATTTCAATGCGTTCTTTATTTTTCGAAAGGCTTTTAAACGTTTCAACTTCTATTTTAAAATTCAGCTGAGAAGCAAAACGAATGGCGCGCATCATTCGCAGCGGATCATCAGAGAACGTGATGTCAGGATCAAGCGGGGTGCGAATTGTTTTTTGATCCAAATCTTTTAAGCCGTGAAATGCATCGAGCACCATGCCGTAATCTTCATGGTTCAAACTCACGGCGAGTGCATTGATCGTAAAATCGCGTCGCTTCAAATCATCTTCAAGCGTTCCGTCTTCCACAATTGGCTTTCTCGAATCCGCGCGGTAAGATTCTTTTCTTGCCCCGACAAACTCCATTTCAAAATCATGATGCTTAAGAAGAGCCGTTCCAAAATTTTTATAGACTGCCAATGACGCTTCCGGAAATTCTGCTGCAACTTTTTCCGCAAGCTGTATTCCGACCTGTCCCGATTTGTTCGGGATGCCGATGGTAGTCACATCAATGTCTTTTGAGGGTCGTCTCAGAATCTTATCACGAACGAATCCGCCGACGAGATAGCTCTCGAACTTCAACTCATTCGCGCATGCAGCAATTACCCCGATGATTTTTTCTTCCTCATCAGAAATTTCGAGTGGAATGAATTGCTTTTCGATCACCATAGATAAGTATCACTCTTATGCGTTCGTAAGTGTCAGGCACCCCCGCGCAACAGACCTACACAGGTGTCAGACACTAAATAAACAGCCCGGAGAAAATCCCCGGGCTGTTGAAAGTTTTTCCGTGTAACTATCCCGGTTGATCGGGACGAATAACTTTTCAAAGTAGCGAGAGAGAGACTTGAACTCTCGACCTCGGCATTATGAGTGCCGCGCTCTAGCCAGCTGAGCTACCTCGCCATGGGAATTTTCAGGCGCAAATATAATCTGCAGCGGTCAACGATGCCGTGATAATGGCTGGTGAAACTTTCGCATTGTTAGTTTTTCAGAACCTGAATTCTTGAATACAAATTATTGCCATCGTTTTTCAACTGAACAAAATATGCACCCTCGTTGAGCAACGAAACATCGAGCATCTCAATATTGAACCCCTGTTTCCCTTCGAGTGATTTTTCAAAACAAATTCTTCCTTCCAAATCCAGAACAGCTATTGAAATGCTTCCGCTTGCCGGTAAATAAAATGGAATTGTCACGTCACTCATTGTTGGATTCGGGAAAATTTTACCGAGTGAAAAAACATTCTCTATAGCAAAATCGGCCATGCCGGATGGCTCCTGGACATCAATGTAGTAAAAAGTAATTGTATCCACTTGCGCCGGTAATGCAAATGGAATGCTATCGCAATCATTTACATAAATAGTCACGAATACATTGAGCGGATAAATCCCTGTGGACTGTGTTATGCCGCTTATGGAAGCACAGCCGTTGCCGCCGCCGAGGACCGAACACCATGGCACATTGCAGGAGTATGAAAATCCTTCAGGCAATCCCTGCACGCTATCAATCGTGAGCGAATCAATACATATAGGAAGTAAAAACGTATCGGGCCCATTGATGAATTCCACTACCGTGTCGGCAGGTAGGCGGAAGTATATGATTTCCTCATAAGGAGTGTTCACGAAAGCGATTGCCAGCGTATCCGGTTCAATGCCACTCACCGTGTCATTGTTGGGAGTGCACGCCTGGCCATTCGCAAAAAAAGAAATTGAAAAAAGTGAAAGAGAGAAAATTGCAGTTCTTAAAATGTGTTTCATGTCAGGAAATTTTTCAGGTGTGAAAAAATCACTATGAATTGCAAAAACAATGTTAGAAAAAATTTCCGGTGCATTCAATTTCTGAAAGAAAAAATTACATTTACCCCTCTTCTTCTAAAACATAAAAACACTCACATGAAAAATATTTTACTCTTCGCTTTCGCGTGCATGGTATACATGATGAATGCTCACGCTACGGTTCGTACAGCATCCGTTTCCGGTAACTGGAGCAGCGCTACTACATGGGGCGGCACTGTTCCCAATGCCAATGATGATGTGGTGATTAATTCAGGCATCACCGTCACCATCAATGTAAATCCGAACAACATCACGAACGCTACCGTTAGCGGCATCCTGCAGTGGGATGCTACAGGTACAGGAAGAACATGGACGGTGTCGGGAAATTTCACAATCAATTCAGGGGGAACCTTTAATTGCGCTGCTCCGGGAAGTGCAACAATACACACGCTGAATTACAATGGCACCAGTTTTACCAATAATGGAACATTCAACATGGTGAACGGCACTAACAAGTGCAATGTGTTGATTGGTGGAAGCGTTACACAAACATTCAGCGGCAGCAGTACGATGACGTTTAATAAATTCACGCTGAACAACACCGGGGGGAAATTCCAGATTGTTTATGGCGGCGGGAGCTTCACGCCTACCGAAATAAATCCTACCAAACTCAATGTAAGTATCACCACCAATGATTCCTGCGTGATCAAACAAGGATTGTTGGTTGGTTGCTCCATCGCCAACTCGACGGTGTCACATTCCTTCGCCAACTTTAAAATGGGAAGCGGCACAACAAATATTTCTTCGAGCGTCAGCCTGGGTGGTGATGCCACCATTACCGTGAACACAGGGATGATTTTGAATGATGCTTCTAATTCAAATGTAAGTATGACCGTGTCCGGCTCGTTCATATCACCTTCCATGTCTCAATCGAATGCTGCTACTGCTTTCGGCATGCAGGGTCCTAATTGCACAGGTGGCGCCAGCAATTCAACGGCGCTCACCATTACCGGCGATTGGACCATGACAGACATTTTTATTTTTGTGGGGAGCACGAAACTTTTCGGTGGCACCGAGCCGAATAATCCAATCGTAACATGCTCGGGAAATATTTCATGGGCCAGCAGCGAAACACACACCATTAATCTTCCTTTTACATCGGATGATTTTTACATCAAGACGTGCTTCTTCGGGTTGTTCGATTCGCAGGGAGCTTTTCCGAATATGGTTTTGAATGGCGGAAGTGTTAGCTCCCCAAAAACTTTCAACATTGCCTTTGATGTGTTTGACGCAGAGGTTCAGGAATCAAGTCCTCTTGGTCAACCAACGGTGGCACAAATTTCTGAGAGCATGGCAAACTGGACCATTGGCGGCAACTGGAAAATTCTTAGCGGTGCATCACTGGCAATTCACTCCGATGCTACATTAACTGTAAATGGTTCACTGCGTATTGCGAGCAACGGTGAAATTGCCGGCTCCGAAACTGAAACAGAAGATACCGGTTACATACCCACGAATGGTCCCTCCATCTTGTTTGGTGGCAGCGGTGTGCTTTATGTTGAAAATACTTCGGGCTTGGGGAAAGGATTACTCTCTGATGCTTCATCAAATGTGGCCATCAAAAACCGAACGGCTGATATTGACTGGGATCTAAGCAACATCAGTTCATCAGGAACGGTTGAATACGCTGCGACTGCTTCGCAAACTGTAACCGATCGCATTTACAATAATCTTTCGACCAGCGGAAGCGGAACAAAAACATTGGCGAACGCAATTACGGTAAATGGCGGAACCACCATTGGAACGTCCACTACTCTTGCCAATGGCGGATTCAATGCAACAGTAAAGGGAGCGGTAACCAACAATGGAATCCATTCCGGAACAGGAAAAATAATTTTAGGAGGAACATCGAATCAATCACTAAGCGGAACTGGAAGTGAATGGGGAAATATAGAACTGAACAATGCCGCTGGTGCAACATGTGCTTCCAATGTCTCTTCATCGGGCATCATCAATTTCACCAATGGAATTCTCACCACGACTTCGTCCGCAAAACTTTCATTGACTTCGGCCGGGAATTATACCGGTGGAAGCTCATCAAGTTATGTGAGCGGACCGATGTCAAAGACAACAACTTCTACTTCAGAATTTATTTTCCCTGTGGGTAAAGGTGGAAACATGCGACAAGCATCCATACTGCCTTCTTCATCTCCATCCACAACATGGACGGTGGAATACTTCAATTCCGCATACAACAATACTTCAAGTGTGCTTGCGCCAATTACATCGGTAAGCAATCTCTTGTACTGGACAGTAGACCGTAGCGGATCATCAAGCGGGCATGTGAGATTGTTTTGGGGAAGTGAGGCTGGATTACCGGATTTGACCGGATTGACTGTTGCGCGTTTCAATGGATCGCAATGGACGGATGCCGGTGACAGTGCTATCACAGGAACTGCAACATCAGGCACTATTGGCTCAGATGTAGTTTCATCTTTCTCACCATTTACTCTTGGAGAACTTGGAACCGCGAGCACCATCACCACCAATTCAATTTCAGGATCCCCATTTTGTCCGGGAGCAAGTGTGAGTGTTCCATTCACTTCAACGGGAGCATTTAATGCTGGCAATATTTACACAGCACAACTTTCTGACAAAACCGGGAGCTTCGGCGCACCTGTCGCTATCGGAACTCTGAGCAGCACCGCAAACTCCGGCACCATCAGCGCAATTATTCCAACCACTTCAAAAGGCGCATCGAAATATCGCATCAGAGTAGTAAGCAGCGATCCAGTGGTGACAGGAAGTAATAACGGAACCAATCTCGCTGTCACTGCTTGTGGTGTACCGACAGGCCTTACCGTGTCAAATATTACTTCAACGACAGCTATGTTTACCTGGAACACTGTCACATGCGCATATAATTACACGCTGGAGTATCGTGTGCAGGGAAATACTACGTGGAAGAAGAAGAATAGTTTGGCAGGTCCTTCCTACACTCTTACAGGTCTCACCGCAAATACAATTTATGAGTATGGCATCCAAACCTTCTGCACCTCTGACAAGAAATCCAAATCAAAATTCACAGCTACTGCAACCTTTACCACCACCCTTCGTCTTTCTTCAACCTTAACTTCTTCAGAACAAACCCTGATGATGTATCCGAATCCGGCAACTGATGAGGTTACACTTACCATTTACTCAAATGAAAATCACTCCGGCGCAGTAAAAATTTTCAATGCTATTGGTCAGTTGATGATGGAAGAAATAAGTTCATTGACGGAAGGAAGCAATCAGCTCTCGCTTGATGTTTCTTCATTGCCGGCAGGAATTTATTTTGTGGAAGTAAAGGATGGTATTGAGCGAATGATGCAGAAGTTGGTGAAAGAATAAAAAAATAGCGGTCATTCAGAAGGAATCTTCTTTGGACTATGGCGATCTTCCCATACCAAAGAAGATTCCTGAATGAATACCTTTCTAAATTATTTCTTCTCCTTCTGTCCCAGGCTAAACCAGTTACCCGAGTTGTCCTTGAAGATCGCTTCGATGCCATAGAATTCCTGCTTCGGCTCCTTGGTAAACTCCACACCTTTTGCTTTCAGTTCTTCGTAGGTTGCGTAGATGTCGTTGCATTCAAACACTCCTGCTCCCAGCACTCCTTGCTTTACCAATTCACGCATTTGCTGCGCTGTTTCTTTGGTGAACATCATTCCATCTGTAATCGGCATGAGAATGATTTCCATGTCGGGCTGATCTTTTGGGCCGACGGTAAGCCATCGCATGCCGGGGCCCATCGGTGCATTGGTGCGTATTTCGAAGCCAAGCTTATTGATGTAAAAATCTTCCGCTTCGTCCTGGTTGAGAACGTAAAAGCTTACGTGTGAGATTTTGCTGATCATGGTAGAGTTTTTTTTGTGGCAGCAAACCTATGGTGCGGCAAGAGGCAACGCTTCTTCAAAATTGCTTTTCTAAAAAACGGCTTTTTGCAGTTGCAAAACAATTCGGAACAAATTTGAGCGGTTCAGTGCGGGCGTCGTCGAGAAGCTGTAATTGTAGTTTTTGAAAGGAGGCCGGAGTGCTTCCCGTATGTCGCTTGAATAGTGAAGTGAAGGAAGTGATGCTTTCAAACCCGACATCGAAACATGCTTGTGATGCAGTAGTGTTTTTATTCTTTAGAAGCTCTTTCGCTCTCTGTACGCGAACCAGTGTGAGATACTGATGAGGAGTGCGCCCGTAAGCATTCTTAAAAAGTCGCAGGAAGTGAAACTTGCTGAAGAACGCCTCGTCAGCAATGTTGTTAAGATCGAGTGGCTCGCTGAAGTGCTCATCAATAAACATTTTCGCCTGCACGATGCGGCGGTAGAGATAAACTTTGGGATAGAGATCAATAGCCATGAAGCAATTATTCTTATCTCAAGACCTCGGGGGGTTTGAAAAAAACCCGGAGGTCTGAAGAGATTAGTCTTCTCTGTAGGTTTTGTTTTTCCAATACCACCAGTTCAATTTCTTCTTCTCATGATTTTTTTCTGAAGCAAAATAGACAGCGCAGCGAAACGTATAGAGCATGCAAATGTCATGCGTTGCGCCTGTGATAGTGTTCAGGCGATCATACAGGATTAAAGGGTTTTGATTTTTGAGATCAGAAATTTTGCGGATGCCGATGTGATACAAATCAAGCGCGCATGCTTTGCCGATGCCGGGAATTTTCTGAAGCTCTTTCAGCAAGTGCTCTTTTGGTGTTGATGAGTTCATGAATGAAACTTTACTGCGTCCAAAAATAAAGTTACACGCTCAATATTTTTTTGGCTACATCCACCCCGCTCACCAATGCCGCTTCCACAGTCCCCATTACTGATCCTTCGTACAATGCTTCACCGGCAAAAAACAATGCTCCGTCAACGGAGGTGCTTAAAATTTTCCTTGCCTCTGAACTTCCAACAGTCGCATAAGTGTATGCTCCCCGTGCATACGGATCAGCCGGCCAATTCACCACATGCCATGCTGATAATTTTTCCTTTAACTCCTCAGTGGTGATTTGAAAAACTGCGGCGAGTGTACCCAGCGATTTTTGTAGAATAATTTCTTCCCCGAAAGGAGTAAGTTTTTCCGCATTTGGCCCACCGAGCCAGCCTGTGAGTAAAGGTGTCTCCTCGGGAAACTGTGTCCACCACGTCGGAATTGTTCCTTGGCAAAAAAGAAAACTCATGTTCTCCAGGTTCACTCCTGTACGCTTTCGCATTTCTTTTTCCTTCCAGAAAGCATCATGAAATAGCAGAAGAACTTTTATCACAGCACCGTAACCAAGCGATTGAATCGCCTTCATCTGTTTGGGAATTGCAGGAGAAAAAGTGATCGCTCCCGTTGCCGTTTCTTTTTGCTGCAACACACCAAGCGGGACCGTAACAATGACCTTCTTCGCAGTAAATTTTTTTTCATCTTCGGTGATCACGGAAACCGTGTCACGCTTCCATTCCACTTTCCTCACCACGGATGATAAATGAATCACGCATCCTGCTGACAAACATTCCTCCTCTAAAAAATGAATCATCGCTCCATAGCCGCCACGTACCCGGTATTGTGCTTCATCATCCCCACCCATCCATTCGTCACGCAATGCAAGCGCACTTGCGCGTGTAAGATCTGCAGCATCATATCCTTCTGCAAAGCCACGAACGGTTTCCCGGATCTCACTGTACTTTTCTTCACTGAAATTTTGTTCGAGGAAATCTGCGATGCTCACGTCGCGCTTTAATTGTTTTAGTCGTTTTGTAAAAAGCGACCATCCCTCCGTAAAATATTCAGACTGTGAAAGCTCACCTTCTTCCTCACGAATCATTTTTCCTTCCATCGGATACACTTTTATTCCGGCTTCCTTCAACAGGTTCAACGTGACCGGAAGCTTACCATGAATAAACTCAGCCCCGAGTTCTGCAGGGAATTCAAGCTTATCCTCATGCACGGTGTGAATGCGGCCGCCTGTGCGGTTGCGCGCTTCAAGAATCACAATACTCTTTTGCTGCCTTGCCAATTCACGCGCTGCCATCAGACCTGCTGCACCGGCACCGACGATCAAAACATCTGTCATTACTTAAACGGATTATTTGGTTTCGAAATTAAATTGAAACTTTTCAGCAGTATTATGTAAGGCGTGATCATTTCCATTCTCCCGTTCAGCTGAAATTATTTTTTCCCTTTCATCCCGCTATCTTATTTTGATCTGAATAAATTCTGGTGAAGAGTTTGTGAAAGTTTTTCCTATGAATTTTGGCCTCAGGCAAATCTGATAATTATGAATAAAATTTTTGCGCTTCTCTTTTTCTTTTTGTGCACGTATGCGAAGGCGGATTACTGGACTCAGAAAACAGCCTTCGGTGGCACTGCCCGCCATGCTGCCACGGGATTTTTTCTCAATGGAAAAGGTTATATCGGAACCGGCGGTACATTCTCTATCCGTAAAAAAGATTTCTGGCAATGGGATCCTGCAACCGATGTATGGACTCAGAAAGCAGACTTAGGAGTTAGCACCGGAAGGTCAGGAGCAGTCGCATTTGCAGTGGGAACGAAGGGATACATTTCTACCGGCTTCGATAATGTTATCAAAAAAGATTTGTGGCAGTATGATCCTTCAACAAACACATGGACACAAAAAACAGATTTCGGCGGAGTCGGTCGTCACTATGCTGTTGCATTTGAATTGAATGGCTTCGGATACCTCGGCACCGGCAATAACAACAGTTCAGACTTCAATGATTTCTGGCAGTACAATCCGACAACAAATTCGTGGACGCAAAAAGCAAATTTCGGAGGCACTGCGCGCAGCAGTGCTGTTGGCTTCTCTGTGAATGGAAAAGGCTACATCGGCATTGGGTATGCAGGAGGCGCCGTCAGTGACTTTTGGGAATACAATCCCGCTACAAATACCTGGACGCAGAAGGCAAACTTCGGAGGCGGTACGCGCAGTGACGGAGTGGGATTTGGTCTCTGCGGAAAAGGCTACATCGGAACCGGTGTTTCGGGCAGCAGCGTTGATAAGAGGGATTTGTGGGAATATGATCCTTCAACAAATACATGGACGCAGAAAGCAAACTTCGGAGGAAATGCCAGGGAAGATCCGGTTGGATTTTCTGATGGTACTAACTACGGTTATATAGGAACAGGAACCGACATCTTTAACGAGTACGGAGACTTCTGGCAGTACACTTCTGACTGCAACATTCTTCCGATTGGCTTGACAAGATTTTCTGCAATTCCGAAAGGTGAAGAAGTTGAAATCACCTGGACCACGGAATCAGAAATCAATAATAAGTATTTCACAATAGAAAAATCACTGGACGGAAGCCATTTTGAAACACTTGCATCCGTGGCCGGTGCGGGTAACAGCACTTCGCCATTGAATTATATGTTGGAAGATGATCATCCATTCACCGGAATAAATTACTACCGCCTCAGGCAAACCGATTACGATGGGAACTTTAGTTTGTCAGGAGTGATCAATTGTACAGTGACCGGTAATAACATGATGCGTGTACTTAGTGTTTATCCGAATCCGGTGCATACAAATGTTGTGATCAATTTGGATTTAAGTGAGAATGACGATGTGGAAGTGAATGTGTTTAATTCAAACGGCGGTTCAGTGTTTGATCAATTATTTTCTTTGAGTGATGGAATTCAGCAACTCGATATTCCTCTGCAAAAATTAAATCCGGGAATTTATTTGCTGCGTATTCATTGTGAGTATGGAGATTATTCGCAGAAGATTATTAAGGTGAATTGAATTTTAACTCCTACCAATGACATCAAGCAGGATTTATTCCTTCACAAATTTCCCCACGGCTGAAGAACTACCTGAAGTTAGCTTCAGAAAATAAAATCCTGAGGGAAGCATGCTTACGTTTAATGTATTGCCCTTCACGGTAAAATCAACGATTCTCTTTCCCTGATCATCCCACAAATCAACTTGAGTTTCAGGAATTAAAATTTTGCCTGACACAGTAACTTCATCCGTCACCGGGTTAGGATAAGTAATGAACTCCTCAACATTCCGGATTGGAATTACAGAAGTAGCAAGTGGCATTGCTCCCGTTTCTAAAATATCGCATGAAGATGAAGAGCATCCGATATTTGCAAAATCAATCAGCTTGGTAAATGTGTTGTTAGTAATGTCGAAACTAAAAGCTGTTCCTCCATAATAAAATCCTCCCAGGCTTGTAGTTCCAACTAATTTTCCATTACTCGTTTGTGTGAGACTTCTTAGCGGATAAAAGCCATCAGTAATATTGAAATTATAAAGAACTGAATAATCTTGTGTGTTTAAATCGTAGCTGAAAATTACGCCACCAGAATTGGTGCCTCCCTGATAAGTCATGCCATAAAGCAAACCATTAGTTGCCTGTATAAGACTGCCATGAGGAAGCTCACCATCTGAATTATTAAGATCGCGGAGATCAGTATAGATACCACTGGCCAGATCATAACTAAAAATGGCTCCTTTATTATACTGACCACCATAGGTTGTAAGTCCATATAATTTGCCATCACTTGCCTTCAATAAACTCCCAAGAGTTGGACCTGCCCCAGTCGTGGCATTAAAATCATAGAGATCAAGATAGGTGTTGTTTGCAGGATTGAAATTGAAAATCACTCCTGCCCCATTTTGCCCCCCACCGGAAGTCATTCCATAAAGCTTTCCGTCACTTAATTGTATTAATCCTCCTTCAGGTGCGCCACCGGTAGAGCTACTAAAATTATAAATCGGACTATAGGAATCAATGGCAGGGTCGACACGATAAAGCACACCCTCGTTATCTAATCCTCCCTGGGCAGCCAATCCATACAGCATACCATCAGCAGCGAGCATCATACCGCTCGTTGCTTCCCATCCGCTGTCAATATTCAGAACAAAATCATGGAAGTCTGTATAGATTCCCGTTGTAGTATCATAAGAGAAACAAACGCAACTGTCACCATATCCACCCTCTGAAGTTACTCCATATAGTTTTCCATTGCCACCGGAACAAAGATTACCCAAAGGCAACGACCCACTGATACTGTCAAAGGAATAGACAACATGAAAGTTAGCTCCGGTGCTGTCAGATTTAATGATGGCGCCGAAGCCTGATGCGCCACCAAATCCACAAGTGCCCCAAAGCTGCGGTGCCTGCGCTTTTGCAGCAAGCATGAAAATGAATAATGAAAGCGTAAGAAGAAAGTATTTCATGAGCGAAAGTTTTTCTGTGTGAATTAATAATTCAAATCCGGGGGTAAATCAAAACCAGGAGATATTTAAATTGGTATCGTGCTCATTTTTCATGTGCAAGACTAAAAGTAACTTTTTTCGGAAAGCAGCTAAATGTTTTTTTTACCGTGATACACTTTTGAATTACTTTTCACCTGAAATCAAAATCCTTTTTTTAAACCCGCAACAGTCAACGCACAATATGAAACACTTCTCCCTGTTGATTATTCTTTCCGTTTGTCTTTCTCAATCTCACGCCCAATCATTCACCTACGCCACCCGTGCCGGATTCACCAACAACGAGTACAGCAATGCCATGGTCGGTGATGCTTCGGGAAATGTTTTCATCACAGGAAAATTTCGTGACTCCATCAAGTTTGGCACCTTAAGCACGTTAATCACTAATGGTTACGATGATATTTTTATTGTGAAATACAGTTCAAGTGGTGTAGCGCAATGGTCAAAGAAATTCGGAAGCACCACAGGTTATGATCAGGGAACCGGCATCCGGCTCGACGCTTCAGGCAATATTTATATGTGCGGCCAATTTGGCGGCACCATTGCATTTGATTCTTATTCTCTTACCTCGTCAGGCGGCGATATATTCGTCGTAAAACTCAATAGCAGCGGAGTGGCGCAATGGGCCTCGAAGGCGGGAAGCACCATGTCTGATGATAATCCCACGGGAATAGACATTGATGGAAACTCGAACGTGTATGTAACAGGAGTTTTCTCAGGAGTTGCCAGCTTTGGAAACGGAGTTACATTGACCAGCACCATCCATCCGCTCTACCAGACTTACTCTGTTGATTTGTTTATTGCTAAATTCAACAGCACCGGCGTTTGCCAGTGGGCAAATAAAGGAAGCAGCTATCAAACGGATTACAGTTTCGGTATCGCCACCGACCAAGGTGGAAATTCATACATCACGGGTTACGTCGGGCAAACGGCTGACTTCAGTGGCTCCACTATAACCTATCAGGGTGGTGGAGTAGATATTGTCATCGCAGGGTACAATAGCGGTGGCACGCTCATCCTGCTGAAATCATCTCCTCCCGTTAATGGTTACGCTGAATATGAAGCAGGGTATGGAATCGAATTGGATCCTTCGGAACAAAACTTTTACGTGACAGGGTTATTCAGCGGCTATCTCGTTTTCGGTGATGACACTGTTCACAGCAATGGCGACTACGATATGTTTATCGTGAAGTTCAACAAGTCAACCGGAAATGAAGTCTGGATGCGGGACACCTATAGCACTCAATGGGAAGATGGTCAGCGAATAGCTATTGACAGCATCGGCAATGTGTATGTCGGCTTCCATGATTATCACAGCGGCACACCGCCATTTCCTGAAGTTACTTTCACCAGTGCCGGATATTATGATCCCGTGGTAGTGAAATACACCAACAAAGGACAGTTTGTTTGGGCAAATCGCGGAGGCAGTGTCAGCTACGATTACGTACGCGGGCTTGCATTAGGCACCGGCGGTAAAGTTTGGTTGACAGGCTTAATCGGGAACACTGCTACATTCGGTCCTTATACGCTTAGCAATTATGGCGCTGATGATTTTTATCTTGTTCAATTGCAAAGTGATTTGGTGACTGGTGCATTAAGCGGTGCATCTTACTGCGCTGGCCTGAGTATTTCTGTACCCTTCACTGCCAACATCACATACAATTCAGGAAATACTTTTACAGCACAGCTCAGTGATACTTCCGGGTTGTTTGGAAATCCTGTTGCGATTGGAACACTAAACGGAACTACCTCAGGAACCATCAACGGTACTATTCCTGCCAATACCGCAGAGGGATTGCATTACCGTGTAAGAGTGATCGCAAGTGATTCTTCGAGAAACGGTGGAGATAATGGAAGCGACCTTGCCATTCACGGAGTGCCAAGTATCACTATTACTGCTAATGGCAACACAACCATTTGCAATGGCAGTTCCGTATTGTTATCCGGTGTTGGAAATGGATCCACTATCTTTCAATGGTACAAGAATGCAAATACGATTGCGGGTGCTACGGGAACTACTTACAGCGCAACACAAACCGGAGATTACAACTGTGTGATCACGAACTCTTACAATTGTTCCTTCACTTCAAATACCATTCATGTTACGGTGAATGGCAATCCAACCGCTACCATTAATGCAGGCGGGCCGACTACTTTCTGTGCCGGAGGAAGCGTGACACTTACATCGAACACAAATAATAATTTCTCCTATCAATGGCGTAAGAATGGAACAAATGTTTCCGGAGCCACTGCATCAGCATATACTGCAACGGTTACGGCTGACTTCTCTATCGTGATAACCAATCAATATGGCTGCTCAACCGTTTCCAACATCATCGCTGTGACCAAGAATCCCAAGCCCACTGCTACCATTACTGCTGCGGGCCCGGTTACTTTCTGCGACGGAAGCAGCGTCATCTTAAATGCAAACACCGGCAGCGGGCTGACTTATAAATGGAAAAAGGATAACGCTGTTTTAAGCGGTGGAACCAATGCATCTTACACCGCTACTCTTTCAGGTGTGTATAAAACCACCGTCTCGAATCAGTATGGCTGCACCAAGATCTCCAATACGATTACCGTCACTGTAAATCCGAGTCCTACCTCAACCATTACTCCCTCCGGACCGACTTCATTCTGCCAGGGAGATAGCGTGATCCTCAACGCCAATACCGGAAGCGGTTTAACATACAAATGGAAGAAGAATGGTTCAAATATTTCCGGCGCGACTAAAGCTTCGTACACTGCTAAAGTTGCCGCCACTTATAAAGTTGTGGTGACAAATCAAAGTGCCTGCTCGAAAACGTCAGCGGGTACTATCGTTACCGTTCCATGTAAGGAACAAGCGTTGACTGGTGCAATTCCTTTTACAATCTTTCCCAATCCCAACAGTGGAACATTTGAGATTTCATCGCCCGAAGATCTTACCGGCTCTCGTCTTGAGATCATCAATTTACTTGGTCAAAAAGTTTTTGAGAATAGACATATTGCAGAGAATACCGTTGATGTTTCATTCCTTCCCGGGAGCTCATATTTTGTGAGAGTGATTACGAAGGAAGGAAGTCATACCGTTTCTTTGGAAGTGATAAGATAATACAGGCCTTTAAGTCATGAGATGACTCAAAGTCATTTTTTTCGCTTCCCTCAGAGGCCTGCGGACAAAATCCGGATTGAACTTTACTTCATCTTCAAATAAAAATCCCACAGCACAATTCCTGCAGATACACTGATGTTGAATGAATGCTTTGTTCCG
>DASRAJ010000121.1:0-34770 GCA_035638255.1 Chitinophagales bacterium
AGGTGAATCTGTTTTAGATAGCGCTATTCGTCTCGTAAAGGAACTCACACACGGACACATACTGCCCGTGCAGGGGCCGCCCGGCACCGGCAAGACGTATACTGCCGCCCACATGGTTTGCGAATTAGTGAGGTCGGGAAAGAAAGCAGGCATCACTGCGCAGAGCCATGCGGTGATTGAAAACCTCATGAACCAGGTCCATAGGGTAAATGAGGAAAAGTATCACCTTAAAATGGATATGATAAAACAAAACAGATCCGGTGAGGACGGGAATGATCTACCGCCGGGGATGAGAGGAATGGCTTCTGAAGATATTGCTTTTGAAAAGTCATTCGATTTGATTGGCGGCACATCGTTCATGTGGGCACGTGAAGAGATGAGAAACAAAGTGGACGTGCTCTTCATTGATGAAGCAGGGCAATTTGCATTGGCTGATGCTGTTGGTGCCTCACACAGCGCCGCGTCGCTCGTCTTGCTTGGCGATCCGCAGCAGTTGGAGAATGTTACGCAGGGTGTTCACCCGCCGGAGATTGAAGTGTCGGTGTTGGGATATTGGCTCGGCGAGCACAAGGTGATTCCCGGTGACCGTGGATTGTTCCTTGAAAACACCTATCGCATGGCTGATGCCGTGAATAAGTTTATCTCGGAAACATTTTATGAAGGCAAGCTGCATACGATTCCGGAGTTGAAGCATCAGCGAATCATTAGCAAGACAGCGTTGAATGGCTCAGGCATCCGTTTCATTCCTTGTATGCATACAGGCAACCAAAACCGCAGCGCAGAAGAAGTGGAGTTAATCAGGAGTTTGATTGATGCTCTTCTGCAAGATGGAGCATGGATCAATAAACGCAATCAGAAACAGCAGTTAACCGCGAGCGATATCCTCATCGTTGCGCCTTACAATGCCCAGGTGAACGACCTCAAAGTTGCACTGCCGGGGCTCAGCATCGGCACCGTTGACAAATTCCAGGGACGCGAAGCGCCCATCGTCATTTATTCGATGACCACTAGTTCGCCTGAGGATGCTCCGCGCGGCATGGAATTCCTATATAGCCTCAACCGCCTCAACGTTGCAGTGAGCCGCGCCCAATGCCTTGCAGTGATAGTTGCTTCCCCCGCTTTGTTTGAGATATCTTGCAGAACACCTCAACAAATGAGGCTGGCAAATGCGTTTTGCAGGTTTTTGGAAATGGCGGGATGAGCAATCAAACTTAGTACCTCCGGCCGTGGTCTCATTGCGAGAGTTAGCAGTTGATGGCTACAGAAATAATGAAACACTTGCCCGTTTCCATGCTGATTGTTATGAAAGCTATTTTAACTCTGCCCGCGGTTATCAGGAACTTGCAGAGGGTGTTGATTGGATAGAACAGGTCAAGGGTATTTCTCAAAGTGGTGGTAATGTTATAAATTGATTTAATGTGGCGGCTTAAAATTATTTGGTTAACAGAGTACACGCGGCACGCGCGCGCCAAGAGGGATGAAATTTGGTTGCTCTCCTAATGAGCAAACAAGAGTTGATCTTTATTCAGTCATTAATGAATTCATCCAGTCTACCACTCAAATCAGTCAATTTAATATTCGCCTTTTCACTAGAAGTTAAGTGTTTCATTAGCTCAAGATAATAATTTGACCTTTGACTAGTCCACTTTTCTCTAATGTCTTTGCCAGCACTTGCAATTGAAGCTATAATTGTTAATATGACTCCTTTACCAATTGAAGCAGCAAATGAAAAAATATCATCCTTACCTGCAAACAATGATTCTATTATACTAGATGCACCAACTGGAACGCCTACATATAGAAGTGAAGGCGTAAGTTCTTTAATAGTGGATTGTAGAATTTCAATTCTATTTTTATTGACATCCGACATCTCGGATTTAAACTTTGCTATTTCCTTAATTGCAAATTCCTTGTCCTCAATTTTCGTAAGACGTTCATTGAATTGGCTTACGCTTACTCGGAATTGTTTCTTGGAGTGAACTAATTGTTCGTTAAGTCTTATGATTTGAGATATATTAATCGAACGAATATCGGCTGGCAAAAGATTTTCAATAATTATTGTACTATAAAAATCTGAGGCTTCATCATTCGTAATCCAGTCATCAAAATTGCCATCCATATCGAAATAAGACATTGCAGCAAACATATCTGGACTATCAGTCAGTTTAGCAATATTTCTTCGCCGACTTACAGTATCGGACAGGAAGAACATATATCCATTGGCAATTTTCTCTGGTAATCTATAAAATCCTTCCCTATCAATTGATTTTGAAAACTGTGTAAAAAAAGGCTTGAGTCTAGTATCAATTTTACTAGAATGAAGTCTTACTTGAAAAGTACTGGAATTAAATCCATCGGGAATCCATTGTATTGATTCGCAAAAATTTTCGAATTCTTCTGCGGTTTTTTTTAAATCTTCTACACTAAGTTCTATATCATCAATAAGGCCTGCATCTTTTGCAAGATTTATTTCGAGTGTATCTTCAGGTTTATAACCTTCTGGCACAATTCTGTAAATTTTATCCCAGAAGAGGAGAGCAGATTTTACCCAAGTTTCGCTTTGGAATTCGATTGTTGGATAGTATAGAATTGATTCTTGTTCAAAATTATTCATTCAATTTTTGTTTTCTCTTCAGTGTTTTTGCCACTATATATTCAAGCAACTTTCTGCTCGTAAAGATGGTGTTGAAACTCAATAAAAGTATCTCGGATCCTTGCAATATCTCCCAGCTCTTTCTTAGCATCATCAATCGCCCGATACTTCAACTCAAGCAACGGTTTCAATTTTGCTTCGTCCAATTCCTCAACTCCCGAGTTTACATATTGCTTTAAAACAAAATTCAAAAATGCCTGTTGCTTTGGATCATAGTTGTTGAACTGAATCTTTGCTCTCTCTGCTCTAGCAGTTCGTTCAATCGGTGTCGAATGAAACGCCACATAAGCGAGCACATCATACAAATCACTTTTCTCTGCGTGAATCATGTTTTGTAAATCGTGTAACTGACTTTTTGTAAATCCCTTTTCATTTAGTTCTTCTAAGAGTTTTTTTCGAGTATCGGGTCTGCTCCAAAGTTTAGTAAGCTCTTCTTCACTCTTAAAGAAATCGGGAAATGAACCAAACAAAGTTTGCAAAAATTCTGCGGCTGAAATTGGTCTACCATCAGGACTCCAAAAGGATGTTTTCACCATGTGTTGCAACTCACGAACTTTTCCATCAGCTAATGTTATTTTAATCATTCTTCGTGGTGGTTCAGGCTCGTCAATAATTGGTGGCTCTCCTATCGGTGGATATGGCGTGGGTTCTCGCTTTCTTGGAGGTTCGGGATCTAGCGGAGGTCCATCCCATTCAGCGTCCTGAAATTTGAGATGTGCATCTACAAAATCGTAAATGGTGAAATAATCTTTACCATCATACAATCGAGTTCCTCTTCCTATGATTTGTTTAAACTCAATCATTGAATTGATGGGTCGCAGCAAAACAATATTTCTCACCTCCGGTGCATCAACTCCCGTACTTAACTTTTGTGAAGTGGTGAGTATCGTGGGAATATGTTTTTCGTTATCCTGGAAATCTCTCAAATGTTGTTCACCCAATTTGCCATCGTCAGCCGTAACCCGATGGCAGTAATTTGGATTTTTGCTTTCTGCAATTTGATTGATCAAATTTCTAATGGCTAGTGCGTGCAACTGTGTTGCACAAAACACAAGAGTTTTTTGTGACTGGTCAATGTATTGCATAAATGTCTGCACCCGATATTTCTCGACATCCATCAATTCAATAACCCTGTTTTGCTCAGCAATGCCATAAACTTTTCCCACTTCCGGCTCTCCTTCAATAATCACATCATCCGTAGTATAAACATATTGATCTCCGGTCGTAGAAATTTCCTTCACCTTAAAGGGCGTTAAGAAACCATCGTTGATTCCTTCTCTCAGCGAATAGATATAAACTGGCTCACCGAAATAAATGTAGGTGTCAACATTGATGGTACGTTTTGGTGTTGCCGTTAATCCCAACTGGACTGCCGGACTGAAATATTCCATTATGGCTCGCCACGTGCTTTCATCATTTGCTCCACCGCGATGGCACTCATCAATGATGATGAAGTCAAAAAAATCTTTCGGGTACTCACCAAAGTATGGAGTTTCATTTGGTCCGCTCATGAAGGTTTGGAAGATGGTGAAGAACACGCTTCCGTTTTTCGGCACCTTGCCTTTCTTCTTTATGTCAGCGGGATTGATACGCACCAAAGCATCTTCTTCAAAGGCACTGAAAGCATTGAATGCCTGATCAGCTAAAATGTTTCTGTCGGCTAAAAATAAAATGCGCGGAGTTCGCTGTCCGTCTTTGTTCATGTTCCACCGCGCATGAAAAAGTTTCCAAGCGATCTGAAATGCAATGGCTGTTTTGCCTGTGCCGGTTGCAAGCGTTAAGAGAATTCGGTTTTTATCTTCTGCTACTGCTTCCAGCACTTTTGCTACTGCATTCTCCTGATAATATCTTGGCTGCCACGTGCCGCCTTTGTCTTCAAATGGAATGGATAAAAGTCTATCTCTCCAAACGGCAGCTTGCGGCTGCAATTTGTTTTGCTCACCGAAAGTCATCTCCCACAATTCATCAGGCGAAGGGTAAGAAGTTACATCCGCTTCTTTTCCTTCACTCATATCCATTCCGTAAATCATCAAGCCATTGGTGGAATAGCTAAAGCGAATCAATAATCTGCCTGCATAATCTTTTGCCTGCGCAACGCCTTCAGTATAGTGGCAATCTCTTTTCTTGGCTTCAACAACTGCTAAGTTGCGGTTGCGGTATTGCAAGACATAATCGGCTTTGTCAGGCTTGCTGCGCTGAGCGTGACCAATTAATCGACCTTTGGAAATAGGAAATTCCTCACGAATTCTACTTCCTTCAATAATACTCCAACCGGCAGCTTTTAACGCAGGGACAATATATTCGGTCCTTGTCTCTGCCTCGTTCATACGGGTATTTCGGTTTGTGTTTTTGTCAGTTCGCTGTTAAACACATTTTGAAAAATTGACTTTTTTAATTCTTCCAGTCCGTCTAACTTTTTTTGTTGTTTGTAAATAACCTGATTTGTCATTTCAATTAAGCTGTCAAGTTTTTCAATAATTTCTTTTTGCTCATTTAAAGAAGGAATAAATAAAGGTGTATTGAGAATATCTTCTTTTCGCAAGTTAGTTTGATTCTCGCCATTGTTAAAATCCAGTAAGTAATTGTGTCTGTTTAATTGGTAATACAAAAATTTTTTTTCAAATCTTGTTGAGCGTATTGCGCAAATTCGTTGGTTAAGAGTATATTTATCATCTTCATCAATTAAATAACATTTGGCAAGTGCCTTCCCATTTGGAACATCACTCATAACCATAACAACATCACCAATGAAAAGTGGAAACAATTGTTCCGCTGTTCTTTTATAAACGGCACCTTCGGTTGAAATAAATTTTGAATTGACAACAATGTAATCTCCAGCCTTATCAATTACTTTTTCGTGTGCTTTCCCGTTAAAAAAATCACAACATTTTCCTAATGTGCTCTTTTCCCATTTTTCGGAATCCTCAAATAGCAAAGCATTAATTTGATTTTGAAATAATTTGCTATTCAATATTTCTACTGATTCATTATTAATCTTTTCTAATCCTGTCAAAATTTCTTGTGGGCTTCCTATTATTGCTTTCTCTTCGGCGTTAGGATTCCTTAAAGTCAAATCATAATTAACCGTATTGATTTCAGAAATATTTATGTTCCAAGATTTATCTCCCAATGAAAATGTTTTTTGAAGCTTTGAAAACTCAACCATGTCATTATCATTGATGGGACTTGTTTTTCCTAAACTTCGCCCAACATCAAGTTGATAGCACCAAATGGTTTTTGTCGGCTCTCCTTTTGTGAAAAAAAGAACCACTGTTTTTTGCCCAACACCTGTAAATGTACCAACTGGCATATCAAGGATTGTATGCAAGTCGCAACTTTCTAAAAGGTATTTTCTCAATGAAACGGAAGCATTGTCAGAATTACTGAGAAAAGTATTTTTAATTACTATACCAGCTCTGCCACTTGCCTTCAAATTTTTGATGAAGTGTTGTAAAAAAAGAAAAGCCGTTTCTCCTGATTTAATATCGAAGTTCTGCTGCACTTCTTTCCTCTCGTTTCCGCCAAAGGGTGGATTGGCCAGCACTACATTGTAGCGGTCTTTCTCCTGTATGTCGCGTATGTTTTCGCTGAGTGTGTTGGTGTGTATGATGTTTGGCGCTTCAATGCCGTGCAGGATCATGTTCATTACACCAATGATGTAGGCGAGGTTCTTTTTCTCCTTGCCGTAAAAAGTTTTTTCCTGCAGCGTTTTTAAATCATTGGTGCTTAGTTTTTCCCTATCGCTGGTTAAGTATTCAAACGTTTCGCATAAGAAGCCGCAACTGCCGCAGGCGCCATCGTAAATGCGCTCACCGATCTTCGGTTGCACCACTTCAATGATTGCGCGAATCAGTGGTCGCGGTGTATAATACTGTCCGCCGTTACGCCCGGCATTGCCCATGTTTTTGATCTTGCTTTCATACAAGTGACTCAGTTCATGCTTGTCCTTCGTGTTGCGGAATGGAAGCTCATCAGCGTATTCCAAAATCTCGCGCAGGTTGTAACCGCTTTTAATTTTGTTTTTCAGCTCACTGAAGATTTCCCCGATTTTATATTCAATCGTCTGGGGACTGTCAACATTTTTGTGCTTGAATCCAGCCAAGTAGGGGAACAACTTCATGTCAACAAATTGAACCAGATCAGGGCCTGTCATTGCTTTTTGATGATCCGGTTTTCCATCAGCAGTTTTCGGCATTGCCCACGCTGCCCAGCGATATTCTTTATCAATGATGGGGTTGTAAGGCTTTCCCTGCAATGCAGCTTCATCTGCTTTGTCACGCTCCAGATCATCAAGATAGCGGAGAAATAAAATCCATGACGTTTGCTCTATGTAATCCAGTTCGCTGTCGGCTCCTGAATCTTTGTAGAGGATGTCATCGATGTTTTTGAAGGTTTGTTCGAACATTTTTGGATATGTATTGATCAGCGTAAGTTTCCCGTAACAAAATTACCTTGCTATTTCGCAAATCCAAATACATCACAGGGAATTGCTTAAATGAACAGCCATTCAAAAATAGAGTATTATCTCAATTCATGCTTCAACGCCAATCAATATACAGTGCGAGATTATTAACTTCGGCCATTTATGCCAAATACAAAAAAGATTGAGGGGGGAATAAATTGAAGGTCGTACGAATACATTTGGGTCTCCGATATAGTTTTGTGCTTTTGATTTTTATAGCAAAACCAAGTTCTTTTTCTCCGAAGTACTGAAAGAAAAAATCCTCTGAAATTCCTGCGTATTTTTTTGTCTTCTGCCAAAGCGTTTTGAGATCATAGGTTATGATTCGATCAATTTCAAATTCTCCGATTATCATTTGAACTGGGGATGAACAATAAACAATTACTTTTTTTATTTCAGTATTTTTAAAAATAGCTCTGCGAAACTCATATCTTTTTGTTCCTTCAAAAATCTTGTCGGCAAATTCAGGTTTAATAGATAAGACTACTTTCATATTCTGGCCAAAGTTATAAGCTGAACTAAAGAATCTCTATTAATTTTCGTAATTGTTTTCACCGCATCCATGTTAGGAAGTATTCCTGTGTCCAACATTTGCTTCAATGTCTTCCTCTTTACAAAGGAGAATGCGTAAAGAAAATTGATAACAAACGGCCGATTCATCGGAAATCTTTCCCAATACTCTTTTAATTCAGCTTCGGTTAAAACTGTCCTCTTATGACAAATCTGAATTAATTCATCAAGGCTTTTGATGTTGTTAACCACATTTTCCACTATACCGATTGTAGTTGCAACTCCCTTGTAAATTCCTCCACTCCGATAAAAGACAATAATATCGCTCGATTTTAGATTCCGAGTGAGCGAATGGGAAACATAGACTTTACTGATTGCATTTCTATGTGGAGTGTTTTCTACAAAGTCATCCGCAGATTCAGTTCTTAAAATGGAATCGGGAAAAAGCTCCGTGTGATACATAGGTCTAATGGGAATTATGTAGACATCACTCGTCTTTGAAAGCCATGGAAAAGTTAATTTCGGATTTTGATCATTAGAATTTTTTGAAAAGTCTCGAACGTAAACTTTCTCGATTCCTGATGATGTTGTTTTCTCTCCATGATAACTAAAGCCGAATTTTTCAAGTAGGAAAGTGAGATTTAAAAGTTCAGGTCGCCTATCAAAAATTGTAACATAGATTTCGTCAACCTTGTATTGTCGCGCATTGTCAAATACTATTTTTAAAAATCGTTCTCCAATCCTTAGACCGTTGCTTACAACTTTGAATGTGCCGATTTTCAATCTTCTCTTTCTGCTGAGAGGAGGCTTGATGTCGGAGTAGTTCTCGTTTTCTTCTTCTAATTTCAGAAACAGAAATGCTTTTAAAACTATCCCTTCATAACATACATATGCTTTATCATTATTACCTGCTTTTCCGTTATACCACTTGTCAAAGTCAATATAATCGCTTCTAAAACTGTCAAAAAACTCATCCTCCAGATTTATGTTGCCGAAATAGTCTCTTTTAACTGCAAGAACTTTATAATTGACAAAATCGGGGTTTTCAGCAGTTACTTTTTCCAGAAAGCTGTCTATACGGAAAACTTTGTCGCTGATACCAAGCATTGCTGCTTTGGTGTGAATCTTTTTGTCCTCGGAAATGAGAATGTCAACCCTGTCACAAAAAACCTCATTCAAGATCTTAGTGTCATTAAAGTCATTGGGAATTATATCAATTGTTAAACTTACTTGCTTCACTTTATCATTCAACGGCGCAACGGTTTGTAGCACTTGATAGTTTGTGAGTTTAATCTGCATGGTCCTAACTGTATCAGGACTGACATGTCGATTAAGCTCATCCGCAGTTACTGGATGAACGCACTTTGTGTAATGAAGTTTGTCAAGCCAATTAAATAGGATACCAATGTCCTGATTAATTATTCGACCTGCTTCTCGATGAATTATTATATTAGTATCCAGTAATACCCTCATTTTATTAGTTGAAGTTAAGCTCCTCAAATCTCTCACTGGAGCCGTGTCTCATTTTTCATGGACACGGCGGATGAGCCCAGCCTTGTCCTCTCCGTAAGACCCCCACTGGCGCATTTTAGCACAGGTTTAAAGCCCAGCAAAACTTGTGACTCTCATTCCTGCACAAGCCTGGCTTTCGCAGAGTAGCCACACTAAGAATGTGCTAGTGGGGAATTCTATTTTTTCTCTCTTCCCTGTTTAGCAATTTTTTCAAAATATTTTTGCCTCCTCCTTCCGAAAATTGCCGTCTTGTCTTTTAATTCCTGAATCGCTTTATCTTTTAACTTGATATCTGACTGCATCTCTTTAAACTTTTCCATTACTGCCTCAATACTCGGGGTGAATTTATATCCTTTAGATTTCACATGGTTTACAAATTTTGCAAAGTCATTCAATTCAACTTCTTCTTCTTGATGGAGGTCATGTTCAACCTCCTTCATTTCGTATCTATTTCTGTTAGTGATGAATTCATGAATTGTGTCTTTCAAATCGTATCTAAGACGAACTGGATTTTTATCCTTTCTGCCCTTGTCGGTGTTCCCCACATATTTGTGCGAGCGCCGTTGTTGGTGTTTGTTCACCAACAACTGAAGCACGGGTTGTCTGTTCCACGCATCCGGGCATTCGTATTTTAGTTTTAACAATGATCCATATAATGAGTTATAAATCCCCAATCATCCTTGTTCAACAAATAAAACCGGGCACTGGAGAAAAAGTATTCTTCAGCAACCGGGCTAAGTTCCATCTTTCCTGCATGGCATTGTTATGAATATAGTTTAGCTTTTGCTCCATCACTGCGCGGGAATAGACCGGAACAGCTAATGGGTTGCGCTCCCAAATCTGAAACTTACGGTCACGTTGTGTTGACTTAAAGTTTAGCAGCGCCGGATCGTTTCTATTTAGCATATCCAGTTTCATCTGCTGGGCGGTAAACTTCATAAAACTATTTTTCACTTCACTCAACTCATGCCCATCGCGAATGCTCCAGAGCGCATGAATGTGATTGGGCATCACAGTAAAGCCATAAACATAAATTCGTTTATCTTCCACTAAAAACTTCATGCTTCCGGTAATAAAATATTTGTATTGATCATTCTTCAACAGGTGATTCCAATTCAGAATTGTTGCCGTGTAAAAATACGCCGGATGTTCAACACCTATGATCACGTTGCTGATAGTTGATTCGAAGATACCGATTCATTTTACGATTTTTGCATTGACGAAACAAAACAACTTTGACGAATGGCAATCTCTTACATCTACGCTTCAGTTGTTGGTGGACAAACACCAACAACGGCACTCGCACAATCGAGACATCGAAGGAACACCGACAAGGGCAGAAAATTTTCTCGCAGAGCACTTTTATGAAAAAGAAAAATTACATCAACAGTCTTGCACTAACTTTATTGTTTTTGACTTCATACTTCGACGTCAGTTCTCAATCATACAATTACAAGCACTATACAGTTTCTGACGGGCTCTTGAGCTCCACTGTTTACTGTACAATGCAGGATTCAAAAGGGTTTATCTGGTTTGGCACAGACGCAGGTGCAAATAGATTTAACGGAAACTATTTCGAACAATTTACGGTAGATGATGGGCTCTCCGATAATGAGGTGTTGAGAATTCATGAGGACTCTAAGGGACGGATATGGTTTCTCACCTACAACGGCAAGTTATCTTATTATTATAAAGAAAAATTTTTCAACACAGAAAATGACAGCATACTGAAGCAGGCATCTGTTTCGTCCACTTTTGTTTCTTTTTATGAAGACTCTAAAGGAAACATTTGGCTTGGAACGGCAGAAAGAGGAATTGTGGTGATCAGAAAAGATAAAGTAGGAAGACTGGAAGAACCGGACAATAAATTATCTGATAATTATAATACACCTTACGAAGATTGCCGAAACAGGATTTGGCTGTTTGGTGACCAGCGCTATATTGTCACTGAAAGAGGCCTGATGGCTTCCTCTCTTCCTTACGCACCTGAAAAATTCCGTAGCCAGATTGTTGCAAAAGGTGAAATGATTTTCCTATCATCGCAGGGAGTTGTTTGGATGAAAGATACTGTGCAGCAGTTACTACTGCCATATAACAATACGCTGAATGAAGTAACGGTGAACTTTGTGAATAAGACTCCTTCCGGGCAAATATGGATCAGCACCAAGGGCGAGGGAACATTCAAGTTGTTTCAATCTAAGGATTCCACCTATACAAGAAATTTTCTTCCTGGAAAAATTATCAATTATGTTGCCGAGGATAATGAACGTAATTTGTGGTTCACTACAACAGGCGAGGGCGTTTACCTTCTCACGGAAAGCAACTCTGATTTTACTTCATACACCTCCGAGGACGGATTGTTGAATAATCAGCTCTTTTCACTTGCACAAGATCATAACGGAAACATTTGGATGGGTTGCAACAATGGAGTTGTTGCTCTTTTAAAGGGCAGCAAGATTAATAACTTCAAACTGTCTTCTGCTGAGCAAGATAAACTGAATCGCATTCTTGGCTTGTCCTTCGATAACCAGAACAGGTTGTGGTGTATTGGTGACCGGGAGGTATCCAGAATAAATACAGATCTGGAAACAAGCATGGGAATAGTTCCTGTCTCTATTCATGGACTTCAACGTGTGCAGACACCTTGCAAAGATATTTGCGTGAATAAGTCAGGAACAGTGTTCGTTGCTAATATCTGGGGTTTATTAAAAGAAGATAAATTGATTCATTCCTCTGTTCCCGCTCTTCGAAGCATGGATTCGATTCCCAGCATCAGAACTTATTCCTTATTCTTTGATCACTCCGATAATTTATGGATCTCAAATATTGAAGGGCTGCATTTAATCCGTGGAAGATCATATATTTCATACGGAAAAGATAATTCCCTATTAAGCAAAAGAATGGTGGATATTAAAGAAACCATTGATTCAACTATTATTCTATCTACTGACGGTTATGGTATTATATTCTTCAAGGATGGAAAAATAATACGACATTTTACTGAGGCAGATGGTCTTTCTTCAAATGTATGCCGCAAGGTTTTTGTTCACGGGAAGCAGGTATGGATAAGTACGAATAAAGGCCTCACCAGAATTCATTACTACCATGGCGATATAGGTGAACCCATGGTTTTTAATTCTTCCCACGGTCTTTCATCAAATGATGTCCGGGATGTCCTCGACGATGGCAAGAAAGTATATGTGGCAACCGGAGAAGGACTGTGCATCATGAGTGATTTAAATAAAGCCCCGGAGCCGGTAAATCCACCCCTAGTGTATTTCACATCTGTTAAACATAATCAGACGCCTATAAAATATGATAGTTCTGTTGGGCTCAGTTACCATGAAAATCAACTATCGGTTTCTTTTATTGCAATCACATACCAGATTCCTGACCAGGTGGAATATGAGTATACAATTAACAACGGCACCTGGAACGAAACACACAACAACTCTATTGAACTAAGCAATCTTTCACCGGGATCTTATACTTTTTTTCTACGGGCAAAAAAAATAAATAGTCCATGGAGTGACCCGATTAAGTTCAGTTTCAGTATTCTTCCTCTATACTATCAAACGTGGTGGTTCAAGGCATTAGTTACAAATGCATTGATCGTTCTTACTTTTTTTCTTATAAGGTATTTCTTCAGACAGCAAGACCGCAAACTTATCCGGCAGCTTGAGCGACAAACTGCAATCAATAATGAACGCGGTCGTATTGCATCTGACATTCACGATGATCTTGGTTCAGAACTGACCAGCATTGCTCTTCAGAGTCAAATATTGAAGAAAGAGATGAAACATTCAGGTGAAGTGTCAAGGTACCTCGATAGTATTAATGCCTCGTCACAGGAAGTAATAGATAAGATGGGAGAAATCATCTGGGCGCTGAATACATCGAATGATACACTTCAGAATCTGATCGGTTATATACGGGAGTATACAAATAAATACCTCGATCAAAATGATATACTCACTACTATTTCTCAAACTAAGACTTTTGAAAATAAAACAGTAAGCGCCGTTTACCGGCGAAATATTTTTCTTGTGGTTAAAGAAGCATTGCACAACGTGGTGAAACATTCACATGCCAATCATGTTTGCATGTCTATGGACATTCAGAAAAATCATTTTGTAATCACAATCACAGATAACGGTACAGGGCTGTCCCATGAGAAACATAACGACAACGGACAGGGCATGAAGAATATGAGTAACCGGCTCGAAGAAATAAAAGGCAGCATTCATTTCTCAAGTCCCGGAGAGGGTACTATGATTGCTATCGACATACCGCTCTGATCCGATAATTAATGCTTTTGCCTGATGCAGGGCGTTCATCTCCGGTATACTTTTACGCTTGGAAATAAACAAGATGAGTATTCGTGTAGAAATAGTTGAAGATCACGAAAACATTCAGAGCGGGTTGGCATATATGATCTCTTCGTCGGAGGGATTTGATTGCACGGGTGTATTCTCGAATGCTGAGGATGCATTGGAATCTATAAAAATACACCCGCCTGATGTGGTACTGATGGACATCAACCTCCCGGGTATGAGTGGTATTGAGTGCACCCGACGAATTAAAAGTTTGAATCCTAAAGTGCTGGTGATGATGTGTACAGTATATGAAGACGATGAGAAAATATTTAATGCGCTATCTGCCGGTGCCAATGGATATGTTTTGAAAAAGTCTTCTGCTTCAGAATTAATAGGAGCAATAAATGACTTGTGCAACGGTGGTGCACCAATGAGCAGCCAGATTGCACGCAAGGTGGTGTCATTCTTCCAGCACCCCGATAAATCTTCACCTGAAACAGAATTGCTAACAGCCCGTGAAAACGAAATCCTCGATATGCTCACAGCAGGATACCGTAACAAAGAAATTGCAGAGAAGCTTTTTGTAAGTGTTCACACCGTGCGCTCACATATATATCACATCTACGAAAAACTTCACGTGCACTCCAAGATAGAAGCAATAAATAAAAGAAACGGCAGGAAATAAGTTTTGTCACACGAGCTGCATTTTCCCTCCATCATTCATTTGTATTACTGATTCGAAACTTCTAAGCAAAATGCATTAGAGGAATTGATGCATTTGGTGGATTGATCTGGCTTTATACTAATTACAGTTTTACCCCTCACCTCTTTATTGATCACTCTAATCTCAACTCCATGCAAACCACTACAAAATCCCTTAACCTAAGTAGCTTACTCAACATCCTGTGTTTGTCAATTATATTCTCAGGCATCCGCGTTTTTGTTTATGCCCAAGCGCCCGGAGTAACCAGCATCTCGCCGTCGCAGGGTGCTTTGAATATTGATCCGGCCTCGCAAATAGTGGTGACATTTGATAATGCTATAGACCCTCAAACAGTTGATGCCGGTTCTTTTATTGTGAGCGGTGAAGTAAGCGGACCTCATAACGGCAGCCTCTCTGTTGTGAACAGTAATATGGAAATTGATTTCTCACCAACCGTTCAGTTCTTAAATGGTGAAGTAGTGCATGTAGATGTTTCTTCGAATATTACTGATGGCAGTCAAAGCATTCAGCCATTTGTTTCTCAGTTTACGGTGAAGACAAATCCATCTGATGGTGCATTTGCGCCGGGCGTAACTTATGAAGTGCAGTCCGGGTCAATTCCGCTTGGTGTATTTGTATATGATCTGGATGGTGATGGTGATGCAGACATTGTTGCTGCGAACAGCAACTACGGCGGAGCTACAGGAACCACAGTTTCAGTGTTCCTGAATAATGGCGATGCCACTTTTGAAGCAGCAGTAAATTACGATGCCGGTTTCTCTCCCGGCTGTGAGAGTCCTCTTCCGATTTATGTTCATGACCTCGATGGTGACGGAGACGGAGATATTGCTGTTGCTACCGATTGCCCTTCCCTCACAATACTAATGAATAATGGTGACGGAACTTTTGGAAGTCCTGCTATCTACAGTGTTCAAGGCCGCCCTGACAAATTAAAAGTCTCTGACCTTGATGGAGATGGGGATGCGGATGTAATTATTTCCGGAGGCGGACTTGCCGGGGCCGGCCTTCCCTATTTTAGTGTGTTGCTGAATGCAGGTGATGGAACTTTTGGAACCCCGGTTCAATATTTTTCAGGATCTCATCAGCAAGGGATTGCCATTTATGATGTTGACCAGGATGGGGATCAGGATGCCGTTACGTGCAACAGGTTGGGAGGAATGACGGTATCATTTAATAATGGTAGTGGAGTTTTCAACTCACCAACTGATTATTCAGCAGGGCTTCTGCCATGTGACGTGTATGTGAGCGATATTGACGGAGACGGAGATGGTGATGTTGCTATTGCGAATCAAACGCAAGGACCGGCTGGCTGTTCACAGTCATGTGTTTGGGTGATTACGGTTTACAAAAACAATGGTGACGGCACTTTCGTCAATCGTACCGATTACCCGGTAAATGGCGCACCTACTGAGAATTTCATTTCTGATGTTGACGGTGATGGAGACGGAGACATCATTACTGCTAATCATTTCGGTGGTACTGGTAACACCGTTTCCATATTGTACAATAATGGTAGCGGGGTTTTCATCAACAGAAGAGACTTTCCTGTGAATGCTGCCCCGGCAGCTTGTTATGCTGCTGACCTTGACAACGACGGAGATGCTGATATTGTAACTGCGGACTGGACCAGCGGGAAAATCTCAGTGCTACTGAACAAGAAGATTGGGATCATGGGTTTTGTATTCGCAGATCAGGATGAAGATTGCTCTGTCTCATCAGGTGATTTCGGAGTCTTCAACCACTTGGTTCGAATTACAAAGACTTCAACCAATGAGATCTATTACGCAGTGTCTGATTTAAACGGGGAATATGCTGCTGTGGTACCTGGGGGAAACTACACGATAAGCCTGGTGCATAATGACCTAACACAGGAAACATGCAATTCCGGGCAAGGAATTACTTATCAAGTTACTGTTCCTGATGGTGGTGTTTCGACTGGAAATAACTTCTTCATCATGTTAACCTGCCAAGCAGCAATCGCCATCAATCCTATAATTTCCGGAACGTGCTCTAGTTGTACTATTGGTGGTGGCAGAACGCTTTGTCCATGCGAGACATTTCAATATGCAGTGTCAGTTACTGCAACTAATCATATTCCAAACGGCGCCACCTTTCAAATAGTGTTAGATCCAAATGTAGGTTTATGCAATCCGCTTGCACCTGGATCAATTCCGGGAACACCGATTGATTTGACTTCTTTAACAGGGTCATCTCCCAACTGTGCATCAACATGTCCCTCTCAATGTGTCGGTGCGATTTACGGGGCAACAATGAACTTTACATTCAATACCTCATTTAACAGCGCTTTTGTTTTCAATTTAGATGTTCAAGTATGCAACGTACCAGTTATTAGTCCTTGCGCCATGAGCACTTCGATTACTGCCAATCCATGTTGCGCTACCGGAAATTGCGGACCAACTGCATTTACCGCTACCTATACATCCTCTACAAGGCATATTTGTTGCTCAATGGATCCAAATGATAAAAAAGTAGATCCAAATGAAGAGGGATTATGCAGTGGAATCCCATCCGGTCAGCGATTAGTTTACCACATCCGTTTCCAAAATCTCGGAAGTGCACCAGCAGAGGACATTGTAATTCTTGATGAGATTAGCAGCAATTTAGATATCGAATCATTCCAGGTTCTTTCTACCAGTCATCCGAACTATACTGTTAATATTCTACCGGGCAATATTCTGCAGTGGTCATTCCCTGATATTTATTTACCGGATTTTACTTCTGATATTGAAGGGAGTGATGGTTATATAGAATTCAGTATAAACGCAAAAGACCATCTTGAAAATGGAACCGTGATCTCTAATTCAGCAGACGTCTATTTCGACAACAATGCGCCTATTACTACCAATACCACTACCAATACCATCAACAACCTCACATTTGCAAGTCCAGAGATTCCGGAAAATGGCGAATTGATTTCCTGCGATCAATCAATAACATTAGATGCCGGTTCCGGTTACGCATCTTATCTGTGGTCAGATGCCTCCACTAATCAAAAACTAACCGTAACCCAATCCGGAACATACTCCGTTACAGTAACTGATAACAGCGGCTGCACAACTGTGGGGAGAGTGACTGTTACACTTTTACCTCTTCCAACAATTACGGGACCCAGCAACATAACGGCATGTGAAGGGAGTGATGCAACTTTCAGTATTCAAACCAGTGGAGCAAGCCTGACTTATCAATGGTGGGAGAACACAGGCAGCGGTTGGACAGCTCTTAGTGATGGCCCGAAATATAGCGGTACCACAACCCCCTCACTTAATGTCATAGGTGTTACGGTTGGCATGAGCAGCTACAGATATCGTTGTGTTGTTACAGAGATTTGTGGGCAAAGTGTGACTTCATCTGCAGCACGGCTAACAGTAACGCCAATAGTTACTTTCAATACTCAACCTCATGATAGAAGTATTTGCGAAGGCGCTACTGAGACAGTCTTTACCGCAGTTCCAAACTGCCCAACATTTATTTGTGCATTTTCATATCAATGGCAGATTTTGAACAGCCACCTTGGTTGGTTAAATGTTACCAATGGAACTGAATATTCCGGAGCTACCACTTATGAGCTTGGAATCAATAACGCTCCTCTCTCCCTCACGGGCATGGAATATCGTTGCCTTGTTTCTTATCAAGGATACTGCGACGGGGCTTCGAATTCTGCTATATTAACAGTGAATCCATTGTTGCCCGTGAGTGTGAGTATAGGTGCTTCTCCTCCCGGGGCAATTTGTGCAGGAACGAATGTTACGTTCACGGCAACTCCAACTAATGGAGGAAGCTCACCATCCTATCAGTGGAAACTCAATGGTAATAATGCAGGCACCAACAGTTCTACTTATGCGAATAGTTCGCTGGCCAATTCTGATGTAGTCACTTGTGTCTTAACATCCAATGCTACTCCATGCGCCACAGGTAATCCTGCGACATCCAATTCAATTACCATGATAGTGAATCCGCTGTTGCCCGTAAGTGTGAGCATAGGTGCTTCTCCTTCGGGAGCTATCTGCGCAGGAACAAATGTAACGTTCACTGCAACTCCCACCAATGGAGGAACAACTCCATCATATCAATGGAAACTGAATGGTAATAATACAGGAACAAACAGTACCACCTATTCCAACAGTTCGCTGGCCAATTCTGATGTAGTCACTTGTGTCTTAACATCCAATGCTACTCCATGCGCCACAGGTAATCCTGCCACATCCAATTCAATTACCATGACGGTGAATCCGATATTAGCGGTAAGTGTAAGCATTGGTGCTTCGCCTTCGGGAGCTATCTGTGCGGGAACAAATGTCACCTTTACCGCTACTCCGACTAACGGAGGAAGCACACCATCTTATCAGTGGAAACTCAATAATAACAATGCAGGCACTAACAGTTCCACCTATGCAAGTAGTTTGCTCTCCAATACGGATGTAGTTAGTTGTGTTCTCACTTCCAATGCTACATGCCCAAGCGGAAATCCCGCCACATCCAATTCGATAACTATGGCGGTGAATCCGTTGCTACCGGTAAGTGTTAGTATCGCAGCATCTCCCGCAGGAGCAATCTGTGCAGGAACGAATGTCACCTTCACTGCAACTCCAACCAATGAAGGAACAACTCCATCTTATCAGTGGAAGCTCAATGGTAATGATGTGGGAACCAACAGCACCACTTACGTCAATAGTTTGCTTGTCAATTCGGATATAGTCACTTGTATTTTAACATCCAATGCAACTCCCTGTGCAACGGGTAACCCTGCTACGTCTAACTCAATTACCATGACGGTGAATCCAGTACTGCCTGTAAGTGTTAGCATTGGTGCATCTCCTTCCGGTGCCATATGTACCGGTACAAGTGTTACGTTTACTGCAACTCCGACTAATGGTGGTAGTTCCCCGTCTTATCAATGGAAGCTCAATGGTAATAATGTGGGAACCAACAGTACTACTTATACTAATAGTTCACTCGTTAATTCTGATATAGTCACTTGTGTTTTAACATCCAATGCTACTCCCTGTGCGACGGGCAGTCCTGCTACATCGAATTCAATCACAATGTCAGTGAATTCCTTGTCACCGGTGAGTGTAAGCATAGGCGCTTCACCATCAGGAGCCGTCTGTGCCGGTACCAATGTTACGTTCACTGCTACACCAACCAATGGAGGAAGTTCTCCTTCGTATCAGTGGAAGCTCAATAGCAGCACTGTGGGAACAAACAGTTCTGCTTATTCAAACAGTTCTCTTTCCAATTCCGATGTGGTCAGTTGTGTTCTTACCTCCAATGCAACTTGTCCTACCGGAAATCCAGCAACTTCCAACTCTATTACAATGGCGGTGAATCCATTACCGGTTGCTAATACCGGAAGCAATCAGAATGTTTGCTCTGGTGAGACTATCTCTATCGGGGCGGCATCAGTTTCAGGAAATACCTACTCATGGTCACCAACTACCTACCTGAGCAGTGGTTCGGTTTCAAATCCGACGTTCACATCTTCAACGGCCGGAACCACAACCTATACTCTCACAGAAACCATTACAGCAACCGGTTGTCAAAAATCCAATGGTGTTAGCGTAACGGTTATATCAGGAGGTGGAAATCCTTCCTTCACATGTAACAGTAGTAGCCTGGTTGTTGCGTCACCCTATACAGATTGTGTATCACCCGGTTCAGGCAATTACGTGATGATGCAGGTAAAGATCAATCTTGGAGGAGGGTGCAGCGGAGCACAAAGGAAACTACAGACATTAAAATTTACGGCATCAACTGCTACCTGCTCAAATATTGAGAATGCGAAACTATGGTACTCAGGTAATTCCAATTCCTTCTCTAATGCAAACATCGTTTCGGCGGCTTCAACTATAACATCTGTAAGCTGCACCTCAAACAATACCTGGAGTACCGGAACACTGCAGGTAATGCAACCCGGCGATAATTATTTCTGGGTCACCTACAAAGTCAGGTCTACTGCACACACAGGTGAAACTGTGGCGGCATCGCTTGTGAGTGTTACTGTAGTTGCAAATGGAAATACAACCTGTTCAACTTTTGGAGGGTCAACTTCATCGCGGACAATTCAATCATCGGGTTGTCCATCCGCTCGTAGCGGAGAGGATTACCCGGATCAATCTTCTGCAAGTGGTCACCTGGGATTAGCGATATATCCCAATCCAGCGAGTCAGGCGACTACAATAGAGTTTAAGACGGATCATCAGGGGGAATTGAGCATGAGAGTGATTGATAGAATGGGTCTCCTCGTCAATGAATTCTTTTCACGAAAATATTTTGAAGCGGGAATCTATAGTTTTGAATTTGCTACCGGTAAGTTACCACCGGGTATTTACATCTGTGAATTAACTGATCAGTATGGACGGGTGTTTAGAAAATTAGTCGTTCAGCACTAATTTTCAACGGGTGCTTATGCTTTCGACAATGAGTTGCCTGGTCCTTGAAAAATGAGACATGGTGCGAATGGCAGACTTAGGCTCTCATAATATTTTATCGGCACCAGTCTGTCTCACGCATTTTGCTTGTGCTAAGACTGGCGCCAGGTTGGGGAACGACCTCAAAGCTGCACTACCCAACCGTAGCATCGGCACCGTTGACAAATTCCAGGGACGTGAAGCGCCCATCGTTATTTATTCGATGACAACCAGTTCACCTGAGGATGCTCCGCGCGGCATGGAATTCCTATATAGCCTCAACCGTCTCAACGTTGCGGTGAGCCGCGCCCAATGCCTTGCAGTGATAGTTGCTTCCCCCGCTTTGTTTGAGATATCTTGCAGAACACCTCAACAAATGAGGCTGGCAAATGCGTTTTGCAGGTTTTTGGAAATTGCGGGATAAGCAATCAAACTCTGGGGCTCTTTCGCCAGTGATGGGAATAATGTGAGGGTCGGCACAGACGACCACTATTTGCGTAGAATGCCGCAATTTCCGGAACCCATATTTTTCAAAGTGATGATGCAGTTATAAAAGGCCCAAGTCCGCCATCTTACTCTCTACTCCAGACTTGCTTTATGAGGGGATTTACAGGGCACCTGGCTTTCGCATTACTAGCCCTAAGACTGGCGCCAGTGGGGGTGCCTGTTTGTTGACCTGGACACTGTTACCATTGGATTTGTCGCCGCTTCATGGATTGCAGGATTGTGCCATGGAGGAAACAATTAAGGTCAATCTGAAGAATAATTTTCGCATAGAATGCTGGTATTTTTTGACTGCAAAGGTATTTACTGCCAGGAATCTTTCCGTTACTATCATTTCTAAATCTTTTTTATTTTTGTTGTCAACCGATTAGATCAAAAACTATGTACAATATCGAACATTTTCCCGGTAGTTTAGGACATTTTTTTCTCCAACGACGAGTATTCTTAAGTCAATTTATCCTAATTGTTTTTATTTTATTGAGATTTCAAGATAGTTCCGCTCAGAATGATTTAAACTATAAAAAAAGGTTTCATAGAAATGAAGGCGTAAAACAATTTGAGGTATCTGGTTATAATATCGAATTAATGTCCTTAACTGAAAACAATGAGTCAATAGAGAAACTTAGCGATAGCTTAAAGATTTGCTTTTTTCTCCCGGAACTAGAAGGTGTTTACATCACTTGCCGAGAAATAAATAATAATTTTAATTACTGGATGGATAATGTTAACCCCTTAAGTAATTGGAAAATAAAATCATCAAATTGTTTTACTTGGCCAACTTCGGAAATTCTAAATAAACTAAAGGGAATTAATTCCTTAAAACCGAACGGAATAGAATTTACCTACGAATTGGGTGTTACGCTCAGATTGAATCGAGAAAATCCAAGTGAGGCTGAAAAAATTGTTCCCGTAATTCTATATTCTAAAATTTTTCCCCAGACATTAACAAACTATCTGTTTACATTCTACTGCGAGAAAGAATCGCACGCGATGGTTAAAATTTATAAATTTAATTCAGAGAATGTATTATTTAGCCAATCGCTTCCTTCAATATCACCAGAAGAGCCATTTACAATCAATTGGAAATTTGAGAAGATACAAGATGGATGGTATACTCTAGTTATTGATGGACAATTCGATGAAAATAACTTAAAATTCAAGAAAATAATATATTTTTATCATCACTCTTTCTAAACCTAACATAAATCTAATTTAAAATGTCATGACTAAGGAAATCAAGTGGGTCATCATCAGATTTTTCATTATCCCGACCTTCGTTTTAATTTTATGCGTTTTTATAACATTGAATATTCCAATTGCGACCTTAGTAGAAATTAAACTTAAAGTTAAGAATCTGGATTTTACCATTAATTCTTCTAACCTATCAAACATTAGGGTCTTAAATGGTTTTCAAACACAAAAATTAACCCTTTTAAAATTTGATAAACTGAAGTTTACGGCTAAATTGCTTGAAGTCGCTAATCCATCACAATATAATTTTTCTAAAAATAATTATCCAGTAGAAGCGTGGCGAAAATTATATACAAAGGACTCTGTCCTATTTAAAGCGCAACCTTTAAACCCGCATATTACGATCAATGGATTTGATTCGACAGCCAAAATTGGAATCGCCCCAGTAATCACTAATTCGAATTCAAAGTTTCAAATTTCAATTTTTAATTTGAATTGGTCTATGCCAAATATTCAAAAAACATGTTTGATTAAAGTAAGTATTACAGGAGATCCTATTACAGAAAATTTTGATGCCAATGGTATGATGTATTTGAACGTTCAAAATTGCAAATCGAATATAGTAGCCAGCATACCATTCCTTGCCAATGCAAATACCTTTAGGCTATTACTTTCGGAAAGCAATCCGGTTTTTCAAGCGCGATCTAGCAAAAATATCTTTGCATATTCTTTTAGAGCTAATAATTACAATGATACAAGTATTACACTATCTCAGAATATATCTGTGAATGCTATCAATTTTACAGAACCTGACCCGCAAACAGGATCTCTTGAATCCACCTTATTCCCAAATAGCATTGCAACCGTTAGTTATCCCAAAATGCCAAAAGCGGAATCTTTAGTATTTGACTCACATAGTATTATTGAATTAGAACCAACAAGTACCTATTATATTAAGAGCATTATCGTACCATCATCTCTGGATGGATTTGTTGTCGACTTTGTAGGGAAATCAAAACAAATCTTTTTGAGAACCGGGAATCAAAGAGTCGATTTGAGAAAAAATGTTTTTATATGGCTATATGAAAATCCTTTTATAATTACAATAACAGGTTTGATATTGTGGTTTATTCCTGTTTTGTTTGGAATTTATAAATTTGTAAAATCATTTTCAGGAAAACAAAACTAATTCGCGATGAACTTAAGTCTAAACATTTTTTCGTTTCGAACGGCCGTAATATTATTCTTAATATTTCCTGCTATTGCACGATGTCAGCAACTAGAGCCTTTGAAAAGGGCAGTAGTAATCATAAAGAATACTTTTGATGGACAGCAAGGAAGTGGTTTTATTATTAAAATAGATCAGAAGTCAAATGAACTCTATATTTTAACGGCAGCTCACGTGATTAAGGATACTGAGCATCCCGATATATATTTTTTCGGGAATACTATTTTGCATCAGGAAAGTCAAATTCTTCAACAAGATAAGGGAATAGATTTAGCACTTTTGAAAGTGAAGTTAAGTGCATCATCTTTGTCGGAAGTTATTTCGTTAAATTTTCTCATAGATTCAAAACCTTTCGCAGGAAGCTCAATTTATATTATTGGTATTCCTCTTAATGGCAACGATTGGTCAATTATTCCATGTACTGTTCAAGCGATTGAATCAGGAAAAATCAAGTTTTCAGGAAATATAGGCAAGGGAACTTCTGGAAGCCCGGTCTTATATAATGGTAAAATTGCTGGTCTTGTACAGAAGGCAGGTAATCAAATTACGGGGTTACCTTCAGAAGCAGTTATTTCTGATATAATTGTTCCATGGATGGGGACTATAAATTCTGATGATTGGATTGGTCAGGTAAATTCTAGTGAATTTCAAGATGCAATTAAAACCATACTTAATGATAGCCCCAATGACTTTATTAATTTAAAGGGAGGATTTGATCATTCCCAATACGATACTGTCTTTGATTATCGCATCTATTATCGATATTACATTTGTAATGTTAGTCTGCCAGGCTTTGGTGAAGAGACTGGACTACTCCATTATTCTAAAACTACTTTAATTAAAGATGGTTCTTATGATGGCAAACCTTGGGTTGAATTAGACTATAAAATTGGTTGGGGCTATGAGGAAAAATATCCATTAGAAAATATTGACGAAAGTTATATTCGCCGCCTTTACGATAATATTAAAAGTGTTATAAAAAGTGAATTGTCTGATGATTGGATATCTATTGAAACTCCTTTTCCAAATAAAGAGTTTAGTATTAAACGACAATTTAAGGCAACCAACAATTTAAATAAGCAAATAATAACTATCTCTTATTGGTATGATGAAAATTATCAAGCTAGAATACGAGTAATGTTTGGACACGATTGTATTAAAGTAAATAATTATACTCACTTGTAATAGATTTCTACTTTTAGAAATCTTTAACTGCCAACACTTTTTTTCCTTTCCCTTATCAATTTATTCCCGTGATATGTTCCGAACAAATCTATCGATCTTCTCTGCGCACTAGCGGACACTTGCGCGATTTAGGAGAGTAGAAGTAACTGCTGTGTTTAAAAAGATTGATGGGAACAATTGTTCTCCACTAAATGAATTTTGGTGTCAAATGTTTCATGCAAGTGAAGGAAAAGTTGAAAAAATAAAATGATAATGAGTGGTTGGTGAGGGCAGAAGGAACACTCTAAAGAAGTATCCTCAGCATCGAACCATATTAAGAGCATTGATTTCATTGTAATCAATTTCTGTGGTTGGTGCCATGGTAGCATTGATCCATTGAAACACCCAGTAGTTGTTCGCGACAGAAATAATGAACACTTACCCGTTTCCATGCTGATTGTTATGAAAGCTATTTTAACTCTGCCCGCCGTTATCAGGCACTTGCAGAAGGTGTTGACTGGATAGAACCGGTGAGGAGGTATTTTTCAAAGTGGTGATGAGAGTACAAAGTCCAAGCGGACGCTTGAACTAATTAAAGGTAAGTATAAAGCTTTATAAAACAACCAATGAAGTATGTTAGAAATATCCAGTTGTAGTTGATTATCTTCGTGCTCTCCCGGGGGACACGGATGGAGTACAGATAATAACTTTCTTTATACACAGGCTTTCACCATTGTTTATTTCCATAAAATAAATTCCTGCAGCAGCAGACAAGGCAATTTCATTTTTAAGCTGACCGTTATTGAATAATGTTTTGTTATAAATTTCTTTACCCGCCAGGTCATAAATTTTAATTGAAACATCTTTATACAGGTTATTAAATTCAACATTGAAATTTCCGGTGTTTGGATTTGGAAAAATATTTATTCCAGGGTTAATACTAATGATTGGAAGCTGCGAAGGAATGGTATAAGATATTTCAAGCTTCGGATGCAGTGCGGCATCGGGATGGTCGCTTGATGCAAAGAGAAGACAACGGTAGGCAGATTCTGTATCAAGTTCAAGCATGAATCCATAATTGACTGCAGGGTTATCTATCCTGTCCTGGACAAGCAGGGTTATATCCAGAATATAATCCTGGTTGGGATTAGTATCCTGCAGAAGAACTACTTCATTCACTGAATCAGTGGCCGGTTGATTGTCCCAGTTTACATTTTCCTGCCAGGGTTGAGTGATGCGCAGGAGATGGCTTTGATTCGTACCTGACAAATGCGAATGCTTACCATCCTGGAATCCATTTACTGAATTGGGGTTATTATACAGCGTAAGATAAGCATATTGTATGACGGCTCCTGAAGGAATGGATGAATAATCAAAATCAATAAGGCTGCGTTCGTTTTCGGGATAGCCGCTATGCGTCCATGCCTGCGAATTGAATTCGGGCGATGTGCTGTTATCAGATGCAGGGTAGTAAGAATCTACAATTGCATCCTTGCCGGCAGAATCCGGTTGAAGAGTTAAAGTCACTTGAGCGCACAACTGCGAAGTAAGTGAGACTAATGCTGCAAGGAAGTAAATTCTTTTCATGTTGTTTTGAATTTTATTCACCAGCAATTGGTAAGCGAAACCAACAGCAGGTAAATGTATCAAAAAAAAAGAAAATCTCTCTTCCAAAAATAGCTTGAAGAGCGGTTAAAAAGTTGGTGAAAGAATAATCAAGACAATTGGATGCTCCGCGCGGCATGGAATTCCTATATAGCCTCAACCGTCTCAACGTTGCAGTGAGCCGCGCCCAATGCCTTGCAGTTATAGTGGCTTCCCCCGCTTTGTTTGAAATATCTTGCAGAACACCTCAACAAATGAGGCTGGCAAATGCGTTTTGCAGGTTTTTAGAAATGGCGGGATAGGCAATCCAACTTAGTACCCACGCCGTGGTCTCATTTTTCATGGACACGGTGCTGATTCTAAACACTCATCTGACGCAAGCGTCCAATTGTCCCTTTCAAATGCTCTTCACCTCACAAACCCAATCCCAATCACCGGATGCAACTCCCAGAGCGTTGCCGAGTTCCCTTCTTTCCGCGGTTGCTATAAGCGAGGTGAGCTAGATCAAGAAAAAATTGTCCCGTCACCTGCACCTTAGGAGCATGCATCATTACATTACCGGTTTGTGAAGGTGTAATACCACCCAGCAATTTTTCATTTATCCATTCGCCCTCTACGGTGCATCGTGATTTCAGTTCACCATCTGTTATGTTTTCCGGATCAGGTATTTCAACGATGATATAATCATTACCATCATCAGCGGCGCTGGAAATTTGAATGTGATAATCGCCATCTTCTTGCTGATTCAGCCATTCAAAAGAATCCAAAAAAAATTTACTAAAAAATTTGGAAATATGAATTTATGCTTTTAGGTTTGTTTCAAGATTGGATTGGTGTTAAAAAATAATGGTAAATAATTATGAGGAATTTAGCTTTCAAAAAAATTAATTGTTTAGTTGAAGGTGTGATTAAAAACACAGAACGATAAAGGTGAATGTTGTTTAGAATATGCAGCTCTATGCAAAATCATTGTTAAATATTTTTTTTCATCATTAAACGAAGAAATCATGGCAACAGAAACAGAAATCAAACGGATACTGGATTTATTAACGACAGCGCCTGCGGCTCATGTCGAATCTCTCGCTGTTCCAGCCAAGGGACATACTGAATCATTGCGACGTATGACCAACTCAAAAAATGTCGTTGCCATTGGAATAGGTGAGAAAATCTCCAACAAGGAACGAACTGGAAAACTCTCTTTAACTTTTTATGTCGAAAAAAAAATTTCATTGAAGAAACTTCGGGCAGATATGGCAATCCCTCCAACTGTACCGGAGGCACTGTCGGGGAACACTGCGGTTCCAACCGATGTAATAGTAATTGGTAAAATCAAACCTCAAATAAAACCAAACATTACAAAAAAACCAATTCAGCCAGGGCATAGTATTGGTCATGTGGACATCACTGCTGGAACTTTGGGGGCCGTCGTTACTGACGGTAAAAGCAATTTTTTATTAAGCAATAGCCACGTTTTAGCGAACAGCGGTATCGGGAAGAAGGGTGACGCGATTGTTTATCCCGGCATTGCGGATGAGGGTGAAATCCCCGCTGATCTTGTTGCAAAGTTGCATGCTTTTAAGAAGTTTATTGTTGGTGGTGCTTTTTCAAACCGTGTGGATTGTGCTATTGCAAAACCAACAAAAGCAAGACTTCCTGATGTGACTTCTGAAATCAAAGGATTGGGTGTCCCTAAAGGCACGACGCTGGCCGTGCGGGGAATGAAGGTGATAAAAGTAGGACGATCTTCAGGTAAGACAGAAGGTGAAGTAAGGGACGTTCATTTTCGATTTGTCCTACCTTATGACGGCCTAGGTGATGTGGGGTTTATTGATCAGGTATTTTGCACCCGGTATTCGACAGATGGAGATTCCGGCTCACTCGTATTGGACAAGGCATCAGGAAAGGCAGTTGGGCTGCACTTTGCCGGTGCGAAGGGCGGAAGTGTTTTTAATCCGATTAATGAAGTACTGTCAGCACTGAATGTTAAATTGGTAACTAAACAATCTTCAGCTTCAACGGCAGAATCATTGAGATCTAAAAAATCAGGTAAAGTCAAAAGGAAAACCTCAAAACGTAATACAAAATAAATAAACTGATTTATGGTAAGTGAAAAAGATGCGAATCTGGCAAGAGAACAACATTCAGAAAAACTGCAAAAGCAGGGTGCACATGCAATTGCAGTTGATGAAATTAATCACAAAGGAGAAAAAACATTTGGAGTGATTGCGTTTGCCGAAAAACAATTGCAGAATATGCCAGAGTACCTGACTATAAAGAAAGGGAAAAAAACATTGAATGTCCCGTTGAAAGTGCAGATAGCAGAAAAATTTAAAGCTGAATAAATAACAACTAAAACCTGAACTATGCCCCAGCTTGTCAAATCTGATGCTGTTGCTGAATCACTCGAAAGCGCAGCTTCGCTCGAAGTCCTGCCCCGTAATTGTAAACTTGAAGATTATAAAAAACTAAGAAACGTACCAGTGTTTTCAATTAAAAATGATTTCATCGCTTATGCATCACCGGATTCAACGTATGCCTTGACGCGCCGGCTGTTTGATACAGCGCAGGAAGAAATCATTATTGGTATTTATGATTTTAGCGCGGAATATATGAAAGAACTTGTTCTGAATGCCATGCAACGGGGAGTGAAAGTTTCGCTGATGCTCGATATTGACAGCAAAGATGAACAAGTCATTTTCGATGAATTAAGTAGATTTGGATGCAATTCAGTGGCGGCACCTTCCTGCGCAAGTAAAGTAGTTAGTTATTTCCCTTCATCCCATGAGAAGGTTATTGTCATCGATGGAACATGGACACTTGTACAAAGCGGCAACTATTCTGTAAATAGTATTCCTTTTAATGAAGTGGATGGGGGGGATCCTAAACATTTTAGAAAAGGCAACCGTGATATGGGGGTGGCAATTAAATCGAAACCTTTAGCAGATTTCTTCATCAAGCTTTTAAAAAGAGATATGAAGCTTGAACTGGATGCGGAAAAAGCAGAGGCCCTGGCAGGGTTTGTAGCTGCACAACTTCCCGAGATGGTTGAGGCCGTTCCAAAATTGCTGCCTTCAAAGCTTTTCCCAAGTAAAACTTTTTCGCCCTCAGAAGCGATTAAAGTTACGCCGGTTCTTACCCCTGACAATTACATGGATGTCATTCCAGGATTTATTGAGTCTGCGACTAAATCAATATATATTGAAAATCAGTACATCCGCAGTAGCCAGGCAGCGATTGCTAAACTATTGGAATCAATAAAAAAAGCAAGAGCTAATAATCCGCAACTCGATGTGAGGATTGTATTGGGGAAGCTTTTCGGGATAAAAGATTTCGAAAAGGAGAAGTTGAACGTAGCCAACCTGAAAACAAACTTCAAATTAGTCCTTGATAAAAACATCCGGTACATAAACACTCAGCGCTTTGTTCATTGCCACAACAAAGTAATTATCGTTGACGAGAGTTCGGTGCTGGTTAGTTCTCAAAACTGGTCTGGCACCGGAGTAGCTACTAACAGGGAGGCCGGGCTACTGATGGAATACCCTCAAATTGCCAAATACTATACGCAAATTTTTGAATCAGATTGGAGTACGGCCTTTACAAAGATTCCTAAACCGAGTGCAACTGTAATCAGCCCTGAAGCGCTATCGAAAGGAAATTTTGTAAAAGTGAGCCCGGCGGATTATCAGGAAGTGTAAAATTATACTTCTGCATGTATGGCATAGCAAAGCTAAAGCAATATGCATAATACTGATATTCAACAACACAACTTTTACAAACTAAACTCTTTATATGAAATCAATTAAAAATGAAACTGATATTTTCCTAAAGATTTCTGTTTATTTAACTGGCTTTAGCGAAATCGAGTTGTTGGGAACGGGAATGCTGGAAACCTATTTTAACGTTATGTTGAACAAAAACAGCATCGCAACTATAGAGTCCTTCCTTTCTGAAGCAGCAGGCATATTAAAACAAAACAGGGATAATCCCGGAAAGCTCAATGAAGAAATCCTTAATAAACTTATGCCGGATTCACTTTATAATGGTTTGGCCAAAAATATTATTACAATGTGGTATATGGGCAACTGGGTAAATGATGTGATCAGCCCGCAATCTTATGTTCAGGGTCTAATATGGAATACTGCAGAAGCCCATCCCCCGGGGGCAAGACAGCCCGGCTATGGGTCATGGAATAAAGCACCAAAAACAATTCAATGAAAACTATCCTGTCAACATTTTACTATTATGAAAAATAGAATATACGATGTTGTTATTATTGGGTCGGGGATATCCGGCGCTGTCATGGCTAAAACCCTTACCCAGGCCGGTAAAAAAGTATTATTGCTTGAAGCGGGATTAACAGCAGGGGTCAACCTGGACAGGAACGGCAATTATTTTAATTACATGGATTACCTGAACTCATTTTATACCGCTTCTGCCAAAACACCCAATTCTCCTTACCCTAATATAAAAGATGCTCCATCGATAGATGTGCTGGACATTAAACCCATTTCAGGAAATAATAATCCGAGTACACTTGGATACCTGGTACAGGCGGGACCGTTACCTTTTGGAAGCGACTCCTTTAAAGGCCCCGGTGGCACCACGTTACACTGGCTGGGTTCCACCCCAAGAATGTTGAATAATGATTTTAAAATGAAAACCCTTTATGGGCAGGGCGTTGACTGGCCCTTTGGCTACGATAAACTGAAACGCTATTATGAAATGGCGGAACTGGAAATCGGCGTTTCGGGAAACGTGGACGAACTAGAGTGGCCCGGTGTACCCAGTCAGCGGCAGTTGAGTGTTACCAAAAAAAATTACGGGAAAGATTATGTGTTTCCAATGGAGAAGATACCTCAAAGTTATTTGGATCAGCAATTCATGAGACTAGTGGATATGGTGAATAAAAAAAAGCCGATTGAAGTGGGTGGAAAAAAAGTTAAAATAACATTTGCAACTACTCCGCAGGGAAGAAATTCAATTCCCAATCGGAAGTATCCTTACATAGATGTTACCTGGGACCCTAAGCAAAGAAAATTGATACTGCAGAAAGATAAATGCTGGGACAGTGATAAAAATAAAGTGGTGCCATACCATGACAGCAAAAAATATGAATACCATCCGATAGGCGCCATATGGGATCCACATACTGGGCAGCGATGCGAAGGAAATGCAAGCTGTGTACCCATATGCCCTGTGCAGGCAAAATATAATGCCCTTAAAACATTAAACAAATCAGATAAAACCAAACTAACCATTAAAACTCAATCTGTGGCATCGATGGTTTTGTATGATGAAAAAACGGGAAAAGTTACAGGGGTAGAATACAAAACCTACGCGCTTGCAGATTCTATCAGTTACGAAACCAGTATTGCAAAAGGAAAAATTTATGTATTGGCAGCAAGCGCCATTGAAAATGCCAAACTTTTACTGGCCTCCAATGCTGCTAATTCCAGCGACCAGGTGGGCCGTAATTTAATGGATCATTTATGCTTGCTTACGTGGGGATTGCTTCCCGTCAAAGGGTATCCTTTCCGTGGTCCGGGATCTACCACTAATATGCCGACATTCAGAGATGGGCCATTCCGTAAAGAACATGCAGCCTGGATTTGCCCTGTCGATAACTGGGGATGGGGCTGGCCGGTATTTTCACCCGGGTCGGACCTTGCCAATGCATTAACTAAAAATTTATTTGGAACGGAATTGCGTGACCATCTTTCTGATGTGCTTCCCAGGCAACTGTTATTGCACTATGAATGTGAACAAATCCCTGATCCCAATAACAGGGTCACCATTGATCCAGCTTATAGGGACCCAATAGGTAACTACAGGCCAGTAATACACTATGATGCCTCGGAGTATATGAAAAAAGCTTTTGCAACTGCAAAAAAAATTAATGACCAGCTATTTGCCGCAGCAGGTATCCAGGACTTTACATTTTATAGCCTAAGCCTTAACCCGGATTATGTGGGATACAAAGAACAAGGATATAATTTTTGGGGTGCAGGCCATATCGTTGGCACCCATCGCATGGGGTCCAGTAAAAAAGATTCTGTAGTCGACAAGGATTGCCGTACCTGGGATCATGACAATCTTTACCTGGTAGGCTGCGGCAACATGCCTACACTGGGAACATCTAACCCAACACTTACAACGACGGCACTCACTTTTAAAGCAGCAGAAGCTATTCTTAAACATTTAGAAAGATAATTTATGGCCAGAGGAAAACTTCAAAAAGATTCAAACGATCCAAAACGTCAGCTATTGATCCCTGATTACTATTATTCCGACATCGCCAAAATTGAAGCTGTTAGTGCTCCATCGGGTAAGCCATCGGCCATAGAGGCAATAACAAATGATAATTTCCAGAAGAAACTGGAAGAATTAAAGCGCCAGTTGCAAACAGCAATGGAACTGGAGCATTCTACTATTCCCCCTTATCTCTGCGCACTCTATTCTATAAAGGCTGGAGTTAATTTAATGGCTGGAGAAATTATCAAAAGTGTGGTATTGGAAGAAATGTTGCATATGATAATGGTGGCCAATTTATTAAACGCCATTGGGGGAAGACCTGTGATAGGGGAAAAGGAAGTGGATAAAAATAATAAATTCATTCCCGAATATCCTACCAGCCTACCCGGAAATGTTGACACTAGACTAGTAGTTGGATTAGAAAGTTTATCCAAACACTGCATTAAAACTTTTTGGAAAATTGAACACCCCCTGGGCGGTTATACGCTTCCCAAACAATTGGAAACAACTGAATTGGTTTATAAATCCATTGGTGAGTTTTACGAGGCCCTCGTACATAATATTAAAGAATTGGAAAGAGTAGCCCAGGAAAAAGGTGAAACTATTTTTACAGGAAAGCGGGAAAAGCAGGTTACAGCAGAACATTACTATGGCGCTGGGGGAAAACTTTTCTTTGTTCATGAGCTTAAAGATGCACTTAATGTAATTGAGGAGATTGTTGGCCAGGGTGAAGGGACCTTAGGTTCCATATTTTCAGAACCTTTTAAAGAAGGAAATGAGAAGTACCTGATCTTTGGACCAGAAGTTGAAGAGTATGCACATTATTTCAGGTTCAAGGAAGTTTACTACAGCCGTTTTTATGCTATAACTGATTCTGCACATCGTAACAGCAAAAACAAAGGATTGCCTACCGGCGAAAAATTTGAAGTGGATTGGGATGCAGTGTATAATATGAAACCCAATCCCAAACTTAAGGATTACGCAAAGGGAACGCCACTTTATAATAAAACCTACGAATTCAATAAAACCTATTCAGCTTTACTGGATAATATCAACGAAGCTTGTAATGGTAAACCTGGAGTACTAAAAGAAGGCATACCGTTAATGTATGAATTAAAATACAAAGCTGTTGAATTGATGAACATTCCTTTGGGTGGTGGTTATATGGCTGGGCCAAGCTTTGAATATGTAAAAGTGTAGGGTTGCAGCTATCATTACTCGGATTGAAAACAAAACTTATTATCAATTGTGTTTTGTGTTATTGCAGGAAATGAACAAAAATCTAAAACCAACATGTATACTCTTATCGCTAAATGGATCATCTTTCCGGTAATGAAAAGAAAGCAACGGCGGCCGTGAAAAAATTAGCGATGGATGTGCAAAAGAATGAACCAGTCACATTGCTTTACATTATGCATACAAACTTCAAAGAAAAAAGCTTACCTATGCCTCCTGCCGATGAAGTGGTTTTTATTGAGATCTATAAAGACCAAACTGCTTTTATAAAATATATAAGTAGATCCATTTTTACAAATTTTGTAAAGAGCTACGGCAATTTGTTTTTACAGGCCTTCAATACACCCCAGCCGGTTTTTATAACAACGGAAGTATTAACACAAATAGAAGGATTTGCAAGAGCCGGATTAAAGTAAGTAGTGAAACTAAAAATTCTTTTGAGATAATTTTCCAATCAATACTTTTTAATACGAACCATTAACCTTTTAAAAATACAATTATGGCAAAGGTAACAAAGAACCCATTAGACTTATTAAATCTTGCAGGCTTAAGCAAACTGGAAGAGAAAATGGAAATCAGCAAAGCCATAAAGCCAGAAGCATTGGCTGCTATCGATGAACCTACTCTTGGTGATCTTGCGGGGCTGCCAGGAACGTGGGTCGGAACTGGGTTCAACCTGATTGAACTTCCCAATATGAACCAGGCCAAGGCGGGACCACCACCAAAGGATAAGTTCAGAGTAATGCTTAACTCTACATCCGAAACATTGGTCTTCTCTAATATAGCTGGTAAGATCTTCAACCGGGGAAATGCACAAGGGGATATCAGTTATTTGGGACTGCATTATTTGCAGCAAATAGCAGATGTGAATCTGCCGAAAGATAATAATGGAATTCATTTGGAAACTGGTTTGTTCCTCAATGTTGTTAAGTCAGACGACCCCAACGAAGATCCAAGCATTGCACGTCTTGGCTCAATACCGCAC
>DASRAJ010000122.1:0-75763 GCA_035638255.1 Chitinophagales bacterium
CGTACGGTTGGATATGGCTGATTGTTTTTCTTCCTGTGGTCGGATGCCTGGTGTACCTCTTTTCCGAAATGTTTACGCGCCGGGAAGTTGACAACATACAATCGAATCTGGGGGCCATCATTAATCCGCGCGGTAAAATCAAGGAACTGGAAGAACGCCTCAGGTTCACAGATACATTTCAAAACCGTGTGCTGCTTGCCGATGCTTATTTAGATTCAGGGAATTCTGATAAAGCCATTGAACTGTATGAGTCGTGTATCAGCAGTTCTCTTCCTGACAATCACGTACCCATGCAACTCATGCTTTGCTACTTTGAAAAGGAGCGCTATGCCGATGTGGTGAAAATGGCGGAGAAGGTGATTAAATCCATTGAGTTCTCACGGTCACGGTCGAAGCTCATTTACGCGCTCTCGCTGGAAAAAATTGGAAAGCATGAACTCGCGGAGCAGCAATTCAAAAGCATGAACGGCAGATTCTCGAATCATGAAAACAGAATTTATTATGGACAATTTCTTTTGCGCGCCGGCAGAGTGGAAGAAGCAAAAGAAGTTTTTAGCGAGATGAACGATGAGGTTTCTCATTTGAACGGCAGAGAGAGAAGAGCTAACAGAACCTGGTATGCAAAAGCCAAAGAAGAATTGGATAAGCTGAATGCACCTGTTCGCACAGGTTAGAGAAGAGTTATGCTGGCGAAACTGCACCTACAACCAAAGGGGAGTTAGAAATCTTTTTCGTTCGCTGTTTCAACAATGCAATTACTTCATCATCGGAGGTAAAGCGGTTCCCGATGTTTACAAAGTGATTCGCCAATAGATCATAGCGTTTCATCATAAGCCACACAAAAACATTTCCGTAGTCAATGCCGTCAAAAACCACCGCCTTGTTTTTTTCAAACTTATCCAGGGTGCTTCTGAAATATTCCGGGTGCTCCGTCCAATGCATGCCCGGTCGCACGTGGTGGTTTGCATGGTAGCCGTCATTCCAGCAGTTGTGATTGAATTTAATGTTGATGCATGTAATGCTATTCATGTATTCATTGCCCGGCTCTTCCGCGCTCACAAAGGAATGCTGCACCCAATTGCCGACCATCATGATGACGCGCGAAGCGATAAACGGAATAATGAAAGCCACCAAAGTCGCCTGCCAGTTAAGAAAACATAGCGCTACACATGCGCTGAAAAATATCAGCTCACCCGCCACGACGCGAAAAAAATAGGGATACTTTTTCTTGCTGATAAAGTAGGCAGACAACTGAATGAGACCCAGGAAAAAGAAGTTTAACCAATACCTGGAAAAATCAAGGATCGAATCACGTTGGTAAAACATGGTGGAGCTTTTATCCTGAGGAAGATTATTTTCAGGATGATGCATCACAACGTGATGACCGAAATACGTCTCGGGTGATTGCCCGAAGAAAGGAGCCAACACCCATGGCAGATAAAAATTGAGCAGTCGAAATTTCTTTTTATACAACGCGCGGTGAGCTGCACAGTGAGCCATCAATCCAAAAGGACTTTTATAAAAATTGTTAAGAAACAAATACAAAATTGCCACTGACCACCAGATCCAACCGCCAAGGAATGGCAGGTAAAGCAACACGACGAGGGGAAAAAGAATTGAACTGATTTTAATGGTGAGGTAGACAAACGGCAAGTCCCGTTGATCGCGGATGAGAGATTTGAAGAAGCGCGATAAAAAATTTTCTGATGCGGGAGGGGAATATCCGGGATCAGTAATTACACCCAGTTGTTTCACTAAATTAAGATTAAGACCAAACCTCGATTTTCAAAATAGCATTTCCGTTCGTCTCAGCAGCACTTTGTCACATAACTATATTGGTGGTATACTGGTTTTTTTGTTTGGAAAAATCCAAAGGTAGACTCACATGTGCCGTTCCGTGTTATATAATTTTTGTAAAAGGTTACATAATTCACACATTTTTTCGGAGGTCGCCTTGATGTTCGGGTTTGCAGGGTCGATAAAGGATTGCAAACAACCGGAGTGACAGGCAAAGGAAAAAGCAATATTTGGTTTCTTAAATGAATCAAGTGCAACAAAGCGGACTTTTTTATTTTGAATCTTTTAGTTTTGTTTCTTTTAAAATTACTGAATGCAATATCTGGACTTTGAAAAACCGCTTGAAGATTTGAATGAGCAGTTAGAGAAACTCAAGAAGATCGGCGAGAATGGAAAGGTGAATATGAAGTCAGCGGTGAAAGAGATTGAAGTGAAGATCGCTGAAACAAGAAAAAATCTCTACAGTGATCTCACCGGCTGGCAGCGCGTGCAGCTATCACGCCACCCAAATCGGCCGTATTCGCTCTATTACATTTCGGAGATGTGCAGCAAATTTATTGAGCTGCACGGTGACCGGAATGTAGCAGATGATAAAGCAATGATTGGCGGATTGGGAATGCTTGATGATGAAAGCGTGATGTTCGTAGGGCAGCAGAAAGGAACCAATACCAAGGAGCGGCAGTATAGAAATTTCGGAATGGCAAATCCCGAAGGTTACAGAAAAGCATTGAGGGTGATGAAGCTCGCGGAGAAGTTTAACATTCCCATCGTAACGCTCATTGATACGCCCGGCGCTTTTCCGGGATTGGAAGCAGAAGAGCGCGGACAGGCAGAAGCGATTGCAAGAAATCTGTATGAGATGATGCTATTGAAAGTGCCCGTAATCTGTGTCATCATTGGAGAAGGTGCATCCGGCGGTGCGCTTGGAATCGGAATCGGTGACCGCGTGTTGATGCTCGAGAACACATGGTACTCTGTGATTTCTCCTGAATCCTGCTCTTCAATTCTGTGGCACAGTTGGGAGAACAAAGAAGAAGCAGCCGAGCAGCTAAAACTTACGGCGCAGCACATGCATGATTTCAAATTGGTGGATGGCATCATCGAAGAACCTATGGGCGGCGCGCATCACAACCCGGAAGAGATGGCAAAAATTATGAAGCGCGAAATCAAAAAACATCTCATTGATCTCAAAGCAATGACGCCGAAAGATCGCATTGACCAGCGTATTCAAAAGTTTTCTTCGATGGGATTTTATGAAGACTAACTTTATAATTTCCAAGTTCAGATTTCTAATTTCAAGTTGGGTGATCATTAATTTGAAATTAGAAATTGGAAATTGGAATTGATAATTCTAAATCAATGTTGAAACAACTCCAGCGATGGCTTCATTTTTATTTTCTGAAAAGAAAACTGAAGGCGCATCACATGGAGCACAGAGCCACCAATCTATCAGAGGCCACAGACATCGGGATCCTCTTCGATGCTTCCGACCCCGATAAAATTTCCATCATCAACACCTTTGCAGATTCGTTGAAACGCGATAGAAAGAAAATTGTACTGCTCGGTTTTTACAACGCACCGAAGAAAGCGATCAATTTCAACTTCTCTTATTTCAATAAAAAAAATCTGAACTGGCATCTTGAGCCGCAAGGTGATGTGGTAGAAGAATTTATCGGGCGTAAATTCGACATACTCATCAATGCTTACATCGGCGAAAACCTTCCGCTCGAATATGTTTCATCCATGTCAGAAGCATCATTCAGAATAGGATCGTTTGAAAAAGAGAAAACTTACGCTTATGATTTCATGATTGATTTGAAGGGAGAAAACAATTTGCAACAGTTAATGAATCAGTATCGTCATTTCCTTGAGATGCTTTAAGCTTGGGGTTGCGTTTTACAGTTTTGTAGTTAACAGGTGGCAGTTGGCAGTTTGCAGTTTACAATTTGCAGCGTGTATTTTGCAGTTTCCAATGTCTCTCGATTCCCGATCCACAAACTTACGATTCACAACTCACGATTCATGACTCACAACTCACGATTCACGATTCACAGACACACGACTCACGACTCACGACTCACGACTCACGATTCACGACTCACTATTCACCACTCACGACTCACCATTCACCCCCTAACCCATGACACCAAAATTCCGCGGCACCGGCGTAGCACTCATCACGCCATTTAAAAAGGACGGCTTTGTTGATTACGGAGCATTGGAAAAACTTATTCGGTTCAACATTGAGGGTGGTGTAAATTATTTTGTGGTACTCGGAACTACCGGAGAGTCTGCCACACTTTCATCGAATGATAAGCGCGATGTTTGGAAGTTCGTAGCCGGGATAGTGGATGAAGAAGTTCATCTTGTCGCCGGCATCGGTGGAAACAACACCGCGGAAGTAGCGGAACAATTCACTGCTTTCAATCATGAGCACTATGATGCTATTCTTTCGGTGAGTCCATACTACAATAAGCCATCACAGGAAGGAATCTATCAGCATTACATGCAGCTTGCCCGGATTTCTCCGCTGCCGATTATCATTTATAATGTGCCGGGAAGAACAAGCTCCAACATCACGGCGGAAACAACATTGCGGCTTGCACACGAATCGCCAAGGTTTGTTGGCATTAAAGAAGCGTCAGGGAATATTGGGCAGATCATGCGAATCGTAAAGGAGCGGCCAAAAAACTTTCTCCTCATCTCCGGCGATGATCTCATTACACTTCCCCTGCTCAGCTTCGGCTGTGACGGCGTAATATCAGTAGTGGCACAAGCGTTCCCAAAAGATTTTTCTACCATGGTGGATGACGCGCTGGACGGAAATTTCGATGACGCACAAAAACTTCATTACAAACTTCTCGACTTCATGGAATCATTTTTTGCCGAAGGAAGCCCCGGAGGAGTAAAGGCGGCGCTGAATATTCTCGGCATCTGCGAAAATGTTTTGCGGTTGCCGATGGTGCCAGTGAGTAGTGGATTGTATGAAAAGATAAAATTGGGAATGAAAAACAATTGAGAAGCGGGAGAATCTCTTCCAAAGTTTTTTTTGGACTTAGGAAAAGGTGGTTGATGCGGCTGCTTTCACCGTCGAAAAAAAATTTCAGAAAAAAACTATCTTCACTCTATAAGACTTGCCCATGAAAATTTTCTACCACTCACTTTCTCTTACCCTCACTCTAACCTTCACGCTTAGCATCACCTTCACCTTCGCCCAACAAGGCGAATGGACCTGGATGCATGGCGACAGTATCGGCGGCTCTACCGGAAATTTCGGTGTCCAGGGTGTCGCTGATCCGTTGAATGAACCACCAGCAACCGATGAAAGTGTTTCATGGGTTGATCTTCAAGGAAATTTTTGGCTCTTTGGTGGTGAAAATAATTTGGGTGACTTGTGGAAGTATGATGTGACCATAAATGAATGGACGTGGGTAAAAGGTCCCGGCGCTGCCTATCAACCCGGTGTGTATGGCACGCAGGGAATTGCATCTCCCAATAATTATCCTGGTGGAAGATCCCGCGCGGCAAGCTGGGTTGACACCAGCGGACACCTATGGTTATTCGGGGGAATAGGGATTGACGGATATAATGGATACGCTTACCTCAATGATTTGTGGATGTATGATATCTCCACCAATGAATGGACGTGGATGAAAGGAGCGGATACTGCCAGTGCCCTTGCATTCTATGGAACGTATCAGGTGGAAGATGTTGCCAACACTCCGGGAGCACGGGGAGAAACAAATGCTACGTGGAGAGATGCTAATAATAATTTGTGGATTTACGGCGGCGCGGAATTTCCATACCCCAATAACCTGAGTGACTTGTGGCGCTTTAGTACTTCAACAAATAACTGGACGTGGATGCAGGGATCAAATCTGCCGCTGCAGGTTCCTGATTGGGGAACGCTTGGTGTTTCCGCCGCCACCAATACTCCCGGGGGAAGAATGCCCTATGCCAAGTGGATTGATCATGATGGAAACTTCTGGCTCTTTGGTGCGCTGGAATACTCTATCACCTGGGGTGGTAAGCTGAATGATATGTGGAAATATGATTTGGCAACGAATGAATGGACGTGGATGTCGGGAGCAAACTATGAATTTGCAATTGGTCACTACGGAAACAAGTGTGAGCCATCCATCAACAATGTTCCTGATGCGCGGATGAGAAGCCGCATTGATTATGTTGATGCGAACGGAAACTTCTGGCTCTTCGGCGGCTCGCACATCTATGCCTACACGGGCATGCACAGTGATCTCTGGATTTTCAATGTGAACACACTCGAATGGATGTGGATCAATGGTGACACGTTGATGGATCAGGCAGGGCATTGGGGAACAATGGGGGTTTCTTCACCGACAAATAAACCTTCAGGCAGAGAAGGGTTTGTCTCGTGGAAAGATTTGACTGGCAATCTGTGGGTGTTCGGTGGCACAGAAAATTTTCTGGTCAATTACAAGAATGACCTGTGGCGATTTGTTCCTGATCCGAACTGCCCGGTGATAAATTCCCAGGTGGCCTTTTCTTCATCACAGGATTCCATTTGCGAAAAATTCTGCACCGGTTTTTTTGATCAGTCCATCAACAATCCAACATCATGGCTGTGGTTATTTCCGGGAGGAAACCCCTCCTCATCAACAGCACAAAATCCGGTGAACATTTGTTACAATACGCCGGGAACTTATGATGTAACTCTTATTACAACCAATGCCTCCGGAAGTGATACACTCACCTTGCAGGATTTCATTACTGTATATGCCACGCCCGCACTTCCAACGATCTCGCAAACCGGGTACACCCTCACATCTACTCCGGCATTTGCCTATCAATGGCAATTCAACAGTGTAGATATACCCGGCGCAACGAATCAATCGTACACGATTACCCAAACCGGATTTTACAGTGTGGTTGTTTCAAATCCACAGGGTTGTGTTTCTTCTTCTACGCTGATGTATGTCTTGATTTCGGGAGTGGAAAATGTTTTTGGTGAAGGGAATTTTTCTGTAGAGCCGAATCCTTCGAATGGAATTTTTATGGTTAGAGGGTTGAACGGTTTTATAGCTGATGTTAGCATTGAAGTTAGTGATGCCATTGGCCAAATAATTTTCTCTTCGAAAGAGAGGAATGTGAATGAGAATTTCAGCAAGGAGATTGACATGAGAGCATTCGCCTCCGGCACTTACACAGTCTCGATAAAAACAAAAAATGATTTGGTGAGAAAGAAGATGATTATTTTAAAATGACGTGTCATGAAAAAAATTTTCACCATACTTCTTTCATTCAGCGCGTACACTCTTCCAGCCCAAAACCTGCTCAGCAATGGTGATTTTGAAACATATACTTCACTCCCATATGGTGGTGCCCAGTGGTCATATTGCACCGGATGGTCGAATTGCAATGGTGGAGGAAGTCCTGACTATTATCATGCACTTGGGAGCGGGTTAGTACAATTGCCAAATGCCCATACAGCAACCGTTTCTCCTCATGGTGGTAATGCTATCATGGGATTCATTTTGTGGAAGGAAGGATTTACTTTCAGAGAATATATTGCTCATGCTCTCATTTCACCGCTCACTATCGGCGAGAGTTATACGGTTTCTTTTTATTTAACCACAGGTATAGAGAATGGAAACTACGGCGGTCATGGATGTGACCAAATGAGTGTCGCGTTCTCCACTATTCCACTCATACAAAACAATTGGAACCCTATCAGTTTCACTCCGCAATATGTCATGGGTTCTATTTTTTTTGACAGCACCTGGCAGCAGTTTTCATTTCAGTTCGTAGCTGATTCTGCCTACGATTATGTCACCTTCGGAAACTTTGCTCCTGATATTGCCACCGGGTTGCAGTTTTATTATGCTGAAGGTTATCAGTGTGTATATTATTTTATAGATGATATTGAAGTGACTGCAGGCGGATTGGTTCCTCCTGTTGCTGATTTCATTTCCTCTCAAAATAATTTTTGCGAACAGACTTGCATTGACTTTACCGATCAGTCGGCTAACAACCCCACGGTGTGGGAGTGGACTTTTCCTGGAGGAAATCCTTCTTCATCAACAGATCAGAACCCTGCGAATATTTGTTACTCCACGCAAGGAAATTATGATGTCACACTCATTGCTACCAATGCAGCCGGCAATGATACGATCGTGCTCCACAACTTTATTACTGTGAATGCTGTACCTTCAGTTGCCATCACTCAAAGCAATGACACACTCTATTCTTCCATTGGAGATTCCTACCAGTGGTTCACAGGTGGAAATTCGATAAGTGGCGCAACGAATTCATTTTATGTGCCGCTGGCAGCAGGAGCATTTATCGTGCTGATTACGAACAGCAATGGTTGTTCTGCAAGCGACACCATTGACTACATGCTCGCGCCATTCTCAAATTTTTCTGTTATTGATCAAACAATTTGTGAAAAATTTTGCGAAGATTATTTTGATGAATCAACGAACAATCCATTATCGTGGCAATGGATTTTCGACGGCGGAAATCCGTCAGCTTCCAGTCAGCAGGATCCTACTCAGGTTTGCTACAATACTCCGGGAGTGTACGATGTCACGCTCATCACCACGAACGCTTTTGGAAACGATACGCTTACGCTTTCCGGTTATATCACTGTGTATGCAACGCCTGCCATTCCAGCCATCTCGCAAACCGGATACACACTTACGTCCACTCCTGCATTTGCTTATCAATGGCAACTCAACAGCGTGGATATTCCCGGAGCAACAAATCAATCCTACATGATTATGCAGACGGGATTTTACAGTGTGGTTGTTTCGAATCAGCAGGGTTGTGTTTCTTCTTCTACGCTGCTTTATGTTTTGATTTCAGGAGTGGAAAATGTTTTTGGTGCAGGAAGTTTTTCCATTGACCCCAATCCTTCGAGTGGAATCTTTATGGTTAAATGGCTGAATGGTTCAATGGATGCCGTAACAATTGAAGTAAGTAATGCCATCGGTCAACGAATTTTTTCTTCTGAAGAAAAAAAAGTGAATGAGAATTTTAGTAAAACGATTGACTTGAGTGGATTCGCTTCAGGAATTTATTTTCTTGAAATAAAATTTGAAGGGAAATTTTTCATAGACAAAATTGTAATTGAAAAATAATGCTCTCTTAGTGCCGTTTGGGATTTTCTCACCTGATCACTATGAAGCAAACAATATTACTCATTATCACTCTCGCCTTCCCGGGCTTTTCTTTTGCACAGCAGGTTTCCTACAATGATGTCGCTGTAATTGTAAACGACAGCAGTCAAACCTCAATTGACATTGGGAATTATTTTGCACAACAAAGAAATATTCCTTCTCAAAACATTATTCACGTCACTACCACAACACAGGAGGAAATTGACACCGCTCAACTCTTCGATCTTCTTTCGCAAGTGAGCAATTACCTGTCAGCAAACAATCTTGATGATTCAATCAACTATATTGTAACCACGAAGGGTGTTCCTCTGAAAGTTGCATTTGGTAATTGCGCTTTTGGAGGTCGTTGCTCTTCAGTTGAATTTGAAATGGCTTTGATACTTGGACCCTATAGCAATTCAATCGCAATGGGCGGATCAATTTATAATCCTTATTTAGGCAGTCAAACAAACTTCGCAAGAAGCATTTACCATATTTTTTTAGTGACCCGACTGGATGGATATTCGTATGATGACGTCATTACGTTGATTGATCGTAGCGGGCCAAATATTCCTGTAATCAAAAGCCAGGCGTTATTTGTTTTTGACTTTAGTCATCTTGGCTATAACGTTCCTTCAGTTGACTCAAGCTTTATGCGCCCTGCAGCAGACACACTTACAAAGTTGGGATGGGAGTATGTTTTTGACGGCGACACTGCAACATTATTGAATCAATCAAATGTTATGGGGTTGTACAGCTTTGATTTGAATTCATCAGGACAAAATCTAAATTACAATTGGCTCAGAGGATCTATCGTCAAGCTATGTGGATGCAACAGTAGCGCAACATTTGATGAAAGTGAGAATGTGGATGAAAACTATCTTGTTGCTGATGCTGTGAAAGAAGGTGCCACTGGTGCAGAAGGTTGGGCATATTGTGGATACGCGGCTACAGATTTGATTTATGAGATCGTATTATCACGTTACCTTGACACCGCAAATCATTTCAATCTTGCTGAGAGTTATTACGCCGCATTACCTGGTCTCTCTTGGCCCCACGAAATTATTGGCGATCCAAAAACTTCTATCGTAATTGATACATTGAATGGAATTTCACCGATAGCGAACTCAGAAATAAAATTGTATCCCAATCCTTCAAGCGGAATTTTCCAGGTTTCATTTCCTTCCACTCAAAACTGTTATGCTTCAGTTTGGGATGTGCTGGGACAAATTATGTGGGAAGAAAAGTGGATTACTTCAAACAAAGTACATTCGATCAATCTTCAATCTCAACCGGCAGGAATTTATTTTCTGAAAGTGAAGCAAGGAGATGAGGAGAGGGTTGTGAAGCTGGTGAAAGATTAGATCAAAATTATTCACAATTAATTATGATGAGCAGAACATGTTGGTTCACTACTATCTATTTGCTTGGCTCACTACTGTATTCAAAATCAATGTTCGCACAAGATTTCGGAACTCCTGGCTCGACATGGTACTACCATGTGCCAAACTTTGCTGGCTCGGGAATCGATTACACTCAAATCCAATCGGTCAATGACACTTTTCTTGCCGGGCACGATTGTCATCATTTGAAAATTACTCATGGTTTTGATTGTTGTTTTGGCGGTAATAATTACTTTGTTTATGAAGACAGCGGTATTGTCTATTATTTCATTTCAGAGGTTAACAAATTTTTTGTTCTCTATAATTTCAATTTGCATGTTGGGGATACCCTCAAAGGATACGGTTACACTCTTTTTGGAGGACTTGATTCCATCTTGAGTCGGATTACGGGTGTTTATACAGAAATTATTAATGGGAGGTCTGTAAAAAGATTTACTACGGAAACTGGTGACATCATTGAAGGCATTGGCTCTACCTCATACTTATTTCCCCAGTTCGCGATATGTGATCCAGGGCCAAATGGATTGAGGTGCTTTGAAGATTCAAACCTCGGGTTCTTTACTACTAATAAATATCCTTCGTGCAATTATGCAATACAGGACGTCTCATTTTATCCCAACCCTGCTTCAGCAGTGATTAATTTTGGTGAAGACTTTAAGCCTGATGGGATCGAAATTGAAATCTTTGATGCCCTTGGTCGCGAAATGTTTTCAAAGAAGTTAACCACGGAAAGAATCCTTGACTTAAGTTTATTCGCCCCGGGATTTTATTTTTTGAAAGTGACTCAAGAGTCTCACGAACAATTTTTTAAGTTGGTGAAGCAATAGTGAGCGCTTCGGTTTAAGATCAAAGGTTTCACATCAAAGATTTAAACCGCCACCAGCTTCTGTGAAAGATAATGTCCTGCCTTCAGCTTCTCACTCACTTCACTGAAGCAATGCAGCGTTTGATCAATGTCATCTTGTGTGTGCACTGCTGTAGGAATCAATCGCAGTAACATCACACCCTTCGGTACAACAGGATAAATCACAATAGAGAGAAATATGTTGTAGTTCTCACGCACATCAATGATGAGGTGTGCAGCCTCCGAGGCGTTTCCATTCAGATACACAGGCGTAACAGGAGTGTTGCATTTGCCAAGATCAAAGCCCTGCTCTTTCAATCCTGATTGGAGGGCATGCACGTTCTCCCACAACTTCGCTTTCAACTCCGGTTTGCTGCGAAGCAACTCAAGACGCTTCAGATTGCCGATCACGAATGCTGTTGGTAAACTCTTCGCAAAAATTTGAGAGCGTGAATTGTAGCGCAGGTATTGAATCACCTCTTCATCGCCCGCCATAAATGCACCGATACTGGCCATGGATTTTGCAAATGTGCTGAAGTAAAGATCAATGCCATCCTGTACATCTTGCTCTTCACCGATGCCGGCACCGGTGTTACCCATCGTTCCGAAGCCATGGGCGTCATCAACCATCAATCGGAAGCTGTACTTTTCTTTCAGCTCAACTATCTCAGCGATCTTTCCCTGGTCGCCGGCCATGCCGAAAACGCCCTCAGTGATGAGCAGAATTGCGCCGTTGGTTTCCTTCACCAATTCTGTCGCGCGCTGCAATTGTTTCTCGCAACTCTCCATGTCATTATGCTGAAACACGAAACGCTTGCCCATGTGCATGCGCATAGCGTCAATGATGCAGGCGTGTGACTCTGCATCATACACAATCACGTCACGGCGATCCACCAAACAATCAATGGCAGACATGATTCCCTGGTAACCGTAGTTCATGAGCATCACATCCTTCTTCATCACAAATGTCGCCAGTTCTTTTTCCAACTGATCATGGAGATCACTGTTACCACTCATCATGCGCGCACCCATGGGATACGCCAGCCCATACTTCGCGCTTGCTTCTGCATCCACCTTGCGAACTTCGGGATGATTCGCTAAGCCGAGATAATTATTCAGGCTCCACACGATGCGTTCCTTACCGCGAAAGATCATGCGATTGGCGATCTCACCTTCAAGTTTCGGAAAAGCAAAATAGCCGTGCGCGATCTTCGAGTACTGTCCGATAGGCCCGCGGTTTTCCAAAAGTTTTTCAAAAAGATCCATGAAGAAGTTTTTGTTTGATATGCGCGAAAGTAAGCAATGAAGAAAGACTTTTGAAAGGAAGTTATGATCACGATACACGCAATACGATTCACGATTTATGTAGTACGATTCACGATTCATGTAACACGATGCGCGATTCACGTAACACGATTCACGATCACTAACTCGATAACTTATTCACTATTCACATTGACCATTGAAGATAGGTCGTTGACTCCATTGACAGTTCATTCACTCATTCACCCCATTCACCATTCACGAAATTTTTGTCCACCACACAGAGTTCTAAATCCCGGTCGAAAAAAAATTTTTATTGTAAGAATTAATCATAACTTTATTTGCGCGCTTTTTTGGACTTGAATAACAACACAAATTTTGTCACACCGCTAAATTTTGGCCATGGATAAGAGAATTACAAAAGTCATTTTCACTGCTGCTTTATTTTGTATTTTTCATTTTGCGCATGCGCAAAATGTTGGAGTTGGAACCAGCACCCCTGCTACCAAATTGCACGTTGCAGGGAATTCGAGTACACTTCGGCTTGAGGGACTCAGCAGTGCGCTTGGAGGCACACACATTGTTGCGGCTGCTGCCAGCACTGACAAAATTGTTTACGTAAATAGCAATGGCGATTTCAAAGCCCTGCCTTCCGGTAGCGCCGGGCAAGTGCTCACATTGAATGGTTCATCTGTTCCTACATGGACTACAGCAGCGACAACGAGCTGGCTACTGACAGGAAATACCCTCTCCGCTACAGAGTTTATCGGGACCTTGAACGTTTTTGATTTTATTGTGAAGACAAACAACATCGAGAGAATGAGAGTGCTATCAGGTGGTAATTTTGGAATTGGAACAAATGCTCCAACTGAAAAACTACAACTGGCCGGTAATTTTCGGTTTAGTGGTGCGCTGATGCCTAATAATCTATCCGGCAATGCAGGACAGCCACTTCTTTCGCAAGGCGCGAATACTGCTCCGGTATGGGGACCAGCCATACTAAATACTGCTTCAAATCTCGGGATGGGGAAATATTACGTGAATGGTGTAACTCTGAATGCCAACACAACAACAACGATTACAGTTACAGACGCTAATTGTGTGGCAGGAAGTTACGTGGGGGTTAGCTTTGCGGGGTTTTTGCCGGGCACTCCTGCTCAAGATGGTTTGGTTCACGTATCCAATACTCAGACCGGGGCAGGTCAGTGGGTAGTAGTAATAGATAACCTCAACGCCGGGACAACTTATAATGGATTATCGCTGGCCTTCTGGGCAGTGTACTAAATTTTCACTCTTTAAAAAATTCCCATGAAAAAAACATTCTTGCTCATCCTATTCATTGCAATAGTAAAGACAGGTTTGTTTGCACAAGCATCTGAATCTGTAAAAAGTACACCTCCTCTACCCAACGCAAAGAGTGACAGCACTGTGATAAGTACAGCTCACGTGGTGGTAACAGATAACATTACCGGTGCTGTCATCAGAGAATATGACATTCCGGTAACACGGTTATTGTTACCAGACCAAAAACCATATATAACAAATGATTCAATGCTAGTTCCGAAGAAAAAGTAATTTGGAGGAAAGGCTAATCCAACACCAGGACTATAGAATTTTTATTTTTGGATTAGGTAAAAATTATTTCGGTGAATATGTTTGATCGAGTCACTTAAAAAATCCTTACCTTTCAGTGGTCGGTTTGGCTCAGCTCTAAACTCTGCAGAGGCCGATAATGGCAACAACGACAACATCAATTTTTCTCACTGCAAAATTTTTGGCCATGGATAAGAGAATTACAAAAAGTATTTTCACCACTGCCTTAATTTTTATTATTCATTTTGCGCATGCGCAAAATGTTGGGGTCGGAACCAACGCACCTGCCACGAAATTGCACGTTGCAGGAATCTCAAGTACACTTCGGCTTGAGGGACTCAGCAGTGCGCTTGGAGGTACACACATTGTCGCGGCTGCTGCGAGCACCGACAAAATTGTCTACGTAAATAGCAATGGTGATTTCAAAGCCCTGCCCTCCGGTGCCGCCGGACAAGTGCTCACATTGAATGGCTCATCTGTTCCGACATGGACAACGGCTGCTACCACAAGCTGGCTGCTGACCGGAAATACTCTCTCCGCCACAGAGTTTATCGGGACCTTGAACGTTTTTGATTTTATAGTGAAGACAAACAACATCGAAAGAATGAGAGTAGGATCAGGAGGCAATATCGGCGTTAACGTTGCACCCGCCGGAACAGACCGATTATTCGTTTCTGATGCTTCACAGATAACCACCCTTCATTCACTGAATTCAGGTACCACATCAGGCAGCAGTGCCGTTCGCGCTAATGGCATTGCAGGGACCGATGCTTACCTTAGCTATTACGGACCAATTACCTTGAACACCACTACTGTAACCAACGCCGGAATTTATTCTGTGGTTACAAGCGGAACTTCAGGAGCAATTGTAGGAGTAACAAGTGGTGGAACCGGTTCTGCAATTTATGGTCATTCCACTGTTGCAAATGCAGGGCGATTTACTAATACTATCAATTCTTCTTCGGCAATTGTTGCAGTAAATCAAGCGGCAAGTGCAGCAAACGTAGGAAATGGTCTAAGCGCTTCAACCGGTCAGTCATCCGGATTTGGCGCTTTAGGTACGAATGTCAATGCTTCCGGAACAGGAATCCTCGGTGCCGGAAATGGCGGCGGTGGGTTTTATTTAATTGCAGGAAGCGGAGGTGCCTTCACGGGAACCGGCTATGGCTCATTTCATATAGGTACTGCAGGCACAGGCGTAGGTGTCGGGGGTGTAGGCAACAATCTATCCGGCATTGTCGGTCCCGCAAGCGGAAGCGGCGGTGCTTTTAACGGAACGGCTTTAGGCGTATACAGTTATTGCACTACAAATGCCAGTGGAAATGGGGGTGGTTATTTTCAGTCTGGCGCCAGCAACTATGCCTGGATCGCGACCCGGGTAGTGGTTACCGATTATGCGATAAACGGAACCGGAGTGAAAGCCACAATTGTGAAGGATCTGAATAATCAAAATGTAAACATGGTTTGTCCCGAAGCGCCTGAAATTTTGTTTGAAGACTACGGAGCGGGACAGTTAGTGAATGGGAAAGCTCACATTGATCTTGATCCCATCTTTGTGAAAAATGTTGCTATTAATGAGAAACATCCGTTGCGTGTGTTCATTCAATTAGAAGGCGATTGCAATGGCGTCTATGTTACTAATAAAACGTTCAGTGGATTCGATGTAGTGGAGTTAAGCGGCGGTAATTCCAATATCTCCTTTACGTATCACGTGATTGCGAACCGGGCTGACAGAAAGGATGACAACGGAATTATCATTTCATATAATCAGGATAATCGCTGGCAGCCAACAGGACCTCTTCTTCAATCACAAACCAGTCCTCAGCAAAAGCTCCAACTTCAGGAATTGCCCCGTTGATCAGAATCAGTTACGAATTATCAATACGAAATAATTTCTGCTTGCTTGTTACAGCAAATTTTTTTGCATTGCTGCCATCAATTAATCATCCGCTGCCCCGGCGCTTTGCTTTAGACAAACATGAAGTGAATTAGTGAAAAAAAGTTGTGAGCGATTCCTCACAACTTAATAACTTGAAGCAAAATTTTCGCACCATGTTTTTTCAGCAGGAAATCGAAACGCTTCAGATCCCCAAACTTCGCAAGCTGCAGAATGAGCGACTACAAGAGTTGGTGAAATACGTGTATCATCGTGTTCCTTTTTATAAAAGAAAATTTGATGAGGCAAACATTCATCCTTCATCCATAAAATCAGTGGAGGATTTGCATAGACTTCCGTTCACCAAAAAAGATGATCTGCGTGATCAGTATCCCTTCGGCATGTTTGCTGTATCCATGAATGAAGTCGCACGCATTCATTGCTCGAGCGGAACAACGGGTAAACCCACCGTGGTCGGTTACACAAAAAATGATATTGAAATTTTTGCAGAAGTATGTGCGCGCTCACTTGCCGGTGCAGGTGCGCAACCGGGAATGAAATTGCAAAATGCTTATGGGTATGGCTTGTTCACCGGCGGATTAGGATTGCATTATGGCGGCGAGAAATTGGGTATGGCCGTAATTCCTGTATCAGGCGGAATGACAGACCGGCAAATTTTATTGCTCCGTGACTTTCAGCCGGAGGTGATGTGTTGCACGCCTTCTTATGCGCTCACACTCGCAGAGGAAATTAATAAGCGTGGGATTGATGTGAGGGAATTAAATTTGAAATTCATGGAGCTCGGGGCGGAGCCGTGGACTGACACGATTCGCGAAGAAGTGCAACAGGGACTAAACGTGGTTGCTACAAATATCTATGGCTTAAGTGAAATTATGGGTCCCGGAGTTTCGCAGGAAGATTATGAAGAGCGTGGAACCGGAAGTCATGTTTGGGAAGATCATTTCTATCCGGAAGTGGTGCATCCTGAAACAGGTGAGCCAATGCCTGAAGGTGAATATGGTGTGTTGTGCTTTACCACGCTTACCAAGGAAGCAATGCCACTCATTCGCTATTGGACGAATGACATCACCAACTTGCAGTATGATAAAAATTCAAAACGCACGCACATCAAGATGGGAGCTATTCGCGGGCGCGCTGATGACATGCTTATCATTCGGGGTGTGAATCTTTTTCCCTCACAAATTGAAGCGGTACTGAATGACCTTCCTGAATTTTCACCACATTATCAATTGGTAGTTTCGAGGGATGGAACAATGGATGAAGTAGATGTTCACGTGGAGTTTGATGAAAAAATTTATAAGGAATTGAAAATTGAAATCGCCGAAGAAAATGATTCGGACTTTATCAAATCTCTTCATCAAAAGCTTTCTCATAAAATAAAAGCCAACATAGGACTCAGCATGAATATCACCATAAAAAATTATGGAACAGTTCCCCGAAGCGAAGGAGGCAAATTGAGCCGGGTGGTGGATAAGAGGAGGACGTAGGACGTAAGACTTACGACTTAAGACTTAGGACTCAAGACTCAAGACTCAAGACCTGATTTCATCAGGGATGTTTCTCATTGCGCCCTTTACGATCACGTTCTTCTTTCCTGTCAAGGAGTAAACTGATTGTATAAACAATGATAAGAAATGTTAATAGAGCTAACATGACCGAATATGTTTATGAAGCGTTTTATAATCTGATTATAAAAATAATTTTTTCATATACCCCGGATTCAACTTATGATTTGCCTCAGGGTTTTGATATATGTCCCTTACTTTGATTTTCAGTTGAATTTATATCATTAGATTAAAAACATTTTGGAAGAAATCTTCATAAAGTTATGATTGAAGAAAGCCGCTCGCAAGCAAACTTAACGTGCGCGGCAAAACGCCTTATTAACGCGGCAGTCTATGATGAGACGCTACCTTATCTTTAGAGTGATGTTCGTATTTGTGCAACCAGCAGCAAGAGAGGAATAAATGCCTGCGGATATTCAGAGAGCAACCAATTCTGATTACTGAAAATTTCCGGGTAAAAAGGGATGTTATTCCCGGAATTCAGATTTATAGATGCTTTACATACTTAGCCATTTGCTGTTGCTTACCCGCTCTCGCGATGATGAAATAAATCCCATCGGGGTAGCTGGTTAAATCGAGTGCGTAAGAAAGCTGTCGGGAATTCGAAAAGAAACGTTTGAAAATGCTTCTGCCCATGATATCAATCACGTTGATTTCGGTATTGTTTTCCGGGGTCATTGACCAGGCCAGATTAACATTGCCATCTCCCGGGTTTGGGAATACTGATATTTTAAGGTTTCCGGGTGCGTTAAAGTCTTCTATCCCGATAGGGTGATCCATGAGCTGACAATCAACGAGTGTGTCCACCCAAATAGTATCGCCGTAATAGGCTCTGATGGAATCTAATTTATGGCGATATATCTGTATAATTGATTGGTAGGAAGCGACGTTAATTTGATTCTGATTTTCAGATGAATCGTTGACAAGATCGTAAAATTCTTCTGTAATACTATCGCATGCGTTTTTGATATAGATATAGTCGAAGGATCGAATCCCATGCATGGTCGGCGTACATTCCTGCTTATTATAGTATTCATAAAGAAATTCCTTTCGCTGCTTTGCACCCGTTACCAGGTCGTGCATTGACCACCCATCCATAGGAACGGGGCTTGTAATGCCTGCTGCATCAAGCATAGTAGGAGCAATGTCAATATTCATTGCCATTTCATCCGTGATGGTAATGCTCGAGTCAGGATTGAACCACTTAGGATAGCGAATGAACATGGGTAATCTAAGCGATTCATCCAATGCAATTTGCTTGCCTTCTAAAATGTGCTCACCTTTTAATAGCCCATTATCGCTTGTATAAATAATAAGCGTACTGTCCATGACTCCCATATTATCCAGTTTGTCCAGAACCTTGCCTACACTCCATTCCACTCCGGCAAGGAGTTGATAATAGGAACGCCACTCAGATTTTGCTTCGTCAATATTGCCGGCAAAGTTGTGACAATCGTATAAGTATGATGGAAAATCAAGCGAATAATTATAAAAGTTTGAAGGAAATGGCATTGCATCCGCAAGGTAAAGGGTGGAATCCTGCCACCTTGGCTCCAGCGGAACATGCGGTGCATGGTGAGCAAGAATCAAACAGAAGGGCGAATCAGTTGGCACTGTATTGAGAAAATCTTTAGCCGCGTCTGTAAATCTGTCTGTCTTGTGGCCTGGAAGGAACATATAACCGGTAGGCGTACTATAATAAGTATCCCAATATTGGTCTGAGCTCGATTCCAGCCAATAACTATAACCGGGTACCGGCCACTTGTTAAACCCGTACTTTCCCACAAAGCCCGTATGATATCCGCTATCCTGAAGAATAGTGGCAATAGTGGGTATTGTGAGAGGATCAGAAATAGCGTTATTCAAAATGGCGTGATGGTGCGGGTAAAGACCCGTTACGATTGAAGCACGACTGGGTGAACAGAGCGAAAGTGCAGGAAAGCAATATTTAAAATTTACACCTTCCTCTGCAATTCTATTAATATTGGGTGACTGGAAAAAGGCAGGCCCGCCATTCACCGTATAATTATCGTATCGTCCATCATCTGCATAAATCACTACGATGTTTGGGCGGCCAATGGTCCGGAAATTTCCAACAGGTGACCATTTATTTGATGCACAACTTTTAACCTCTATTTCATAATGCGTTTTAGGTTTGAGATTGGATAATTTAAAAGCAGAAGTTTCGCCGCAAGACTTTTCAATCCATTGGGCAGTACCCATCGCGCGAAAACGAATCGCGTTATCACTACCAGAACAACCCTGCCACGAAACTTTAACGGAAGAAGGTCCTATATCTGAAATTACAGCAGAAGATTGTGCATACGACATTTTACACAATGCCAGAGTGAAAATTAACTGTAACAGAAATTTTTGCGTTCGCATGGTGGTGGTGATTTGGGATTAATAACTCCTCAATTGATTTTCCTTATTTGCATCTCTATTCAAATTACAATTTGAAGGGTAAACGAAATTACCCGAATGTGTTTCCTGAAAAACTCCTGCCCGATTCATAGAAGAATTATCGCCTAACCAAAAATATTTGTTGCAGCGAAGTATCCTTCATTTGAATCCTCATTAAATACATTCCCTCTTCCAGGGTGCTCACGTCAAGGGACAATTTGCTATCATCGTCAAGCCGCTGGCTCAGCACCATTTTCCCCGGCAAATCATAAATCATAATCTGTCTGTCGCCCTCCGCTTTATCTGACAAGTAAATATTAAGTTGATCATCTGTCGGGTTCGGATACAACTTTATATAGTCTTGTGACTCCTGGGAATTCCAGTTGTCTGAGGTTCCATTTGCGATTCCGAAACTAAATTTATACAGTGTATAATCTGAGTTTCCATTGTTAGTAGATTGATAAGCTCCCGGCGTCACAGGCATATCAGATCCATAAGTGCGGGCTGTCAGGTATAGATTATCGTTCTCATCAACATCGAGGTCGTATGTCTCATCTGACAGTAGTCCTCCAAGGTAAGACCCATATATCTTATGACCGGCAGAATCCATTTTTACAAAATACGCATCCTGATCTGTCGTGGACGCAATGGCTGTCTGATACGCATCGGGAGATGCAATACTATCTTCACTGGTGGTGGAGCCGCCGAAGTAAATATTTGCCTGCGTATCTATCGCAAGTGCAAAACATTCTTCTGACTTGGAACCACCGTAATAGGTACCCCAGATGCGATTACCCTCCGAAGTAAATTTTGCCACGAAGGCATCGGAATACTGTACATCGTAACCTCCGTTTGCTATAGTAATTTCCGGTTGCCATGAACCTGCTGTCGCCATGTTCACCTTACTCAGAGTATATCCGTCAATATAAACATTTCCCGCTCCATCTGCCACTACATTCCGGCCACGCTCGTCGCCTTCACCTCCATAATATGTAGCCCAAAACAGATGTCCGTTTGCAGTATCGAATTTTGCAAGGAAGGCATCAGTACCTCCGCCTAAGGTTGTTTGATGAGCACCGGAAGTAGCAATGCCAGTAGTGCTTTCACACGTGCCGGAGATATATACAGCACCCAACTCATCCACATTCACGGTATGCGACCGGTCCTGACCGGGGCCGCTAAAGTAACTTCCCCACAACAATGAACCTGATGGAGAAAACTTTGTAATATAAGCATCGCCGGCACCCCCATAAATTTCCTGGTAAACACCCGGGGTTGAAACTCCATCCGGGCTGCTGCCATAACTGCCCATATAAATGTCGTCGTTATTATCTACACAAACACTGCGCGCCTGATCAGGAAATGAGCCTCCGTATAGTGTGCTCCAGATTATTTGTCCGCTGCTATCGAATTTCGAAAGCAGGACATCTCCTGCGCCGGCATTGTTCTCCTGGTAAGCACCGGGCGTGGTAATATTGCTGCTCTTCGAATTGCCTGCAACTATAATGTTGCTCGCATTATCAACTGCAACACTGTTAGCTATATCCTGATCATCCCCGCCAAAAAAAGTGGACCATAGTAAAGTTCCGCTTGAATTGAATTTGGCTAAACATATATCAGTTGGATTGCCTCCATAGGTCGTCTGATAGGCGCCAACGCTTGCAATACCGGTCGTGCTATTAGTAGTGCCCACCAATAACACGTTGTTCTGATTATCAAGAGCAACTTCCTGATTGATTTCCTCATCTCCCTCGCCACCATAATAGGTACCCCATACAAGTGAAGGGTCTATAACTGTCGTGGCACTACGATCATAATTTTTCACATCGAATGAAAGCACATTCCCTTTTAATAAAAACCGGGATGGAAGAGCAAACTTTTGGTCATTTTGATAAGTAAATAAACCTGTCTCTTTTACGAATCCTAATCTTCCCGAAATCATCACCGAACCATTTTCCAATTCAACACCGCGGGGAGTTTTGTATTGTATTTTTATGTCTGCTATGTTGCCGCCCGGATGAACGATGTATCTATATTCTAACTGTTTATCTTTTTCACCCGAAACAGTAAATACCAGGTCTATATTTGGATATATGTTTTGGTAACACACTTCTTTATAAGAATGTACCTGTGTAACCCCTTTCGAAGTGTTGCCAAGATAATAATTATGGTAGCAGGATGATCTTTCGCCTGCTATTATGTTCATTTTTTTTGAAGGATTAACGAAGGATGCATCGAACCGCTCGATAGTCACTTTCATTTCGGGAGCGACAAACCCATCTTCGTCGGTAAGAAATGGTGTGGTGCCGTTTGCCTCGGAAATTGATGGTTGGCTCTCATATTGAAATAGCTGATAGCTGAATCCCGCGTCTTTCAGAATAAGATTGAAATTTTTTCCTGAAAAAATATATCGGACATCTGATTGCACCCGGCCTTTCTGGTCCTTTACTTGCCCCTTATTTTCAATAAAGTCACTTGGGGGACGAGACACCGGGTTTGGCCAACCTGCATAAGACATCTCGTCAAATGCAAGGATGAAAATCAGTGACAACAGAATATTTAGCTTCCTCATAATGATGATTATTTAAACCTGAGAGCTCTCAACCTGATACTCCTTATCGCATTCCTATTCAAACTTGAATTACAATTTTTTTTATGTTCTTTCAAAAAAATTGATGATAAATAAACAGGGAATTATCGCTTGACCAAAAATATTTGTTGTAGCGATGTATCTCCCATTTGAATCCTCACCAAGTACATTCCCTCTTCCAATGTACTCACATCAAGCGACAAATTGTTGCTTTCTTCAAACCTCTGATTCCGCACCATTTTTCCCAGCAAATCATAGATCATAATTTGCCCGCTACCCTCCTGTTCATTTGACAAGTCAATGTTAAGTTGCTGCGATGCAGGATTTGGATATAACCACATATAGTCCTGTCCTTCCTGCGAATTTTCATTGTCTGATGCTCCATTTATGGATTTGAACGGAGTACTGCTTATATTAAAAGTAAGATCATAACAAACCGTATCATTAAAAACTCCGTTTACGCCCAGCACTTTTACTTTATAAGTACCCACCATGCTTGTATTGTAAATTATTTGGTCATCAGCCTTCTTTTTATTTTTTGATGAACCCACTTCTGATCCCGACGGCCCGTAGAGAAAAACATTATAGTTCTTAGGTAAATTTGAGAGGAGGATTTTTATATTGGGAGCTGCAATTGTATTTGTGAAAGAATAAAAGTCTTTATCAGTCGTAGTCCCGATCAATGCATGTAAAAGAAGAGGATTACCCGGGGGGATCAAAACCGGAGTTGCCGTACCTTTTGAGTTATTCGGTTCATAAGTATCGTAACAATTAGTGGTTAGATTGAATTTATATACCGTGTAATCTGAAATTCCATTGTTACCAGACTGATAAGCACCCGCCGTAACAGGCATATCTGATCCGTTTGTGCGTGCTGTCAGGTAGATGTTACCACTCGCATCGGGATCGAGGTCATATATCTCGTCAGCCATGGCTCCTCCGAGGTAAGTTCCATACAACCTGTGACATGCAGAATCAAATTTAACAAAATATCCGTCCTGATCCATCAGGGATGCAAGCCCTGCCTGGTAGGCATCTGAAGTTGCGATATTACTATCGCTCGTGGTTGATCCTGCGACATAAACATTTGCCTGCAGGTCGACACAAAGTCCAAAACATTCCTCCGACTTGCCGCCGCCATAATAGGTGCCCCAGATGCGATGACCGGCAGGGGTAAATTTTGCCAGATAGGCATCGGCATATTTTACGACATCGCCTCCTCCTTTTATACTGATTTGAGGTTGAAAGCCATTTGCCGTGGCCATGTTTACCTTGCTCATCGTGTATCCGTCAATATAAACATTTCCGGCTCCGTCAGCCACTACATTCCTGCCGCGCTCATCACCTTCACCACCGTAGTAGGTAGCCCAGAACAGATGTCCATTCGAAGTATCGAACTTTGCAAGAAAGGCATCAGTGCCTCCGCCGAAGGTTGTCTGATGTGCGCCGGACGTCGCAATGCCGGTAGTACTTTCACAGGTGCCCGATATATATGCGGCTCCCTTTCCATTTACACATACTGTATGCGACCGATCCTGCCCCGGGCCGCTGAAATAACTTCCCCACCGTAAATCACCTGAAGCAGAAAACTTTATAATATAAGCATCGCCGGCGCCACCATACGTTTCCTGATAAACACCCGGCGTTGAAATTCCACCGGAGCTATTTCCATAACAACCCATATAAATGTCGCCGCTATTATCTACACAAACACTGCGAGCCTGGTCAGGAAGTGTCCCTCCGTATAAAGTGCACCAGAGTCTTTGACCTGCGGCATCGAATTTAGCAAGCAGAATATCTCCCTGACCTGCAAGCTGCTCCTGGTAAGCCCCCGGAGTGGTGATATTAGTGCTGGTCGAATTGCCTGCTATAATCACATTGCCGAGGTCATCAACGGCAATGCTGTTGGAAATATCCTGGGAATTCCCGCCGAAGAAAGTTGACCATAAGAGCGTACCGCCTGAATTGAATTTGGCAATACAGACATCACTCGGGCTGCCGCCAAACGAAGTTTGAAAGGCTCCGGTACTTGCGATACTGGTAGTGCTGTTGGTTGTTCCTGTCAATAATACGTTGCCCAGATAATCAACGGCAACTTCCTGGTTGATCTGCTCGTCTCCTTCTCCGCCATAATAGGTACCCCAGACAAGACTAGGGTCTATAACAGTTGTAGCACTATGATCATAATTTTTCACCTCGAATGAAAGCACGTTGCCTGTCAACAAAAACCGGGAGGTCAATGCAAACTTTGGATCATTTTGATAAGAGAATAGATCTGCCTCTTTTACGAATCCAAGCCTTCCCGAAATCATCACTGAGCCATCTTTCAATTCAATACCCTCAGGAGTTCTATATTGTACTTTTATGTCTGATACGTTGCCGCCCGGATGAACAATGTATTCATATTCCAACTGTTTACCGTTTTCGCCGGACATAGTGAAAACGAGGTCAATTTTCGGATATATATTTTGGTAGCACACTTTCTTGTAAGAATGTACTTGCGTAACCGGCTTCGAAGTATTTCCCAGATAATAATTATAGTAGCTAGAAGATTTTTCTTCTGCTGCTATCTCCATATTTTTTGAAGCATTAACGAAGGAAGCATCGAATCGCTCCATAGTTACTTTCGTTTCGGGAACTGCAAACCCATCCTCGCCGGTAACAGGTGATGTGGAGCCGTCTGCCTCGGAAATTGATTGTTTGCTGTCGCACTGAAAAAGCTCATAGCTAAATCCACCTTCTTTTAGAACGAGATTAAAATTGTGACCTAAGAAGATATATCGGACATCTGATGGCGCTCGTCCATTCTGATCTTTTATTTGTCCCTTATTTTCAATAAAACCTGTGGAAGGAAGTGATTGCGAATGCTGCCAAACTGCATTTGCAATTTGTGCTGAAGAAGTATAGAGACTAAACACTGAAATTACAAGCATAAAAATCCTTTGCATAGTATGTGTTTTAGTTTTTGTCAGAAGTCTTCCATAAATACTTTCACCTTTTTAAGAAAAATATAATTAAATCAGAAGCTTATTTTATAACTGCTTAGATCTTGATTGTATGCGTGGTTTGTATCCTTATCCTCTGTAATCCATCTTTTGTATGTCAAATAAATCATAAACCCATTTGTGATCCCTGATATCCGAGGCAAAGTAAACGAAAATTTCCACTTATTTATCACAACAAAATGCAAACGCCATTGATCTGATGCCTGATTCCGGTGCTTTTCCATTCATAGCATTCATCGTATGCTCGTTCATTCTTGGTGATTCGCCAAACTTAACTAAAAAATTTTTGAAACAACAAAAAAAGTTTGTCTCCGGTTGAAGCCGCCGCCCGCCGCTATTCTTCTCACTTTTTCGTCAATTAAAGAGTAAGTCATACTCCATCCTGGCTAATATCTGAGGCAAAATCGACAATTTTTTTTTCGGACGCTTGTTGTAAAATGAAAATGCCTATCAGGATGATGCCCTGAGCACACCCATTATCATCCGTAAATAGGTTTTCCTCTTCATTGGTGCAAGTCCCGCTTTCGCACAAATCTGCACTAAGAACCTTGTACAAGTGTGGTGAGGGTCTATTTACAAGAATCATCCACTGTTTTTAAATAGTTGTTAATAAAACCCGTGCTTTCAAAATTTTCATCCGGCATCCAGGAAACCAAAATGTCACAAAAAATAATTTTATCATTTTCTTTAAACACTAAATATTTCCGGTAATCAAAAACAACAGAAACATTGTAAGAAAACTTATTCATATATGAATCTTTTTCGAGAATGAATTTCTTCACGTCTTCAATTTTAAAAACTGATGTTTTGCTCCTTTTATCAGAATGGCAATGATACATCCTGGCACCAATTGTATCATTAAACCTAACTAACTCCCAGGAATAAACTCCAAATGTACCATTGTGGAAGTAATAGATAATTTCATATTTTTTTTTACCGCCAATTATAGTATCTGCAACGCCAGATATTACAGAATCTATTCTAAGAATATCTTTATAATCTTCTCCTCTATTATATTGATACAATTCTCCTATATCAACAAGCTTATTCTTACTGTATATCCACTCTTTATGATTATGACCCGTTTCTTTTATATTGAAGCAGGAAATAGTTACGAGAAGAGCAAAGAAAAGAAGTAGCAATATTTTTGGTTGGATGATCTTCATTCACTAATTTTTTATTTTCTTCTTTTTTCCGGACCAGCGCTTGTTGTTATTGATCTATAATATAATATTGACTGTTTGTATGACGCGGACCACCTATATACAAATCATATTCTTTGGAATAGTATGCCATTCCTTTAGTCAGTACACCTTTTAGTTTTTGTACGGCTTGCTCCGAATATTTTTCAAAAAACAATTGAGTGTAAATTTTAAGATTGCTATTCCGTGGTAGTACAACATCGTGAGTTAGCGAATTATAAAACCGTACCGCAGCCACTATGCGCCGTAGGGAGGATTATTAAGGCAACAAGATAAAACTATTTTAAAACTACGAGTCACAGATTACAAATATGGCTTTCGCATGTACTGCGATGATATTTGCATCAATGAGGAGACCGCGGGAAGCAAACTTTTTGGAAGAAAAATGAAAATAAGTGGCGGTAGGTGGTAGGCAAAAAAAAATGAAGGCAGGTAGCTTTACCCACCGAAACACTTGCAAAGGCAGGCTGTTGGTAAAAAGAATCCGCTTTTCGATTCAACTATTCACCACTTACCCATTCACCATTGCCAAGTGAAAATATTTCCTTAAACTTGCCCCTCCAAATCAACCACCTTAATGAAAAATATTTCCGCCCTCACAACCATTCTTTTATTTGCCATTTCTGCATACTCACAAGACGTCCTCACGGGCTCAAGAGCAAATGCCATAGCACCCGGCAGCGAGATGGTCCGCATGAGCCGCTTCTCGGACATCCCTGACTTTGTCCGCTTCCGCAGTGGCAGAGAAATCACACAGCAACAGGTAGTGCCGTATCTGCAACAGCATTTTCAGATGAGCACGGCCATGGCCTTCTCACTGCTAAGTGCTACGCCCGATCAAATCGGTCTCACACACTATCGCTACCAGCAAACGTTCAACGGCATTCCGTTGCAGGGCACCATGTACATCGTGCACGTGAGAAATGGAAAAGTGGTTTCAATGAACGGGATGATTTTTTCTTCCATCACTTCAGCCACTGCCTCCCTTTCTGAAACCGATGCTCTGCAGAATGCGTTGCACTATGTGAATGCATCCCTTTATCGCTGGCAGATTCCCGGGGAAGAATCGCTTTTGCAAATGATGACGAAAAATCCGGAAGCAACCTGGTATCCGAAAGGCGAATTGACTTATGCTCCCGATGCCGGAGCGTATTCAGCCGGAACGTATAAGCTGACGTATCGCTTCGATGTGTATGCCCTGGAACCCTTGTCACGTCAATACATTTTTGTAGATGCACAAAATGGAAAAGTTGTTTACACAAAAAACCGGATTCAGGACAACAATCCCGTGGAAGGTACTGCACACACGGGGTACAGCGGAATCAAAACGATCATAGCAGACGGTGAGGCCGCAAACAAATTTTACCTGCGTGATTCCCTTCGCGGAAATGGTGTGATCACCCTGGACATGAATAACAGTTATTACAACAACGGCGCCGTTAATTTTCAGGATGCTGATAACAACTGGAACAACATAAATGCAGACCTGGATCAATATGCAACTGACTCTCACTATGGCATGGAGAAGACCTATGACCTTTATGATTCTGTTTACAACCGCAATTCAATTGACGATAATGGATTCGAGTTGTTTGGATACGTGCATTACGGCAACAACTATTTCAATGCTTTTTGGGATGGGCAGGAGATGACCTTTGGCGATGGGTATGGCTCACCGCTTACCACTCTTGATATAACAGGGCATGAAATAACTCACGGCCTCACTGAGTTTACCTGCAACCTCGATTACACCGATGAGCCCGGTGGGTTGAATGAATCTTTCAGTGATATCGCCGGCGAAATGGTTGAGAGGATGGGGAAGGGGGTGAACGATTGGATGGTAGGTGCAGAACTCGGATATGCATTCCGGTACTTTTCTGATCCCTCGGCGGATGGAATTAGTGCTTCTTCTTATGGTGATGCTTACTGGAACTACTTTAACGATCCTCACTTCTGGAGCGGACCGCAGAATCATTGGTTCTACATTTTATCGGTAGGTGATACAGGCATAAATTCTTTGGGAGTGTCATACAGTGTTGCAGGCATCGGGATGGATGAAGCGCATGCAATCACCTTCCGCAGTCAAACTGTTTATCTTTTTCCATCAGCACAGTACGCTGACGCGCGCTTCTACGCTATTCAATCTGCTATCGATTTGTATGGCGCCTGTACGCAGGAAGTTATTTCATGTACCGATGCATGGCACGCGATAGGAGTGGGGAATGTATTTGACGCAACCGTGATCGCTGATTTTACAGCATCAGCGACTACATTGTGCTCACTAAATGATACTATTTACTTCAACAATCTTAGCACCAATGGCGGAAGCTTCCTATGGAACTTTGGTGACGGTACCAGCAGTAATGATATGAATCCGGCTCACCTTTATTCTTCAGAGGGAACCTACAATGTTTCTTTGTATGCGGATGGCGGAAATTGTGGGACTGATAGCTTAGAGCAACTGAATTTTATTACCATCGCTCTTCCGGCTGCTCCAACAGCTTCTAATACCACAACTTGTCAAAATTCACCAGCCATGCTTACCGGCTCAGCCAACGGAACGATCACCTGGTATGATGTACCTTCAGGAGGAGCACCTCTCGGTACAGGCAGTCCATTCTACACCGCTCCTTTAGTTGCAAACACAACCTTCTACGCAGAGAATGATGAGATATCGCCGGTTCAGACAGCAGGTGCACTCAACAATAACTTTGGTACCGGCAGTTATGCTACGTTTACCAATCCTCGCTATTGCATCTTCGATGCATACACTGATTTTACACTTAAGACTGTGACGGTGTATTCTGACCAGAGCGGAGTTCGCACCATCGAATTGCTTGATAATGCAGGTAATCTTATTAACTCTTCTACACAGAACATTGGTAACGGCACCGTGACCGTAACACTAAATTTTCCGATTACTTCAGGTAGCGGTTATTGGCTTGGGTTACAGGATGGATCATTGAATCATTTGTATCGCAACCAAACAGGAGCGAATTTTCCTTACACACTTTCAGGGATGCTTTCAATAACAGGCAATGATATTCCTGATCAGGAACATTATTATTATTTCTACAACTGGAAAGTCCAGAAAGGTGCATGTACGAGCAGTCGCGTGCCGGCCGAGGTAACGGTTTTGCCCACACCTACAGCAATGTTTACTTACGCCATGAACGGTCATCAGGCTACGTTCACTAATAACAGTGTGGGTGGTGCTACATCTTATGAATGGATATTTGGTGACGGAAGCACATCCTTGCAAACTGATCCGGTACATCAATATCCTTATGACGGTAATTTTAATGTTCTCCTGGTTGCCTGCACAGGAAATTGCTGCGATACCATTTCGCAGGTAGTTTCCGTATTGACAGGAATTCCGGGAGTAAATTCTGCAAATGCCATTTTTGTTTCTCCCAATCCCTTTGAGAATTATTTGCAGTTGAATTATTCTGCTTCGAATGCGTCGGTAGTTAAAGTTGAACTCACGGATGTGCTTGGACGAGTATTGCTATCAGAAGTGAAAAATTTCTCACCGGGAAACCAGGAGATGGAAATGAATACCAGTCAGCTCCCAGCCGGAATTTATTTCATTCACACAGAACAGGACGGAGAGTCAAAAACGCTTAAAGTAGTGAAGCAGCGGTAATGGTGAACGTGAATGGTGAATGTGTGAATGGTGAATCGTTATCGAGTGGTATTAGGTCAATCGTGTATCGTGTATCGTTTTCTTAGCCTACGGCTTTCCTTAATGAATCGTCACTTGTCTTCGCAAAGTCCTGTGTAAATAGTTATCGAGTCGTATTACGTGAATTGTATCGTTTTTTTTTGCCAACTGCTAATTGCTAACTGCTAACCGCATACTTCCCCACCCCCAGATTCGTTTCCCTACGATGCCATATCTTCGCGCCCCAATGAAAATGCTCCGGCAATTTCTTCTTCTCACAATTCTTTTTTCCACCGTTTCTATCACTTCGTGCAGTGAATACGCCATGGTGGTAAAGAGTGACGACTATTACCTCAAGTTCGCCAAGGCCAAGGAATATTATCTCGACAAAAAATACTACCAGGCCCTTCCGCTCTTTGAAGAACTCATCAGCTTCTTCAAAGGCACCAACCTCATGCAGGATATTCTTTACTACTATTCATACTGCCACTATCAAACAGGCGAGTATCTCGTAGCGGCCTATCATTTCAAAAACTACGCGAGCACATATCCATCAGATCCGCGCGCTGAAGAATGTTTATTCATGAGTGCGAAGTGTTATTTCGACGTTTCACCCAGCTATATGCTGGAGCAGAGTTATACAGAACAATGCATGGAATCCATTCAGCTCTTCGTCAATACCTATCCTGACAGTAAGTTTGTTGCTGATGCTAACAAGATGTTCGATGCCTGCAGGCAGAAGATGGAAGAGAAAGCTTTCTACAGTGCTGATCTTTATTTCAGAATGGAGAAGTACAATGCTGCTGCTGTCGCTTTCGATAACATGCAGCGTGACTACCCTGAAAGTAAGGATGCCGAACTCGCCATGTTTATGCAACTTAAATCGGATTATCTTTACGCCGTCAAAAGTATTCCGGGCAAGCAACCGGAGCGTTATCGGACTACTATCACAGCCTATCAAACTTTTACCTCGCGGTACAGCAACAGTAAATATCTTGATGAAGCAAAAACCATTTACGAAGCATCTTTAAAGAACCTTAGTAAAATCAAAACGAATGACTAAAAATAAAAACAACGGCAACATTTCGCCCGTGCTTGAAACGCACAACCTCGCTGACTTGCAGTCGAAAGCCGGCAACCTGTACGAAGCGATTGCAGTGATTGCCAAGCGCGCTAACCAAATTTCTTCTACTATCAGGGAAGAATTGCACGGCAAGCTTGAGGAGTTTGCCACCACGTCAGATAACCTCGAAGAAATTCACGAGAACCGGGAGCAGATAGAAATTTCGAAAGCGTATGAGCGGCTTCCGAACCCCTCCATCCAGGCCACAGAGGAATTCCTCGAAGGGAAAATCTATTTCCGCAATCCCGCTAAAGAGCCCCTGACGGAGGAATAAATTTTTTTGTAAGAAAGAAAATGCAGCGCAGGAGCCTACTCTTGCGCTGTTGCATTTAAAAAATTTCGAATTTCCGGGTCGAATCGGAACGGGTCGGGTTTCGGGTGTTTCCTTGATTTCTTACATCTAATTTCAAATTTCAAATTTCTAACTTCTATCTTCTAACTTCCAGTTTCTCCTTAACTTCACCTCCGATGAGTGCTCTTTCAGGAAAGAAAATTTTGCTGGGTGTAACCGGAAGCATTGCAGCTTACAAAAGCGCCTTGCTCATTCGCTTATTGGTGAAAGAAGGTGCCGAAGTAAAAGTGCTGATGACAAAATCTGCAATGGATTTCATTACGCCATTAACGCTTTCCACGCTCTCTAAAAATAAGGTGCTGAGTGATCTGGTGGATGATAAGGAAACGCTCTGGAACAACCACGTTGAGCTTGGGTTGTGGGCCGATGTAATGATTGTGGCACCTGCATCCGCTAATACCATAGCAAAGTTCGCTCATGGAATATGTGATAATATTCTCTCTGCCGTGTATCTCTCCGCGCGCTGCCCGGTTTGCGTTGCGCCGGCTATGGATGAAGACATGTGGAAGCACACCGCAACGCAACAAAATATTTCTGCTCTTCAGTTATTCGGCAATCATATCATTCAGGTCGAGAGTGGTGAACTTGCAAGTGGTCTGACAGGAGAGGGAAGAATGGCAGAGCCGGAAACCATTCTTGCGTTCATCAAAAATCTTGTTGAAAAAAAAACCTCATCACAAAAAAAAAGATTGAAAGGAAAAAAAGCAGTAGTGACCGCGGGTCCAACACATGAAGCGATTGACCCCGTTCGTTTCATTGGGAATCATTCTTCCGGGAAAATGGGAATCGCGATAGCAGAAAAATTGGCTGATGAAGGCGCTGACGTGCAATTGGTTCTCGGCCCCTCTTCACTCGCGCCGAAGCATGCTTCCATAAAAACTACGGCGGTCACGTCAGCAAATGAAATGTTTGCAGCCACGATGAAGTCATTTAAGAAAGCGGACATCGCCGTGATGTCTGCTGCGGTGGCCGATTATACTCCTGAAAATTTTTCTTTGGAAAAAATCAAAAAGCACAATGGTAAAACGCTGAATCTACCGCTGAAACAAACCCCCGATATTTTAAAGGCATTGGGGAAGAAAAAACACAACGGGCAAATTCTTGTTGGCTTTGCACTTGAAACAAATGATGAGATGAAGCATGCAAAAGAAAAACTCCGCAAGAAGAACCTGGATTTCATTGTACTGAATTCACTCAACGATGAAGGAGCAGGATTTCAGCACGACACCAATCGAATCACCATCATTGACCGCAAAAAAAAGATTTACCCTTTTGAATTGAAATCAAAGCAAGATGTTGCTAAGGATATCGTTGAGTTCATTGTTAAGAAAATAGAGGACAGAAGGTAGAGGTTAGAAGATAGAAGTTAGAAATGGAAATTAGAAATTAAAAAATTGGCAATACTAAATCAGCAGCAGTAGATTAAGATAACCGAATCCCAATAACCAAATAACCCAATGTCCACTCCGATAGAAAATGGAAATTAGAAATTAGAAAATTGGCAATACTAAATCAGCAGCAGAAGATTCAGATTACCGAATAACCCAATAACCCAATAACCCAATAACCCCAATATCCACCCGCTATGAAATCACTCTTGATTTTTCTCACCCTCTCTCTCACCTTCGCTCTCACCATTCACGCGCAGGAGTTAAACTGCCAGGTGAACGTGATTGCTCCGAATCTTCAAACTACAGATCCAAAAGTGTTTGAAACGCTGAAGCAGGCCATCTATGAATTTATGAACAACCGCAAATGGTCAAATGACAGTTACAAACCAGAAGAGAAAATCGAGTGTAGCATGCTCATCAGCATCACGCAGGAAATTTCATCGGACAAATTTGGTGCGCAGATCACCGTGCAGAGCAATCGCCCTGTGTTCAACTCTTCATATAACTCGCCGATGCTGTACATGGCTGACAAAGATTTTCAGTTTCAATATGCGCAATATCAGCCGCTCGAGTACACTGACAATCAGTTTACTTCCAATCTCACTTCTGTGCTGGCGTACTATGCCTATTTAATTATCGGTTATGACTACGATAGCTTTTCACCAAAGGGAGGGATGCCGTACTTTCAAAAAGCAAACTCGATTGTAACGTCTGCACAAAGCAATAATAATGCTGGACCGGGATGGAAATCGTATGAGAGCATCCGCAATCGTTACTGGATCATTAACAACCTCACGAATTCCAAGCTTGATTATATTCATACTGCCATCTACAAATATCACCACGAAGGTTTGGATAAGATGTATGAGAGCAGTGATGACGCACGCAAGCCCATCAGTGCTGCGCTGCAGTTGCTGATGAAGCTGAAAGACGATGCTCCCAACGCCATGTTCACGCAGGTATTTTTCCAAACGAAGGGCGATGAAATGGTGAACATTTATTCGAAGGCAACCCCGCAGGAAAAAACATCTGCCGTGCAAATCCTCTCCGCACTCGATGCTTCCAACACCGCCAAGTATCAGCAGATACTGAAGAGCAATTGAGGATGTGAGAATTGTGGACGTAAGACTCGTGGACGTAAGACTCGTGGACATAAGACTCGTGGACTTGAGACTCGTGGACTTGAGACTCGTGGATACGAGGCTTGTGAATGTAAAAGAGCTATCCCCAATATCCCAATAACCAATTTCCAATTTCCAACACCCCAACACCCCAACATCAATATCCCCATTACCCCAATACCCAATTTCCAATTTCCAATTTCCAATAACAAATAACCTGATGAACCAATTATCTTCGCTTCGTGCTGCGCAAACTCTCCATACAGAATTACGCCATCATCGAGGAGCTTGAATTGAGTTTCTCTGACAAGCTTACAGTCATTACGGGTGAAACTGGTGCCGGAAAATCAATTGTGATGGAAGCGCTTTCTCTCGTGCTCGGTGAGCGAGCCGATACGAATGTTCTGTTTGACAAAGCGAAGAAGTGCGTGGTAGAAGCAGAGTTTGACATTCATGAGCTGGATCTCAAAACTTTTTTTGAAGAGAATGATCTCGATGCAGAAGATGTGCTGACGCTGCGAAGAGAAATTTCTTCCGCCGGAAAATCACGTGCGTTCATCAATGACACTCCGGTGAATCTTCCGGTGATGAAATTGTTGGGCGATCACCTCGTGGACATGCATCAGCAGCATGAGTCGCAGGAGATCAGCACCTCGCAATTTCAACTCGCGCTGCTCGACTCCTTATCATCACAAGAGCGGCCGGTGAAAGATTTCCGAAACCAGTTTCAGAAGTATCAGCAAAATGTTTTGCGCTGGCAGCAACTGAATGATGAGCATGAGCGGGAGACGCAGGAATTGGATTATCTCAACTTCCAGCTTAACGAACTTTCAAATGCTGATCTGAAGTTTGGTGAACAGTACATGCTGGAACAGGAGCAACAGCAGCTCCAACACGCAGAAGAAATCTTACGGGTATTTGCAATGGCATACAACCAGTTGAAGGAATCAGAAGATGCCCTGATGCAACGATTAGGGGCACTGCTTCATTCGATGAATAGTGTGAAAAGGTTTCTTCCCGAATCAGAAGAAGTCTTTCAGCGGGCCGAAAGTGCGCGCATTGAATTGGACGACATCGCCTCCGAAATAGAAAGTCTTCAGCAAACAATTGCCGCCGATCCCGAGCGGCTGCAGGAAATTCAGCAGCGCCTCGACCTGATTTTTCGCCTTCAGAAAAAACACAAAGTGAATGATGTTGCTTCATTAATGATGTTAGCACAGGACCTTCGGAAGAAAATAAATTCCATCAGCATGCACACGGAAGAGTTGGAAGAATTAGGAGAGAAAAATTCAGAACAGAAAAACAAGCTGATCAAGGCAGCTGAAAAAATTTCTTCTTCCAGGAAAAAACAAGTTCCGAAAGTGATTCAATCCATCAACACCATGCTGAAGGATGTCGGGATGCCGCATGCACAAATTAAAATTGAGCATGAGACATTGAAAGAAGATGAACTCAACGCAAATGGATTGGATCGCTTCCAATTTTTGTTTGCTCCGAACAAGGGAAGCAGCTTCGGGGAAATTAAAAAAATTGCATCAGGCGGAGAACTATCGCGATTGATGCTCTGCTTCAAATCGCTCATCGCCTCATCCACATCATTACCCACCCTTATCTTCGATGAAATTGATTCAGGAATTTCCGGAGAGACGGCTATGAAAGTTTCGCGCATTCTCAAAAAACTTGCTGATGAACACCAGGTGATCTGCATCACACACCTGCCGCAACTCGCTGCAAAGGGAGACACACATTATTTTGTGTACAAAGAAATTTCCCGCGGAAAAACCTACACGCACGTGCGAGCACTTAACAAAGAAGAAAAGATCAAGACCATAGCGCAAATGATCGGAGGGGAGAAAACTACAGCGGCTGCGTTGGAGAGTGCGAAGGAGTTGTTGAATTGAGAACGATATACGATCCACGTAATACGACTCACGACTCACGACTCACGATTCCACCATTCACGTTTCACATTTCACCTTTCACCCTTTACATTTGCGGCAAACGATTTTACCGATGTCATACAACTTGCTGAAAGGAAAAAAAGGAATCATCTCAGGCGCTCTCGATGAAAATTCGATTGCATGGAAAGTCGCCACTCGTTGCTTTGAGGAAGGCGCTGCCATCACGCTCACGAATGCACCGATCGCCATGCGCATGGGGAAGATCAATGAACTGGCAAAGGCCGTGAATGCCGAAGTGGTGCCGGCAGATGCAACCAGCGCAGAAGATTTGCAAAAACTTTTTCAGCGCGCAAAAGAAATTCACGGCGGTGGAATTGATTTCGTGCTCCACTCCATTGGCATGTCACCCAATGTGAGAAAGAACAAACCCTACACGGATCTCAATTATGATTTTTATATAAAAACACTTGACATCTCCGCTGCTTCATTTCACAAGATGATTCAGACAGCTTATCAGCTTGATGCCATCAATGAATGGGGCTCCATTGCGGCGCTCACGTACATGGCTTCACAGCGGGTATTCCCCAATTACAATGACATGGCAGATGCCAAAGCGCTTTTGGAATCTGTTGCGCGCAGTTGGGGTTATCATTATGGTGTAAAGAAAAAAGTACGCGTGAATACCATCTCTCAATCTCCAACATATACGACTGCCGGCAGCGGCGTTTCAGGATTTGATATCTTCTACAACTATGCTGATGCAATGTCTCCCCTCGGAAACGCATCCGCCGATGAGTGCGCTGATTATTGCGTCACACTCTTCAGTGATCTCACCAAAAAAGTAACGATGCAGAACTTATTTCACGATGGCGGGTATTCACTCACGGGTGTGAGTGAGAAAATTATGGAGATGTTTAAGAGCAAAGGTGAATAGTCAAAAGTGAAGAGGATCTTCATGAAAAAAATGTCATTGACAAAAGAGCTCAATCTCTGCAATCACTCTCATCTGTTCCAGTCACGCAGAAAATTTTGGAAAGCATTTCAACCATGTTCAATCCGGAATCGTTGCTGAGCTATGGCGGCCTGTTGCTCATGTTTCTCATCGTGTTCGGCCAAACAGGAATATTCTTCTGCTTCTTCCTGCCCAGCGGGGCACTCTTGTTCACTGCAGGAGTATGGGCGGCTACAGGCAGCCTTCATCATTCTGTTCTTACCATCTGCCTCGTCTTAATCCTCGCATCTTTTGCAGGAAACATTACGGGATATGTGTTCGGTCGAAAAGCAGGAGCATTGTTGTATCGCCGAAAAGATTCTCGCTTCTTCAAGCAAGAACACATGCGGGTGGCAAGTTCATTCTATGAGAAATACGGTGGAGTTGCACTGGCAGCAGGATTGTTCTTTCCCATTATCAGAACATTTGCACCCATTGTTTCAGGAATGATAAAACTGGATTTGCGCCGCTTCCTTCTTTTCACATTTATCGGCTCAGTCCTCTGGATACTTTCATTTGTGTTAGCCGGCTACCTCATCGGTAAAATTCCTTTTCTGAGACCATATCTTCCTTATGTCATCATCACCATTATAGTTTTGGTTACAATCCCTGTTGTTATTCGCGTCATAAAGCAGTTTAAGAAGGCGAAGATTGGTAATGATGGAAAAGTGGAGAAGGAGTAAAAAAATTTGGAATACAGATAGGCCCTTCTGTCTAATCATTCATCAAAAGCAATTCTTCGCCGCTGATGTAAGTCATTTACCCATCTTTGTATTTTCGCTTTGCAAACTTAAACCCCGGGGTTCTTCATTGTCTGTCTCAACAAGGTTACAGCGCTTATTACTCATCCGCGATCATGAATGGACATTGGTCAGCCGCCTTTTTGCATTTGAATTTTTTCAGGGAATCTCGATCGCTGTTTTTTTCTATTGCACGATTACTATTTTTCTTGATCACCTCTCTACTGAGAATCTTCCTAATGTTTTTGTGCTGTCAGCATTTCTCCTGTGGACTTTTGGTTTCCTCTATACGAGGGTCGAGCATCTTCTGCCTGTCAAGAACCTTATTCTCGCAGTAATATTCTTCAATGCCGCTCTCATCTTACTTTTTCGGTTTGGGCTCACCTTTCCTCAGCCCTTATGGTTTTATTATTTAATGCTCGGCAGCTACAACGTTGCTTACTTGCTGAGTAACCTCGAATTCTGGGGAACGGCTGCCTTGCTGTTTGATGTCCGGCAAAGCAAGCGCCTGTTTTCGATCGTGAGTGCCGGAGATATTCCCGCGAAGCTTATCGGCTATCTCGCTTCGGCTTTTCTCGGGCACTATCTTGGCGAAGCAAACTTGTTGTGGATTGCTTTCGGAAGTACCATCTTGTCCATTTACTTTTTTCAGCAGCTTAAGAAGACAGGAGCATTAGATCATCATCATGATCATAATCATGATCATTCGAACGGCAAAAATCCCGTGCTGCTGCAGACCGCAAAAATTTTTCGGAGGAATGTTTTGGTGAGGCGGGCAGCATTCATTTCATTCTTTTCTTATAGTGCATTCATTCTTCTCAACTTTATTTTTTTCGGTTACGTGAAAGAAGCATCGCACGAACACGGAAGCTCACTTGCTTTATTCATTGGAATTTTTCTGGCCCTCAGCCGGCTGATCACGCTCATTATTAAACTAACAGTTACCAATCGCTTAGCCGACAGGTTAGGGATCAGGAATGCGTTGCTCATAACCCCGGTAATACTTTTTGCTTTGTGTCTTATTGCATTGCCTGCAACATTCTTTGGATCGCTTGATGTGGTGTTCTATACGTTCGCCGCAATTGCCATCATTACAGATGTATTGAGGTCAGCGATTCAGTTTCCGGTATTACTTGCTGCGTTGCAGCCGTTGCCGGTGAAAGAGCGCCTTGGAGGTCACACGGTAATCAAAGGAATAACTGATCCGTTTGCTTTTCTTACCGTTGGCTCAATGCTCCTTGTCTTCTTTATCCTTCAGCCCGAGCTTGATTATCGCATTATGACTGTAATGCTGCTCCTGCTTGTGATCGGTTGTATTATATCTGTTTTAAGTTTTGATAAAAATTATGTTCAGACGCTACAGCTTGCGATAAGAAACCGAACCGTGCGTCATCGCGAAGTAATGATTACTGACAGGGAATCCATTCAGATACTAAAAGAAAAAATTTCCAATGGGGAGCCCGGCGAGGTAATGCTCGCGCTGCATTTGGTAAAGTCGCAACCACAGGCGACTCAGCGGGAGATGTTGCTTGCTGCATTACACCATTCTTCAACTGTTGTTCAATGCGAAGCGGTTTCATTAGTGCGGGAATGGAACCTGCCGGGTTTGCTTCCTCAGGTGAAAGAGATTTCATTGCAGAGTAATCATCAGGATGTTTTAGTGACGGCACTTTCTGTGCTTGCTTCCATGGATCCCTCCTTCGACTACGCCGGCTTCCTGATTCATACCAACCCGGATATCGTAAGAGCAGCCATGGTATATTCATTAACGAGAAATGATTCTTCATCAAAGGAGGCGAGGCAACTGCTGATTTCCCGGGCGCATTCGTCCGATCATACGTTTAGATTGCAAGCGGCCAAAACGATTGGGGAACTGAGCGGGAATGATTTTCACTCATTGATTGTGGAGCTATTGCATGATTCAAATCCTCATGTTCAGGAGGCGGCGATTTTTGCTGCTGGTAAGCAGCATAACGAATTACTGAATCATGAATTGATCAGGATGCTTGATGATCAAAACAATCACCCTGCAATTATTGAAGCGTTACGCATGCAGGGAGGAATGGTCATTGACATGGTTCAAACTTTAATTCTCACTTCACCTGATGAAAGACTGTGGGGAAAGATGATTATGCTCCTGGGAAAAATTAATGATGACCGTGCAAAAGATGTACTCGATCAGCTTACCGATGAGCTTCCTGCGATGAGGGAAACCATTTTCAAAGCTATGAACCATGCAGGATTTAAGGCAGATCATCACCAGAAAGCGAAGTATCAAAAATTTGTGCGTGATCATTTGAATAGCGCATCACATCTTGTATATCTCATGCAATATCTTGAATCAGAACACGCCCATACTGCATTGATTGATGCGATACAACTTGAACTGCTTTCAATTCGTGATAACCTGCTGGAGCTTTTCAGTTTTCTTTATGATGCAGGAAGTATTAAAAAAGCAACCGCGGGATTAAAAATCAATTCAAACGAAAGTCTTGCAACGGCACTCGAGATTATTTCAGAAAGTGTTGCCCATGAGTTCTCAAAAATATTTATCAGCCTGTTTGAACACACGTCACTCACTCATAAATCCCATGAACTGAAAGGTCATTATGCTGTTCCACATCTCACCAGGGCTGTTGCTTGCGATATAATTCTTTGCGACCAGCATCATCATTTTAATGCGTGGTCTAAATCGTGCGTGATGTATTTTATGAGGGACGAAATGCGTCTGAGTGGCAAAGCATCCATCGAGCCGCTCACTCATTCACCGAATCCATTGCTGAAAGAAACATCACAGTGGGTTCTTAATTTTATGCAGGGAATATCTATTGATTCATCCCCGCTCGCTACATGAAAGAAGCTAAACTACTGATGATCGAAAAGGTGATGGTGCTGAAGTCGCTCAGCATTTTTTCCGAAACACCTGAAACCATTCTGGCAGAGATCGCGCATTTAGCAGAAGAAGTGGAATTGCCTACTGATTCCAACATCTTTAAAGAAGGTGACATCGGCAACTGTATGTACGTTATTTTCAGAGGACGGGTAAGCATCCACCGGGGAGGAAAAACATTGGTTGAATTTCAGGAGAAGGATTTTTTCGGAGAGTTATCGTTGCTTGACACCGAGGCACGATCAGCGTCAGCAACTGCACTCACTGATCTGCTGCTTCTGAAAATTGACCAGGAACCGATTTACGATTTATTTGAATCGCGCCCGGAAGTTGTGAAAGGCATCATTAAAATTCTTTGCCGCCGCATTCGAATGATGAATCAGAAATTTCTGGAGATGGGGCAAACGCTTCCGACATCGTAGTGAATGGAAAATGGTGAGTAGTGAGCAAAGAGAAACACCTGAGGTGAATTGAATTTATTTCCTGGCATTTCGCTGCACAATAAATGAAATTCAGTTGTTGATTTTCATTCAGCATTCCGTAAATTAGCATAGTGAAAAAAAGAATGCAGAAGGGTCTTGATTTCATTGTTGATAAACTCACGAACTCCATTGAAAATGTTCAAACGGGTGATAGTTTCAGGACTGAGATTTCTCTTATGACAACTGCAGAGTTGAAAAGTATTACAAAACAAAGCGGATGGGTTTTTGATTGGAAATATGAATTCAGTCAGCATGACAGAGATGTTTTCAAGCTAACGATTACAGAAAATAAAAACGTCATTCAAGGATTGGTTAGTTTGCAGGTTAAAGAAGATCACGTGTATATGCACTTGATTGAAAGCGCTTCTTTTAACAGAGGTAAAACGAAAGTGTATGCAGGTGTGCCCGGAAATCTTGTTGCTTATGCTTGTAAACTTTCATTTCAAAGAGGCGGAGAAGGATATGTTTCGTTCACTTCAAAAACTAAGCTCATAGATCATTACAATCAAAGTTTGGGAGCAACTCATTTTGGGGGTGGATTGATGATTATTAATACTGAAGCAGCATTAAAACTCATTGACAAATACTATCAAAATCAATAATTATGGAACTAAAAGAATTACCGGTTGAAATCGACCTTGAGGTTGATCCCAGACCTTTAACAAAAGAAGAACAAAAGGCAATCTCTGAATTTATCAAGGCAGATAAACTGAGAAGAGCAAAGCATAAAAGCAAAAAGCCAAGCGTAAATAGTTCTCGAAAAAAAGTTAATGCTTAGGGTATGCGATATTTTTACTCACGGGGTAGACTTGTATGAAGGCGGATGAATTAACTCCTTCAAAAAATGCATTTTGTGAAATAAAAAAAGTTCTTCAAAAATTTTGCTGATTGCGATTTCAGCTTTGTGAGCGCTGATAATTACCTGTACGAAAGACAAAGCCGTCTACATTCCTCTCGATATGCAAAAAATTTTCGGCACCTGGTATCTGGTCAGTTCAAGCGGGGGCTTTGGCGGAGGAACATGGACTCCATCTTCAAGCGGGCATGAAGAGTCAATTGAATTCACGAAGATCAATAAAGTTAAATGGGTTGTTGACGGCAATGAAAGCAAGACTGCTACTTTCAATTCAAGCCTAAGGATCCTGCCTTCATGAGTAAAGCAGATTACTGCATAGTATATTTTGCAGCATTTGACTTTCCCGCATTAATATATTTTGATGGAAACGATACGCTCCACCTTGATGGTTACAATTGTGGTTGTTGCGTAAATCGAATGTATGCAAGAAGAAAATAAATGTCCGTTGTTACTGATGTAAAAGTTACTCTGAAAGCAAATTAGCTACGACTGTGATTTTACTAGCGCTTTAATCTCCCGTAGCCGCTTTTGTTTTTCAGGCTCGCGCAATTTTACACAGTAGGCAGTGTGATAATGATGGTGAGAAAGGAAGTTTGTCTGGATGCGATTCCACTCGTTTTCATCGGTGATGTTCAGATATACTTTCCATTCATCGAATAATGTTTTTGCAATCGGGTAAAAATCCTCTCTTCCCAAATAGTCAAGATCAGCATCAGCGATGATGCGCTCAAGTTGTGTGTGTGGTTCCTGGGGCAGCTTAGTGGCACTAATCATTCCGCAAATCTTTTTGATCTGCTCTCCGTCAAAACCAAATTGCGGAAGGAGCTGGTGCGCCACCTCGCATCCTTTTTCCTCGTGTCCTTGATATTTATAAATGAAGCCCACATCATGTAACAGCGCTGCCACGCGCAGTATCCTTAGCTCTTCTTCACCGGTGACTCCATCTGCCGCTGCAATCTGTAATGCAGCATTCAATACATCCAACATGTGATGCACACCGTGATAAGAGAGATCTTTCGGCAGTTCGCTCTCCAGCTTTTTCAGTATAAAGTTTTCTGCTGCAGAATAATCAGTCATACATCAAGGGTAGATTGGGTAACGGAATCAGCATACGGGAATATTTAGGGAGTAACAAATATTCTTAAGAGAAATTGATTCGGAAAAGTAGGAAAGAGAATTACAAATTCAATGAAAATTTTTTTGGCAGGGTCAATCCGGTGCCGCTGAAGAAGCTAATTCCCGGAAAGGCTGGCTGCTTACCGCTGTTGATCCATCAAAAGGATGATCGAGCATGTACACAAGAAACAAGCTCATTGTTATCATGCAATTGAGCAATGCGATGAATAAATAGTGAAGACGTTTTGGTTCTACGAAAAACAAGTACGAGCAAAGGGTGGTGATAATGGTTCCTGCGATCAGGATCATCCACACCAGCCCGGGTACGTGTGAGTGATTGTGACTTAAGCGCTCGCGGCGCAAGTCGGATACGGCACTTAAATCATCATCAATAACATCAAGAATTTTCTGTTCCGAGTCTTTCGCAGGATGAAACTTGAAAAGCGACAGACGAAGTCGTTGCAGGTAAGCGTTGGAATTTCTTTTTTCACCTTCCGTTTGCCATTCATTTTTGATCACTAATTGCGCATACTCACTAATGGAGGTTCTTATCAGGGCTGCGATGCTGTCGGGTAATTCTTCCCCGTGAACGATGATGTCGCTGAGCTTATCGGTTTCTTTTTCAATGATAGTGTTCAAGTCTTCATAGTCGTTCCAAACAGCAACGATTACAAAAGCAAGCACGAGAGAATAAATCAGGCTGGTAGCCGCGAAAATTAATCCGGTCACTTCGTGATTCGCTTTGAAGGTTTCGTAATTGACCAATCTTTTCAGCAGAAAAAATCCGGCAAACGCCACAGCTATGGAAAGCGTCACGAAAAACAAACAGAGAATTGCAGCAGAGAAGTGGGAGAGGAGGAAATACATTGCGGAGTTTGTAAAAGTTAAAAATTGGAAAAATTGTTCACCTCAACAAAAACAAAGTCTCGTTAAATTTCTTCTGTCTCACATTCAGCATTCCTCATTTCAAATTCCAGCGTTGCATGGCTGATGTGCTGATGCTCCAGTTCGTGCTTGATTTGTTGCTTGAGTTTTTCTGTTTCAGGAAGTGACGTGCTTTCATCAATGACGATGTGAGCCGTGAGTGCATTTTCCGTTGAACTCATGGACCAGATGTGGATGTGATGGACATCCTGCACACCCTTAATTTGCAGCATCGCTTGTTTCACTTCATTGAATGAAATGTTTTCAGGAACGGCATCCATGGACATTCGCACACTGCTTCGCAATAAATTCCACGTGCCGATGAGAATGAAAACCACGAGCGCAATGCTGATGAGCGGATCAATCCAAAACCAATGAGTGAAGTAAATAATGACTCCACCAATAACTACTCCCAAACTCAGCAGCGCATCGGCGAGCATGTGCAGGTATGCGCCTCTCGCATTTATTTCTTTTTCCTGGTCATGCAAAAACAACCACGCAGAAATAGAGTTGATGACAATTCCGATGGCAGCGACAGAGGCGATGGTAATTCCCGGCAATGGTTCCGGCTGAAACAAGCGATGTACAGCTTCATACGCAATGGCTCCGATAGAAACCAACAGCACTACGGCATTCAGCAACGCGACGAGGATGGTGCTCTTCCGATAACCATAAGTGTACACTTGATTCGATTTCACTTTCAAAAGACGAAATGAAAGGAGCGACAATGCCAGGCCTGCAACATCAGCAAGATTGTGGCCTGCATCGGAAATCAATGCCAATGAATGAATGGCTAATCCTGCTATTGCTTCAAGAAGAACAAAGAATAAGTTGAGCCCAATGCCGATGTAGAATGCGCGGTGGACATTGGTGAGTGGTTGCGGAGCGTGACTGTGATAATGCAAATCTTCTGACATGGTGCATGAAATTTGATTAGCGTTATTCTTCTCCTCCTGCTGAATTCAGTTTTGCGATCTGATGGCAGGCTTCGATCATCAGTACTTCTGCATTTTGATTGCAACTATTCAGAATGATTTCGCAACTGAGACGTATGAGTATTGCGTTTGTTTTCACAATGTAAAATTTCATTTGCTTAACACTAATCTTCACCTTCATTAGTCAACATCGCCATCAAATAAAAACTCCCGTTAATAACCACCTTCGGGCTGGCAGAAATTTCTTCAAGCGGAGTGATTTCTGTGTATCCTGCATCCGTGACACCTTTCTTAACCTGAACTCTTTCGAAAGTGAAAGCATCCCCTAATTCTTCCTTTTCAATTTTACTTTCTTCATCATCATGTTTATGTCTTTTGACTTCATGTCCTTCAATCTGAATGAAAATGTAATCATTACCATCTGTATTTGTAATTGCTGAAGACGGAACAGAAGGCGCATAGTTATTTCCAATATCTATCATGGCCATAACGTTCATTCCCTCAATCAAACCTGTTTTGTCTCCCGGAATGGATGCGTGAACGGCAATGGTTTTGGTATCACCTTCAAATGCATTTCCAATTGCAAAAATTTTTGCAGTGTATGATTTTCCTGCAAGATTAGTCAAGGTGAAATTTACAGTTTGCCCGACTTTCACGTTCGTTAAATCCTGTTCGTAAATAAATAAGTCAAGATGCAGTTGTGAATTGTCGACGACATTCATCATGCTTTCGGAGGGTTCGATGTTAGAGCCAATGTTGATATCAATGTGGGATACACTTCCATTTACCGGGCTCTTGATACTGACAGCAGATGCAATGCTATTCTTTGTAAGTAACTCAGGGTTAATACCAAGCAATAAAAGCTGTTGCCTTAGTGAACTGAGCTTTGCCTGCAGTGAATTGAAATCGGATTGTGCCTGTTGAAATACTTTTTGTGATGAGACATTTTTTTGAGACAGTTCTTTTTGCCGGTTAAATTCTGCTTCTGAGAAAGTGATTTGTGATTGTGCCTCTAAAAATGCTCCCTGCAATTTGACGAAATCAGGATTCATGAGTGTTACCAACGTCTGCCCTTTTTTTACATAGTCACCTTCCTGGATAAGAATGTTTTGTACTGTTCCGCCAATAGCAGCGGTAATGCTTGCTTTATTCTGTGGCGGCACTTTCAAAAATCCTGTTGTCTTTAATACACTGGTAAGATTTTTTTGCTCAATGGTGCCAAGCTGGATGTTTATGGTTTCATACTGTTGTTTTGTGATAGTGACTTCCGTTGCATCTGCTTCCTGCTTTGTTTCTTCTTCTTTAGCAACTTCAGATTCGTTTTTGTCACTACAGCTTTGAAAGATACAAAGCATGAGTATGATCAGCAATGAAATTGGAAATTGGAAATTGGGAATTCGGTTTGTGATTCGTGAGGTTGTTGGTTTCATTTTTTTATTAGTTAGTTTTTAAGTCAGGGATACGGCCAGATTGAAATTGGAAAATTGAAATTTGGCTATCTGAATTTCTAATTTCAAATTTCCTGTTACTATTTTGTCTTTGAAATAAATGCATTGAGTTTCGGACCTAACTCATTTATGATTATCGTCAGTTTCTTCTCATCGTCTTTTGAAAGAACTTTTCGACGGATCGCTTTCCGCAACCATGATTTGGTTTCTTCAAAAGAACCTCTTGCATAGCGGTAGAATTTCCTTCGGTCAGGAGGTGTGAATCTTCCATATCCTTCTGCAATATTTGCTGCTATGCTATCTGCAGACCGGATTACTTGTAAGCCGATAGTGTGTTGCGCTTTGTAGCTCCACGTATCATAGGCATACCAAACAATATCAGAAAGTTCTTCAGCAAGTTTGTAAACGTCAAGGGTTGTGAGTGTTTTCATTTGTTTTTGATTTTGTGTTTTTTTGAAATGACACTTTTGAAATGGAAATTTGAAATTTGTCATCCAAATTTCCATTTTCTAATTTCCATTCTCATTTTAAAGATTTAAGAAGTAGTTCAGTTTGATCACTGCCTGATTGTAATTATTCAATGCAGTGAGGTAATTGTTTTTGATGTCAATACTTTGCGAAAGCAAAGAAGTGTATTCGATATAACCTATTTCACCATTCTTAAATGCAAGCGTTGCACTATGCAATAATTCATCTGCCTGTTGCACTCCTGTCGTTTCGTAGTATTGAAGTAATTGCTGCTGCTTGTTTAACTCCTGAATTGTTTGGATGTAAGCCGTATTGAATTGCAGTGTTGCAGTTTCAAAATCTTTTTGCGCTATCTGTTGCCGGAGTTTTGCTGCCTGAATTTTTCCCTGTTGCGACCAAAAGAATAATGGAACACTTATTCCTAAGCTGTATCCGTAGTATCCGGGTTCAATACCTAACCAATTTTGATTGAAATATCGAATGTTTAAGTCAGGCAAAAATTTATTTACCTCCACTTTCTTTTGATATTCTGCCAGGGAAATTTTTTGTTGCGGGAGTTGTAAGTATGGATGATCTGAAATTGGAAAATTGAAATTAGAAATTTGGCTTCCCGAATTTCCGATTTCCAATTTCAGCTTTTGGACTTGTGTCGTTTCAGGAAGCACTGCCTCCGACACATTCATCCACTTCATCAATTCCTGTTGAGCAATGATCACATCAGCACTTGAGGATTGCAAGGCCAATTGAATTTCCTTGTGCTTCGCCTGTGCAGAAAGCATTTCAAGCTTATTTGTTTCACCTGTATTGAATCGAAGCGTAGCTGCATTTTCAAACTCTGTGAAAATGCTATCCTGCTGCATAAAAAGTTTTTGCTTTTCTACTGCAAGCCACAAGTTGAAGTATGCGCTTCGCACATCACGCAATAAATCTTTTTGCACAAGTGAAAGATTTGTCCGAACAATGCCTGTGTTTTGTTTATTGACCTTTCCTTGTGCGAAATAGGTTGTAGGAAATTCAAAAGACTGTGTGATGCCGATTTTAAGAATTCCTTTATTATCCGGCTGGTCTGATCTTAAATCTTCATTCTCATAGAACAAACCCGTTTTGGCGAAATCAAAAGCTGTCTTTTGTAATTTCTGTTGCTGAGTAAGTTGCAACTGAGAAGATTGCAATGCGGGATTATTTCTCATGGCCATGTTTACAGCACTGTCGAGCGAAACCACCAAAGGGGATTGAGTTGTTTGAGCAGATGACTGCGTTGCAAAAGAAGTGAGCAACAGAATAATTGTTGCTGAAGTAGTTGTCGTTTTTATTTTTCTTCTTCGCGAGAAAAGGATGTAGAGTGCCGGCAAAACAATCAGCGTTAATGCAGTGGAAGAGATGAGACCTCCGATTACAACAGTGGCAAGTGGTCGCTGCACCTCTGCTCCAGCACTGATTGAAATTGCCATCGGTAGAAATCCAAGCGAAGCAACGGATGCAGTCATGAGCACGGGTCGTAACCGTATTCGTGTGCCTTTTAAAACTCTTTCTCTGATGTCTGCAATTCCTTCTTTCTCTAACTGGTTAAACGTGCTTATCAAAACAATTCCATTCAGCACCGCTACTCCAAACAATGCAATGAAACCAACTCCTGCTGAAATCGAGAATGGCATATCGCGCAACCAAAGCGCAATCACTCCACCGATTGCACTCATTGGAATTGCAGTGTAAATGAGTAACGCTTCTCTTGCCGAACCGAAAGTGAGAAAGAGCAAAAGAAAAATCAGCACCAAAGCTCCGGGCAATGCTATTGATAACCGCTTGTTTGCCTCCACGAGATTTTGAAATGTTCCTCCGTACGTAAAATAATATCCGGGCGGAAGTTTTATTTTTTCATCTAACTTCTTTTGAATTTCATCTACCACACTTTTCATATCACGACCACGAACATTGAACCCGACATAGATTCGGCGCTTGCCGTCTTCTCTTGAAATTTGTGCGGGTGCTTCCTTCAATTGAATGTCGGCAAGCTGCCGCAATTCAACTTGGCCTGCATCGGGAAGAGGCACAAATAAATTTCTGATGTCATCAAGATTTGTCCTTGATTCCGGTTGCAGCCTCACAACAAGGTCGAACCTTTTTTCACCTTCATACACAACTCCTGCGGATGTTCCGGCATACGCAGTGCTGAGAATTTTATTTACATCCCTGACAGACAAGCCATACTGAGCCAGTTTATTCCTGTCATATTCCACCACCATTTGCGGCAACCCGCTCACCCTTTCAACACCTGGTTCCGTGACTCCTTCAACACTGCTGATCACCTTTGCTACTTCGCTGGCTTTCTGTTCAAGTGTATTCAGGTCATCACCAAAAATTTTCACCGCAACATCCTGCTTTATGCCGGTCATCAATTCATTGAAACGCATTTGCATGGGTTGAGTGACCTCTACAAATGCACCCGGAATGTCTGAAAGTGCTTCTTCAATTTCCTCCTGCATTTCTTCCCGTGAATGGGCGGAAGTCCATTCGTTCATCGGTTTCATTGCAAGCATGATATCCCCTGCTTCAATAGGCATGGGATCGGTTGGTATTTCACCTGAGCCAATCCGGGTGACGGCATGTTTGATTTCAGGAAATTTTTCTTTCAGAATTTTTTCTGCCATTGAATACGTTTCTACCGTTTTAGTCAGTGATGTTCCCTGCGGAAGAAAAATTTCTACGGTCAGGTCTCCTTCTTCCAGTGTAGGGATAAACTCACTTCCCATCCTGGTAAACATGAATACAGATCCAATGAAAAGAATTACGGCGATTCCGATAACAATCGCTTTACGATTAATTGCAAAATTGATAATTGGCTGATACCAACGCGAGAAAGTGTCCATCATCCGGTCGCTGATATTTTTATTGTGAGAAGGTTTTTTCGGGAGAAACAGTGCAGACATCATCGGAATATATGTGAGTGACAAAATCAGTGCGCCGATGATGGCAAATGAAACCGTCATGGCCATCGGTCGAAACATTTTTCCTTCAATACCGATGAGGGTGAGAATGGGAATGTAAACAATGAGAATAATAATTTGTCCGAAGGCGGCACTATTCATCATGCGGGAAGCAGCGTGATAAACTTCATGGTTCATCTGTTCTTTGGAGAGAGAAGATTTTCCGGAATATTTCTCTGTGTAAAGTCCCGGATGCTTTTCAGTTTCAATTTTAATATTCGTTACGCGATGCAGAATTGCTTCAACAATGATCACGGCACCATCCACAATCAAACCGAAATCAATAGCGCCCAGCGACATGAGGTTTCCTGAAACTCCGAAGAGATTCATCATCACTATGGCAAACAACATTGCCATCGGAATGACTGATGCGACAATGAAACCCGCGCGAAGATTTCCAAGAAACAATACGAGAATGAAAATGACGATCAGGGCTCCTTCCAATAAATTTCTTTCTACTGTACCCATAGCACGGTTCACCAATTCGCTGCGATCAATGTAGGGCTCAGCAACAACTCCTTCCGGTAATGACTTTTGAATTTGGTGCATTCGTGCTTTTACATTCCGGCTCACTTCATTGAAGTTTTCACCTTTAAGCATAAGGACTACGCCGCCTACTACCTCACCCCGACCATCGCGCGTAACAGCACCGTAACGCGTTGCAGCACCGTACTGCACTTTTGCCACAGCCTGAATAAGGACAGGAACATTGTTTACATTTTTGATCACAGTTTTTCCTATGTCGTCTAAGGATTTGACCTGACCAATGCCACGAATGAAATAGAGATTGTCTTGCTGTTCAATGTAACTGCCTCCCGTGTTTTCATTGTTGTGCTCCAATGCTTCAAAGACTTCGGGAATGGATACATTCATTGATTTTAGACGGTCATTGTCTATTGCTACTTCATAAGTTTTTACATAGCCGCCCCATGCACTGACCTCTGCAACGCCAGGTACGCCTGATAACTGGGGCTTGATGATCCAATCCTGGACGGTGCGCAAATCGGTTGTAGCGTATTTGTTTTCGTACCCCTGCTTTGCGTACACGACGTAGTGATAAATTTCACCTAATCCTGTTGTGATTGGTGCAAGCTCCGGTTCTGCTAATCCTTCGGGTATATGTGATTCAGCTTCCTTGAGGCGCTCGGTGATTTGCTGCCGCGCCCAATAAAGATCTGTTCGATCGTGAAACACAATGGTGATCACTGAAAGTCCGGATCGTGAAATAGATCGCCGCTGTTCAACTTCCGGAATGTTGGCGAAAGCCAATTCAATGGGAGCAGTGATGAACTGCTCTACCTCCTGCGCTCCTAAAGTGGGAGCGAGTGTAATGACTTGCACCTGGTTGTCTGTTATATCAGGCACTGCATCAATGGGCAATTGTGTAACGGAATAAATTCCGTAGAGAATTAGTGCAAGTGTAAAAAAGCCCACGGAGAATTTGTTCGCGATGGAGAACTGAATGATTTTATTAATCATACGAAATGAACGAGGTTAGTAATCGAACGTGAGTAATGATCAGGCTGAAATGAAAACACTTCAGTCACCATTTCAGAAAAGTTTTGCTGATATGATTCTTAACCTATGCGGGGTGGCTGCCAAAAGTCAGCAGCAAAATGAGAAGGAATATGCGTTGGGAGCGCGGAAAAATGTTTTTGAGAAAAAGCAGGAACAGGGAGAAGAGTATGAAAAACTGAAAGGACTACCAAACTATGACAGCAATCGCATTGGCAGAAAGGACTGCAATCATCTGTGCCTTCCTGATTATTGGAGTTATGTGAAAGCTCAGTGAGACGTGGTGTCTTGTCTTTATTCATTAAGCTTTCAGAGCATGGGATTACCGAAAGCAATATTGTGTAGAGAGCGAAGAGGACGGTGAACAGTTTCACAGCGTAAATATAAACCTTCAAAAAACAAAAGCCCTCTTGCGAGGGCTTCTACCTTCTATCTCCTATCTTCTACCTTCTAATTTCTAAACTCAAACATCCATCTTCTCTTCCTTCACTAATTTCTTCACCAAAGTTTTCAGCTTCTCAGGATCGGCAGGATCAACATCCACCATGATGGTATCGCCTGCTTTCATCTCTGAATTGAGCAATTCTTCTGCAAGCGGATCTTCAAGATATTTTTGAATTGCTCTCTGCAATGGTCGCGCACCAAACTTGGAATCATATCCGCGCTCGGCAATAAATTCTTTCGCCCCACCGGTGAGTTCAAGCTGATAGCCGAGAGTGGTTACGCGCTTGAGCACATCGCGCAGCATAATGTCAATGATTTTGAAGATATGGTCTTTGGTGAGTGCATTGAAGATCACCACATCATCAACACGGTTGAGAAATTCAGGAGAGAAAGTTCTCTTCAAGGCACTTTCAATTACTGATTTTGAATGTCCGTCTTCCTGGTCTTGACGCGCTGCTGTATTGAACCCGATGCCTTGTCCGAAATCCTTTAACTGCCGCGCACCGATGTTCGACGTCATGATGATAAGGGTATTCTTGAAATCTACTTTTCTTCCGAGACCATCGGTAAGCAATCCATCATCAAGTACCTGCAATAAAATATTGTACACATCCGGATGCGCTTTCTCAATTTCATCGAGCAGAATTACACTGTATGGTTTCCGCCGGACTTTCTCCGTGAGTTGTCCTCCTTCTTCATAACCCACATAACCCGGAGGAGCGCCAATCAGGCGTGACACAGAAAATTTTTCCATATACTCGCTCATGTCAATCCGCACCAGCGTATCTTCTGAATCGAACAAATATCTCGCAAGCACTTTTGCCAATTCTGTTTTGCCGACTCCTGTTGGTCCAAGGAAAATGAATGAGCCAATCGGCTTCTTGGGGTCCTTCAATCCTGCGCGGTTGCGCTGAATGGCCTTTGTGATTTTTCTGATTGCTTCTTCCTGTCCCACAACACTGCCGCTTAATTCTTCTGCCATGTTCAGCAGCTTCGAGCTTTCGCTCTGAGCAACGCGCTTCACGGGAATGCCCGTCATCATCGCAACCACCTCGGCAATGTCTTCTTCTGTTACAGGATAGCGCTTCACCTTGGTATCTTCTTCCCAATCATTCTTTGCGCGCTCCAGTTCTTCAATCAATCGCTTCTCACTGTCGCGCAACTTCGCTGCTTCTTCATAGCGCTGACTTTTTACGACGCGATTTTTTTCGGTCTTCACATCTTCAATCTTCTTCTCCAATTCTAAAATGCTTGGTGGCACATGGATATTTTTTAGGTGAACTTTCGCACCTACCTCATCCAGCACATCAATGGCCTTGTCAGGAAGCAAGCGATCGGTGATGTAACGGGTACTCAGTTTCACACACGCTTCGATTGCTTCGTTAGCATAATTTACATTGTGAAAATCTTCATACTTGCTCTTGATGTTATTGAGGATGATGATCGTTTCTTCCGGAGAAGGCGGATCAATCAGCACCTTTTGAAAGCGGCGATCAAGCGCACCATCTTTTTCAATATACTGGCGATACTCGTCAAGGGTAGAAGCGCCGATGCATTGGAGTTCGCCACGGGCAAGAGCAGGTTTAAAAATGTTCGAAGCATCGAGGGACCCTGTCGCTCCGCCTGCACCCACAATCGTATGAATTTCATCAATGAAAAGAATCACATCGCGGTTCTTCTCCAGTTCATTCATGATGGCTTTCATCCGCTCTTCAAATTGCCCTCGGTATTTTGTTCCGGCGACAAGGGCAGCGAGATCCAGCATCACAATTCTCTTATCGAACAACACGCGCGAAACTTTACGCTGAATAATTCTTAACGCAAGACCTTCCACAATTGCTGTTTTACCAACGCCGGGTTCACCAATGAGAATCGGGTTGTTCTTTTTTCTTCTGCTGAGGATTTGCGAAACGCGTTCGATTTCTGTATCTCTTCCAACAATAGGATCAAGCGTTCCTTCTTCTGCCTGCTTGGTAATATCTCTTCCAAAATTATCGAGCACGGGTGTGCGTGATTTTGCAGCAGGCGCTTTGCGTGTTGACGAAGTGCTTTTAGATTTTTCTTCTTCAAACCCTTCTTCCTCCTCATGCTGCTCATGGGGAATCTCACTTTTCACATCATTCAGCATGAATTCCAATTCGGCTTTGAAAGAATCGTAATCGATTTCAAATCGCGAGAGAATTTCTGTAACCACTGTGTCTTTATTTTTTAGGATGGAAAGAATCAAATGCTCAGTCCCTATCGTGTCACTCTTCTGAACTTTTGCTTCAAGGATTGTAATCTTCAATGCCTTCTCTGCCTGCTTGGTAAGGGGAAGATTGTTCACATTCACATTATGATGATGCATTGCTTTGTCGCGGATTGAATCTTCAATCGCCTTGCGCAGCATCACAATATCTACATCCATTGACTTTAAGATCTTAATGGCAAGTCCGTCGCCATCGCGGATCAATCCCAGTATCAAATGCTCGGTGCCGATAAAATCATGGCCCAGCCGCAGGGCTTCTTCTCTGCTATACGAGATCACTTCTTTGACCTTCGGAGAAAATTTTGCTTCCATAGTTTTTATTTTGAACAAAGTACCCGCCAACTTTCTTTTGCAATCAATCTGTCATGCAAAGTAAGACGAGTTGAAATTATTTACAAATTCCTGTCACCTTAAGTTTTGTTTTCAACATTAACGATTAGAGTTGTATGACATTTTGCCTCTGAAATTCATTTTATTGAGTGCTTTCAAAGGTTTCAGTCCGAGAATTTTTTTTAACCTACCTTGCAATGCAAAACAAGAAAGAGTATCATGAAGTTCAGCATGGATAAGCAGGAAAAGTATTGCGTGTTCTCACTACACGAAGAAAATCTCAATTCACAAACCGGGCCGCTACTGAAATCAGAAATGATTTTGCTCAACGCCGAAGGGATTCGCAATATTATTTTCGACATGAACGATGTAAAGTTCGTTGATTCCTCGGGACTCAGCGCGATTTTAATTTCTGATCGTTTATGCAAGAATGCAAAAGGAACCTTTGTCCTCTCAGGAATCAATGAGCAGGTATTGCGACTCTTACAGATCTCACAGCTCGATTCCGTCCTTCATCTCGTCCACACTATGCAGGAAGCGAAAGATCTGGTTTTGATGGAAGAAATCGAACGCGATTTCAATGATACGACTGAGCCATGACCTTCGAAGTTACCATCCTCGGAAGTAACTCTGCCATTCCGGCCCACGGACGCCATCCTACTTCACAGGTTTTAAACCACAATGAAAAATATTTTCTGCTCGATTGCGGTGAAGGAACGCAAATGCGGCTCAGCCAACTGAAAATTAAGCGCAGCAAGATTGATCACATTTTCATTACGCATCTTCACGGCGATCATTATTATGGATTTATTGGTTTGCTCACTTCATATCATTTGTTGCAGCGAAGAGAACCACTCCATGTTTTTGCCCCGAAGGGGTTGAAAGAAATTATTGCGCTCAACTTCAGCTATTCTGACACGCATCTTATCTACGAGATTGTGTTTCATGAATACGATGCAAAAGCTGAAGAAAAAATTTTTGAGAATGAAGAATTGAACGTGAGCACCATCGTCATGAACCATCGCATTCCTACCTGTGGATTTTTGTTTCGGGAAAAAAATCATCAGCGAAAAATTCTTCCTCAAAAATTAGAGGAGTTTCAGGTTCCGGTTACTGCGATTGCAGATTTGAAGAAGGGAAAAGATTTCGTGGCGAATGGAAAAACAATTCCTAATTCGGAACTCACCGGTGAGCCTTCACCCATTCGCTCGTATGCTTTTTGTTCTGATACTCTGTACAACGAAAAAATTATTCCGCAGGTGGAAGGCGCTGACCTGATGTATCATGAGTCAACATTCATGAATGAATCAATGGAGCGCGCCATACAAACTTTCCATTGCACGAGCTCACAAGCCGCAACCATCGCGATGAAATCGAATGTGAAAAAATTATTGATCGGGCACTTCTCTGCAAAATACACTGAGCTCGAGCCGATGCTTGAAGAAGCACGTATGATATTTCCGAATACAGAATTAGCGATTGAAGGAGAAAAATATTCAGTCAGTTCGCCGGTGCTGGAGGTAACATTGTAAAGAAATTTATCGCTGTCTCGAAAAGATTCTGCTTAAGATGCAATTAGGTATGATCACCGTGGGATCAGCATTTATAGTTTCGAGATTGTGAAGCGCACACATTGATTCAGGAATTCTCAGCAGGGCGCCGGCATTCACCACATCCAATTCGACTAACGCATTAAGCTTGCCCATCTCGTTCGGCAGCGTGAGTAAATCATTTTCTCCCAAATGAAGAATGTGAAGTTGCCGGAGGTCCCCGATGGATGGGGGAATAGATTTCAAATTATTCCCGGCGAGAAAAAGATATTCCAGGTTTTGCAACTGCCCGACAGAAGATGGAATGGAATCGAGATAGTTATTCGAGGCATTCAATTGTTGCAAAGCGGGAAGGTTACCAATTGAGTTTGGAAGAAATGAGATTTGATTGTTTTGCAGATACAAAATGCGAAGCTTCGAAAGCTTGCCAATCGAGGGCGGAATCTTTTGAAGACGGCAACTTGTAACTGAAAGTTTTTCAAGATTGGGAAACGCTCCGATTGCATCGGGCAGTGAATCAAGATTATCACGGAAGAGAATAAGCTCCCGCAGATTTTTCAGCCGTGCGATTTCAGGAGGAAGTGAATGGAGATTCTGGTAAGATATTTTTAACCGCTCAACAGCTTCTGGATTTTCGAGAGCTGAATCGAGAGAGGTGTAAGTTCTTAAAGTGGAGCAGGAAGAAAAAATTATTGCAATCGCAATAGTGGAAATAATTTTCTTCAGCATGAAGTCAAAGGTAGTCGGAGAGCTTTAAATAGCCACATCGCTTTTAACGAATTAAAACAACATAGCCTGATAATTTTTGATCGAGGGAAAGATCATGTTCCGAGCCTGCATATTGCAATTGCCAAACGTAAGTACCCGTTTCTTCAGTCTTCCCGCCGTTTCTTCCATCCCATCCACCATTTGGATCTTCAGTGACAAAAAGTAATTGCCCCCAACGATTGAAGACTTTGAAAAGATAGTTTGTGAAATAACAGCCGATCTCCGCCTTAAAAATATCGTTGATGCCATCATTGTTGGGAGTGAAAGCGTCAGGCACGTGTACACATGTGGAACAGTCATCGAACTTCACGGTAATGGAGTCATCCGCAGAAAAGCAGTCGTTATAAACTTTCACCCAGTAAATTCCCGTTTCCCCGATTTCGTAGTTATAGTACTTCGATCCATCCTGCCATTCATATAAAACTCCCGGCTGAAAAATGCTTTTGTCGAGTACATCCCCGGCACACATCGTAGTATCATTTCCCAAACTCACTGTGGGCTGATGAAGCACTTGTACGCGATATTCCACCGGGCCGGCGGTGCAGCCATTGGCATCTAGTGCAAACACCGTAATCGTAGAATCGAAATCAGTTTTAAACAGCAGAGGGTTGGAATTGTCGCCGGTATTCCAGGTGACAGCATAGGGAGGTGTGCCGCCACTGATGGGAACATTTAGTGTCGCTTCTGTTCCGTAGCAAATCGTAGTATCTCCGGGATACGTGATGACTAAAGGCTCGGGCTGTGTGAGTTGCAGAATAGTATCGTGCAAACAACTATGCGCATCCTTAACTTCGACCGTATAAGTATTTGCATTCAGGTGAGACGCGACGGTACTGTTGCCTCCATAAGGTTGCCACGAGTAAAGATAATTCGGTGTGCCACCGCGCGCTTCGATTTTGACGTATCCATCAAAATAATCGTAACAACTTGGGTTGCTGATCGAATCAAGTAAGAAATAAAGTTGTGTTGGCTCATTGATCTGGAGCGTGAGTGTGTCTGAGCAGTTTGCGGAATCGCTGATGATCACCGTGTATGCACCTGCGCAAAGGCCACCGATTCCGGGCGAGGTTTGGCCATTCGACCAGGAGTAGCTGAAAGGAAGCGCGCCTCCGCTGCCACTCACGATGATAGCTCCATCACAGCTATTAAAACACTTTGCATCAGTCATTTGATCTACTACTCCCTGTATCGTTCCGCTTGCGATGTAAGAAGTTTGTGCAGTATCAGTGCAGCCGTTAGGTGTAGTAATCGTAAGCGTAATAGTGTACGCTCCGGGTGTGGTGTACGTATGCGTTGGGTTTTGCAGCGATGAAGTGGCACCGTCGCCAAATTCCCATAAGTAAGTAGAAATATTTCCGGAAGAAGAATCGGTGAATATCGTCGCAGTGCCATCACAAATGGATACCGGTGAAACATTAAATGCTGCTTCATATAATGGCTCTGTTACCGTATAGGTATGCTGCTGATTGCAGCCAATGGAATTAACGAAGAACAGATTATATGTTCCCGGAGGCAGATTCGAAAGTGTATCACCAGTGTTTACATTGTCTATTTGCAATGTGTCCCCGTTGGAGTCGGTCCAAACAAAAGAATAAGGCCCGCTATTATCCGTGGGCATCACGGATACAGCTCCGTCATTACTACCCGTGCACGACAGATCCACAGTGTCGTAAATTGCAGGCAGGCTCCCGACCACTACCGTGATAGTGTCCGCAGAGAATCCGCACGAGGCAGTAGTCACCACGTAGCTTGTGGTGGTGAGTGGATATACGTTAAGGCTGTAGCCGGTACCTACATAATTTCCGTTGATGGTATTCCATACGGGGGTGCCTGCAACAAAGGGAACAGGCGCATAAGCGATAGGGGCGACTGTGTAGCTGCTGCCGCTTGGGGTAAAGCGATAGGCATCGTTGAATGCAGTCCATTGCGCGGGGTAATTTCTTCCGGGCACAATCACTGCAACAGCGCCGGTATTGTCCTGCAGGCCTTCAATGGCGGCCCCGACATTCCATGTACTGCAAAGTCTTTTTTCCGTCAGATGAATTTCAATTTCATTGGTTCCTTCATACAAAATAATTTGCCCTGTGAAAAGAGTATCGTTGCACGAATACATGGGAACGCTGCAAAAGTTAAAAATGAAAAAGCGGTTGGGTGCAGTACCGAATGTTCCGAAACCCATAGTGCCATAAGGGGGAACAGCCGGATCTACATCATGCCAGGGTCCATAGATTGAGTTCAACGGATTTAACGGAGAAGGTGCAGCATTACTTATGGTCCATGGAGACCACTGAAGCGCGTTAGCCAGGTCGAAAGTGATGTAGGCATTGGTGGAAAGAACACATTGGGAGTACGTGTTACCGAAATAGGTAAATGAAAAACCAAGATTAATTACCTGGCTGTAAATATCATCAGCAATGTTGAGCAATGTTCCCTGCGTGCCTGAATCAATTACCACTTCCAAAGGCACAGCTGTTCCGGGTAAACACACAAAAGTATCACAGCATGCATGAATGACTTGTTGTCCAAATAAAATTTTGGAAGTAACTGATAAAATAAAAATGAGGGTAAAAATTTTTTTCATAGCAGTAAAAATGATGGAATCAACATCAAATTATTTACAGGGTGAAAGATACATTTTAAAACGATGCGGTATAAAAATTTTTAAAGCAACAAATGTTTTGTTGCCAACATCTCGTCATTAATAAAAAAAGTATGAAAAAAGGCTCTGTTGTGAAAAATGATATCGTGGCGAAGTAGGAGAGAGGGTGAAAGAAAAAACTTGAATCGTTCGGTCAGTCTGCTTTGCGGCGATTTACTCTCTCAAAGGTAATTTTATTATTATGACTTGCTTTCAGATCTGCTGAGGTTGGATCTTGTAAGGAAACCGACAACATCTGCTGTCATGAAACTCTCTATAGAAGAGCGCCGAATTTTTATCTCATCTTCAAGCAAGCAATCAACAACTTAGTCAAGTAGTCGAAACAAGAAAAAAGCAGCTCCCCCTTTCGAGGGAACTGCTTGACAATATTGTGAATTGCACTACAACAATTACTCTTTATTAATAATCAGCGCACAGATAATTATTTGATCGTTCCAGATGATCTGAACCTGGTACATACCATCCGCTATTCCGGCATTCGTTTCGAAGATTTCACGAAGTATACCGTCTGCAAAGTTGCCGGTTCTTATTGCTACTACCTGGCCCACTGTATTTATTATATGAATTTTAAAGGGAGCATCAGTTGCATCATCCAGATTCAACTGAACAATAAACTCACTGCTTGCCGGGTTAGGATAAAGTTTTATTGACTGCTCCAGTGAAAGAGCCGCCTTGCCTGAAGGTTGAGTAATGGCGATAGCTCTCGATGCAGTGCATCCATGCTTGTCCGTAACTGTGACGGTATAAGTTCCGGCATAAAGATGTACGCGGTCTCGTTTTGAAACACCATCATTCCACAAGTAGGTTTTAAGCCCCGAGCCGCCAGTAGCAGTTATGTCTATAGAGCCATTGTGACCACCCAAAGTGGAAACGTTAATATGCGTTTCGTTTATGTTAATTGGTCCCGGTTGACTAATTGGTCGGATGAACGTAGCAGAACATCCACTTCCATCGGTTGCTGTAACCGTATAAATTCCGGCAGTCAATCCACTACGATTTTGAGTGGTTGTTCCATCATTCCAAAGATAGGTAACGGTACCTTGTGCTCCCACGACTGTAATATGAATGCTTCCATTTGCATCACCTAAGCAGGCGGGCTTCGTGCAGGTCGCGCTCATGCTGATGATGCATTCCGGTTGTGTGATTGTGAAGCTTTGTGCTGCCTGGCAACCCTGGAGGTCCGTTACCGCTACCGTGTAGATACCTGCGATAAGGTTGCTTCGATCTTCACTGGTTATTCCATCATTCCACAAATAGTTGTACGGACTTGTGTCGCCGATCACTGTTAAATTAATGTATCCATTATTTCCTCCGGTCGTTGTTATGTTACCCATTACTCCACTTATTCCAAGTGTATCCGGTTGAGTTATTTGAAATGTATTTGAGGCTGAGCAATTATTTCCATCAGTAACTGTTACGGTATAGGATCCGGGAACTAAGTTAGAAATAGTTTGACTTGTTGCACCCGTATTCCAGCTATAACTATAATTTGGTGTTCCATCAGGATGTGCCGTGAGTGATCCATTGCCAAATCCATAACATGTTACATTCGTAATAGTACCCGGTGTAGTTAATGTTTTTATAACTACTGATTGATCAGCTGCGCCTGCTATTATGCAGGCATCACCACCAATGATTCTTCGGAAATAAGTTTTCTGATATACGCTGCCAATCAATGAATTGCTTAGATTTTGATTGGTGCCTCCTGTGACATTTTCCCAATTGATGCTATCACTACTTCTTTGCCATTGATAAGTGGTAGCAGAAGAAAGGGTTACCGGATATGCAGAAATAGTTCCGTTACGAATAACATTCGGTAATATGTATGAAGGTTCAGAACCAGTAAAACCTGCAGGAATAGCCCCGGCACAAACTGACTGGCTGCCGAAAATAGTATTGTTGGAAAGATCAGGAGGATTTGCCCAAACTACAAGCCCGGGTTCATAGATTGAAGTTGAACTTAATTTAGAGGTCGTAGCGGCCCCCTCGGTCAAAGGAAGATTGTTTGATCGTCCGGTAACAATTGTATAGATGCGGCAGTTGGAAAATTTGATACCGCGCTCTCCCACCGGATCATAATCGTCTGCAGCTCCGCCATAATAAGTGCTGAAAAGCAAGCTTGAAAGTGAAGAGGATAATTTTAGAAATACCTTGTCATTAGCCGGATTTACCCCGTTGTTGCTAACGTTGTTTAATTGTGTTTGTAAAGCGGCTGAAGTAGTCGGGAAATTCGTGCTGTTAGCATATCCAAAAACATATACATCATTGTTCAGGTCAATATTCAAGCCCATCATGTTTACTTCATTGCCTGAACCGCCAATATATGTTGAAGCGTTAAAGGTTTGATTGGTATCCATGCTGGCGACGAAGAAATCATTCGTTCCGCTGTTATAAGTGTTATCATAAACTACGGAGCCCGATACATTGCTTGTGTTTAATCCGCCGGTAATTCCACCGAAATAAAGTTTGTTCCTTAGAGTATTAAATTCCATGCAGAGAATGTCGGTTGTTTTGCCTGAAGCAGAGTTGAAATATGAAGACCAAACAATGGTCCCGTTGGATTTTAATTTTTGGATGAACCCATCTGTACTTCCCGTTTTAGAAGATTGTCGGGCATTCACGATAGGGAAAACGCTTGAAGAAGAAGTATAACCTGCTACATATAAATCACCATTATCAGGGTTGTTCAACATGATGGTCGCCTGATCGGTACCGGAACCTCCGTAATTTTTAATCCATGAAAGGGTACTTAAATCTGAATTGATTTTAAAAACAATTACATCAACTCCACCGAAGTTAGTATTTGTAGCACCTATACCTGAATGTACCGTATTTAAATTTGTACTTCTGGTATTCCCACAAATAAGGATGCTACCGTCAGGTGTAAAGCGAAGATCAAATGACCCATCGTCACCATTACCTCCTATAACTGAACTCTTAATGGAATTTCCATCCCTATTAATTTTCATTACAAAAATATTATCAGATAACTGGGTACCGTCATCAATGCTCGAACCACTGAAAGCGCTTCCACCTAATAAGGGGAAGTTTGCACTTGAAGTATAACCCGTAATGTAAAGATTGCCATCTGGTCCCTGCTCCATAGCATAAGGGTTGTCATCGCCGCCACCGCCTATATAGGTTTGCCAAACACGGCTTCCCGAACCACCTGTAGAATCCGGCTCAGTGTACTTGCCTATAATCGTTTCTAAATTTCCATTAGCCGATTCGTCAAAGGCTCCCGGGGTTATCAGGTTCGTAGTTCCAGCAACCCGGGCTACAACATAAATGGCACCATCAGACGGATCCACCCAAATACAATGTCCATGGTTATCTCCTGTGGAGTTGTTGTTTATCAATGTCGCCCAACGCAATGCGATGGGATCAATAATGAGTGTTTGAAGCGCATCATAATTTCCAATACTGAATTTCACGACATTATTTCCGGTAATTACATAATGTGCTTCTACTAATATTTTTTTACCATTAATTTTTTGATAAGCAACGGGTGCCGGAAGCATCATTTCACCAATGCTTGTTTTTAAAACAAGAGATCCATTTTGTTTTAAATAGAGATTTGAAATCCCGTCCATTTGAATAGCAATATTATTCTTGCTGAAACCCGGTTTGCAGATCATGTCGTACTCAAGGGTTCCATCTTCTGAAGGATAGTAGCGTACATCTACATTATCGTAAACATTCTTATACCAAACTTCCTGGAAGTTACTTACACGGGTTTTATATTTTGAAGGAGCGCCAATAAAATAATTGAATACATCCGGGTGTCTGGTTTTACTTTCAATACTCATCAATGGTGAACTATTTAGGAAGTTCATCATCCAGGCATGTCCTTTCACCTTAACTTTATGGTCATTGAATGGGGTGTGATTCTTCTTAGCCTCTTCTTCTTTCATTCCGTAATTATATTGAACGGAAATATCGGTTGGATCAAAAGTTCCTACAAGCATTCCTTTTTTAGTAGCAACTGCTTGGCCCAATGGGAAGTCTGCCTTGAAAACTATATTTGCGGGCCACTGACCCTCGTTTTTAGTAAAGTAAATCTGCTTGTCATAATAATGCAACAGGTTTTTAATGTCAGGGCTTATAACGGACGATTTTTTATCGTCCAACATAGGATTCTCTTTAAGTTTTGATGCAGGGTCCTCTCCATTTTGTGAAGAAGCATTGAATGCAAAGTTTAAAGTAATGGCGACTATCAGTATTGAAAACTTCTTAAGATTCGGTATTAAAGTTTTCATGATTGTAGTTTTTATCTAAAGAATTTTCCCTTAAGCTCGACGGTAATTAAACTGATCCTTCGTGATTTGGGGAACTCATGCCCCTGCAATATTTTATTTGTACACAAAGGAACAAGCAATGCTATCGACTAATTGTAGAATTCAAACTACACTAATAGTTGATTATATAGTTAGCTATAATTGTTAATTACAGCTAACTATAATAGTCAATTATGTTCTTATCTGTAATAGTTGTTCAAAAACAGATTGGAGATCATTGGGGGAAATGAAACTTACGTGCCTTGACGGAGAATTGTCAATCAAAACACCGGGCTTGCAAATCATAAAAAACGCTGTTTAAGAGGAAAAAGGAAGAGATTAAACTCGGAGCATACAATATAACTGAATAATCAGTATACTCACAAGCATCTTTGAATGATGCAAAGGAAAAATAAAGCAGGGATTATGTAGAGAAGTGAAACATTTGAGCCATATTTCGGAGGTCCATCAGGTTATTCACTCCAATCTTGTCGAAGATGCGCGCCTTGTAAGTTGCCACTGTAGAGGATTTAAGATCAAGTTCGCCGGCAATTTCTTTTACACCGATACCACGCAATAAATTATGGGCAACTGCCACTTCACGAGCTGAAAGGTCATCGAAAGGATTTTGAGTACTATAGCTGATTGCGGGCTCCATCTTCATCAGTTCCTCCATTTCAGCGCTCATATAATTTCTTCCCAGCAAAAAAAGATTGAGTGCTTTTATCACCTCTTTTACATTGCTTTCTTTGGAAAGAAAACCCTTGGCGCCCATCTGCAACAGTCGTTTTCCGAAAATATCCTCCGGGCTCATGGTGTAAATTAGTATGGGTAAATCCGGAAAATCATTGCGAATAGTTTCAAAGATATTCATCACGTTACAATCCGGCAACTGCAGGTCAAGAATCAAGTGTGTATAATGCCTGCTTTTCAATTGCTCTATCATCCCCTTTCCGTCTTCGGCTTCATCAATGCTGCATCCTGAAAAATTGGAATTAATTACATACTTCATTCCACGCCTTATGAGGGCATGATCATCAACAAGTAAAATTTCCGGCATCCTCATTATGGGGAATTGCAACTGACCAATAGGAATCAGCCACTAAACATTTAATACGACGATGTTGAGACATTTGATTCAATACACCCGACTTTCTCTTAAGTAAGTCTGTGCTACGCATCACCGCTTTTCCTCTGGCGACGCTTAGGTGCATTAGGAGTTTTTGTGGAAGGCTTTTTTCCGCTTTTAACGTTATCCGTTTTCGTTTCCGGTTTTGCCCCGGTTTGTTTTTTTCCACCGCGGCGAGTACGCTTCTTAGGTGTTGCCTCTGTTGCTTTTGCAGAAATCTCTCCTCCGCCATTCAATAAACTAAAATCAACCAACTCAATCAGCGCCATGTCAGCATTATCACCCGGGCGAGTACCGATTTTGACAACACGGGTATATCCTCCGGGACGATCCGCAATTTTCTCCGCGACTTCACCAAACAACATGCTGATGGTTTCTTTATGACGAAGCATGCTGAAAATAATTCGGCGGTTATGTGTGGAATCATTCTTAGCACGGGTGAGAAGCGGTTCAACATAGCGCCGAAGCTCTTTAGCTTTTGCTGTTGTGGTGGTGATGTGCTTCTTCTCGATCAAAGAAATTGCAAGGTTGCGCAGCAATGCTTTGCGATGCTGTGTCTCTCTGCCGAGTTGATTAATTTTATTACGGTGTCTCATGATAATTGGGATATTGGGGCATTAGGATATTAGTTTATTGGGAATCCGAATAACCCAATTTGCTAATAAACTAATTTCCTGTTTTTCATTCTTCAATTCCAAACTTCGCCAGGTCCATTCCAAAGTGCAATCCTTTTTCCTGGATGAGCGCTTCAATTTCCATTAATGATTTTCTTCCGAAGTTGCGGAACTTGAGCAACTCATTCGTATCGTATTTAACAAGTTCTGACAATGAAGAAATCTTTGCTGCTTTCAAACAGTTGTAAGCGCGAACAGAAAGATCCAAATCTTCGAGAGGTGTTTTTAAAAGCTTGCGCATTTGCAATACGTGCTCGTCTACCATTTCCTCCTCTTTCTTCTCCTTGCTTTCAAAGGTGATGTTCTCGTCACTCACGAGCATGAGGTGCTGAATCAAAATTTTCGCTGCTCCCTTGATTGCTTCTTCAGGATGAATGGTTCCGTCCGTTTTAATTTCTACGATCAATTTTTCATAGTCAGTGCGTTGTTCAACGCGCGTGTTCTCTACGGAATAACGAACGTTCTTGATAGGAGTGAAGATGGCATCCATGGCAATGGTACCGATAGGTGCATCAGTCACTTCATTTTCTTCTGCCGGAACATATCCTCTTCCTTTGCCTACAATGATTTCCATGTCGAGTTTCACGCTGCGCTCCATTCTGCATATAATAAGATCAGGATTCATGATGCGGAAATTAGAAGATGCTTTTTCAATATCTCCTGCAACAAATTCATCTTTGTTCTTGATGGAAATTAAGATTTTCTCGCTCTGCAATTCTTCCTCCGTTGTTCTTTTGAAACGGACCTGCTTGAGGTTCAAAACGATTTCTGTCACATCCTCAATCACTCCTTTGATGGTTGAAAACTCATGGTCTACTCCGCTTAGGCGGATAGAGACAATTGCATACCCTTCCAGCGAAGAAAGCAGTACGCGACGAATTGCATTACCGATGGTAACACCAAACCCGGGTTCCAGCGGACGGAATTCAAAGAGTCCTTCGAAGTCTGTTGCTTTCTGAAGAACAATTTTATCCGGTTTTTGAAAAGTGAGTAAAGCCATTTTTAGTATTTAGTTTTTAGTTCTTAGTATTTAGTTTTTTGCTAATAGGGCATAACTCATAGCCCACAACATATTTTATTTAGAGTACAATTCAACAATCAATTGCTCCTGAACGTTCTCAGGAATTTGATCGCGCTCAGGAAGAGCCAGAAATGTTCCTTCGAACTTATCACTGTTCCACTCGAGCCATCCAAATTTTGAATCCCGATTTCCGAGCGCTTGTTTGATCACGGTATTGTCCCTGTAATTTCCTTTCACACTCACCACATCTCCCGGCTTCAGTATCATTGACGGCACATTCGCTATCTTCTCATTCACCATGATATGTTTGTGGGACACCAATTGACGGGCAGCCCGGCGGGTTGAAGCAATTCCGAGACGGTATACCACATTGTCCAATCTTGCTTCAAGAAGTTTCATAAGATTTTCGCCTGTGACACCTTTCTTGCGCACTGCCTCACGATAGAAACGCGCAAACTGGCGCTCAAGCAAACCATAAATCATTTTTGCTTTTTGTTTAGCCTTTAGCTGGACAGCATACTCTGTGGCTTGCTTTCTCTTTTTTGTTGTGCCATGCATGCCGGGTGCATAATTCTTTTTCTCCAGCGCTTTGCTGTAGCCAAGAATCGGCTCACCGAATTTTCTTGAAATCTTTGATCTGGGTCCTGTATATCTTGCCATTTAGAATCTATGATGGTTGATCTTTAATCTTTGAATGGTTTTTTATGTTTTGAGCTTCCTAACTGATTTTTGTTTTTATCGTGAATCGTGTTACGTGAATCCCGATTAAATCGGGAGAACTCGTGTATCGTGATTCTAAACTCTCCTGCGTTTCGGTGGACGACAACCATTATGGGGCATCGGGGTAATATCACGGATTACAGTAACTTCTATGCCTGAGGAATTGATCGAGCGAATTGCTGCTTCACGACCAGAGCCCGGTCCCTTCACAAATACTTCTACTTTTTTCATTCCCGCGTCATGCGCAACCTTGGATGCTTCCTGTGCTGCAATCTGCGCTGCGTAAGGCGTGTTCTTCTTAGATCCCTTAAAACCAACTTTACCGGCGGATGACCACGAAATGGTTTGGCCGGTTTTATTGGTGAAGGTGATAATAAGATTGTTAAAGCTGGCTTGAATATGCACTTGACCTTCAGCGTCAGCTTTCACTGTTCTTTTCTTCGTTGCTTTCTTAACTTCTGCCATTTTTGTGTATTAGACTATTTATTTTTTTGCCTATTGTCAATTGCCTACTGCCTACTTCTTCGCCGGTGCCTTCTTCTTTCCAGCAACTGTCTTACGTTTTCCTTTGCGCGTACGAGCATTAGTGCGCGAGCGCTGGCCCCGAACGGGCAATCCTTTACGATGACGAATGCCGCGATAGCTTCCAATGTCCATCAGGCGCTTGATGTTCATTTGAACTTCTGATCGCAAAGCACCTTCCACTTTCCATTCACTCGTGATGATAGCACGGATGCGATTTAGTTCATCGTCATCCCATTCACTCACTTTCTTGTTTATATCCACTCCGGCTTGCTCAAGGATTTTAATTCCTCCTGAACGACCAATGCCGAAAAGATAAGAGAGACCGATGTCGCCCCTTTTGTTCCTTGGTAAATCAATGCCTGATATGCGCGCCATTCTTGGTTATTGGGTTAATAGGTGATTAGGTTGATTAGTTCGTTCATTTTGTTTTTTTTCGCAGTTACGCATCGCGATCTAACCCTGCCGTTGTTTAAACCGTGGATTTTTTTTGTTAATCACATACAGCTTCCCTTTCCTGCGAACGATTTTACATTCAGGGCTTCGTTTTTTGATAGATGCTCGGACTCTCATTGGTGAATGGTGAATCGTTTTTCGTTATCGTGAATCGTGTTACGTGGATTGTGTATCGTTATTTGTATCGGTACGTAATTCTTCCTCTCGTTAAATCATAGGGCGACATTTCAACCGCCACTTTATCTCCCGGTAAAATACGGATGTAATTCATGCGCATCTTTCCTGAAATGGTGGCGATAATCTCATGACCGTTTTCGAGTCGTACACGGAACATCGCATTTGATAATGCTTCTGTGATGGTTCCATCTTGCTTAATCAGGTCTTGTTTTGCCATTTAAAAAAGAGGTGCAAATATCGGATGTTCTATCGAGACTTTTTAGTGATCTTCAGATTTATTAATGATCAGGTCAATTACATCACAGAGTCTTTCAGAAAATTCACCAAATAATTTTCCCCATAGGATGTTTTCGGTACAAAGAAAAAATTCTCCACGACCATGCTGCATTGAATTTCATTTTGAAATTCATTACGCGAACTTTTTCTGAAAATTGTCCATAGGACTCTGCGAGATTTCTGGTCATTAGTAAATTTTTTATACTGCGACGCGGTAAACAACTTCATCAATGAATTCAAATGTGGTAAGAATTTCCGGTCCGCTCTTTTTTACTGCTACCGTATGTTCGAAGTGCGCTGATGGTTTTCCGTCTTCGGTAATCACCGTCCATTTATCATCTGCTGTATACACGTCTTTCTTGCCTGCATTTATCATCGGTTCAATAGCGATCACCAATCCTTCCTGAATCTTGGTACCTGAACCGCGCTTACCGTAGTTCGGCACCTGGGGGTCTTCATGTAAGCTTTTTCCTACACCATGACCCACTAATTCCCTCACCACAGAATAACCTTTTGCCTGCACGTAATCCTGAATGGCTGCAGCAATATCTCCGATTCTTTTTCCTACACGTGCCTGCTCCACTCCTACATCAAGAGATTCCTTCGTGATGCGAAGCAATCGTTTTTTCTCATCTGAAATTTCACCGACAGGAAATGTGTATGCACTGTCACCAAAATAGCCATCGAGCAGTGCTCCGCAATCCACCGATACAATATCTCCATCCTTCAGTACGTAATCATTTGGAATGCCATGCACTACTTCTTCATTCACCGAGATGCACGCCGACTTCGGAAAATCCCGATATCCCAAAAATGCCGGCAGTCCATGGTGATCACGGATGAATTCATCCACTACCTTATCAAGGTCCAGCGTGGTCACACCCGGCCTTACATGCCTGGCAACCTCCGCAAGTGTTTTTGAAACAAGCAGGCAACTCTTGCGGATGCCTTCAATTTCTTCATTTGTCTTATAATAGATCATTGCACACCCACTGTTGAACGGCCTTTAATTCGCCCTGATTTCATTAAGCCATCATAATGACGCATCAGCAGATGACTTTCAATTTGCTGAAGGGTATCGAGAATTACACCTACCATGATAAGCAGCGAAGTTCCGCCGAAGAAACTTGAAAACGCCGAGTTAACGCCAAATGCTCTTGCGAATGAAGGCATGAGTGCTATGAAGGCCAGGAAAAATGCTCCCGGTAAGGTGATGCGCGACATAACAGTGTCAATAAAGTTTGCGGTTTGTTTTCCGGGTTTTACTCCTGGAATGAAACCACCGTTTCGTTTCATGTCATCAGCCATCTGCACAGGATTCACAATGATTGCCGTATAGAAATAGGTGAACACGACGATGAGAATACTGTCAATCAGGTTGTATAAGAAAGAACCCGGATTCGTGAGTGCCGCCGTACCCTGCATAGCATCAGAGTTCGGAAAGAACTGCGCGATGGTTGCCGGAATGAACATGATCGCCTGGGCGAAGATGATCGGCATTACACCTGCAGCGTTTACTTTGAGCGGAATGTATTGACGAACGCCGCCGTATTGTTTATTTCCCACCACACGCTTGGCATATTGTACCGGAATTTTTCTTGTCCCCTGGACCAGCAGAATCACAACAACAATTACAGCGAGTAATACCGCTATTTCAAGGAGGAATGTGACCAAGCCACCGCCTTCGTTCAATCTTCCCTGGAATTCTGAAATCAAAGCGAACGGCAAGCGAGCTATAATTCCAATCATGATGAGAAGAGAAATTCCATTGCCGATTCCGCGGTCGGTAATTTTTTCTCCCATCCACATGATGAAAATGGTACCTGCTGTTAGAATTGAAACGGAAGAAAGCCAGAACAATGTTGCGTTGTAAACTACATTGGTGCCGAGTCCGCTTTTAAGATACACTACGTAACCGGAAGCTTGTGCTGCAGTGATAAAGACAGTGAGAACGCGCGTATATTGATTGATTTTTTTTCTGCCGCTCTCACCTTCCTTCTGCATTTTTTGCAGTGAGGGAATAGCCATCGTCATCAACTGCATCACGATGGACGCAGAGATGTATGGCATAATTCCCAGGGCAAAAATGGAACCGCGTGAGAAAGCGCCGCCGGCGAAGAGGTCAAGCAACCCGAAAATTCCTTTCGCGCCCTGCGCAGCAATTTGTTCCAATGCTATTGGGTCAACACCGGGCAGCACTATATATGTACCTAAGCGATAGATGAAGACCAGACCGAGCGTATAGAGAATTCTCTTGCGCAGATCTTCAATCTTCCAGATGTTTTGTATGGTTTGAAAAAGTCGTTTCATTCGCTCCGGTTATTGGTCATTAGTCATTGGTCATTGGTCATTGCCTTGCATTCTAAAGAATATTCACAGTTCCTCCGGCTGCTTCAATGGCTTTTTTTGCTGATTCACTCACAGCATTTACTTTCACATCGAGTTTTGATTTTAATTCACCTCTTCCCAAAATTTTTACACGATCATTTTTGCTGATGATTCCATGCTTTGTAAGTGATTCGTGATCAATCGTAGAAAGTTTATGCAGGTCAGTATATTCCTGGAGGCGATCAAGGTTAATGACTTCAAATTCTCTTCGGAAAGGATTTTTGAATCCTACTTTCGGAACACGGCGTTGCAATGGCATCTGCCCGCCTTCAAATCCTCTCCTCACTTTATTTCCGCTGCGTTGTCCGGCTCCTTTATTACCACGAGTGGAAGTGCCACCATGTCCGCTGCCTTGGCCACGGCCAATACGCTTCACTTTCTTTGTGGAACCTTTCGCGGGTTTAAGATTGCTTAAGTTCATTGCTAAATTTTTTCTACAGTTACTAAATGTCTCACCTTGGTAATCATGCCCTGTATTTGTGGTGTATCTTCTTTCACCACAGGAACATGAAGTTTCGTGATACCCAATGCACGCACCGTTCTCTTTTGCCTCACACTGCGATCAATTCCACTTTTTACCTGGGTGATTTTGATTTTGGCCATTTTGATTTTAGAAATTAGAAAATGGAAATTAGAAAATTGTAAATCGTGAATTTTTTTAGTCGTACTTGAATCCCGATCAAATCGGGAAAACTCGTTTATCGCTTTTTTTTTGCTTACTGCCTATTGCCTACTTTTTATTTACCCGTTAAAAACCTTCTTCATCGTCACGTTTCTCATTTTCGCAACTGTAAGCGGATCACGCATTGTTGCCAATGCTTTGATTGTTGCTTTCACTACGTTGTGCGGATTGGATGAGCCGAGTGACTTTGCCAGCACGTCTGTTACCCCGGCACTCTCAAGCACGGCACGCATTGCACCACCGGCGATTACACCGGTACCGTGTGATGCGGGCTTCACCCACACTTTTGCAGCGCCGAATTTCCCTATGTGCTCATGAGGAATTGTTCCTTTGTAAATAGAAACCCTGACAAGATTCTTCTTCGCATCATCAATTCCTTTGCTTATGGCTTCCTGGACTTCACGTGCCTTCCCCAAACCATGTCCCACAATTCCATTTCCATCACCAACCACCACAAGAGCAGAGAAGCTGAATGTGCGCCCCCCCTTTGTGACCTTCGCTGTACGTTGAATGTTCACCACGCGATCTTTGATTTCAAGCTCGCTGGCTTTTACCCGTTGAATATTTTCGTGTGCCATTATTTAGTGAATGGTGAATAGTGAAAAGTGAATCATAAATCTGTTATTATGTCGTGTTACGTGAATCCTATTAGTCGTATTACGTAAATCGTGATTTTTTTTTGTCTTACGTCTTACCTTACTTCTTAAATCAAAACTGAAGTCCGCCTTCCCGCGCCCCTTCTGCAAATGCTTTTACTCTCCCATGATACAAGTATCCGCCGCGATCAAACACGACTGATATGATGCCATGATCTTTTGCCATTTGCGCCAATGCCTTACCTGTTTCTTTTGAGCGCTCTACTTTTGATCCTTTTAACTCTTTCATTTTGCGCGAAGAAACTGAAGCGAGTGTGTGACCTTGTGCATCATCAATAATTTGTGCATAGATGTCGCCGTTGCTTCTGAATACTGTAAGACGCGGACGCTCTTTAGTTCCGCTGATCTTCTTTCTGATTCTTCGATGAACCTTTTCTCTTTTTGCTCCTCTGCGTACCATAAATTTTTGTTTTACCGGTTACGGGTTTTGCCGTAATGTTTTTCACTTCAAATTTTATTTCGTAGCAGCAGCACCTGCAGCAGCAGCAGACTTACCTGCTTTGCGGCGAAGTATTTCTTCTACGTACTTGATTCCTTTTCCTTTGTAGGGCTCAGGTTTGCGAACACCACGAATTTTCGCGGCTATTTGCCCGATCAATTGTTTGTCAGAACTGGTAAGTGTGATGATCGGGTTTTGACCTTTGAGTTGTTCAGCCGATACTTTTATTTCTTTCGGCAATGCAAACATCACCGGGTGAGAATATCCTACTGACAGTTCGAGCAATTGACCTGTTGCTGTTGCGCGAAAACCAACGCCTACTAATTCTAATTTCTTTTGGTAGCCGTCCGTAACGCCCTTCACCATGTTGGAGATCAGGGAGCGGTACAATCCGTGCAATGCCTTGTGCCGCTTTTGTTCGGTCGGGCGTTGCACCGTTAACACACCATCTTCTGTTTTGACTGTGATATCGGGATCAATGCGCTGTTTTAATTCGCCCTTGGGTCCCTTCACAGTAATTTCATTCGCAGAAGAAACATTTATTGTAACTCCTTTCGGAAGTGTGATCGGTAATTTTCCTATGCGTGACATTCAGTTTTCAGTTTTCAGTTTGCAATTGCCTTGGACTTCCTTCCTCTAGAAATTTATCGTGAATCGTGAATCGTATTTTTAGTAAACGTAGCAAAGAACCTCTCCCCCTACGTTTTGCGTTTTTGCTTCTTTATCAGTCATTACTCCTCTGCTCGTCGAAATGATAGCAACGCCAAGACCATTTTGAACCCGTGGCATTTCAGCAGCGTTCGAAAATTTTCTCAATCCCGGTCGTGATGCTCTCCTGATTCCGGCAATCGCGGGTTGTTTAGTCGCTGTATTGTACTTCAAAGCAATTTTGATCACACCTTGTTTATTCTCAGAATCTTCAAATTTGTATTTGAGGATGTATCCCTTCTCGTACAGGATTTCAGTGATGCGCTTTTTCAGGTTTGAAGCAGGAATCTCCACAATGCGGTGATTCGCTGCCAGCGCATTTCTTAACCTGGTAAGGTAATCTGCTATTGGATCGGTTACCATAGTTTGATTTCGATTTTGGTCCCGATTGATCGGGATGATTTCGGATTTAAAAAGTGTTCTTCAGTTCTTTACTCTTCTTTTTTCTTTTTGCCTACTGCCTACTGCCTACTGCCTACTGCCTATTTATTTTACCAGGATGCTTTCGTCACGCCGGGAATTTTTCCATTGAGTGCTAAGTCGCGGAATTTATTTCTGCATACGCCAAATTCGCCGATGTAACCTTTAGGTCTGCCGGTGAGCTGACAGCGATTATGATGTCGAACCGGTGATGCATTCTTTGGAAGTTTATCCAATGCAGCATAGTCACCGGCGGCTTTCAACGCTTTTCTTCTCTCCGCATACTTTTTAATCATGCGGTCACGCTTACGCTCTCTTGCTTTAACTGATTCTTTTGCCATGCTCTTAATTTTCTTTCTTGAACGGTATCCCTAATTCCTGTAATAATGCTCTTGCTTCCTGGTCATTGGTTGCTGTGGTTACGAAGGTGATGTCCATGCCACCGATCCTCGTCACCTTGTCAATGTCAATTTCAGGAAAAATGATTTGCTCTGTAACACCGAGCGTGTAATTTCCTCTTCCATCAAAACTCTTATCGTTCACACCCTTGAAGTCGCGCACACGGGGAAGAGAAGCGGCAATGAGGCGATCAACGAACTCGTACATTTTGTTTCCCCGAAGTGTAACACGAACACCAATAGCAGTGTTTGCACGAAGCTTGAAATTTGAAATGTCTTTCTTGGATTTCGTAGACACTGCTTTTTGTCCGGCAACAGTGGTCATTTCTGCGAGGGCAGTATCAATCATCTTCTTATCGGCGGTGGCTGCGCCAACACCCTGGTTGAGGCAAACTTTTTCCAGGCGCGGAACCTGCATCACTGTGGTGTAATTAAATTGCTTTGTGAGCGCAGGGATCACAGCCTCCTCATAATGTTTCCTTAGACGTGGAGTGTACTTTTCCATTACTCGATTATTTTCTAATTTATTTAATTATCTCGTTTGATCGTTTTGAAAAACGAACGGATTTGCCGTTCTCGATTCTTCTTCCTATGCGCGTTGGCTTACCATCCTTCGGGTCAAGCAACGCGATTTTTGAAACATTTACTGCAGCGGCTGTCTTCACAATTCCACCCTGAGTATTTTTTGCATTTGGCTTTGTATGCTTACTAACGATATGCACTCCTTCCACAATGGCCATTTGCTTATCAGGAAACACTTCAAGAACGCGATGAGTTGTCTTATTATCCGGCCCATACTTGTGATTTCCGGAGATCATGACAACCATGTCACCTTTTTTAATGTGAAGCTTATGTTTGAATCTGCTCATTCGATTTTTATTTTATGAAAATGGAAATTTGAAAATGGGTTTGTGAACTATTTTATGTGTGGTTACTATTTTCAATTTTCAATTTTCTGTCTTTTATCTTCTGTCTTCTATCTTCTGTCTTCTGTCTTCTATCTTCTGTCTTCTATCTTCTGTCTTCTATCTTCTGTCTTCTATCTTCTGTCTTCTATCTTCTGTCTTCTATCTTCTGTCTTCTATCTTCTGGTCTTCTATCTTCTGTCTTCTATCTTCTGTCTTCTATCTTCTGTCTTCTATCTTCTGTCTTCTATCTTCTGTCTTCTATCTTCTGTCTTCTATCTTCTGTCTTCTATCTTCTGTCTTCTATCTTCTGTTTT
>DASRAJ010000123.1:0-7625 GCA_035638255.1 Chitinophagales bacterium
AAGAATTTAAAACAAAATCTGAGGCAGCTGCAAGAGAACTTGAAATCAAGAATAAGAAGAGTCGTAAGTACATCGAATCGCTTTTACAAATAAAAGATCGGTAGACACGTCCCGATCTTGAATCGGGATCGCCATAAAAGGCGGTGCGGGTTCGATTCCCGCCTGGGGCACAAATGATTTCGGATTTTTGATTTTTGATTTCGGATTTCCCTCTCTTTAAAATATTCACCGAAAATTCGTACTTCTGGTTTCACATTTCACATCTTTGATTCGCCAAATCTGATTTCGAAATCCCAAATCAAAAATCCGAAATCCGAAATCTCTGATGCCCTATCTGATTATTTTCCTTCTCTCCCTACTCAATGGAGTTTTCGCAATGGCGGAGGTGGCATTGATTTCTTCCCGGAAAGTACGGCTGACAAGTTTGGCAAAAGAGGGAAACTGGCGGGCAAAACTTGCCTTGCGGCTGGCAAGTGACCCGCATCGTTTTCTTCCGACAGTACAAATCGGAATGACCACGGTAAGCATCATTGCCGGAGCTTATGGAGGAACAGAAGTTGCCGGGCACCTGTCAAAAAGTTTTACTGAATGGGGCTGGCTTGGAAAATATGCAGAAGTGATAGGGTTCATTGTCACCATCACTCTTACATCATTTCTGACCCTTGTGCTCGGAGAATTGGTGCCCAAAACCATAGGCATTTCGCGACCGGAAACCATTGCCATGCTGCTTGCTCCATTGATGCAGGTACTTTACTATCTCGTGCTCCCCTTTATTTGGCTGCTCAGTGTTTCTACTAAATTCATTCTGCGACTTATTCGGTTCACACAGCGTGATGAGCCTCCGGTTACTGAAGACGAGTTAAAACATTTGATTGAACAAGGCCGACAATATGGTATTCTTGAAAAGCAGGAGTCTGATATGATGCGAAGTATTATTCGAACTGCCGATCGGAATGTGAGCTCACTGATGACTCACCGAACTGATATAGTATGGATTGATGCAGATGCTAAGGAAGAAGCAATCCTGAAAACAATTCAGCAAAGCATTCATACCAGTTTGCCTGTGTGCAACAAATCACTTGACCAGGTGGTGGGTATTGTGTGGACGAAAGACATTTTGATTCATCTTAACACTGAAGAAAAATGGGACCTTCGTTCATTGCTGAGACAACCGCTGTTTGTTCCCGAATCAATGCCCGCGCTCGAGTTGCTGGAAAAGTTCCGCAGCACCGCTAACCACGTGAGTTTAGTATTGAATGAGTATGGATCGCTGGAAGGAATTGTAACGCTGTATGATGTGGTGGAAGCGATCTTCGGAGATATCCCAATGAAGGAACAAAGTCGTGATGAAGCGGTTCAGCGCGCCGATGGCTCATGGCTTATTGACGGCATGATGCAGATGCCTCGATGGAGTGACTTGCTCAACATTCATGATTTCTCAGATGATGACATCAGCAATTACAACACACTGGGCGGATTTGTGATGCACCAGTTGGGGAAAATTCCGAAAGCCTCGGATCAGTTTGAATTTCGCGGACTCATCTTTGAAGTGGTAGACATGGATGGAATGAGAGTTGATAAGGTGATGGTGAGAAAAATTTCAAAAAATCATCCCGATTGATCGGGACAAAAATCAAATACGGTTCAATGAGAAAAATTTAAAACTCAAGCCACAAATTTGCAATCAGCGTTTAGGTTTGGTATTTTGATTTTGAAATTTATTTGTGATTTTGGAATTTGGTTCTTGGAATTTCATTATTGCATTATTACTTTCTTCACCACTTTTCCTTCAGCATTCTCAACTGCAATGAAATAAATTCCTTTCGCAAAAGCCTGCAAATCGGGTTTCATATTTCCCTGCACATCATTCTTCTTCCAGATTTCATTTCCAAAAATATCACTCACACTCACCGTAGAATTCATCTCAGAATTCACTGTGAAAATTCCCGATGAAACTGTCGGAAAAATTTTTACAGCAGCAGAAGACACATCTTTTCCAATGCTCAATCCGTCGTCGTCAATGATCGTGATGATAAAAGAACCATTCGTGATGACTCCCTGATTGGTTGGATTGGAGAGTGACATTTCAATGGTTTCATCCAACTCACTCAAAAGGTCGTTGATAATAGTGACGTCCACAATTAAAGGAGTTGAAGAGTTAGCAGGGAAGGTTATTGTTTGCGGGGAAGAAAAAATGTAATCAACGCTGTCAACTGCAGTTCCTCCGCTTACAGAAACATCCACTGATGTGGAATTCGCATTGGGATTGGTGATGCCAACAAGGAATGAAATGCTTCCTGCGCTCTCATCAACCGATACGCTATCAGAAAGGAAATACAAGGATGGAGCAGTTACGTTGCACGGAGTCATTGTATGCGCTCCTAAATGTGAAAAGTCATTCACCGGATATACAATCCATTGAGTTGAACCCACGCTCCAATCAGTAGTTCCTGACTGCACTGATGGTATTCGCACCAGGGTATAATCGTTCGTTGTTCCGGTTCCTGTATCAACCGGCCACGCGGTACCGGGATCCTCGCCAATCACACCAACGACATCGAGAGTAACCCCCGTAATAGTATTGATTAAAGCTACCGCATCATCACCGTTGAAATTGCAAACCAAACTAATAGTATCAGCCTCCTGCAGCAGTATTGAAGTATCTGCTCCCGGGCGAATAACCACATACACATCATTTGGAGCCAGCAGTCCATTCAGGTTTACGTGATTGCCGGCGGTGTCATTTCCGTTGAAGTATGTTTCAAGACGATAGCCTGCAAGATTTACGGTGTCGCTTGTAGGATTGTAAATCTCAATCGCTTTGTCGAAGCTCAGCCCCTCAATGTATTCTGAAATGAAAAGTTCAGAACATTGAGCGTTCAACCGGGTAACAGCAGCCGCAAATAAAATAAGGAGGTAAATTTTTTTTCCCGGAAATCCCGATTGACCGGGACGGGATCTCACAATTTGTTTGGTTGAAGGTAAGGAGTTCGACATCAGTTTTTTTTAAGTTCGGTCAAATTTCAGGAAAAGAATGGAGAAAGAAACTGACGATGCAAGAAATTTCCATTAATATTTTTTACTCCCCACGCAACGCTTATATATGATGATTTCATTCGTAAATGCTGACAACACGGCAATCATCGGATGCGGACAATTTCCACGGGCAACCTTTCTCCTTTCAACATTACCGGACCAAGCGATTCGCCGGTAATATGATTTGCTTGTTGAAGCACTTCTCTTGAGATTAAGAGTTGTGAATGAAATTCTTTATTGAGCTGCTCTATTCGTGATGCCTGTATCACTACATTTCCAATAATCGAGTACTGCCTCCGCAATTCTGTCCCAACGTTGCCGGTGATTGCTTCACCGTAATGAATACCGATGCCCAGGCGGGTGGCAGGAATCAATTTGTCATCGCATGCCTTCTGTATTCCCTCTAAAATTTCTATTGCAGCATCCACAGCGTTCCTGCAATCGTTGTCGTAAGAAATCGGCGCGCCGAACGTGGCCATGAATCCATCACCGAGAAATTGATTGATGATGCCGTTGTATTTGTTCACCGATTCAATGGCGATGCCGAAAATTTTATTCTGGTAATCCATCACTTCTTCAGGCGCTTTTCCCGAAGCGAATGGAGTAAAGTTTCGAATGTCAAGAAACATTACGCATACCATGCGCCGCTCGTGCTGTTGCAACATTCCCTCGTTGATAATGCGATCAACAACAGCATGTGACACTTGCTGCCCGAGCACCTGCCTGATCTTGCTTCGCTCATTCATCACCTGGAACGTGGCGTTGATTCTCCTTCTTATTTCCAATGCTACAAAGCCGGCAGCAAATCCGCAGAGAAGTAACAAAACCGATCTCCCTACCAGCAATACCTGTGATGCAAGCTGCAGTGAATTTTGTTCATGCACCAGCTGATGAAGGATGTAAAATGAGACCAAATAATATTCTGCGCACGCGATCACCCCTGTAAAAGCTGACATCCAGAAATTGAGGTGCAGTGTTGAGAGCACGATGAATAAAAAATATACAAGCAGCGCCGGTGTAAAGAGCAGGGCGATGCCTGGAATCCTTTGAAAAAGAAGTATGGTAAAGATGGTAGGAAAACTCGTTTCAATAAAAATGTTGAAGAACTGAAGGAGCCGGGAAACAGCTTGACGTTTTCTTACGTGACGGCGCAGAATGAAAGCGTTGAGCATTTCGTAGGTGAGAAAGGCAAGAAAGAGAATTGCGATGAGACCGAGTTCGGATTTTATTCTCAATGCAGCGTTATCTTTTACTCCGAGGAACAGATTGGCAGCACCTGCTGAAAAAGCGATGATCATTGCTCCTATCAAAATATTGACGCGAAGCAGCTCAGTTTTTGCGATCTCCTTTCCCAGGCGTTCTTCGAATATGGGATCGAATTTCCATCCCGAACTGTCGAAGACTGTTTGCAGGAATAATTTACTTCGCCATCTCAACATGGGGGAATTTTTTTTTACCTAATAAAAGAATTTACAGATGAATGAATCGTACATCAGGCGTTCTGTCCGAATCATCAGGATGCAAAATCAAATTACCGGTGCATCGGGCATCACGATGGCAAGAATGACGTAGAGCAAAAGCCCGCTGCCGACAGCGAGAAAAGCAAAAACAAAAAGCACGCGGATGAGAGTAGGATCAATGTCGAAATATTCGCCCAGCCCGCTGCACACGCCGAAGAGTTTTTTATCACGACCTTTGTATAATCGTTTTGCCATGAATGTGGTTGTTTAGAACAAAAGTAAAAAAGATGCGTAAACGATAATGCTCAATTTATCTTCGTAAAAATTTTTCGGAAAAGAATTTCACAACATTTTACGAATTGTTTTTACGGGCTTTCGCTATGAAAAGAATATTTCTTCCGCTTTTTATCCTGTCTTCATTCCCGGCTTTTGCTCAAATGAATTGTCCGACGTTCACCCGCTATGGCGGCTTCGACCGGTGGGAAATTTCACCGCTTGTAAGCACCGTGGATCCTTATCCTTTCGATGAGTTCGTTTTAAGTTCAGCTTATCTCTCCGCGGGAGATCTCAGGGATCACAGTTTGGCAGCGGGTGTGATCGTAAAATTTTTTCTCGATGAAAACATTGCCGTCCGGCTCAAATTAATTTTCGCCAACAGGTCATTGCAAAACCTTGTGAGCATTATTGACACTTCGAGCGGGAACACACACAGCGATAATGAAAAAGTGACACAGACGCTTTTTAAGATTGCCCCCGGATTTCAATGGACATTTTTCGAAAACCACATTTCTTTTTATGGCGGCTTTGAAGCTCCATTCACGCTGCAAAATGATTTAACACAGGTGGGAAGCGGAATTGATCTTGCACCCGGCGACACTGCTCCTACTTTCCATTCATTTCACCGGACTGTGCCCGGCGGATATTCCGCGGGCATAGGGATTTTTGGTGGGTCAACCTATTATTTTACTCATTTCTTCGGTGCAGGTTTTGAATTGTCAGCAGCTTATCAATACACGAGTATCGGAGGACTTATCACTTCATCAGATGCATCTGCCTCAGGCAGTTCAACAGCCATAGCAATCTCATCGTATGTTGAAACGCAAGAGCGCTTTGGCTTCACTCCCGTGCAGGCATTGATCTTCGTTACTTTCAGATTTTAGAGGAAAGATTATTGCCACGAATTTCACGAATGGACTTTCAGTTTTTCTTCGTGAAAATTTGTGCAATTCGCGGCGGCCCTGCAAAATTTTCAAGCTAAAAAGCGGGCAATAAGCTGATGAAAATGATGTGTGCCTTGTTCACGCTTCGGAGAATATCTTCCCCTCTTGTAGAAGTGTGATTTCATTCCGCGCTGAACATTTTCTACGATCGCTTCATCTTCCCGCTCCACCCGGTCAATCATGCTCATCGCGCCACGCTCAAATTTTTCCTGGTCAGATATGTAGGTGAGAAAAGAAACCTTGGTTTGATTTGGTGCGATGGGTTTCACCACGTTCATTGATAAACCCCACGGATAAAAGTTGAGCATGAGGTTGGGGAAAATCCAGAAGTAGTAAGCAGCAATGTGTTTTCCGAAATCAGGAGACGACTCCGGAATTTTAAAACTCTCCTCTCCTGCCTTTGCAAAACCCAATTGAAGATTTGAATATGGATAAATCTCAGACGCATACTGACTGTAGTCGAGCAATTGATTGAGCGATGCATGCACAAACGGAATGTGAAAACCTTCGAGATAATTTTCACAGTACAAAGCCCAGTTTGCATTCACCAGGTATTCTTTGGAATGTGACTGACTGAAAACAAAATTCCCGGGATTGAGCCATGGAATACGATTCATCATTTCACCAAAAGCCTCATTGAAAGTGAACGATGGAAAGAGTGAAGTGAAAACAAATCCTCCCCACGTTTCGAATGGCACCTGAGCCAGATTGTCTTTTTCAGATGGAAAATTTTCAACACCTTCAAATTCAGGCATGGCAATGAAACTTCCATCGAGGTTGAATCGCCTTCCATGATAGCGGCAGCGGAGATTTTTTTCGATGCCTCCTTTTTCACAAACTAAATTTCCTCTGTGAGTGCACACGTTGGATACGCAGTGTAATTGATCATTCGCATCCCGGGTGAGCAATAACGGCTCATCCAAATATCCCTGCAGCAGCATGAAAGGAAATGTTTGTCCGGGGATTTTTAATTCTTCCAGCGAAACAGCGAGCTGCCAACTGCGTGTAAAAATTTTTTCTTTCGATTGCTCAAAGTATTCTTTGCTTGTGTAGAAATCGGTCGGCAATGTTTCAGCAGTACTAATATCCGGGTTGACAAGAAGCATGTTGAAGTATTGGAATATTGTTCGGCGAAGTAAACAATAAGCGGCTTATCACTCCCCATTAATATCTTTTAGCCTGAGTTCGGGATTAATTTTTAAACCTTAGTAGAAACGCCAATGCCAATTCCACTCTCAACCTTATTACCTTGTTTTGCTATGAATGCTTTATGATAAGGTAATAAGGTTTTGATTTATACTCCTTGGGCTTTCTCCTGAGGTAATAAGGTTTCATTTGGGCGTAGCTGTTAGATTTTACCCTGATTTTAAGTTTGAATTTTTCTTCAACTTTAAGAAAGGATGGTTGAGTTAACATTTCTAATCCCGAACTCATGTTCTTTTAGCTGAAATGAACTCATCATTCCCAGATTGAAGGAATTCCAAACAGCGTCTGCGAGAGTGCAGAATTACATCTGAGTTTCTTCAACTCTTCTTTGCTTCAATGCAGAGCAAAACTCACAAAGAAGTGGAATCTGTTTTTATTGGCTCAGTACAATTTGCTTTGAAACATCATTCGCGCCACCGGTTCCTACTTTCACTAAATAGGTGCCTGGTGATTTGCCTCTTAAATCAATTTGTGTATTTCCTCCTTTGACCGGTTTAATTTCTTTTATCAAAGCTCCTTTTATATCAAAAACCCTGATCATGGTTTGGTCAGTGATTTCTTTCATAGAAACATTTAATACACCGCGGGTGGGATTAGGATAAGCATTGAAATCATTAAACACTGCATTATCGTCTTCAGCAATCTGTACCATTACAGCATTGGTGTAATAGGAAGTAAAATCAAATTCGCGTTGCTCCAGACG
>DASRAJ010000124.1:0-29184 GCA_035638255.1 Chitinophagales bacterium
AAAATAAAATAGGGCATCTCGCCTTTGATGATCAGCATTCCGGAAGAAACCAATTTGCCTAGGAGATCCATCAGCATTTCAATTTCAAGTTTTGAAATTGCTTCCATCACATCGGCTGTAAAATCACGGCCGAATACCGCACCGATCTGTGCCACTTCCTTCGCTTCCTTCAGGTGATCGAGTTTGGCGATGAGCAAATCCTGAAGCGAAGAGGGAATCGAAAGATCAGGAAGCGCCCCTCTCAGTTCCAGTAAATTTCCTTTCACTTCCACCATTCCGGATTCCATAATCATGTTCATCAATTCTTCAATGAATAGAGGAACACCATCGGTTTTTGTCACGATGAGGCTGAGTAATTCTTCCGGCAACTTCTTGTTTCCTGCCAAATACCCGGCAAACATTTTTACTTGTGATTCATTCAATGCAGCAATCTCAAAGCGGTGAAGCTGTTCCTCGTTAATCCATGAGGAACTGTGCGTAGCACTCCCCATGGAGAATTCGGGACGAAATGAAAACAGATAGAGAATGCGATGTGATTCTTTTTTCTTAATGAGGAACTGAAGAAACTCCAGCGTTGACGGATCAGCCCACTGAATGTCTTCAAGTAAAAAAATTACCGGGGATTTTTTGCTGAGCCCAATGAGCAAGTCTTTCAACTGTTGAAATGCTTTCTGCTTCATGAGTGCCGTACCCAGCGTGAGTGGTTCATACTTTTCTTTGAAAGGAATGGAATGAATGACCGCCAAAACAGGAATTACGGTAGCAGGATCGAAATCATTTTGATTCAGAAAATTTTCGAGTTTCAAAAGTTTTTCTGCATCACTTTCGCGGGAATCAATTTCTGCAAGCCTGAGTAAAATGTCAGTGACAGGATAGAAAGAATTATTTTGAAATAATGAAAAGCATTTTCCTGAAATAACGATTGGATTCTCAGATTGAGTTTGAGAAACGAATTCGTGAATCAAATGTGTTTTTCCCATGCCTGCTTCACCACTCACTAATACGATCTCTTCTGAATTATTCAATGAAAGTTCCCAGACATCCATCAATTGTTTCATTACTTCTTCTCTTCCGATCAATGGAGAGGCGGTGCCCCGCTCATCAATAAAATTATTTGCTGAGGATGCCTGTTGATTGAGCGGCTGATAGATCGTCATTGGGGTTGAAATGCCTTTCAGCAAATGAGTGCCCCTCGGCTCGCAGTGAAAAAATTTCTGAACGAGTTTGTAGGTGTCTGCACTGATCACTACGGTTCCCGGCTCGGCAAGTCCCTGAATTCTCGCAGCAATGTTGGGTGTATCCCCCAATGCGAGGCGTTCACGTTTTTCTCCTCTTCCGATTTCACCAATCACTGCAAGGCCTGTGTGAATTCCAATGCGAACAGAAACTTCCGATTGATTTTTTGATTTCAATTTTTCATTCAGCGGATGAATATTGGCGATGATTTTCAGCGCAGCCTTTACCGCACGTTGCGATCCGTCTTCATAAGCAACGGGATATCCGAAGTACACAAGAATTCCGTCGCCGAGATATTGCGCAATGGTTCCTCCCATCTCTTCAATCGCTTCTGCACATACATCCTGATAGGCAACCACTACTTCGCGTAATTCTTCCGGGTCTAATTTTTCAGAGAGGGCAGTTGATCCAACGAGATCACAGAACATCACATTGAGATAACGGCGTTCTGCTTCCGATGAAAATGTTTGAGCTGATTTTTTTGGAAGAACAGTTCCGCACTTGAAACAATAATTGAGAACAGAAGGGTTTGCATGCCGGCAATTAGAGCACACAACAAACAATGGCTGCTTGCACGAAACGCAAAGCGTATCAACGGATTTATTTTTAGTCCCGCAATGCTGACAAAAAGATTCTACTGTCATTTCTGAAAAGAGTGCAAGTTGAAAGTTAGGATAAAGCAACAAGAACTCTCTGTAATTAGACGAATAACACTTACAATAATGAGACAAATAAATTGTCTTATTCAATAATTTATTCCTGTGCATACCGTTTTCTTCATCCCTCATCCCTCAACATCATGTGCCTTGTTTCTTCACTGTTCACAGGCATTTGTGCTCTCTTCTGGTTCTGTCAAAGTGGCTTCGCACAACCGGCTTTTAATGGAAAGGAAAATTATTGCTACGAGGTGAGGGGTATTCTCGGGTTGAATCAATATGATATTGTACATCAGCACACGACTGAGTTCAACGTAACAATCGTGGGACCGCAACAATGCAGTGCCGTGGAACTGGATCGCACAGATGATTTTTCATTTTACGTGTTAAAATTCAGCGAAGATCCTATTGACTATGCTCTTGTGGGATGTGATTCAATAATACCGGACAACCTCTACTATTGGATAGAGCTTACCCGCTTACAGGAATTGCTTGACTCGGGATTTATTGTGAAGCGATACCGCACATGGCATGCGATGTTCGCTGCTGAGAATTTGTTATTGCCGGTGAAGTACAGGCCTGCATTTGAGAAATATCCCGATCGCATCACTACAGATGTGAGTGCAGGTCCGGCAGTGAGTCTTCGCTTTCGCATGTCACACTATCAACCCATCTACCTGCATCCGTCAGCGTTTTTTGGAATGACGATTATTAATGTTACTCCATCTAAACGATCAGTACTCACGGATTCTGTTGGCGATAACATAGCATTGGGTTTCACTTACGGTGGCGGAATTATTTTCGAGATCAATTCCTTCCAGGCGGGAATTTTATTCGGAGTTGATATTGCCAGTGGTAACGAAGCCAAATACTGGACTTACAATCACAAGCCGTGGTTATCATTTGGGCTCGGGTATAAATTTCTTCTGCGGTCAGAATAGATTGCAGTATAGCCGGCTCGTAAAAAAAATTGAAAGCCCGGAAAATATATTCCCGGACTTTCAAATATGGTTTAATCAATTATTTTATTTCGTTAAAATCATACTCTTCGTATCAACCATCTTCCCATCTACATACAGCGTATAAGAGTAGATTCCGCTTGAAAGTGTACCTGCATCAATGCTCACATGATTTTCATTGCATGAAATCGGAATCACACTGACCACTTCTGAAGTAGAAGTATTCGTTATCATGATAGAAGCATCGTTGCAATCTTTTGGAATGCGAAAAGGAATGAGAGTGGAGTTATTGAATGGGTTTGGAAGGTTTTGACCAAGAATGATTTCCCGCGAACTACGGGACAGGTCGGATTTCGGATTGCTGATTTCGGATTTCACGGAACCACCTGCCATTGATGATCTTTCGATTGACGATTGAAGATTCGCAATTTCGATTTTCATTTCCTGATTTTCCTTCTTCAAATTTTCAAGCTCTGAGTTTTGTCTTACATCTTCGGTCTTAAGTCCTTCGTCATGCGAAGAAAGCTCTTGCACGGCCTTCACTAGCGGCACAACAAAATCCGCATAGCGCAAACCATATATACCTTTATCATTTTTGGGTACATCCACTCCGCTGAAATCATAATTCAATTCTTTGGCCGCTTTTTCTACATCCTGTGCAACAAAACCTGTATAGACAATTTGCTCTTTTTCTTTTCGTGCCTGCAGCTCTTGTTGTGAAGGTTGATATGTTTTGCCATCCGGTGTTTTTATTTCATGGGGTTGCATGATTTTATCTATCGCATCAAGATCAAGATTGTAGGTAAGTGGTTTTAGCTTATTGATGAAATCAAGCCCAGGCACATTTTCTTTAAGGTTTTTTTTCACTCTCGCATCAGAGGGAAATGTTGTCCAACCGACATAGCCGCCGATGGAAATGGTAGATGTATTACCGATAACACACTGGCTTGATTGCGCGCATATCGCTCCCTTACCAATAGCAATCACATTATAATATCCTGTACCATTAACATCAGCATTAGCACCAACAAATACATTGTTGTAACCCTGATCCCAAACATAGCCGGCCTCCCAGCCAATCGCAGTATTGTATTGCGAAGCAATAGTATTAGCAAGCGAATAGTTTCCTACAGCCACATTATAACTTTCATTGTTTACTATTAGCGCGTCCGCTCCCACAGCGGTGTTCTCACTGCCAGAGGTATTGTATAACATTACCGAAGATCCAATGGCTGTGTTATAGGAGCCCGTGATATTATCAAGAAGCGAGACTTTTCCAAAAGCACAGTTACTTAAGCCGGTAGTATTAAATGAAAGGGAAGAATAACCATACGCACTGTTATCATCACCATTAGTATTTGAACGAAGAGCATGGTATCCGAAAGCGCTATTGAGTATGCCGGTATTTACATTTCCCGCCTCATTTCCTACAAAGGTTGAGTAGATGTCTCCTGTAGCGGAAATAAATTTTGCTCCATCTGAGTAAATTGAGCCATCGAGGTAAAAATTTTTCCACCCGAAACTTAATGAACCAAGATTGATGGCGCTATCTGCTCCCGGAAGAAGTTCCACATTCACGGCAGTCGGCGCTGTTAGATTACTTAGCGACTTGTTTGCACTCTTCGGAGTAACAGCATTCCATCCTGCTTCATAATAGTATAGACCTTTTGTGTTGTCAGTTTGATAGATGAGAAGCCCTTGTGGCGGTGAAGAAATGGCATCACGTTGTGCTTTAGTCATGCGAGGAAAGAGTACGCCTTTCGTTGTTGATTTTATTTCGAGCAGAGAATGGGAATTAGGGGCAGTTGTTCCTATGCCAACAGAACCTGAAGAGGGAAAAGTATTTTGTGCGTTAACTGAAATTGCAATCGTGAGTACGATGATGATTGTAGAGAGGTATTTCATAGTTGAAAATTTTTTTTAATGAAGAAATTCTGTCCAAAGAATTTCTTGCAGAGAAAGAACGGTTAGGAAAATTACACTCTTGATCAGAAGTTGCAAAAAAGGAAAAGCCGGAAGAGCTTTCTCTTGCCGGTTTTCTATCCGATCTTAAAGATTCTTACCTCGTCAGCACCATAGATTTTGTATCAATCATCTTCCCATCCACATACAACGTGTACGAGTACGTTCCACTCGCTCCGTAGGAGTCCATTCGGACAAGCACACCTGCATCAATACTCACATGATCTTCATTGCACGAAACCGGAATCACACTAATCACTTGTGATGTTGAAGTATTCGTGATCATGATTGAAGCATCGTTACAATCTTTCCGGAAGAACCAGGATCGAATTTCAATAACCCATGCAGCACTGCTCAAGTGATTGATCAAGCTGCGCCTTTCTTAGTTCCGCTTTTGCCAATTCATCTTTCAAATCGTCAAGCTGTTGCTGTTGAAATGCATTCTCATTTTTCAATTCGTCGTTCGATGATTCTAATGCTTTGTTTTGATCGTACAGAGATTGAACAGCGAGAAAGAGCACACCGGTTTTATCCATTGAGGAAACAGAACTGTCATTGCCTACTTCAAACAAAGAATGAAAATCCTTTGCCATTGGACCAATATGATATTCTCTTTTTGTTCCGGCGTACTTCCACTTTGATACATCGAGCTGATCAATTTTTTTTCGCATATCCTTCTTATCCAATCTTGTTATGTTTTCTTTTTTGGTGCGATCAGAAACATCTGTCCAAACACCACCCTTAGTGAGATAAGCAGCATTGCCATTCGATGAACTGGTACCCACTTTAATTGCCCTTGTTGAGGGCGCCATACCAAATCCCCAACCAATCACTGAAGAATTTCCGAACACTGTATTATTGGAATCAAAAGCTGTTGCATTGTACCCGACCGATGTGGCATTAATGAATGCACCACCGCTGATGTTCGCTCCCCTGCCGACGCACGTATTTTGATTTCCTGTAGAGTTGGTTTGCCCGGTTCCCTTTCCTATAAAAACATTGCCTTCACCAGTGGTATCAGCAAAGCCGGAGTTCATTCCAATGAATGTATTAATGCTTCCGGTTCGATTACCTACTCCTGCACTACATCCTATAAAAGTATTGTCATTCGTTGTATAGAGATGATAGCCGGCACTGTCGCCAATCATTACATTTCTGCTTCCATTGTTAAGATAAAATCCTGCAGCCTGACCGAAAGCATCATTAGAATATCCCGAACTTAAAATCGCAAAGGATTGAGTGCCAAATGAACAATTAGACCCGCCAGGTCCTTCCTTTAGCGCATGGGCACCGAACGCTGAAGTCATACCACCTTCTGAACTATAAACAGATTCACTTCCTACAACTGTGCAATTATCTCCGATATCGGCTGCTGATAATGCTTCATCGCCAACGGCAACATTGTTACTGCCCAACAAATCATATTCGAGCGCTCCGATTCCAATCGCGCAATTATTCGATCCGCTTTCATTTCTTTTTAGTGCCCCTGATCCAAAACCCGAATTTGAATTACCAGTGGAGTTGGCCGAGCCTGCAGACGTGCCAAGGAAAGAATTGTTGTTGCCGCTACTCGCAACACTTCCACTAACGGGACCTGAACTTGCACCAAAGTAACAATTCTGACTCCCTGAACTGTTGTTGAATCCTGCATGAGCTCCAACGGCTGTGTTATCACCCGCTATGTTATAGAAGAGCGCCGAATCTCCTATAGCAACATTGAAACTTGCAATGCCATTCTCCCAAGAGCAGTATGCTCCTATTGACACGTTACTGTGTGCTAAAGTATTTGCATAGGCAGCATAGTAACCAAATGCACAATTGGAATAGCCGCTTGTGTTGCTTGCTCCGCAATTAAAGCCAACGAAACAATTGTCGTTTCCCGATGCATGCAACGCAGAGAACCCGCCAGCACCGCAGCCCGAATAAGTATTGGAGGAACCGGTTTCACTATTCAATCCTGCATTCACACCGAGAAATGTATTGTATGAGCCGGACGAGTTTTTATTGCCGGCTGAATAACCAAAAAAGTTATTGCTGCTTCCGGTGTTGGTAGTGTTATTTGTTCTGCCGACAAATGTGTTAGTGCTCCCGCTATTGTCAAGGCAAGTTGTACCACTAAACTTTATCGCTCCGCTTAAGTACAGATTGCGCCAGGCAAATGAAGTTGAGCCAAAGTCTTTTGAATTCAGAGAGGGAATTAATGATTGATTGACCGATGTTGGCGAAGTGAGATTTGATAATGATGTATTTGCCTGAGAAAAAATTTTCGAATTGACTATGCAACTCAACAGAACGATGATGGTGAATTTATTTTTCATGATCAGAAGTTTTATCGGTTTTGGAAATTGCTTTCTATTGGATGATTTTGTTTCTCTTATTTATTTGTCAAAATCATTTCCTTCGTATCAATGACTTTTCCGTCAATGATCAACGTGTAAGCATACACACCGGAGGGAAGTGAGTTTCCTTCTAAAGAAATTTCGCCATAACCTTTCTGATGCAGATCAAACATTTTCAACTCAACTCCATCAGTGGAATAAATTTTTATTACTGCTGAAGAAGATGATTGCGGCAAATAAAATTTGATCACAGTATTTTGATCGAAAGGATTCGGAATGTTTTGCTCCAGCTTCGCTGCATCGAGAATCCCGATTAAGTCAGGAGAACTCGAGTTACGACCTGTCCCGATTTTTTCGGGAGAATCGAGAGTCGAATTTTTATAAGCACTGCAGCACTTCGACAACGATTGATCAAACTGCATAAGTGAATTGTTCAGCTCCGTCATTTGATTTTTCAAATCTTCAATTTGTTGCTGCTGCGAGGCGTTCACGCATTTCAAATCGTTGTGTGTTGAATTCAAATCCCTGTTCTCATCAGAGAGCGACTGAACTGCGAGAAACAATACGCCGGTTTTATCCATAGAGGAAATGGAGCTGTCATCACCAACTTCGAACAAGCGGTGAAAGTCATCAGCCATAGGACCTATGTGATACTCGTCTTCAGTTCCTTTGTATTTCCATTTCGAAATTTCGAGCTCTTCAACTTTCTTCAAGACGTCTTTCTTGTCGAGATGAGTGATGTCTTCTTTTTTATTCCGGTCAGAAACGTCCGTCCATACACCACCGGTTGTGAGATAAGCGCCATTGCCATTTGAAGAAGTAGTTCCTACCTTAATCGCATTGCCACTGCCGGGCGCTGTTCCAAATCCCCATCCAATGACAGAAGAGTTTCCGAAAACAAAATTGTTTGAAGCCGTCACCGAAGCATTGTAGCCGATTGAAGTTGCGTTATTGAGTGCACTGCTGCTTACGTTTGCTCCGTTGCCAATACAAGTGAGTGTTCCTCCTGTGGTATTGCTTTGTCCTGCACCGTTTCCAATGAAAACATTGTTCGATCCCGTAGTGTTTGCCAACCCTGAATTTCTTCCAACAAAAGTGTTCGTCGTTCCTGAAGTATTGTTGAAGGCCGACATGTAGCCGACGAATGTGTTGTTATTCGCATCAGTGTTGTAACCTGCGCTATCACCTATAATGGTATTTCTTGAACCGGTTATCAATGAATATCCTGAGTATGTGCCGAATGTAGAATTTGAAAATCCTGAAAAAGAAATAGTGTGCCCGCAAGAGAGTGCACCAAAGGCGCAATTCGAAGAGCCACTGCTTCCGCTTAAGGCGTAGTATCCGAATGCGCAATTGTTAGAGCCGGAGGAATTATATGCGAGTGCGCTTGATCCTACTGCAGTATTATTATCACCATGGACAAGACCTCCTAATGCACCTTCTCCTACTGCTACATTAAAGATGCCATCAGTATTAGCCCAGAGCGCCTGTGAACCAAAGGCGGTGTTTGATTGTCCGGTAGTGTTATATGCCATTGCCTTATATCCGAATGCCGCATTGAGTTCTCCGGATGAGTTATCTCCACCTGAACCGGCACCAAAAAATGAATTATAATTCCCGGTGCTATTATAGTAACCTGCTTGCTTGCCGAAAAAACTATTGTAAGTACCGGATGTGTTATTCATTCCTGCAAAAGCGCCAACCGCAGTATTGTTTGCTGATATAGTAGCATAGAGTGCTGAGTCACCAACGGCAACATTGTAATCACCGCTTGAATTTAATTTTAGGGAATAGTGTCCAACGGCTACATTCCCGTAACCTGAACCATTGCCGAATCCTGAGAAGCGGCCGAAGAAGCAATTAGCAGAGCCAATATTATTAAACCCCGCAGCAGAACCGTAAAAGCAATTGTAGTTTCCGGAAGTGTTTGAAACACCTGCGTTGTATCCGGTGAAAGTATTGTTAGAACCGGTAGTGTTTGCTGAACCGACACTTGTTCCCAGGAAGGAGTTGTATGATCCGGAAGTATTTGCATGACCGGTATTGTAGCCGCAAAAAACATTGCTGCTGCCGGAGTTAGCTGTGTTCAGAGTGTTACCGACGAAAGTGTTCTGGGTTCCGCTATTATCAAGAAACTTTGTTCCATCCAAATAAACTGATCCGCCTAAGTACAGATTGCGCCAGCCCTTAGATGATGACCCTAAGTCTTTGCTGTTGTTTGAGCTTGGAATTAAATGTTGGTTGACTGAAGTGGGTGATGTAAGATTTGAGAGTGAAGTGTTGGCTTGTGAAAAAGCATGAGTATTGATTGCCAAGCCAAACAGGATTGTGAAGGTTAGTTTTGTTTTCATTGAAAAATGTTTTTGAAGTGAGAAGATTAAGTGGTCGCGAACGGTGAGAGTTATTTTGTAAGAATCATCTGCTTCGTATCAATATCATTTCCATCAATAATCAATGTGTAAGCATACACGCCAGATGGAAGTGAATTTCCGGTGATGGAAATTTCTCCATACCCTTTCTGATTCACATCAAATGATTTCAACTCAACACCATCAAGAGAATAAATTTTTACTACTGCAGAAGATGCAGACTGCGGCAGATAAAATTTGATGATCGTAGTTTGATCAAAAGGATTGGGAATATTTTGCTCAAGCTTCGGTTGAACATTCACGTTTGACGATTCATGATTAACTGCCGACGATTGGTAACTCGTGCAACACTGCGATAATGCCTGATCGAGCTGCTGCACCTGCAGTTTCAATTCAGTAATTTCATTTTTTAATTCTTCATTCTGCTCACTCAATGCTTGTATGCCTATCAAAGCAACACCGGAAGGATCAATAGTGGAGATGGTAGAATCATCTCCGGTTTTAAATGCTTCATAAAAATCCTGGGCAACGGGTCCTATGTGAGTTACAGGTTCGCGATCAGCTATGTAATGCCATCGCTCAATGTATAGCTGATTGATTTTAGACAGAACTTCTTCCCGATCTAACTTTTCAAAATTATTCTTGAGTCGTCTGTCTGATGCATTAGTCCATGCTCCACCTGTTGTAAGTTTTGCAGTGGTGTTTGCAAAGTCAAAAATGTTTGAGCTCGAACAGTTGTGCCCGAATCCCCATTTCGTGACGAAAGAACTTCCAAGAATAACCGTACCTGAAACATTCACTGAGGCATCAGCGCCTATGGCTATAGCATCATGCAATCCTGATGATCCAACATCAGCGGCATTACCGATAATGGTATTATTGAATCCGGTTGTATTGGTATTGCCCGCCGACTGCCCCAAGAATACATTGCCGGTACCGGAAGTATTTCCTGAACCGGCACTGCTGCCGACAAAAGTGTTTACTCCACCATTAGAATTTATTCCTGCCTGGTATCCCAGGTACGTTGAGTTGGTTCCGCTGGTGTTGCTTCCTCCGGCATCATAGCCGACGAATGTGTTTTCAGTTCCGGTAAGATTGTTATAGCCAGTGTAGGTTCCAAAAAATGAATTGCTGTTTCCTCCATTCAAATACCCACTTTGGTAACCGAAGAAAGAATTGGTGGATCCGGAGGTGTTGTAAAATCCGGCTTGCATTCCGAAAAATGAATTACCTGCTCCAAGGTTATTTGAATATCCCGCGCTGTAGCCGGCGAAAGTGTTAGAGTAACCTGAAGTGTTGGAGTAACCGGCTTTTGCACCAAGTGCAGTATTGTAAGATGCATTGGTAAAAAATAATGCAGAATCGCCGACGGCTACGGAGAGTGAACCGCTTGAATTGCTGTACAATGATCCCATGCCAAGTGCAGTATTGGAATACCCTTCGAAATTGGTCGAGCCGGAATTGTAGCCGACGAACGTATTTGCATTTGCCGCCGCATTACCTTCACCTGCATTGCCACCGATAAAAGTGCAGCCGGAACCAGTACTGTGGTATCCTGCGAGATCTCCAATGAATGAATTTCCATAGCCGGTAGTGTTTTGGTTACCCGCATTCAAACCGATGAAGGTGTTACCTGAGCCAGATGAATTCAATTGACCCGCGGACGAGCCAATAAAAGTGTTTTCGGTTCCCGTGTTCGCACCATTGTATGTCGCTCCAAGGAAAGTGTTGCCTCCGGAATTGTCAATAAACTTTACTCCATCAAGAAAAATACTTCCGTTCAAATAAAAATTTCTCCAGGCAAATGAAGATGAACCGAGATTAATCGAGTTATTGCTTCCCGGAAGCAAATCAACATTTACTGCCGTAGGTGAAGTGAGATTGTCGAGAGACTTATCAGCTCCTTTATTGGTTACTGCAGTCCATGCTGTGCCATTGTAGTAATAAAATCCCTGGACCGAATTGGTTTGATAGATGAGCAATCCCGTAGCAGGCGAGGCAATCGCATCGCGCTGTGTTTTTGTCATGCGGGGGACGAGAACACCTTTGGCAGTTGATGTCACATCAAGCAGTGAGGACGCATTCGGCGAAGTAGTTCCGATGCCAGCAGCGCCCGATGATGGAAAAGTGTTTTGTGAAAAAACATTTCCTGAATTCAATAAGAACAATGAGAAGGCGCTGAATAGCAGAAGTGATTTCATGAAGTTGTGTTTTTAATTTGAAGTGATGAAGAAGAAATTTTTGAGTGACCAATCCTTTCCTTACCAAATAACTTTCCGCTGATGATCAGCAGTGAAAGAAGAACGATAATGATGATGAGTATGAAACCCACGATGCTGTGCTTTTGCGTCAATAAATTTTTCATTGAGGCAAATGTGCACGTGCGAACTGCCCAACTCAAGCGGGAATTAACGAAAGGCGGGTTTGGCTTAACGAAAGGTTAGCGATGCCATCCCTTCAAGGGATGGTATCGCTTTGAGTTACTTCCCTTGGTAGATTTTCAGGAAGTCTTCTTTTCTTTTTTTCGAAACATCAATAGTAGCACCATTAGAGAGAACAAGTTGCCCACCATCACCGCGGATATAACGGTTGATCTCTTGCAGATTCACAAGCCATGATTTGTGAATACGAAAAAAGCCATAGTCGCGCAGCAGGTCTTCATATTCTTTCAGTGTTTTTGAAGTTGTCACTTTTTGATTTTGCTTGAGGAAGAATGTAGTGTACGGCCCATCGCCTTCGCAATAGATCATGTCAGCAACGGGAACAAAGATTAAACCTTCCATGGTGGGCAGCGCGATCTTGTGATTGTTCTGCACGCTGCTGCGAAGATTGTTCATCAGCGCCTCAAGATTTTTGTTCATTGCCTGCTGCTGAATTCTTTTCTCCGCTTTCGCTATGGCAACCTGGAGATCATTCAGATCAATCGGCTTGAGCAAGTAATCAATAGCACAAAATTTAATTGCCTTGAGCGCATAGTGATCGAATGCTGTAGTGAAGATGAGTTCGAAATTTATTTCAGGGAGTTTTTCTAAAATCTCAAATGATGTTTCTGATTGTAATTCAATATCGAGAAACACAAGTTGCGGCTGTAACTGAACTATCGCTTCCAATCCTGATTGAACGGAATTTGCTTCACCGACCACAGAAATTTGTCTGCAATGCTCCAGCAACAAAGCACATAACATCTTGCGGCTGCGTTCTTCGTCTTCAATGATAATGGCAGTGATCATCGTGAATAGTGAATGGTGAATAGTGAAAAATCAAAGCGCATCTTTCTTCTAACTTCTAACATCTTCTTTTTGCCAACTGCTTACTGCCAATTGCCTACTCATTTTCATTCCTCTTCCTTCACCGGAATTGTAATCGTTACTCTCGTTCCCGCTGCCTTCTGCTGCTCATCGTACAAATCCTCAATCACTACTTCTGTTTTGTAATCGAGTAAGGTCGAAAGATTTTCCATGCGCTCATTCGTCACTTTTATTCCGAGTGATTTATGTTTCGATTCTTTTTTCTCCAGCAGCATTGCAGATTGCTTTCTGCCGATTCCATTGTCTTCTACTTTGCAGATGAGCGCGCCATTCTTTTTTTCGAAAGATAAATTCAATTCCCCGTTCCCGTTTTTGCTCACGAGCCCGTGAAGGATTGCATTCTCTACATACGGCTGAATGAGCAGGGGAGGAATCTCAGTGTTCTCAATATCGAGCTCCTCGTCGGTGTGGAGGTGATAGGTGAACTTGTTGCTGAATCGCAATTGCTCCAACTGAACATACAACTGCAGCAACTGCAGCTCATTCGCAATGCTCACGGTGTTCTCTCTGGAGTTTTCTAAAATCTGCCTGATGAGCTTGGAAAACTTCGAAAGATAATTCAGCGCCTCCTCCTTTTCTTTTGTAGTGATGAAATGCTGAATGCTGTTGAGCGAGTTGAAAATAAAATGTGGATTCATTTGTGAGCGAAGCGCTGTCATTCGTATTTCCGCGATCCGCTTATTAACTGCAGTCTTGCGCTCTTCTTCCTTTTTTATTCTGGCTTCGCGAAGCCGGAAAAAAAGAAACACTGCACAAACAAGTGAGGTAACTACTAATGTTCTGAACCACCACGTTTGCCAGAACGGAGGTGTAATGATGAGTTGCATTTCATAAGCGGTTTCATTCCACACACTGTCATTGTTCGATGCCATCACCTTCAACGTGTAGGTTCCCGGCGGCACATTGGTGTAGCTTGCAAAACGATTCGCGCCGAGTTGATTCATCTTCTTATCGAAGCCAACCAGCTCACAGGCATATTGATTCTTCTCAGGATGATCGAAGCTGAGCGCAGCAAATTCAAATGTGAAAAAATTTTGTTTGTAAGAGAGCTGGATCGCTTTATTGTCTGAAAGAATGCTGTCAATATTTTTTTCTTCATCAAAGACTTTGAAGCCCCTCACGAAAACCGGCGGACGGAATTGATTGATGCGAAACGAATCAGGATGAATCATATACCAACCATTGTAATTCGGAAAACAGAAATAACCATCGCTCGTTACGAAGCCGCGTTGATCGTTGAACTCCATGTTCTGAATTCCATCCCCTTCATCAAACAGTCGAAAAGTTTTCCGCGATGAATCGAACAAACAAATTCCATTGTTGGTACTGATCCACAAATTGTTTTTGTCATCCATCAGGAGAGAGCCAACATGATCACTCGGCAAACCGTCCTTCATCGTGTAGGTGCGAAAAGAATTTTTCCCCTCATCATAAACACACAATCCGTTATTGGTGGCAATCCAGAGGTTGTGGTTCAAATCTTCAGCGAGTGCATTTATATTATCCGATGCAAGAGATGATGGGTCGTTCGCATTGTTTCTCCATATTTTCATTTCGCCGGTTGCAGGATTGTATCGCGCTACTCCTGCTTCCAAAAATCCAATCCAGAGATTGTGAAGGTGATCTTCAATAATATCTTTCGGAATATTGTTCAGATAATCGTGCGCCGAATCACCTTTGAAATTTGTGAAGTCATCCGTCGCATAATTGTATTTGCACAAGCCGCCGCTTGAACCAATCCACAAGTCGCCCTCACTCGAAGTCATCATACTCCAGATGTAATTTCCAGGCAAGCGCGTATCAGAATGATCGTTGAAATAATTTCTGAAATGATTGTGAGAAGCATCATAGCAACTTAATCCGTTCCCTGTGCCCACCCACATCGTCCCATTCTTGTCACAGCAAACTGACCGGACAGAATTCTCAGCAATGCTCAATGAGTTTCCCGGATCATGTATATAATTCGTGTATGATTTCTTGACCCGATCATAAACTGAAATTCCTTTGCCGGTGGCAATCCACAATCGCTTCAACGAATCTTCTGCTACGGCGCGCACCCATTTGTTCATGAGCGTTGGAATCTGAAGGGATAGCTGCTGATAGCTTTCGAATTTTATTGCGACGGGATTGAATCGCTCAGCGCCGCTCAGCGCCGATGCAATCCAAATAACACCAGAGCGATCCTGAAAAATTTTTCGGCAGGTATTGGATGAGATGCTCGCAGGCAACAACAGATCATTCATGAAAGTTTGAAATGAATCTGCTCCCGCGATCCAAAGCGCACATCCTCCGACTCCGGTAGCTATCCATATTTTTCCGGAGCGATCGCAGAAAAAATCATTGAGGTACGGATTGCCATAGCCCGAAAGTTTTTCAGCGAGTTGAGGATAATGATGACACGTTTTCGATACAGGATCCATTCGGTCTATCACATGCGCTTCATTGTCGAGCCAGATGTTGCCTTGCTTGTCAATAGCAATAAAACGCAACCGGTCATTGCTGATACTTGACGCTGATGTTGAGTCGTGATGATAGTTGGTGAACTGAAAAGTTTTTACATCGAAGTAACTGAGACCTTCAGTCGTTGCCAGCCATAGATTACCAATAGTATCCGTAGCAATATCATTCACATGGCTGCCTGAAATAGAATTTGTGTTGCTATTATGTCTGAACGATTTGAAGTGATGTTGCGCAGAATTAAAGCGGCTAAGTCCTCTTTGTGTACCGATGAAAATATTTCCGTTCCCGTCTTCGTCAACGCTCTGAATATAATCATCAGCCAATGATGATTCATCTGTGGAATCATGATGAAACACGATGAAATTATTTTTCCCATAATCGAATTGAGCAAGGCCCTTGTCAGTTCCTATCCAGAGTGTTCCCTTCGAATCAGTAAACAAGCAATTGATCAGGTTGGAGGGAAGTGAAGTTGTATCATTCGCCTTGTGTCTGAACACCTCGATGTGATAACCATCATAACGGTTGAGCCCTTCCTGTGTACCAATCCAGATGAAACCAAATTTATCCTGAGTGATGTCGGTAGTTCTGTTGTCAGATAGTCCATTGGCTACTGTAAGATGTTGAAACTGGATTTGCTGCGGTTGAGCAAAAGAGCCTCTCGTCTCCAATGAGATAAACAACAGAGCAAACAAAACTCTTCTTTGCATCAGCTTCAATTTAAGCTGATGTGAATTTAAAAATTCAATGCTAAGAATTTTAAAAGGATATAAAAAATCCTCCGATGAATTTCTCCCCGGAGGATTTAATAAAAGTTGTTGCAGCAAATCACTTCTGAAGTACCATACTCCTGGTATCAACCATCTTCCCATCCACATACAACGTGTACGAGTACGTTCCGCTTGCAAGCGTGTATGCATCAATACTCACATGATCTTCATTGCAGGAAATGGGAATCACACTAATCACTTGTGATGTTGAAGTATTCGTGATCATGATCGAAGCATCGTAGCAATCTTTCGGAATGCGGAAAGGAATGAGCGTGGAGTTGTCGAATGGATTTGGAATATTTTGACCTAAAATAGTTTGGGGTTCGGTGTTCAGAGTTTTGAGTTCAGCGAAACCATCATTTGAAATTTCGGATTTCGAATTTTGGATTTTGGATTTCAGGTCATCCACTTCTTTTTTCAAATCATCATTTTGCTTTGACAATTCCTGCACTGCTTTTACTAATGGCACCACGAACTCGCCATAGGCTAAGCTATAGTTGTCATCATCATTTTCCGGAACGTGCACACCGTTGAAATCATATCCAACTTCTTTCGCTGTCTTCTCAACTTCCTGCGCAATGAAACCGCTATAGCGAATTTTCTCCGCTGGTTTGTAGTCAATATTTTTTTCCTGATCCGCAAATTCCTTCATCATGTTTTTGTGAAGAAACTCATCAAACTTTCTCGCTTCAAAATTGTAAACGACCGGCCGTAGTTTGTTGATGAATTCTAAGCCCTTCACATCCTCAGTTACGTTCTGTTTGAATCGTCCGTCAGAAACAGTGTAGGCAACATTTCCTTCAATGATGGCAACAGAAGCAGCGCCGAATCTGATTTTGTGACTCGCATTCACCACAGCAAAATCTCCTATTGCTGTAGCATCGGATAGCGCGCCTGAAGAAACATTGGAAAAAGCTCCAAGTCCAGAGTTAAAAAATCCCGTGACATTAAAATCCAAGGAATGATGCCCATCAGCAGTGTTTGCCTCACCGGTAGTGTTGCTGCCTAATGAAGCATATCCTGTAGCATTGTTTTGCGATCCTGACGTGTTAGAACTAAGTGCGCTGACGCCTACGGCATTGTTTAAAGTTCCGGTAGTATTGAGAGTTAACGCGGCCCACCCGAATGCGCCATTGTATGAGCCGGTTGTATTGGAGGCCAAAGCTTCGTCGCCGTTTGCGGTGTTTCCATCCGCTGTTGTGCTGTAGTAGAGCGCATGAAAACCGGTGGCCGTACTGTAAGAGCCGGTAGTGTTTGTGTATAATGCCTTGCTTCCGAAAGCAGAATTTTCACCCACGCTTCCTGATTGATTATAGAGAGCAGAATCACCTACGGCTACCAAATTGTGACCTGCTGAATTAATATTCAATGCATTGTTACCAATTGCTACATTGGAATAGCCGGAGCTATTGAACTTTAAAGCACCATACCCGACAGCAGTATTAAAATTGCCGGTACTGTTACCTGATAGGGAGACATAACCCATTGCTGTATTGTAAAGCCCGGAGATATTTGAATACAAAGAATAGTCTCCGTTAGCTGTATTGTAGTAACCCGTAGTATTAAGGTGAAGTGCATTGTATCCTGTGCCGGTATTGCTGAGGCCGGTTGTATTGGAAGTTCCGGTACCTATTCCCACCCAGGTATTAAAGGCGTCGACTTTTATTATTCTTGAACCACCACCGAAGATACTTCCGTTGAGATAGATATCCTGCCATGAATTAGCCGCTGATCCCAGATCATACAAGTTCACCAGATCAGGTATCAATGATTGATTGATTGCAGTAGCATTCAAATTCGAAAGTGTTTGGTTAGCGGCAGAAAATCCTACCGTGCCCGTGGCGGTAACTCGTCCCTGAGCATTCACTGTGATTACCGGTATAAGTGTCCCTGAACCATATACACCGGCTGTAACTCCGCTGTTATTCATGTCTGCATTGGTAATTGTTCCGTCAACAATATCACCGGAAACAATACTATTTGCAAGTGCAAGTTTGCTGTATGCGATAGCAGCAGTTGTTTTAATATCAGCATTCACAATTTTGCCTGTGAGACTAAGTTTAGTGTAGGCGATTGCGGCGGCAGCGTTAATGTCAGCATTCACAATGGTATTGGTGAGATTCAATTTGGTGTAAGCAATTCCGGCGGCGGCATTAATATCAGCATCAACAATAGAATTGGTAAGGTTGAGTTTAGCATACGTAATTCCTGCGGCAGCATTGATATCTGCGTTCACAATAGAGTTAGCGAGATTGAGTTTTGCATAAGCGATTCCCGCCCCGGCAGCTATGTCACCATTAACGATTGAATTGGCGAGATTGAGTTTTGCATAAGCGATAGCAGCCCCGGCAGCTATGTCGCCATTCACAATTGAATTTACTAGATTGAGTTTGGTGTAAGCAATTGCAGCGCCCGCGTTGATATCAGCATTCACAATAGTAGCATCAAGAATTTTTGCCGACGTTACAGCATTGTTTGCAATCGTTGGATTCGGGTAAGTTCCGCTTAAGTCACCACCTGCTGTAGCAGTGGACAAAATAGTACCGTCAGAAAATTTCAGGTTGAAGAAGTTTACGTCTTTCCATCTCTTTGTAGCACTGCCTAAACTAATGGTGTTGTCAGTACCCGGAATCAAATCCATATTCACTGATGTAGCTACAAGATTGCTGAGCGATGTGTTCGCTCCTTTGCCGGATACGGCAACCCATACCGTTCCGCTGTAATAATAAAATCCGGGAGTGGAGTTGGTTTGAAAGATCAGTAGTCCTGTTGCAGGTGAGACAATGGCATCGCGTTGTGTTTTGGTCATGCGCGGAACAAGCACGCCAAGACTTGTTGATGTGACATCAAGTAGTGAAGATGCATTGGGAGTTGTAGTTCCAATGCCTGCAGCACCAGTAGAAGGAAATGTGTTGGTTTGGGCTAAGGAAATTTTACTGAAGAAAATTACAAAGCAAGCAAGTGAACAAAAGAGGATTGTGTTCTTCCCCGAAAAGAATCCATAAGAAAATCGGGACAGGCGGGGTCTCACTGAATTTCTAATTGACTTGATTGGGTTCGACATAAAAACTTTTTTAAGGTGAAATGAAAGTTGCAAGACCTTTCGGGCGTAGAGAAAGTGAGAAGAATTTCTTGACGGCGAGAGAACTCTGCATTAAATATAAAGAAGTAATTTGTTGTATGAAGAAAATAACCACCGATGAATTTTTCATTGGAGGATCTCAGAAAAGTTATTGCAGAAATGAAAGGAAGTCAGAGTCCGACTTCGAGTCCGAGCTCGGACTCGCTGTATGATTTTTACTTTGTCAAAATCATTACTTTACTATCAATCATCTTCCTATCCACATACAACGTGTAAGAGTATGTTCCGCCCGCGAGCGTGCCTGCATCAATACTGATGTGATCTTCATTGCATGAAATCGGAATCACGCTGATCACTTGTGAAGTTGAAGTATTCGTGATTATGATTGAAGCATCATTGCAATCTTTTGGAATGCGGAAAGGAATGAGCGTTGAGTTGTCGAAGGGATTGGGAATGTTTTGACCTAAGACAGTTTCGGGTTTCGAGTTTGAGATTTGAAGTGTGGCAAAGCAAGAAGTTGATTGAGAGCAGCATTGTGAAAGCGTTTGATCGAATTGTTGTAGTTGATCTTTCATTTGTAAAAACTCATATTGCAGTTCATTGTTAGCTGACTGCAGCTTTTCTTTTATCGGGAAGAAATTTCTGAACAATAATTGATGATGAAAATTTGAAACAGATAAAAACAATAGCACCTTCAACATGAAGGCGCTTTTGTTTTCAAATCAAGTCCGATATAAGACTGGTTAATTGTGTCTCACAATAGACTATTTTGTGATTGCAACTTGTGTTCTAAACTGATGACCACCTGCAATCACATTCACATAATACATTCCTGCCGCAGCATCATTCAATTGAATTTCTTTTTGCAGTTCGCCATTGGTAACAGGAATCTTTTGATCGAAGATGATTTGCCCGAGCGTGTTCGTCACCTGCACAATGGCATCATCGTTTGATGCATCATTCGGGCTCAAGTCAATTACAAATTTTCCATTGGTGGGATTGGGATAAACCAACAAGTTTGCACTTCCGTCACTTATTTCTACTGACTCATCTTCTCTTGCTGTGCATGTTGCATTGCACTTTCCAATGAAATCACCGTGTGCCTGGTGTGCTGACCATGCTGACTCATCAATGCAGATGGTCACACAAGGATTGGATTGACTTCCGGTCTTGTGACAAATTTTGATCTTCTGATTATTGCCTGACCAACAGCGTACATCTTCAGCCCGCACAATGAAATCATCCGTGGCTGTGCAATTATTCCCATCGGTAACAGTCACTCTTACGATTGCTGAGTCAAGCAGCGTCATAGTAACTCTTGCCGCATTAGTGCCTGACAGAACCGGAGCGGAAGTGGGCGAGCCCGATGATGGACAGGTATTATTGGTGCACGTTGCTCCGGAAGTGTTGCAAATATTATTACCGTTCGAGTTGCTAATATAGAATGATTCATCACCGGCATTGTTGATGTTGTTACACATCAGTGGACGTGCAACAGGAGTTCCCGGATAAGTGAAAAGCGTCCATGTGTAAGTGAGAGTTCCGGTACCACCTGTTACAGCGGCGGTGCGCGTTATAGTTTGGCCACCGGAATAACCATAGTAGGTGTCTACATCAGTTCCTGCATCTACTGTCATTGAACAACCACCGCAGCCCTCATCAATTTGTCCGTTACAGTTGTCATCAATGTTGTTAGCGCAGGTCTCAGTTGCGCCGGGATGAATACTCGCACTGTTGTCATTGCAATCAGTACTGTTGAAAACATAACCTGAAGGAACAGAGCAAGCTTGCGTAGTCACACTTGCATTTCCATAACCATCACCATCCTGATCACGATAGAAAGTAGTTAGAACTCCTTCATCGGTTTGTCCATTACAGTTATCATCTATACTGTTGCAAGTCTCGGTTGCACCGGGATGAACGGTTACACTGTTGTCGTTACAATCCGTGCTGTTGGAGACATAACCTGACGGAGCTGAGCAAGCTTGAGTAGTCGGACTGCCATTTCCATAACCATCACCATCCTGATCGCGATAGAAAGTAGTTAGAACTCCTTCATCGGTTTGTCCATTGCAATTATCGTCAATGCTGTTGCATGTTTCGCTTGCACCCGGATGAACGCTTGCACTGTTGTCATTGCAATCCGTACTGTTTGAAACATAACCTGACGGAGCAGAGCATGCTTGAGTAGTCACACTTGAATTTCCATAACTGTCTCCATCCTGATCACTGTAGAAAGTTGATTGGACTCCTTCGTCAATGGAACTGTTGCAGTTGTCGTCAATGCTGTTACAAGTTTCCGTTGCGCCGGGATGAACAGCATTGCTCGCATCATTACAATCCGAATTATCAGAAACATATCCTGATGGTTGACCGCATGCTTGTGAAGTTGAGGATGGATTACCAAATCCGTCGCCGTCAGCGTCAGCATAAAAAGTATAGAGTGGCAGTCCTTCGTCAATTTGTGAATCGCAATCGTTATCAATGCCATCACAAATTTCTGTTGCAACCGGATTCGCTGCATTGGTGTTGTCATTGCAATCACCACCTGCGCATGTTGCCAGGCATGGCTCAGTTAATGCAGAGACGGTCACTGCTGAGTTTCCATACAAGTCACCATCATTATCCTGATACCATAACAAAGGAATGTTGTCATGACCACTAACCCAGTTGGATGAGGTACCGGTGAGAGCAAAATAATATAGAGTTCCGTCCTGTGCGCCATTGGAAGTTGCAAGGTCTGCGAGGACTGTTTCTCCTGCGTTATTTCCTCCTGCTGTTACTGCCGGGTTATTAAAGTTATAATATGCTATTAAGCCGGTCTCTGTTCCTGTTAAAGGCATATTCATTGTCTGGCGTATTTCACACTGGCTTCGCTCTATATTCCAAAGACGCACTTCATCTATGCCACCGTTTAAATATCGTCCACCGTCATACGGATACGAGTCCCATCCTAAATGCAAGTCTCCGGTGCTGTTGACTGGTCCACCTCCACTAAGTGTACCCTGACCTACGAGTTCACCATCCACATAGCAATTAAGAATGCCTGTAGTTCCGTTATATGTTCCTGCATAGTGGTGCCATTGTGTAATATCAAATGAGTTGTTGGGATCATAATAAAAAGCTCCGGAATTTGAACCGGAATAAATTATAAAAAGTACTGCCTTTGTATTTTTATAAGGATGCAGAATAAAATCAGCAGCAAGTGGAGACTGTTTATTTATCATCATCCCATAGGAATTCCATGTTGAAGTGTTGCTTCGTGCCCAACACTCAACTGTCATATTTAATCCCGGATTGATTCCGGGAGAATTGGGAACGGTGACAGCGTTGTTAAGAAATGCGAGCGAAGTTCCATTGACATCTGCCGCTGCTGATTCAATTATTCCATCGCAGTTATTATCAATGCCATCACAGATTTCAGGTGCTCCCGGATGCACACTATTGTTTGCGTCGTTGCAGTCAGTATTGTTCGCAACGTACCCTGTTGGTTGTGTGGCATTGCAAAGAGGAACTGTTAAGTTGCCATATCCGTCTGCATCAGCATCGGCATACCATATCGGAAGAGCATTTGAAATAGTTATGGTGTTCGATTGATTGGTTCCCCCTGAATATGTTCCTATCACATAATAATCTCCATTGGCTACATCGGATGTTGTTGCACAGCTTGTACCTGTTGCATTGAAAATTGCCACTCCGTTTTTATACCATTGAAAAGTAAAGCACGATAAGTTGTTGCTCGTGATACTTAAATTATAATTGGGGCATGAAAAGGTGGAAGAAATTTGAAGCGTATTGGTAAGGTCAATCACTGTTTGCGCCAGCGTGCCGTTCAACGTTTCACCATTAGGAACGATTCCTAGACGAGAATACCCGAAGCGATGAGAATTAAAAATGTATCCACATAGATTCGCGCCTCCAAGCAAATTATTAGTTGCAAGAGTTGAACCACCACTACCAAAAGTGTTATCCAATGTTCCGTTTGCGTTGTAGCGGGAAGTAAGTACTCCCTCGGCTCCATATTGATACGTGAATAGTAGAGTTTTATCGGTTGCATCATCAATAGCTAAATCGAACAACCCGGGAACGGAGAGTGTAACCACTCCGTTTGTTCCCCACGTAGCATCAGGCATTCCATCAACAGTATATTGAAGAATCTTTTCAGGATTGTTACCATTTGTTCCTATCCTTATTTTGTCGCTGCTGTTAACTTTCATATCCCAGCCATCAACTCCAACATTTGTATTAATCTCTCCGGTTGTTACGCCATCTGTAAATGTATTATCAATAGCGCCTGTGGAAGTGAAGCGTATTAAATGTAAATAACTTGCATTAGTACTGCCATCATATACCGGGAATCCGAAAACAGTTTTTCCATTTGATTGATAAATGCCATGCGAAACAAAATTGCCGAAGAAGCCGACAGTAAAACCAGGAATACTAATAGCTCCTCCATACGAGTTGTCAATTGTGCCGTTGGAATTAAATCTTTTCAGGTATTGATACGTACCGCAATAACCTGATGCTCCTCCAATGCATACGGCTTGTCCGTTGGGCTGTGCCACTACTGATGTAAAGGCGGCAAGATCCTGACTGCATGAGAAATCATTAACATCAACAAGCATCGCTCCATTACTGGCATCAAAAATTGCAAACTCGCTTCTGTATAAATGATCAACATAATCATAGTCGTTTCCAACTACGTAAATTTTTCCATCCATATAATCCGCATCATGTGCGGCTAAGCCATAATCATCAGAATAGGTTACTGAGTAGGCGATAGTTCCATCAGCGTTAAGCTTTGAAATTCCCATAGGGTTGGACGTTGTAATCGAAACGGTAATTACTGAGCCATCAGGCAGTGATATTGACCGGACGGGTCGGGCAATAGTACCACTGAATGAAGTTTGCGTAACTCCACAGTCGGTTCCATACGTGCGGTCAATAGCATAATTTTCTGTTTGGGCAAATGCATTGAATTGTGCGAGCATCATTGCAATGCAAATGATGAGCATGAAGTAATTTTTGTTTTTCATTTTGTTTGGATTTATGAATGAGTATGCAATTGAATTTTTTTTATTTTCTGAATGCGCCAAAAGTGAATACTTCACATGCTCCATGCAATTACCAGAAATGGTAGTCGCATTAAGGTGGAGTGAGCAGTTTTTCCTTTTCATTATAGTTGTTAATAAGTGTGTTAATTGTTTGGTGCTCTTTGATAAAACAAAGCCGCCTTGTACTTCAAAAAGTGCAAGGCGGCTGAACGCTGAACGACGTGATGCAGGTTGGGAAGAAGTCTACGGATTATTCTATTTCAAAGTCTTGTGTTTTCAGAGAGAAAACATCACAATTTCATTTCAACCACTATCAACACAAGGACTTTGATTTTCGCATTTGAGTTTGGTTTGATTTACCTGAGTATGCAATCGAAATATTTTTTTTTGTTCTGAACAGGTCAAAGATGAAGACATTGTTCTCCCTACACAATTACCATAAATGGTAGTTCACTTCACAAGCCGTTTTCTGAATGCTGCTGCCACCAACGAAGCTGTATTGTTTACTTTCATTTTCTTCACTAAACTTTTACGATGCGCATTGGCGGTATGCTGTGTTATGCCAAGCTCATAGGCGATTTGGCGGTCAGTCAATCCTTCAACAATAAGTTGCAGCACTTCAAACTCGCGTTCACTTAGTCCATTCTTCTTTACACTCATCACTTTGAAATTGATGAGTCAAAGGTGAGCGGGAGAAATATTCGAGTCAATTACCATAAGTGGTAATGGAGGAATTAGAAGAGAGAAGTTAGAGGATAGATTAAGGACCAAGAACCAAATTCCAAATCACAAATAAATTCTAAAGAAAAAAATCGCAAACCGAATTCCCGTTACGCGGATTAATGCGCGATGCAGGATTTCGTGTTTTGAATTTCAGTTCTTATTTGTGATTTGGAATTTGGACATTGGAATTTCCTTGTTCCCCACGCTTAGGTCAACCGATGATGAATTGCCTTTGCCACTGCTTCCGTCATGGAAGAAACGTGCAACTTCTCGTAGATCTTTTTCATGTGCGCACGGACGGTGTCATACGTGATGGATAGATCATCACTAATCATCTTGTACGATTTGCCTTGTACAAGTAAGGCGAGAACTTCTTTCTCACGTGCACTCAGGTTGTAATCCTTTATTATTTCTTTCTGAGAAACATTTTCTGAAAATAACTGCAATACTTTTCGCGCAATGGATGGACTCATGGGAGCACCTCCGTGAAAAACTTCCTGAATGCTTTCGAGAATTTTTGCCGGCGGTGTATTCTTGAGAATGTATCCACCAGCACCGGCACACACGGCATTGAATATTTTTTCATCATCGTCGAACACGGTTTGCATGAGCACCTGCACGGAAGGAAAATTGCTGCGAATAATTTTCACTGCCTCAATGCCGCTGACTCCAGGCATGTCAATATCCATGAGCGCTACATCAGGAGTGGATGCTTCAACACACGAAACAAGATCGTTGCAATTCTCAAATGCCGCCACGAAGAGAAATCCCTCCGTTCCTGCCACCAGCATTTGAATAGCATCACGCACACGCGGATTGTCATCAAAAATTACAACACGAATTTCTTCCATGATCTTTTCTGCAAAGCAACGATGAAGCTTTTTTCCTTTCAATTACTAAACGTGGTAGTTGCAGTATTCAAACCAAGTCAACGATCGTCATTGCGAGTCCCGATTTTTTCATCGGGACGAAGCAATCTCCTTTTCTATTTAATCAGTTCAGGGGATTGCTTCGTCACCCCACACACAATGCTTTCACTTTGTTCCTCGCAATGACGGTAACTATACAGGCACCTTCAAGCGAATCTGTGTTCCCCGGTTTGCCATTGATACTATTTCAAACTGCGCACGAATTTCTTCAGCACGCTCTTTCATGTTTGGTATTCCATTGCCGTTGTAAGCAACAGCGCTCGAGTCGTCAAATCCTTTCCCATCATCTGCAATTTCAAAATGAATATTATTTCCATTCAGTAAAAAACGTACTGAGACATTTCGCGCATGAGAGTATTTGACGATGTTGTGAATGGCTTCTTTGTAAATGAGAAAAATATTTTTGCGCTGCTGCATGCCGAGTTTCAGTTGATTAATCTCAATAGAATTTGTTTCAAAGGTGAAATGAATTTTCTGAGGCGTGAGCATAAGCGCCGCAAAATTTTTCATGCGCAGAAACAACTGCGCGGCATTATCATTTTTCGGATTCACCGCCCACACGATGTCACTCATTTTCTCCACCATCTCTCTTGAGCTGTCGCCTATCTTTTCGAGCACTGCATTCATTTCTTTTCCATTTGTCGTTGATTTCTTTTTCGCTACTTCGCTGTATATGGAAATGCTGCCGAGCGTAGCACCTATATCATCATGCAGATCGCGGCTGATGCGTGCCCGTTCAGCTTCCTGCTTTTGTTTTACCCTCACCCTGTAACGATAGAAAACAACTATTGCAATAATTGCAACCAGTATAAAAACAAAAACATAATAATTATTCAGCAGCTTTTGTTTTTCCGCTTTTGCCTGTTGAAGTTTTTCTTCTTTATCAAGCAACATGATTTTATCATCCTTTTTTTCTGTTTCATATTTCGCTTCCATATCGGCACTTCTCACCGTGTAAAATTTACGGATACCGGAGTCATGAAGCGTTGCATACATGCGATAGTAAGAAAGCGACTGCTTATAGTTTTTCAGTGTGTCATACTCATTGGAAATACATCTATAATCTTCTTCAATTCCCCATACTCCGTTCAAACGCAGATCAATAGCGAGACTCTTGTTGAAATATGTAAGCGCTTGCGGTGACTGATGCTGTCGTGAATAATTCATTCCCATCATTCTGAAATTCCACGCCATGCCGCCACTATCATTAATAATGGTCAGCCATGGAATAGCCAGCTCGAAATACTGCGCAGCTTTCGCGAAATCCTTTAAGCTGGAATAGAGATCACCAAGGTTTTGATAGGTCTTGGCGATGCTTACAGTGTCCTTCAACTCCTGACTTAAGGAAAGAATTTTATTCTGATAGCCGAGCGCCTGTTCATAATTCCCTTCCTGATCACTGAAGTCCTCAAGCATCCAGTACATTTTGCAAAGGATTCTTTTATCACCCGTGCTGTCAGCTATTTTCTTCGTCTCTGCTAAGTACTGATATCCTCTTTCATGATTCCCCTGCAGGTAATACAATCTGCCAATGAGGCGATGCATGTTTGCATATTGAAAAGTGTTGCCTGCCTGATGATAAAGTTTTTCTGCTTCGAGGTATGCTGCAATTTTTTTCGTGTTATCGGATTCCCATGCTGAGTATGCATCACCATCGAATACAGTAAAGCAGGCGAGCAGGTTGAGTTTCGTTTCATGAGAAAACTCAGTATGCTCAATGTAGTTTAATGCACCATTGGCAAAGTCAATTGCAAGAGAAGGATGAGCATGAAGAATGTCCTGAGAAAAACGATCAGCATTTTCAAACTTTATCGAATCAGTTGTTGGAGCAACGAGAATTTTTTTTAATTCCTGCAGAAGACTATCGGCAGCCAACTGCTGAGAAAAGGATGATGCAGCCATAAAAAGAAATAAAATGAAAAGCGATGACAACTTCTTCAATGTGGCTTTCATTCAACTGAGTTCAGGAAAACAAGATAAGAAAGTCGCTGACTCACTCTACTTGGCGCAAATCTATTTTTTGTAAGAACCATGCTCTTCGTTTCAATCATCTTCCCATCTACGTACAATGTGTACGAGTACGTTCTGCTTGCAAGCACGCCTGCAATTACGCTCACATGATCTTCATTGCAGGAAATCGGAATCAAGCTAATCACTTCTGAAGTAGATGTATTCGTGATCATGATGTTAGCATCATTGCAATTTAATTGCCTTAACATTCACTGTTCTATTTCCATCAAAGAAGCGAATGAAATAGAAACCAGGTGACAAATGAGCCGTACTGATTTTGGTTTCAGGACCAAAAGTTTTCTCTCTCGATACCTCCTTTCCTGTCGCATCAAAAATTATCACCTCAACATTGTCACCAGTTGTATTTATTGTTATTTCATCGGAGAAAGGATTCGGATTGATGGTGGATGAATTGTCAACAATATTTTCTGAAATGCCGTTGGCTATTTCATTGTCATATCGTGCTACAACAAAGTCGCGACCAATGACGGCGCCAAATCCTGCCCCTATAATTTTACCATCACTCTGAATAAGCAGTGATAAACAGAAATCATTACCGCTTGCAAAATCTGTCGTTATTATTCCATTTGTTCCGAACGTGCTGTCAATGCTGCCGTCACTTTTGTAACGAACTAAACCAAAATCATAGTTTGAACCGTTGGAGCTGTTTCCGGCTACCAAAATTTTTCCATCCGTCTGCACGACGACTTCATTCGCATCATCACCGCCAACTCCAATGTCTGTCGTCACTTTACCAGTGGAGCCAAAAGAGTTATCCAAACTCCCGTCACTGTTGTAGCGAACTACTGCATACTCGGTGAAAGTATTCACATCAAATCCTGCTGCCACGATTTTACCATCGGGCTGAATTGCGACGGAGTAGCATTCCTCATCGGAAGTTCCGACCGGCGTTGTAACGATTCCGTCAAAATCAAATGTGTTGTCCAGGCTGCCATCAGTGTTATAGCGGACCACAGCAAAATCATCGTCAGTGCCATTGTGACTATATCCGGCCGCTACAATTTTCCCATCACTTTGCAGCGTGACGGAATAACATTGATCATCTGATAAACCGACATGCGTAGTTACTATTCCGCCGGAACCAAAAGTGGCATCGAGGCTTCCATCAGTGTTGTATCGTGCTAAAGCAAAAAAATTGGAATTAGTGGTATGACTGAATCCGGCTAAAATTATTTTGCCGTCATTTTGTATCACCATTGAATACGCCACCTCACCAAAACTTCCTAAAGCCGTAGTTACTTTTCCGCCTGTTCCGAAGTTGTTGTCCAGGCTGCCATCAATGTTGTAGCGGACAACAGCAAAGTCGCTG
>DASRAJ010000125.1:0-10108 GCA_035638255.1 Chitinophagales bacterium
GCGCCGCCGTATTCAGGAGGAATGGTTGGACCAAAACATCCGAGTTCTGCAAGTCCTTTGATCAGGTGCTTCGGAAACTCAGCACGCTGCGCATAATCTTCAATGATCGGTGTTACTTCTTTCTTCACCCATGCGCGAACAGTATCGCGAATCAACTTCTGTTCATCGGTGAGTAATTCATCTACCTGAAAATAATCTGGGTGTTGAAAACGGTCGTCACGCATTGAAAAAATATTTTGGGCAAAGGTAGTTAGGTGGCAATACCTTTTCCAAAGTTCCTCGCAAAGTGCCCTGAATAAACTTTGGAAAAGGTCGGAGCTTCGTGCAATTCGTGTAATTCATGGCAACTTGCGGAATCAGCCTTGGAAAAGGTCAGAGATTCAAATTTCTTTGCATCATCAAAATTATTTCAAATGCGCACGATAGGCTTGGAAGGAATGCGGTTTCATGCACTCATTGGTTTTCATCCGGAGGAAAAAATTCTTGGCAATGAAATCGAAGTGAGCATTTACGTCACGATCAATTCGGGCGAGTTGAAGGAAGACCAGTTGGAAGAGACATTGGACTACATGAAAGTCCACGATACGGTGAAAATAATTTTAGAGGAAAAAATGAACTTGCTTGAAACCGCCTGCAATAAAATTCAGCTCGCTGTTGCAGCGCTTAGTAATGACGTGATAAAAGTGAAAGTGCGTGTTACTAAAATTCATCCGCCGGTTGCAGGAAGGATTGAAAAAATTTTCGTGGAAGATGAATGGATAAGATGATAGCCGACTATTTACCTGGGTGCCCAAAAAAAAACCTATTTAACTTCATTGCATGAAAGCGATTTTGGTTTTCTTTCTCTTCTCCATTATCTGCGTAACTGCCAAATCTCAAACAGCAATCAGTTTGGCTTCTGTAAATGATACAACTATTTGCGGGGACGTTGTGGACACCCATTGGAGCGCAAGCGACGGGACAATATTTTTAAATTTGGGAGATGCCTTTCCCAATCAAACTTTTACCGTTGTAATCCCTGGTTCTGACGCTGGGAAGTTTACCACTGATTACAAAGGAGAAAGTATTTGCGTGACTGGAAGATTGGAGTTATACAAAGGTAAACGAGAGATTGTAGTTTCAGAGCCTAAGCAAATTAAAAGAGCATCGGATATGTTTACTCCTCGCTTCGTGGATTGGCATCTTCAGTGGTAAACCTTGCGGTTATTGCTTCCGGGCGATAGCTTGATTCCTTTTGTAGCACAGAGAATATATATTCTTTGCTACAAAAGGAATCATAAACCGGCAACAAAATATTCCTTGCTACTTCTTGAATTAACTTTGCTGCATACCGACCCATCTATGAAATTTTCAGAAATAAAGTACCAGCGCCCCGATTTGGATTCCATGAAGAACCGGATGAAAACAAGTTTGACAGAATTCAACACCGCTGCTTCTGCAGAAAAACAAATTGAGATCGTTGAAGCCATCTACCGTGATCGCGCGCATTTCGAAACAATGAGCAACATGGCGAACATTCGCTACACCATCAACACTACCGATCCGTTCTTCGAGCAGGAGCAACAATACTTCGACTCGCACTATCCGATTTACCAGGAACTCATTTCAGAACTTTACAAGGCGCTTATTGCATCCTCTTTTCGCGTGCAACTCGAAGAAAAATTCGGCAAGCAGTTGTTTCAAATTGCTACCCTCACCATTAAAACTTTCTCGCCGGAAATAATTAAAGACCTGCAACGCGAAAATGAGTTGAGTACTGAATACACCAACCTCATTGCTTCTGCCCAAATCGAATTCGACGGAAAAAAATTAAATCTCTCCGGTATGGTTCCGTATAAGCTTTCTACCGACCGGGCCATTCGCAAAGCGGCACATGAAAAGAGCGATGAGTTTTTTCTTCAGCATGAAAAAACTTTTGACCGAATCTTCGATGACATGGTGAAAATTCGTCAGGGAATTGCTGAAAAACTCGGATATAAAAATTTTGTTACAGTGGGGTATATGCGAATGTGCAGATCAGACTATGATGCAGCGATGGTAAAACAGTTTCGCCGGCACGTGGAAGAACATATTGTTCCCATCGCCACAGCCTTGCGTGAACGCCAGCGCAACCGCCTTGGCCTGGATAAGCTGATGTACTATGATGAACCGCTTGATTTCAACAGCGGCAATGCGAAGCCCAAGGGTCCGCCCGATTGGATCATCAACAATGCACAGAAAATGTACTCGGAGCTGTCACCGGAAACAGGAGAGTTCTTTCAGTTCATGATCGAAAATGAACTGATGGATTTGGTGAACAAGCCGAACAAGGCAGGCGGCGGCTACTGTACATTTCTGAGTGAAGAGCGGGCTCCCTTCATCTTCTCAAATTTCAACGGCACTTCACACGATGTGGATGTGCTCACCCATGAAGCAGGTCATGCATTTCAAACGTACTGCAGTCGCCATCTGCGGTTGGAAGAATATTTCTTTCCCACCTCCGAGGCCGCCGAGATCCATTCGATGAGCATGGAGTTTCTCACATGGCCCTGGATGAATTTATTTTTCGACGGCGAAACCGAGAAGTACAAATTCGCGCACATGAGTGGCGCTGTTCTCTTTCTTCCGTATGGAGTTGCTGTAGATGAATTCCAGCATTTCGTCTATGAAAATCCGGATGCTTCTCCGGCTGACAGAAAAAGCTTCTGGAGAAGCCTTGAGAAAAAATATTTGCCGCATCGTACCTATCAGAACAATGACTATCTCGAAAGCGGCGGCTTCTGGCACCGGCAGGCGCACATCTTCAAACATCCTTTTTATTACATTGATTACACGCTGGCAGAAATCTGCGCATTTCAATTTTGGCTGAAGGCGGTGAAGGATAGGGGGGCGGCGATGAAAGATTACATCAGGTTGTGCAGAGAAGGTGGAAGCAAATCTTTTTTGGAATTGGTGAAAGTTGCTAACCTGAAATCTCCCTTTGAAAAGGAAACATTCAATGAAGCTGTTGCCGCTGTGAGTGATTGGTTAGAGAAAATTGATGACGTGCATCTGAATTGAAAATGGTTTTGCTCTTTTAACGGCAACTTTTTTTCAACTTACCTTTGAACTAAATTGTATTGGATGAAAAAGTATTTACTGCTCTTAGTTTTTGTTATGATATGCAGTTTCATTTTCGAGCAGGCAACTCAAAATGTTTACGGTAACCAGAACGGTGCTCTCCCGGGCTATACGGGCTCACCTTTTGACACTAAGACTTGTTCTAATGGGCCCACATGTCACGGGGGTGCCCCAACGCCACTTACCGGTTTAATTACATCGAACATTCCGGTTTCCGGTTATCTGGCAGACAGCACGTACACTGTAACAGCAACTGTTTCTTCTGCCAATGTTGTAAGGTTTGGATTTGAAATTTCTCCGCAAGACCCGGCTGGAAATTTACTTGGCACCATCATCATTACTGACGCAACACGCACTCATTATGCTGATGTTGTCACACATAAATACATCACGCATTTATTCTTGGGTACGAGCGCGCCCAGTCATACTGACGTTTGGCAATTCAATTGGAAGGCACCTGTGGCAGGGACAGGTGAGGTGACATTCTATGGCGCTTTTAATTACTCTAATAATAATCAGCACAGCACCGGTGATACCATTCACACCTCAACGCTTACGGTTCCCGAAAATCCCGTTGGCATAAACGAGCCTATTGTTATTTCCGCAATGAATGTCTATCCAAATCCTGCAACCAATCAATTCGAGGTGCACTACTATTTGCAGAAAACGGACATGGTAACAATTAATCTGTTCGATGCAAAAGGGTCACTGCTGATGGAACTGTTCAACAAAGAACAGAATGGTGGCGCACAAAAAATTTCTGTGAAGCTCGATCATAAGATTTCTTCCGGAATCTATATCCTGCAATTAAAAGCAGGAGAGCAGATGATGATGAAGAAGCTGGTGAAATTGTAGCGGTCAGCAGAGACAAATAACATTGTCTCATAGACTGTACTCAAATTACAATTTGTGTTCGCTTGTGTACTTCAATGAAAGGGCGCCCATGTAAGACTTTAATTTGTCCGCTCACGCAAATCCATTTTCCCGGCCAAGTAGTAGCATCATAAGGAAAAAGCGGTAGTGTTTGATCCTTTATTACTATCATCACCGGTTGATTCGGGTATGGAATACATAGTCCAAGCAGCATTCCGCTTTTATGTCCAAATGTATCACGCATGGCACTTTTCACTTGCCCGCATATCGTTACATCGCGCCCGATAAATAATGTTGCCTCTGAGCATGGAATCATTTGAGCATCGCAAATAATACGGAACCCAATACACAGAACAGCAGAAAAGAAAATTTTCCTCATAATGATTCTTTCCGCAAAGTAAGTTCAAAATCATGTGACAAACTTTTACGCAGCTCTCCTCTCCTTAGGAGAGGGGTTGGGGGTGAGGAAGAAAAGAGCAGATTTAGAAGTCCTCCCTATTTATAATACAAAAAGGCCGATGCACGACGCAGCACCAGCCTTTCTGGCTCAATCATCGACTCCGTAAACTATTTACGTCCCCAAATTTCTATCACTGCTTTATCATGCGCAGCATTCGGGACGCTCTTGTACATGAGGACAATCTTTTTGATTGCGCGGTCCTTTCCGTCTAAATCAATTACCCGGGTGTCTTCGCCCGCCTTAATAACACTGCGAACAGAAATATCCTGCTTCGTGTCATTTTCGTAGTACACCACGAAATTGAGTATTTCGACAGGCACATCTGTTACTTTTAATCTGATGGCTTGATAATGGTCTTTACCGACGACGATCACTTCATCGCGATCTTTCTTTAAGTCGGCAGTTGTTTGGGCAATCTTATGCCACCCGGGCTGATCATTCGTTTGAACAGCAACCTTTTGGGCAAATGCAGAATAACCAAGCGAGATCATGGTTATAAGTGCTATTAAAAAATTTCTTTTCATGATTATTTTTTTTAAGGTTAACAATGATTTTCAAATTCTCTTATCCTAATAAGATGCCAGACTTTGTAAGAGATATTTTTATCTGAGCAGGTAGCTGTGCGTTAAAAAGAATGTGGTCATGGTGAAAAAAATTCCCCAATATAATTCCATGAAATTGTACTGCGAAATAGGAGGCAAGTGAAGATAGATCAGAAGGAAAATTTCTGTTATTGGCAGCTAACAAAGAAGAGATGTAAATTCAAACTTACTTCCATCAAATAACCCCTTATCACTTAGCTTGAGTTGGGGAATTACAAGCAACGCCATAAAAGAAAGTGTCATGAATGGTGAGCGAAGCGTTGATCCCATTTTCTTCACCATACCATCAATATTTTCATAGTAGGAAGCAACAGCGTACGCATACTCATTCGTCATGATACCGGCGACGGGGAGCGGCAGAAGCATGTGCTTATCTTCAGTAACAGCCACCAATCCGCCTTTTGCTTCAATGATGAAATTCACAGCACGACAAATCAATTCATCATTCACGCCTATTGCAAGGATGTTATGAGAATCATGACCAACACAGGAAGCGATAGCGCCGTTCTTCAGTCCAAAATTTTTAATGAAAGCAACAGCGGGTTTCGCGTCAGCATAACGGTTAACGACTGTGAATTTCAATACATCATTTTCGAAATCTGCAACTAATGTAGCGCGACTTTTAAGTCGCGAAACCGTATGCAAAAAAGTTTTGGTGATCAACTGCCCGTCGAGTGCTTCAATCACACATACATTTTTTGATGAATCACTTTCACTGACTGGCAATAAAAAATCTTCAGGAGATTTTGGAGTACAATGAAAGTTATTGACAACACGAGCTTCAATTCTTTCAATGAAACTTTTTCCTTCCTTCGCCACCAACGTTCCGCGAACAAAAGTTTTCAACACATTAAATTGTTCGAAGTCATCCACCACAATAAAGTCCGCAGAGTCATTTTCGTGAAGCATACCACATTCGAGTTTGTAATGAAGGACAGGATTCAATGTGGCTGCCCGAAGCACATTCCAGAAATTACAGCCGTGGGCAAGCGCACGAACTACCAGTTGATTGATGTGTCCTTTCACGAGATCATCTGGATGTTTATCATCCGAACAAAGCATGATCATCTCCGGAAACTGATCGAGCAGGGGAATCAATGCTTCAAAATTTTTTGCCGCACTTCCCTCACGGATGATCACTTTCATCCCATGTTGCAGCTTGTACAATGCCTCTTCATACGTAAAACATTCGTGATCCGTGGTTATGCCTGCTGCGATGTATTGCGTCGCTTGTTCACCCGTTAAACCCGGCGCATGACCATCAACAGGCTTCCCGGACTTTTTGGCAACGGCAATTTTCTTCATCACCTCTTCATCATGAAAAAGAACACCGGGATAGTTCATCATTTCGCTGAGATAGCGGATTTCTTTCCGCTCCAAAAGTTTTTCAATCGCGGATGAATCAATCACTGCGCCGGCCGTTTCAAAGTTGGTAGCCGGCACACACGACGGCGCTCCGAAGCTGAAGTGAAACGGAACCTGCTCTGCATTTTCGATCATGTAATCAACACCTGCAACCCCAAGCACATTAGCAATCTCGTGAGGATCAGAAACAGTGCCGACCGTTCCATGAGTAACTGCTATGCGTGCAAACTCAGAAGGTACGAGCATGCTGCTCTCGATGTGGACGTGCGAATCAATAAGACCTGGTAAAATGAATTGTTCAATGGCTGAATGGCTTAATGGTTGAATGGTTTTGATTCTTCCTCCGTCAAAATGAATTCTTCCCGGAAAAATTTCTTTCTTGATCACATCTACGATGTTTCCTTCTATGGCCTGCATGGGCGAAGAAAATTTTTTCGAAGTTAATTGTTACGCAGTGATGTAAAATACGCAGTGATATAAAATACGCAGTGATATAAAATTTGAGGAGCTGTTCGCCCGGGCTCAGAAATCCGATTTCTTCAGGAAATCGGATTTCTTGCTTTCAAGAATTGCAACTGGTTTTATGGAAAATCGTTTTTCTCCGCATCTGTCAAATGATCGTCACAACTCATTGTATGCGCAACGCTCAACATTTTCTGATCATCATTTTTTTTATCAAACCAGTCAAGTCATGAAACATCTACTCTCGCTCTCGCTCATTGTTTCGTTGATTGCAATTTCCTGCAACACCAGTAGCCAAACGAAAATAATCACAGGCAAAATCATTGATAAAAAGAATGAACCTATCATTGCGGGATCGGTGCTCATAAAAAATTCGCCAACAAGAACAACTTCTGACATTAATGGTAAATTTCAATTGGAGGTTCCGGACTCATCTGCCACACTGATCGTAAAATCTCCGGGATATATAAGCAAAGAAGTAAAAGTGAACAATGCCCTTACCACTCTTGAAATTGTTCTGGAAGAAGAAACTCCACCGTTGAAAGAAATAATTGTGAATGCACCGCTTATTGAAGCAGATCATATTGCAACCATGTCTTCCGGTATTACATACGACTACCATTCGATGGGTGACATTTCTTCAGAGGGAGCAAAATCGGCAACATTTGCTTCGTACGATGAAGAAAGCGAGGCGGGCCTAATGAGGCGCACCGATCCAAATGCAAAAGCGGGAGTACTTACTGCCGGTGAGATCAATGATTTCAGCAAATGGATTTTGTGGAAGGATATTGAAACCAAAGATTTGAAAGAATGGAAAACATTCTGGAAAGTTCATCCTGAAAAACGGTACTGCATACAGGTAGAAACTGAAAACGGAATGCCGCTGGTAGATGTGCCTGTAGAATTGTTGAACGAGAAGCAACAAATTTTTTGGAGTGCGCGAACCGATAATACAGGCAAGGCGGAATTATGGCCAAACATTTTCAGCAATGCCGATGCTGGTCATCTTAACATCCATGTTTCACTCAATGGAGCAAATTATTCTCTTAACCGCATTAAAGAGTTTCATGACGGAATCAACATCCTGAAAATCCCGGTTGCATGCGGAGCGCCTGATGCTGTGGACGTTGCTTTTGTAGTGGATGCAACAGGTTCTATGCAGGATGAGATTAATTATCTCAAAGCCGAGCTTGACAATATCATCTTCAGGATCAAGGACTCTTTATCAAACAAGAATCTGAATCTCGGTTGTGTTTTCTATCGTGATCATGGCGATGATTATCTCACAAAGAAATCTGATCTCTCCCCTGATATTCAAACCACCATCAACTTCATTAAAGAAAACAATGCAGGTGGTGGAGGAGATAATCCTGAGGCGGTGGATGAGGCGCTGAACACTGCAATCAATCATTTATCATGGAGACCAAACGCCACGACAAGAATGATCTTCCTTATTCTGGATGCACCACCTCATAGTGACTCTGCTGTCAAAGTTCAGTTGCAGAAGTTAGTGATGCAGGCGACGGCAAAGGGAATTCGCATCATACCGGTTACCTGCAGTGGTATTGATAAAAGTGCGGAGTACCTGCTTCGATCATTTGCTCTTGCTACCAACGGCACGTATATTTTTCTCACCGATCACAGTGGCGTGGGTAATCATCACATCGAGCCAACTACTGACATGTATGATGTTGAATTGCTGAACAACATTCTCTTTCGGGTGATTTATAATTTTTCACACACCATTGAATGCGCTCCTGCCTCCGCTCCCGAGGAGACAGATACTCTCATTGTCTTTAATCCCGTAGCGCTTTTCCCTGTAGATTCTTTCAGAAGCGATCAACAGGATTCAATACATGTTGAAGAGCATGATTCATCAAAGAGCAATGCGGTAAAGTTTATGCAATGGAAATATTATCCTAATCCAACTTTTGGAATTGTGCACGTAGAAGTAGAGGGAACAATCAAAGAATTTTTTGTCACAGATCTTTCGGGCAAGATCATTCTTCGTAAGGAAGCGAATAAAAATGATTCATTCGAAATTGATCTCAGCAATTTTGCCGCAGGCACATACTTCATTACTGCCGAATATTCACCTGAAAAAAGAGTGAGTGGAAAAGTGATATTGGTGCATTAGTGCTTAAATTTCAAACTGCTTACAGAATCCTGCGGACAAGAAAAAAAATTTCTACAGAATACTTACGGGGCTCTGCAGGCTGCGAATCACGAATCCGGAACTTTGTCCCAATCAATCGGGATGAACTTTGAATCTTCGTTGAATTTTGATTCCTCCACTTGAGAATTCACAATGAAATATTTGTGCCCAATACCGTGGAAATACTTTTCCTGAAATGTACTCGTTTCACCAAACTTGTCACTTCAATTTTCACGCGAAGAAAAAAACTGAACTCAAAAAGTAACAATCACCACTCATCATCCGCTATAGAACGACTTCCACTTCATCAATCTTCATTTCGTGAAACAAGCGATGTATGAGTTTTTGGTTTGGTGCTCCGGCTCCAATCCCGATGTGTTAGCGAAGTGCCCGCGCTCTGAACACATCAAGCATGCAGGATACGGAACACTCATATTGATCCCTGCGATTCTTGCAACATTTACTATGACGTATGCCATCTCCACGTTTACTGAACATTGGTATGTGTACGTACCGGCGGGAATTTGCTGGGCTACCATAATCTTTTTTGCAGATCGCTTCCTCGTTTCTTCGTTCAGAAAAGCAAACAACCTTAAAGCTCCCGGTAAATCACAACGGCAACTCGAAGTGCAAAACCTGAAGCATGATGTTTTTTCATTTGCCTTCATCAGCCGTTTGATTCTGTCTGCATTCATTGGTATTGGTATCGCACATCCTTTCGTCCTCCTTTATTTTCATAATGACATTGAACAGGTAATGAACTCTAATAAAACTATTGCTGAAAAAACAATTCGCGCGGAACATGATACAAATGCCAATCAACTCGAAGGTTCAATTGCCACCCAGGAAGATTATGTGAAGTGTCTGCGAAAATTGCTGATCTATGAACAGACCGATGTAAAGATTAATACCGATTGCGGTTCCACATCCGGCATTCCAGGTTATAAGAAAAGAGCTGAGACCATCAATCAGCAACTCGCACAAGCAGAACACGAGTTGAATGTCCTTTACCGGAATGACAGTTTAAATAAGCTGCAGGAAGAAAACCTTAAGCAACTTGAACTTACAAAGTACAACACCACATTCAGCAAT
>DASRAJ010000126.1:0-33690 GCA_035638255.1 Chitinophagales bacterium
CACGCCGGAATATCCTGAGCGCGTGATGGTGAATGGTCGCTTGTTCTTCATCAGCTTCTTCAACCCCTCGTAGGTGGCGCGCACCATCTGCATTCCATATACGTTGTGCGCCTTGCGATGCGAACCGCGATAGCCATCATAGTTGTGCCGTACATCAGAAGGAAATGTTCCCTGGCCAAACACGGCCGGCTCATTCATATCATTCCAAACCCCGAGTACACCTTGTTCAACATACTCTTTAAATAATCCACCCCACCACTCTCTCACTTTTGGGTTTGTGAAATCAGGGAACTGGCAACGCCCCGGCCACACCTGACCTTCCATAAAATAATCATCACTGCGGCGGCAGAAATATTTGTTGTCTCTTCCTTCCTTGAACACCCAATAATATTCATCCACTTTTATTCCCGGGTCAATGATTACAATGGTTTTGAAACCCTGCTTATGCAGGTCACCAATCATCTTTTTAGGATTCGGGAAATATTTTTTATCCCAGGTGAAGCAGCGGAAGCCATCCATGTAATCAATGTCGAGATGAATGGCATCACACGGAATTTTTTTAGCGCGAAAAGTTTTTGCGATCTCCTGCACTTTTGCTTCAGGAAAATAACTCCATCGTGATTGCTGAAAACCGAGCGCCCATTTCGGCGGCATCGGATGCGAGCCGGTGAGCTGGCAATATCGCTTCACCACATCCATCATGTGAGGACCATGAATGTAGTAATACTGCAACTCGCCTCCGTCACTCCAGAAACTTACGGTGTCTTGTTTCTCATGAGCGAAATCAAAGAATGCACGAAAGGTGTTGTCGAAAAAAATTCCGTAGCTGATGTTGTGATGAATGCCGATGTAAAAAGGGATGTTTTTATAGAGCGGATCAGATTCGAATTCGTAAGAGTAAGCATCCGTGCTCCACGTTTGCAGGCGCTTGCCGAGCAAATCGAGATGCATGGGCTTATCACCCAAACCGAAGAAGTGCTCTCCCTCCTGGAATTTTTTCGAAGCGTAAACATAGTATCCTCCGTAGAGTGAATTTTCCTCCCAATGCATGGGAGAAGAATCTTCATTCACAATTACCTCATTCAAATCCACAAAGGAGATTTGAAAACTTTTCTTCGCGATTCGGCAGGCAACCATGTTTGTGGCTACAGAAAAATAATGTTCCGTTTCCACGGTCTCAATGCGGGTGATTTGAAGGGGCTTGTCCTCCACAGCATAGCTGAACTCATCAAGAAATTCGCCCTGCGGCGCCATGCGCACGCGGATGATTTCATCACTCACCACCTTCACTTCCACCTTTGAAACTCCGTCAGAAAAGAAATAGCGGTTACCGCTGGGGATCATCTGCTTTACCTCAGCGAGGTATTGCTTGGTAAAGGGGAGAATGGTAATGGGGGGAATATCAGCGATCGGAATTTCGTTGTTCAGGCCCGTAATGTTTTCAGTGATTAGTTCCTCTATCCCTGTTTCTTTCTGCGCGGGAATCTCCCCTTCATTTTTAGAATAATCGTCAGGATGCATATTAACGCTCAAGATTAAAGCATTTTTAAAGTTCATAGGAATACGGGGGCAGATAGTTTTCCCCAATTCTTACGAGAATAAATTCACGGAGAGTGTCAGCCTGTAAAGGTAGATCATTCAAGGGCAGCAATCTTCGTAAAGCAATCACAGCCGCTGATATTCAAAGTGTGGATGCCCTTTTCTCTTGTTGAATTGCAGAGTCAATGAAAAATGTATTTCCTCAGGCGCTTCTGTTGCGGGTCTGCTTCCGCTCATAGCCACACAAAGATCAAATGGCCCCAAATCTTTTCCCTGAGAAAAACATGATTCGAAATTTTTTGAAATGATCTTTTCTTTATCTTGTCACCTCATCAACCATTCTAAAACCATAAATTATGTACAGGAAAACAGTGACTCTAATAATTCTGCTTTCAATTTTTGCTTCATACAATAAATGCTATTCACAACTGCAAATAGGTCGTGCGGACAACGACCACGGGGTCTTAATTATTGAATACGGTGAGATGAAGGTTTACAAAACTTATGATGACTATGCGAACAATAATTTTGTGATTGCAGATGACATAAAGGGGAAGGATTTCAGGAAAGATAAAGTGAAGCTTTTCAAGGTATCAGAATGCTGGGGTTATTCTGTGGAGTACAATTCTTCCACCTACTTGTTTCGCCTTTGTGATGATTGTGGTGCGACCAGGTTGCTGCTGACAAACAAAGGAAGCATCTGTATTTATTTTGATGCTGAGCCTTATTACAATCCAAATAAGAAGCAAATGTTTATCCTGCTATTCGGCGTAACCGAGCCAATGTATTTTTCTGTTGGTGACTCCGGGGCTGTTCAAAAATTCAACAGAAACAATATTAGTGAAGCTGTGAGCGGTGATGGAACCGCAGAGGCGCAAGCTAAAAACCTTAAGAACGTCACTATGAATGGTGAGGATTACATACAGTCGCGATTACATCTTGTACAGGGCTATAACAAGCGCCACCCTAAAGAAAATGATTTTGACTTGTTTTTACCGCCTTCGAAGCATGGCGTAAAAAAGAATTGATTGTTGCGAAGCTCATAACCGCTGATACTGAAATTGAGGATACCCTTTTTCTCCTGTGGAATTATAGAAGTCAATGAAATGCAGTTTCCAATATACGCCTTCCGCATCACGGATCATGTAGTTGATATAGGGCTTAACAGTGTAGGTTCCGCCATTGGCAATATTGACCGCCTTCCAGTTCCAGCCTATGATATCCCGTTTGGAAGAATAGACGAGCGGGAGCGCTTTCTGTAAATCAATATCGGTAAAACTCATAGAGGAATCAACCGCCACAGCAATGTTAGGATTAATGAGCACCCCCGTCACGATGTAAGGTAATGGAGGATGTTCAGTATAAAATACAACGCGGTATCGTGTGAAAAGAATATTCCAGCTTGCTGCATCCGGTTCGATGTCGAGCGTTTGTCCGCCGTTGTCGAAGGTGAAATAAACAAAAGCGTTTCCTGATTTCTTCGTTACGTTATAGTGGGTAAGACCACTGCCATCGAGATTTGAAAATTGCACTTCATATTGGCCGGGGTTCACACTTTGAAAAATAATTTTCTTGAAACGATCACCCGAGAGTTTTGAAGGACCGCGATCAAGAAGATAGACCATACGATCCACCCGCCAATCACCGACTGCAGTAGAGTCAATGTCCCAATTCGGATTGTCAATATTCCACTGTGCTCCAAGTGTATCCGTGATGGCTTCAAAATCCTGGGTGTCAGTGTTCGCAATCTCAGCATCATTGCCACCATTCATCCAAACATGCCAGCCACTTTCAGTGGACTCGAAACATAAATCCCACGCAGCATGCTCGCTGCCCGCTGAATCGGTGGTGTTGAAATCGAAATATACCTGGCGATGATAATCCTCTCCCATCGCCACCTGGAAAATTTTTGCATCCCCCGGTGGCGGCAATTGTACAGGCGTGTCTTCCTTGAAGCAGGAAGACACTGCAAAGACTACTGCAACTACTGCAATTGCCTTCATCACTGATACTATTGAATCACTCACTCTCATATTCTTTCTTCCTGTTTTTTTACTCGTTCACAAAATAACTCCAAATATTTTTTTGATGTGCAATGCATTGGTTACATCTCTGTCATTTTCGACAAACGTTAATTTCCTTCTCAATCCGCTCTATGCTGTCATTCCGACGAAGGAGGAATCTGTTGGAGGATTGTTGCGTAATAGATTCCTCTTTCGTCGGAATGACACCAAGGCAAAGAGAAACCACAATGTTGCTACCTCTCATCATTCTTTAAACAATTTTAACTGCAGTGATACAAAGAAAAATCTTCCAATGGAATACGGCACCATGTCACTGTTTGAGCTGTGAAACGATTCACCGAGAGCATTGCTTTCAAGATTAGTCACATTGAAAATATTCTTCACACCCCCTGTGATTGCGAGGTGATGTTTGCAAAAGTATTTGGTGACGGATGCGTCCATGCTGGTGTATGCCTGGAGAAATGTTTGGTACACATTTCCGTCTGCGTCCACATTGTACCCCGGTGTGCTGCCGGTGCTTTTGAAAAAGATGGCACCCTCAAAGTTCGCTTTCGGAAAAGTAAATGTGAAGTTGTTTTGAAATTCGGGAGTGAGTGAGAATTTTTCAATAGTGAATGTGTCAGCGAGCGTGTTATACAAACCGAGCAGCGAGAATCCGGTGCAGAATGCAACATGCTTCATTCGCAATTCGGCAGAGAATGTGGCGCCCCGCGTTTTGTATTTGTTGAGGTTGATGTACGTGTAATAGTTGGTGGTAGCATCAATGAGTGCGAGTGTAATAATATTCGTTATATCATTGTAGAAGAAGGAAACATCGGCCTTCACATGAACCTCACCGACCTGGTTATTGGCGGTAAATGTGAGATTAAAATTGTCTGACGTTTCTGCCTTCAGTGAATCATTTCCATGAATGTTGTGATTAACATCAACAAATTCAAGGTTGAGTTCTTTCAATGACGGAGAGCGAAATCCTCTGGCATACGAAGCGCGTACTGTGCAGCGATTCAGGAAATCATACTTCAAATTGATCGAGGGCGTGACAGGCGCACCGTAACGTGTGTTATACGCATAGCGCACACCGGGACGGAGGAAGAAATTTTTGAGCACTTCGTATTCCAGGCTTCCAAATGCAGCGTAATCATTGATGTGTTGAATGCCCATAGTTAGGTTTTGCCCTGCTCCGGATTGCAGATTCACATCATAGCCCACCTGGAAATTTATTTTTCTCGAGGGAAGAACACTGCTATATGTCCCGCGCAGTGTCCATTCATCAAACGTTGTGGTGTCCTGACTTCCTTCCCCGGTGGAAAGCTGCTGATCAAGAGTGACAAGATCCTTACGATACGTGTTTTTGACGCGCCGGTAATTATCATACCCATTCGTGAATTGCAATTTCGCATTGTTCTTCAATCTCCATTCGACGAACAAAGCTTGATTTAACCTGCGGGTGAAATAATAATCATCGAAAGCATACGCCTGATATGGAGTGAGAACCGGATTCCCTTTGTTCTGAATTTCTTCATTGAAATATTCCGTCTTTGTCCCCACATTTAAAAATTTTCCGCTGTAGTTGTAATTGAAAGTGCTGAAGTACTGCTGTTTCGGTTTCCATTCCTGGAAACGTGAAGTATCTGCCGTATAAAATCCGTCGAAGAAATATCTGCCACCCGACAGTGAACATGAATGATCACTTCGTTTCCAAAATAAAGTACCGTCACCATTGTATGTGCCAACGCTTTCATAATACAAATGCAGATCAGCTTCAAACGGATAGCTGCTTGATTTCTTAGTGACGATGTTGATCAATCCTCCCAGAGCATCTGTTCCATAACTCACGGACATAGGACCTTCGATGATCTCGATACGTTCAACATTGGCCATGTTGATTTGACTGAGATCAAGGTTTCCGTTCTCTCTGCCAATCATGGGAACCCCATCTACAAGGATTTTTATGTTCTCACCCGACATACCGTCAATCTGCGCGCTGCTTCCAAGAATGTTATCCTGGGATAACCGTGTTGCAAGCTGATTGATGAGCACATCCGAAAGATTCTGCGCTCCCATTTGCTGAATTGTTTTTGTGTCAATCACTTTCACGTTGTACACTGATTTATCACTCGTGTTAATATCATACTGCCCCGTGACAACCACTTCCTGCAAATTCATTTCTGTTTTCTCGATGTGAAATGTGTAGGACTTTCCCGCTTCAATCGTGTCAACAAAATCTTGGTAACCAAAACAGTGAATGAGAAGAGATGACCTGTATGGAAAGTTATTCACGACCTCGCCATGCGCGTTAGTAAAATAAATTTCCTGCTTCTTTGCTGAAGGGGTATCGAGCGGCTTCAGAATAATAATCGCACCACTCACTGCAGTATCATTCCCGGCAGTGAGGATGGTGAGAATTGGTGATTGAGAAAATGCAGGAGCACCCCACAGGCAGAGGAGAAATACTGAAATAATTTTTTTACAATCATTCATAGCCAGTCAATATTCAATTCCCCGCCCCGAAAAAAAATAATGCGGACTATTGCGCCACAGTCACTTTCAAATTAATTTTATGTCCTCCTGCATTTAGCACCAGGTGATACATCCCCTGTGAAAGCGCAGGGAATGAAAGCGTTTCATGATTCAATCCCTGGTATGCCTCAAAAGAAGTTTCCATCACTTCCCTTCCGGAAACATCAAACAACTGAGCGCTTACTTTTGCATTTGCTTTTGCATTGTATACAATAGTGGTTTGCCCGCCTGAAGGATTCGGATATGCGATGGCCTGTGCAAGATTACCGTCCACTTCATTAATACCTGTTCCAAGATTTTCCGTTTTAAAATAAATGGTGCCGGTAGTATCATTAAAGCCGGTGAACTGCAAACTGTAGATGTAATTATCTTTTGCTTTAATGAAGTAGATAAGTGAATCTACAATTGAGTATTGAAAAGTGTACATGTCAAAGCTTTTCCAATCCCAGCCGATAGCAGTGAGATTCGTTGAGAGCATGCTCAAATAATTGGGATAGTAAACAGTGCTCAAATCTACCGGATAAGCTTTGGCAACCGTAACTCCAGAATTGCTAAACACACCTGTGACGGGATATACCCCGGCATACGGAATGTAGGTGAAGTAATGGGTAAAGAGAAGATCCCACGCTGAAGAAGCCGGCTCAAAATCCAGGATGGATGTAGGGTTATCGAGATTTAGATAAACAAAATTTTTAGTGGCGTAACCCGCAGCAGCAATTGTTACATCCACATCAGGACCTCCGGCTGTAACATTGGTAAAGCGAATAAGATACTCGCCATAAGAAGTTTTTTTGCGAATCCAAAATTTGTAAACGTCACCTCCTTTCACCAGCACAAACAATGAATCGCCGAATACTTCGTGAGAGTTAAAATCATAAGTGCCCCACCCGAAATAGAAGTTCGCAAGGTTTTCTCCTGTGTTAAATGCCCCCAGACTCCAACTGGTATCACTGTTATAAAGCTGGGGCCAGCTCGAGTAACCGCTTACGTCGAGCGTTGCATAATCAGAGGAGTCAGCGTTTGGCACTTTGTACACCTCAATGGAATTTTCATCGCTGATGATTGAAGCGTCCATCAGCGTGGTCTGAAATCCGATGTCCCAACCATCAGCGCCATTGAATGCGGCATGTGTTTTTGACTGAGAACTTAATTGATAAAAGGCCTGGTTAACATAGCCGGCGCCAAGCTGAACAGTGTCATTAACAACTTGTGCACGAAGGGAGATTGAAAGAGCGAAGAAGATGAAAATGTGTATTAGTTTTTTCATGGAGAATGATCATTTTGATGACGGTGACAAAGGTAGGTGCGGATGGTGAGCGCATTGAGGGATTGGGTGGTGAGAAAAGACATTTGACAATCTTATGACAGAGAGGAAAAGTAGGCAGTAGGCAATAGGCAATAGGCAAGAAGCAAAATGAGGGATAGCGACATGCTTATTCAGAAACGACAGCGCCGCCTTTATAAAGTTGCTTGCGATATTTCAATGAGGGAGAAGGAATAAACTCGCCCAAGCTAAGCCGGTTCCATTTCTCGTCAACCGCCTGAATTGTTTTTTCATCGGAACAAATAATGTTTGGCCACTCTCTGTCGAAGTTGTCGAACTCTTTCGTTTTTCTGGTGCCATCAAAACCTATGTGAGAAATTTCCGAATCACTTTTTGCGGTGATAATGTAGCTATCTCTTCGAGGATCAAGATTGTTTGACCATCGCCACACCACGTCTTTAATATCATTCGCGTCAACGGTGTGTTCTACGTAAATGATAAACTTGACATGCTTCAATTCCGTTTCGCGAAAAAGTTTCTCATTCAATTCGCGAATGTGATTGGGGCGATTCTTCTCTATGGAAATGAAGACAACGGAAATTCCTTTTTCAAGAAGAGACGTATTGATTCCTTTTATCTCAGGAAATATTTTGCAAATTGCCAACTGCAAATTGCCAACTGCCAACTGATTTCCATCTTCTAACTTCTCACTTCTAACTTCTTCAGCGTATTTCCTGGTCGCGTCAACACACATCTTTCCCCCAAACGCAAACTTGCTGCACGAGTGGTCGAGTACATCCATGGGACCTTGTGAGAAAAAAATATCCTGCTGCGGATCTACGTTCTCTGAAATCGCTTTTGCTACTGCTTCGTAGTTGTGAATGTCAATTTCCTGATCTACCACAATGAGCATTTTATTGAACATCATCTGTCCTGCGCCCCACATTGCATTCGTTACTTTTTGCGCTTGCCCCGGATATTCCTTCCTGATTTTTACAATGGTGAGATTGTGAAATACTCCCTCGATGGGCAGTTCCATGTCAACGATTTCAGGTATCAGCGTCATCTTGATTGGGGCAAGAAAAATTCTCTCAGTTGCTTTCCCCAGCCATGCATCTTCTTGTGGTGGAATGCCGACTATTGTGGAAGGATAAATTGCATTGCGCTTGTGCGTGATGCACGTGATGTGAAACCTCGGATAATAATCAGCAAGTGAATAGTAACCCGTGTGATCGCCGAATGGACCTTCGAGAATGTATTCTTCATCGGGATCAACATATCCTTCAATGATGATGTCAGCATCGGCAGGTACTTCCATCTCATTCGTAATGCACTTGACAAGCTCCACTTTTTTCTTGCGGAGAAACCCGGCGAGCATGTATTCATCCACATTCTCAGGAAGCGGCGCAGTAGCAGCGTACGTATACACCGGATCGCCTCCGAGTGCAACAGATACAGGCATCCGCTTCTTCAACTTTTTATATTCTGAAAAATGTTTTGCAGAAACTTTGTGCTTGTGCCAGTGCATGCCCGTGAGATCGGGCGCGAACACCTGCATGCGATACAAGCCAACATTCCTTATTCCTGTGTTTGGATCTTTTGTATTGATGACAGGAAGCGTAAGAAACGGCCCGCCGTCTTCAGGCCAACAAGTCATCACAGGAAACTTTGTGACATCCGGTTTGTCCATGATCACTTGCTGACATTCACCTCTCCCGCTTTTCACCTTCGGCATATACGATGCGAGCTGATTCAGCTTCGGTAACATCATCAGCTTTTCGAGGATGTTGTCTTTTGGTTTCATGAGTGATTTGAAGAGTGCTTCAATTTCTTTCGAAACATCGTCGAGATCATTTACACCAAGAGCAAGGCAAATTCTTTTCTTCGAACCAAAAGCGTTTATGAGGAGGGGGAATTCTGTTCCGGTATTTTCAAAGAGCAATGCAGGCCCGTTGTTTTTTGAAACGCGATCTACAATCTCAGTTATTTCAAGAATGGGATTGACGAATTCTTTGATGCGAACGAGTTCGCCTTCTTTTTCTAATACATCAACAAACTGTTGCAGGGATTTGAAAGACATGAGGCAAAAGTAGGAACCCCGCAGGAAGTAGTCTATTGTACTCTATTATAAACTTTGTCACAGCCATCACTTGAACTTTCACCGAAAAGCACTTGATCTGCACATACAAGAACTGCTCCTCCGAGCAGGTCGTTACCTTGGCTTAGTTTCAGCTCAAAGTACGTTGAGTCTAACGGAGTTGGTCTCTCAACTGACCAGCTTCCAGAAGCTTCGATTACACCATGATGTTTCAAAACAAAGTTTCCAGATGAATCAAGAGTTGCTTCTACATCCATAGTATCTGTATTCTTGGAGCCAGTCCAGGCACAAAACATCTCATAGAGCTGCCATGTTCCGGTCAATCTTGTTGCCATCTGCAGCGAATCCCATTCTTTGGAGGAATCGCATGAGAAGAAAGCATTGTAATCAATTTGACGAGGCAAATCCTTTTTCTTGCACGATGAAAGCGAAGCAATAGTAAATACGATCATGCAAAAAATCTTTAAGAGAAACATGTTTTTCATAGTTAGCCCGAAACTAATGAAATTTGACTCATGGTTCTCAAAAGCTCTTCTCTTCTCATTATTCTATTATTTCCCCAAATTTCATTCAGCGAAATAATTGACGGACAACTCACAGTTAACGGAGCCGTACGCACTTATCATCTCTTCATCCCCGATCATTCCGACCTCAATAAAAAACTTCCACTCGTCATCATGCTCCACGGAGGTGGAGGAACAGGTGAACAAATGATTCGCTTCACACACTTCAACGATCTTGCTGAACAGGATACCTTCTTAGTAGTATATCCCGATGGCCTCCATCGCGGATGGAATGATCACCGCATCGGAGATAAATTACCTCACGAGCAGGATGATGTGAAATTTATTTCCATGCTCATTGATGAAATAGTCGCGCATCATGCCGCTGATCCGAAAAGAGTTTTTGCAACAGGAATTTCTAATGGTGCCATCTTTAGCTTATTTCTCGCGCAGGAACTTTCAGAAAAAATTCTTGCCATTGCTCCGGTATGCGGAAGCATTCCTGCAAACTATGCAAGCACTTATCATATTAATCAACCCCTTTCAATCTTAATGATCAATGGCACTGATGATCCTTTGGTGAAGTACGAAGGCGGACCGGTTCTTTCAAAGCGAAGTCATCGCGGAGATGTAATCTCAACGGATTCGATGGTTTATCTCTTGACAAAACGGTATCATTGTATGGCCCCGGTTCGAAGGCAGGAATTTGCAGACGTCAATTTAAAAGACCGCTGTCACGCGGAGAAGTATATCTACCCGACGTGCAGCGCAACACAAATCATTTTAATCAAAATAATTGGCGGAGGTCACACCTGGCCGGGCGGTTTTCAGTACCTGCCGAAAAGAGTTGTAGGGAATGTCTGTAAAGATTTTAATGCTGCAAGTGAGATCTGGAATTTTTTTAAATCTCTTCCCGTCCGGGAATAAAAAAAACTCCGGTGACATGGAGAGCGCCGCCGGAGCTTTCTGTACAAAAAATTAAAACTTCAATCCCACTGTTGCCAAAAAGTTATTCGTGGTTTTATCCAACGACACTCCCGGCACAGGTTGTTGATTTACCAGGGTATAAGGCTGGTAAAATTCTTTTGCCGTCGTTCGCACGTACGCCACATCAAAGAAGGCATGTTGCCCGCGAATTCCAACTCCGCCGCTGAAGGACATCCTGCTATAATCATTGTCACCCGTTGCAATACCTGATTGAAATGGAGAACCATAATATGCAACACCTCCGCGCAGACGAAACATATCGTAAGCGAATTCTGCCCCCACCCTGACATTTGATGCAAGCTTGTATTTGAGATTAATCGTTTGATTGAGCGAACTCTCGATTGCCTTTTCATCAATGGATACATTTCTTTTAAAGTGATAACTCATCGAACTATAATCTGCCAGCTCATAATCGAGTGAAATGAAACCATACTTTTTATAGTATGCTGCAACACTTCCTACTGCTCTCCACGGCGTTACCAAATCATAGTTGTAAGAACCCTGCGGCGAAGGATAACTTATTCCTCCCACTGAATTCAAATTGGAGTTAATAGTGGCACTGTAATCATCATGCATCCAATAATAGGTCGGCGTATGAAGAGCTGCGCCAACCCTGATTACATCATTGAAAATGTAAGTGGCTCCAAACTTTGCGTTGAACCCCGTCCCGTTTGTCGAGAGAAAATTAATAAGTGTAAAATCGTTGAAGTCGCTGTGCACATTGTTCGCATCTGTTTCCCGCCAATTAATGGTAGAGTTGTAATGAATGGAAGGCATGCCCAAAGACATTCCAAGCAGCAAATGATCATCATAGTTTGATCCAATTGAAAAAAGAAATTCTGAAGTGGATCCATTCTGACTGATGCTGCCATCTTGCTGAACATTACCTCCTTCAATCGCGGTGTTGTAAAAACTTGTATCGCTCACATCGGGGTTTAGAAGGTAAGCCTGGTAAAACAGTCCTGCACCAAACGGGTATGTGGAAGTAATTTGAGAAGGTGCAACACCTCCTCCTTGATTTGCCTGCTCTGCATAGTAATCAACCAGCGAGTTGGAATTGTTATAGCCGCTGAAATAAGCTGAGCTGTTATAATCATTCAGGCGATTAATGCCAAAACCAAAATTGAGTCGCTTCCATTTGTTATTCGGATCTGATTTGGTTAGATCAGAAGAAATGACAAGCCCCATGCTTCCGAGATTAAACTTGTAAGCATCACCCGTTGAAACATTACTGATATAATTCGATTGCACGTGAATACCTGTGACTGCAGGACTCAAGCTGAATTCAGAATTCCTGTACAACCCAATGCCTGCAGGGTTTTCACTGAGAGATCCGAAGTCACCACCCAATGCACCAAATGCGCCGCTAAGTCCCATGAAGCGCGCCGTGCCGCCAAATGAAAGTTGAGAGTACCGCAATGCATCTTCATCAGATTGTGCTTGTAAGAGGAAGGGAACCAATAAGAGCACACTAAGTGCTTTCATGAACGTTTTCATGTTGCAAGTTTTTTCTTTATTGAATTGGATTAATGCCGTGGATGTCCGCTGTTGCTGCCTCCGCTTTGGCGACTGCCCGATTGAGAACTCTGCCGTGATCCGCCATTAGAAGATGATCTCTGCTGAGGCGCTGACTGCCTTACTTCCTGGCGTGACGGGCTTTGAGCTTTTTGATTGCTTTGAGTTGTACGCTGCTGAGAAGCATTCGATTTGCCCGGAGAATAATTTCTGTTTTCAGCGTAAAAATTATTTTTCTGTTCCTGAGACTTCTGCTGTGCATTCCACCGTGACTGCTGATTCGCAGCATAGTTGGTCTGCTGCTGCTGAGCATTTCTTGCTTGCTGCTGATTCGAAGAATAATTTGGTTGTTGTTGTGAGCGCTGATTATTCTTTGCCTGGCCGCCGGAATTTTGTGATGGATTCTGCGGATGACTGTTGCTTGAATAGTAGTGGGACTGACCATTCATTCCCTGGGTAAAATTGGTTTGATGCGGGCGTCCATTATTATTATTGTTGTTCTGCTGCCTTGGCGTGGAATTATTATTATTTGGTGCAGGAGTCCGGTCAGGAGCAGGAGCAGATGCAGGGGCTGTGTGTTCTTGAGAACCTGAGTTACGATTTATATTTGAGTTATTGCTACGCTGCACACCACTATTTGAATTATTGTCGTCTGAAGAATGAACATTCTTTCCTGACGAGTTTGCATTGCTCTTGTGAATCGGCTGCAGGCCCGGGTTGCCTTGACCTTCATTAACTCCCGGATCGGAAGGTGAACTTCCGCCTTCATCGCCGGTTTTAAAATGCCTACCGCCTACATCACTTGAGGTGTTACTTCCTGAACCACCATGCGGACCATAGTAGGAATTATTGTTGGAATTATCATTATATCCACCATTACCCCATCCATTTCCATAATAGTTATCTCCATAGCCATTCCAATAACCACCACCATAAGGATTATAGCCGTAAGGTGAGCCCCATGCATAATATGGATTATAGTATCCCGGATAATACCATGAAGAATACCAGGGATTGTACCAGGGATTATACCAGGGAGAATAGAACGGATAAAAGCTATTACCAAAACCAAAATTGAATCCGAATGAAATGCTCAGGCCGGGCGAATAATAAAAGGGATCATAATAACCGAAGCCTGTGTAGAACGGACTGAAGTAGCTAAAGCCGGCATACGGACTATACCAATGGTTCAATTGCGAAGTGTACCAGCCACCGTCATTGTCGTAGTAGTTGTTCGTAATGTAAGTTGTCCCGTTTCCATCCTCGTATTGATCAGAAGTAGAATAATCAGGGTTAGAATTTTTCTGATCATAATTTGAACCTCCGCCCTGATCAGAATATCCGGATGAAGATTGATTGTTTTGATATGATTGATCAGGAGCAGGAGATGTTGGTTGCGCCGGTTCAGTTTTACTGATATAAACATCATCTGAAGTGCCTGAAGAAACTTGTTTCGTGGATGAACACGAAGCAAACACGATCATAATGCCTGCGGCCGCTATAAGAAGATTCGTTTTCATGATAGTGCGTGATTTCATTTAAGACTGAAAATTGGTTCTAAAGTTTAACGAATGAAAATCTTTTTTTGGAATTCAAGTAACTTTCGCCTCCTTAGTTTCCAAACCTATGCCAAAACTACAGTATGAGTAACCAAACTCCAAATAAAGAAATCACCAATAAGGCAATTTCTCCTCGTAAAGATGACTATTCGCAGTGGTATAATGATTTAGTTATTAAAGGTGGCTTAGCTGACTATTCTGCCGTGCGCGGTTGTATGGTAATCAAGCCATACGGTTATGCCATTTGGGAGAACATGCAACGGACGCTTGACAAAATGTTCAAAGACACCGGTCATGTAAACGCATACTTTCCCCTATTTGTTCCGAGAAGTTTTTTAGAGAAGGAAGAAGGACATGCAGAAGGATTTGCAAAAGAGTGTGCTGTTGTCACTCACTATCGGTTGAAAGCAAATCCGGAGAAGAAAGGAACGCTGATGGTTGATCCTGAATCGAAGTTGGAAGAAGAATTAATTATTCGCCCAACGAGCGAAGCAATCATCTGGAATTCTTACAAAAGCTGGATTCGCTCCTATCGCGATCTTCCGCTCTTGATCAATCAGTGGGCAAATGTGGTAAGATGGGAAATGCGCACACGATTATTTCTGCGTACTACAGAATTTCTCTGGCAGGAAGGGCATACGGCGCATGCTACGAGTGATGAAGCCATGAATGAAGCCCGCAGGATGCTCGAAGTGTATGCGACATTTGCTGAAGAATGGATGGCTCTTCCGGTGATTAAAGGCGTTAAGACGGCGAATGAAAGATTTGCCGGTGCAATAGAAACATTTTGCATTGAAGCATTGGTACAGGATGGAAAAGCAATTCAGGCAGGCACCTCACATTTCCTCGGACAAAATTTTGCGAAGGCATTTGATGTCACGTTTGCCAACAAGGCAAATCAAATTGATCATGTGTGGGCAACATCATGGGGAGTTTCCACGAGGTTGATCGGCACGCTCATCATGGCACACAGCGATGACAATGGTTTAGTACTTCCTCCGAAACTTGCGCCCATTCAAGTGGTGATCGTTCCTATTGCAAGAAATGAAGAGCAGTTGAAAGCGATTGATGAAAAAGTTTTGCCGATTAAAAAAGATCTGGAAGCAAAAGGAATTTCTGTAAAGTATGACAACGATGACAAGCAAAAACCCGGATGGAAATTCGCCGAGTATGAATTGAAAGGTGTTCCCATCCGCATCGCCATCGGTCCGCGCGATCTGGAAAATAATTCTGTAGAAGTGGCACGAAGAGATTTGCTTTCGAAGCAGGTGATTTCGATGGATGGATTGAGTGATGCAGTAGTGAAGTTGCTTGATGAAATTCAAATTTCCATCTACAATAAATCTCTTGCTTTCCGCCAGGCAAACATTACGCGTGTTGATTCATTCGATGAGTTTAAGAAAGTACTCGACTCAACCGGCGGATTTATTTCAGCGCATTGGGATGGAACTTCTGAAACAGAAAATAAAATCAAGGAAGAAACGAAGGCGACGATTCGTTGCATTCCTTTGAACAATCCTCATGAAGAAGGCAAGTGTGTTCTCACTGGTAGACCTTCGAAGGAGAGGGTGTTGTTTGCGAGGGCGTATTGAATGCACTTTTGAAACATTATGAAACGAGTGGCTATTTTTCTTTTGATTCTTGAATTCTCTTTAGCTAATTCATGCACATCGGATAAAGAACAAAGAATTTCTACAGCCTTTAAAGTGGTTGAATTATTGAATGAGCAGAAGGCAGAAAAATTACATGACATGATTCTGCTTGATGCCGACAAAATTGGATTAGATACTTTTAGAATTAGGCACGATTGTAAGGCTTTTCGATTTTTTACTGACAAATATGGATTTCCTGATTCTTCCAAATGGAAATACATTGAGAACCCAAATGATTGGGTTGAGCCATACAAAGTTGAATTCCCAATATTTGACGGAAACGATACTGTGGGAAATTGGAATCTTCGAAAAGTTAGTTTAGAAGTCAATTTTGGCCCGAAGAAATTCAACAGAGTAAGTAAGATTGCCGACTATCATCTTGTTCTTGACTTCGACGTTGACTGGAAATCCACTAAAGAACCACCTCAGTATTAACCAAGTATTAGAAGCTATTGCTTGAAATTTCTTATTCCCCATAAATTGCTCAAGAACAAAAATTCAGTCCATTTATCTCTTCTCTTCCGGCACCAAAATATTCAACTGCCCTTGTAAAATCTTCGCCTTAATAGAATCCACTTTTCCCATATACTCCCCGTCAATCTGAAAATCCATTCTGCGTGAAGTTTCAATCGTCACTGACTTCGCAGAAATCACTTCAACTTTCTTTGGGTCGAATCGCTGCACCTTAAGAAACATTTTCAATATTTCCACGAGAGCCAGCTTGCGAACGATCACCACTTCAAACCATCCATCGAATAAGTTGCCTTCGGGGTTGATGGTTGCGCCGGTTCCGTATTTACTGGCATTGGCGATTGCGACCATTAAAGCAAAGCGACTGACTTCTTCATCACGCGACTCAACAGTTACTTTCATACGATGTTTGCGAAGGAGCACTTTCAAAACAACACGCGCATAGCCGAGCATTCCCCTCAGGGAGCTTGCTTCAAAATATTTTATCAACTGGGCATTCATTCCAATATCGCTAAGGTGCAGACAAATTTCTTTGTCGTTGATGAGAATGACATCGGCAGATTTTTTTATCCCATTCATCACTACATCCAATGCCTCATTCACATCAAGAGGAATGTTGAGCTCACGAGCCATACCGTTGGCTGATCCGGCCGGTATTATTCCCATTGCGATGTCAGTTTTGAGAACTTGTTTTGCAACCGAGGTTACAGTGCCATCACCGCCTACGGCCACAATTCTTTCCGGCTTCGTTTTGTCAAGAATTGATTTCAGCGATTCAATCTTATCATTGCCATCGAGCAAAAAGAAATCAATGGAATGCGGCAGCGCCTGAAAATATTCACTGATCAAAGTTTTAAAATCAGTTTTTGTTTTTGCCCCTGACTTCGGATTTATGACAAATAATATCTTTAATGACTCCGGTGAACTCATGTTCATTTTTAATTAACAGAAAGTGGTTTCGAATTCAGATAATAAAAAGATAGACAAAAAACCTGAACGTTCATTCAATACCCTTTTCAAAAAAGCAATTTTGAATTGGTTGCAACTTACCAACGAACCGGTTGTTAAAGTTTACCATGGCTATGGCGATGTAACGCAATTGGTGGTTTATGGTCATGTTTTGAAATTGAGCCCGCTGCCCCGAAAGAAATATACCAGCAATTGGCTTACCAATACTTTTTCTTTATTGCGTCTGTTCATGGTTCGTCCTTATGCAAATGCAAAAGTGCGGATGCGGTGGAACAATCAAACGCTCGAAACACAATCAGCAGCCGATGGCTTCTTTCACTTTGAATGGAAGCCGGAACAAACATTATCAACGGGTTGGCATCCTGTGTTTGTCAATTATGTCCACCCGCTGAATGACGAAATAATTTTAGCAACAGGTGAAGGATCAATATTCATCCCGCACATTTGTCAATATGCCTGCATCTCAGATATTGATGATACTTTTTTGATCTCCCACTCCACCAATTTTCGCAAGCGGCTTTTTGTATTGCTGACTGAAAACGCACAGAGCCGAAAACCTTTTGAAGGTGTTGTCAGGCATTATCAATTATTGTCGAAGGCAGGTGCCGGGGGAGAAGAACTTAATCCGTTTTTTTATGTCTCCAGCAGCGAATGGAATTTGTACGATTACATAAAAGAGTTTTCACGAAAGAATGAACTGCCTGAAGGCATTTACCTGCTGAATGAATTAAAACGGTTGAGCCAGGTTTTGAAATCAGGGCAGGGAAAACATGCGACAAAGTTTTTCCGTATTGCGCGCATTATAGAAACTTTTCCGCTTCAGAAATATATTTTACTCGGCGATGATTCACAGGAAGATCCCGCTATTTATGCTTCCGTGGTGGAACATTTTCCTCAAAAAATTTATGCTGTCTATTTAAGACGGGTGAACTTTTCAAATGAACCTGCAGTGAGAGAACTCATCAGCCGCATTCAGGATGCCGGAGTTGCCTGCTGTTATTTCAAGCATAGTTCTGAAGCTGTTGAACATTCGCAGAAGATTGGATTGATTAGTCCTTAAAGGACATCATTCCCGTTGATGCCACATATTGTGATGTCAAAGTCTCTGTTTTGAATACCACAATTTGTGATATCAAAATTTATCTTTGTTATTGACGCGCAGAAGAATTTGAGCTGCCACATTGTATCCCGAAAATGAGGTATCGCAAATTGCGATACCATAGATTTACTCACTTCAAAACTTTTTGAAACCATGAACAAGTCTCTTGCAATTTCTTACGAAATGGTGATCAATAAAATCTATTTCATAAGAGGGAAGAAAGTAATGCTTGATCGCGATCTCGCAGAGTTGTACGGGGTGAAAACAATTCGGCTGAGAGAACAAGTGAAACGCAACATCGAACGTTTTCCCCGAAACTTTATGTTTCAACTTACTGAAAAGGAAGTCAACCTCCTGGTATCGCAAAATGCGATACCATCAAAACAACATCTGGGTGGCTACCTGCCTTATGCATTTACAGAGCATGGATTATTGATGCTCGCCAATGTTCTGAGGAGTAAGAAAGCGATTGAGGTTAGCATTCGCATCATCGAAGTTTTTGTGAAGGTGCGTGAGACGATGATGTTGAAGAAAGATGTTCTGCTGAAATTGGAAAAACTTGAAAGAGGAGTTTCAGAAAACAAGAAAGACATCAAAGTCATTTTTACTTATCTCGAGGAACTTCTAAATCCTCCGCTGCCGCCACGAAAACAAATTGGGTATAAAAGAAGCGAGGAAGAAAAGTAGCTCTCTAAGAAGCTGTTTAAAAATAAATACGAGCTACACCTGAGCCCTGCGCAACACTTCGACAAGCTCAGTGTGACAACCCAGCACTGTGATGCTGAGCCTGTCGAAGCATTGGGTTAGCAAATCTTTTCTGCCAATTTTAAGCAGCTTCTAACATCTCAGAAAGACTTGCTCACGAGGAAACCTCTCATGAAATCTTTTTATTCAACTACTATTTTTTCCGCGTAAAATCCATCAGCACAATTTAATTGGCAGAAATAAATTCCCGGCGCGAGTTGGTTTTTCGAAACATCAATTGAATGTTCCCCGGCTTCATCTTCACTTTGAAATTCATTCAGGATTCTTCCCTGTAAATCGGTAATGGTAATAGTGACGTTCCCCGCATGAGCAGTGTGATAAGTTATGGCGGCACGATCAAAAAATGGATTCGGGAAAACTTCTGCAGAAAAATTGTTTGATGAAATTTCCTGCTCACCACTGGGTTCGGTGAATTGCACACCATCCAACCATAAATCAAAACCTACATCATACGTGTCACTCCAGACTTCGACATAGTTGATTTCGCTTAATGAAACGGTACCGATGGTTTGTTTAGTCCACCCCCCTCCGCCACTTAATGGTATCGAGTAATTCTTCCATTGATTCAATGACTGATTGAGGGCGCTTCCGCTTGAGTTGTATCGGAAATAACCACCGGAAGAATTTCCGATACGAACATGAAAAAACTGAAAGTCGTATTGGCTCGGGTTAATGGAATAAATCCAGAAATTAAGATGAGTAAACCCACTTACATCCCACTGTACAATCTTCTCACTATCAGGGCGGTAGTTCATATCAACGTACCAACCTGTGCCGGTGCTCAGATGCGCAGAAGCTGCACCATCATGCTTCAGTAAAGAATCCCAGGTAATCGTTAGCGGCTGAGTGATGCCAAGCCAACCACAGCCTTCAGGATATGGGTACCAAACTGAAGGCGGTTCGGCTAAATCGCTTGGCAATGAAGTTTGATATACCGGAGTGATGTAACAGTCATAAGGGGTGATGTCAACCTCACCGCTGCCGCCATTGTCATTGTAATCATAAATCTTGTTGCCGATGAAAGGACCATCGCAATAGATGAATGTGTTGCTGTCGGCATCAATGAAATCGGAAGCGTTGTTTTGAATGTCATAGATTGTGCTGGCATCAAAATAACTTCCCGCCACGCGCTCATTCGAAGCATCGCCGGCAAAATAGATCGCCGAATAATTTTTCAGGAAAGAATCATTCACCATCGTCATGTTCTCTGTTGCCGAATCACTAATAGCAAGCATGTTTCCTGAAAAAGTGTTGGAAGAAATGTTGTAATCGTGTGATGACCAGTTCTCATAGCCCGGAGCAATACTTCCCTCCCACAATTGCACACCAAAGGGATTCGCGTGAAAGTTGTTGTGCGTGATTACGTTGTTGAATCCGCGCTCGATAGAAATTCCCGAGTATTGATTGTAATTAATTTCATTGCTGTCAATGATGGAATTGTAAGAGTAGCCAAGCCAAAAACCGTATTGACTTGAATCACAGAGATTGTGTTTGAAAGTATTTCCGTCAGCAAAAGTTGCTTCCACTGCATTGTGAGGCGAGCCGCTGCATTGGTTGTAAGCGAAATAATTATTGCTTGCTGGAGTTGAATGCTGATACTCCCCGAGAAAAACTCCGTCGCCCGAATAAGAAAGATCATTTCGCTCCACCTTATTTTCCTTCGAAACAATCAGCAGCAATGCCGCGCAGTCACTCGGATCGGTAAACGGGCGATTGATGTGATGCGCAATGTTATCGTGAATATGGCTGCTGTCAGTCCAGTACATTCGAATGCCGTAGGATGTGTTCCAGGCAAAATCATTGCTGTCAATTTCAATATGGGCAGAATTATACAATGCCACTCCATCGTTCTGAAGTTTCATGGTGCAGTTATGAACACGAACACTGTCGCAATTGTAAAACATGGCGCCACCTCCGAGTGCACCGGTATAACCGCTCCAAACATCAATCCATCCACCGGAATCTACTTTATTGAACGAGAAGTTACAATTGTCGATCTCGATGTTTTGAGAGTTGGTGCAATAAACGCCATAGTAAAGGCCCTTACCGGCTGAAAAATTTTTGATGATGATATTCGATGAGTGGTCAATCTTAATCAGGTAGCCGTAAAAATTTTGTCCGTCCTCGTACACACTGTCGCCGTCAATAATAATGTTGCTCGCATTGTTGATTTGAATCAAGCCATCGTTGCCGGCATCCTGAAGGTAGTAATTGTCTCCAAGAATTTTGATGCTTGAATTGCTTCCAACACTCATATTATCGGTAAGCGGCAAGTAGGTCTGAGCTTCGATGGTGAAAAGTGAAAGTGAAAGTGAAAGGGTGAGGAAAAGTTTTTTCATAGGTAGAAATTTTGGAGTCAAAAAATTTCTGTTCGCTTTTCAAAACTAAGAAATCACTTCTGATGAATAACAAGAAAAAATCCCCGCACCAAATTGATGCAGGGATTTTCTTATCGGGAATCCCGATGTAATCGGGAGAACTCGCGTTACGTGAATCGAGAATCGCGGACTTTTATTACTGCACACTCTCCATATAAGCAGCCAATCCTGCGGCATGCGGTGGCAAGCCATCAATGTGTCCTATTAAGGTCAATGTGCCATCAGCATTTGTTGAATATTCCGTGATGGAATGTGACAGACTATTGATATTGTAGAGGTAAGCCTGGTCATCACCACTCAACACAACATCCGTTGGTTCTTTGTCGGTAACACAAGCCACTGCGTGAGTCAATTCAATCAGTCCCCCATCATCCAATGTGTAAGATGAAATGGTGTTGCTTCCGGTATTGGTAATATACACATAGTTATTAGTGGCAATCACCAGTCGGCCCGACCCTGTTTGACTATTGGTCTTCGGTCCATCAACGTGAGGGTTTCCACACTTATCATAATACGAGGTAACGGAAGATCCTCCCGCAACTTCTGATGCTGCGTTAGAAACCACTAATGCCGTAGATCCGAGAAATTGAAACCCAAAAGGTGTTTGGCCATGTGAGGGATATGATGAGCCCACAGCAGCAACCCCATTCTTCACTTGGAATACTGTGATGTTGTTGGTCGTTTTTTCAGTTACTGCAAGTTCTAAACCATCGGGCTTAAACATGATTTCCGCAGGTGCGGCGTTAGCAGCACTTAACGATTGAGCCGAGCCAGGTATTGGAGTTAAAGTCCCGTTACTTTTAATTGCGAAGCCCGTGATGTTAGCGGTAGCTGAGTTCACTACGTACAAGAAGTTGCCATGCTCTGTGACACTAACGGGCATTAATCCACCAGAAGATACTATGCATTTAAGATAAAGAGAGCCTTGATCGTCCAGTTCGAATGATGATATGCTATTACTGCCGGCATTTACTGCAAACAAGCGGGAATGGTCAGCATTAAGAATAACTGATCCCTCACTTCCCAAATCATTTCCTGTTCCGGTACCTCCGGTTTCAACGGAGGTGTAATATTCAAGTGAACCGTCTTTGTGTTGTTTATAGATGATAATGGTGTTGCCCTTTGATTCGTTGCTCTCAAGATAGACGAATCCCGCATCCTCAGTTTTAGAGGTATTAGCTTGATCCGTGGATAAAGTGAGACTTTCTTTTGAGCACGACGATAAAATAACCATAATAGCCATAATCGGTGCAAATAAGCGGTTGTGTTGTTTCATACAGTATCCTGTATATATGGATACTGCACTCATACGAAGAGAATACCATAAAGTTTAGCTCTACCCCTATTTGTTTTCTAATCAAAAATCCGCAAGAATTTTTCAATGAGACATGTGAACACCCTTAGCGGTTTTTCCAGATGTGGAAGTTCAGACTCATGGTTCAGGAGATAATGACTTACCGAATGATGCAATCACACCAACTTCTCTATCTTTCGAGCAACTCTGGTCGCAGAGCCTAACGGAAAATCCGAAACTTAGTCCCGATTGATCGGGACGATCTTATGAATTCCTTTGAAAAATAATTTAGCATTCATAATCGAAAATGATAAAGCCCAAACTCCGCTTCTTCGATCTCGCCATGATCATCGTGAGCATGGTGATCGGCATCGGTATCTTCCGAAATGTGAAAGGAGTTGCAGAAAGCGCGGGAAGCGAGTCCATTTTTTTTCTCGCATGGATTGTTGGCGGTCTCGTGTGCATTTGTGGCGCGCTCATATTCGCTGAGATTGGCGCTCGGTTTCCGGTGGCCGGAGCGTATTACAAAATGTTCTCGCTATGCTATCATCCCATTCTTGCTTTCATGCTCATTTGGGTTTACCTGATACTCAATGCAGGAAGCACGGCTGCTGTTGCGCTCATCGCAGCACAATACATCAGGCCGGTGATTCTGCCTGCATCCATGCAAAATATTAACGGTGATCATCTCATGTTCTTTATTATCATCACTGCTCTCTTTACCCTTAACTTCTTCGGCATTCGCACCGGCGCTACCACACAAAATATTTTAAGCCTGGTAAAGATTGCCCTCATGCTTGCTTTTATTTCGACCATATTTTTTCTGCCCGGTGTTCAAAGCCATCAAACTAATGATGCCGCAAATCATTCATCGAATAACTTTTTTCTTGCACTCGGTGCAAGCCTGATTGGAATATTTTTTACCTATGGCGGCTACCAAAACACGGCAAACCTCGGCGGAGATGTGCAGCAACCGCAGAAAAATATTCCGCGTGCCGTATTCACAGCCATCATCATCGTCATGGTGCTTTACCTTGCCATTAACGTGGTGTATGTGAGAGTACTGGGTTTCGACACCATTCGCCAATCCGAGTTGATTGCTGCTGATCTTGCCCGGAAATTATTCGGGGCCAAGGGAGTTGCGTTTGCATCTGTTGCCATTTTTATTTCTGCGCTTGGTTTTATTAATACAGAGCTGCTTTACAATCCGCGCGTGATGTATGCGATGGCGCAGGAAGGAATTCTGCCGCGCATTTTCATGAATGTTCACAACAGAAAACAAGTGCAGGAATTTGCGCTCTTCTTTTGCACGGCCCTGATCGTGGTGATGTTCCTGCTGCTGCAAACTTTCGAGAACCTGCTTAACTATGTGATGTTTAATGACACACTTTCATTTGCCTTCGCCGCTTTCTGCATTTTTATTTTGAGGAAGAAAAAAGTGGGTGATGAAATTCCGGGGTTCAGAATCAAATGGTATCCGTTCATTCCCGTCATTTTCATTTTGATGCAGCTAGTTGTGACGGTAAACGTTGCTTACAAGGATCCGAAAAATTCTTTCATCGCTGTGTGCGTGATGGCGGTCGGATTGCCGTTTTATTTTTTATTAAAGAAAATGAATAAGAAGAATACAGTTTCGGATTCCAACAGTTGAAATAATTACTTCCAACCAAATCTGTGAACTTCGCGACAGAAAAAATAATTCATGAGCCTTTCAGAAATCATCAACGAATTGGGTGAAGACCGTGAAGATTATTTCAACGCCATGGCTCCCCCGATTATTCAAACAAGCAACTTCGCTTTCAAAGAAGTTTCAAAACTGCGTGAAGCAATCGCTGATGAATTTCAAGCCAATCTTTATTCGCGCGGAAATAATCCTACCGTTTCCATCCTCAGAAAAAAATTAGCGGCACTCGATGGAGCGGAAGATGCACTTGTTTTATCGAGCGGAGTAGCCGCAATTTTTCTCGCAGTGTTTGCTAATGTGAAACAAGGTGATCATATCATTTGTGTTTCCAAACCCTATTCATGGACAGATCGCCTGCTGAACAATTTACTTCCGCGTTTCGGAGTAACAGCAACGATGATTGACGGAACGCGAATAGAAAATTTTGAGGCTTCCCTCCTCCCAAACACAAAAATTATTTTTCTCGAGTCACCTAACACTTTCACTTTTGAGCTGCAGGATCTTGAAGCAGTTTCCAAGCTCGCTAAATCAAAAGGCATCCTGACCATGATTGATAACAGCTACTGTTCGCCGCTGTATCAAAAGCCGCTTGATTTTGGAATTGACATCACCCTTCAGACCGCAACGAAATATCTCGGCGGACACAGCGACGTAGTCGCGGGAGTGATTTGCGGATCGCAACAAATGATCGGAAAAATTTTTCGAAGCGAAATGCTTACTGTTGGTTCCGGAATCTCTCCGTTCAATGCCTGGTTGCTGCTGAGAAGCTTGCGCACACTGGAAGTTCGGCTGGAGCGGATTGCTCAAAGCACAGAGCGCATCGCAGAATATGTGGAGGCGCATCGGAAAGTGGAGAAGCTCTACTATCCTTTCTCAAAAAATTCATCTCAATATGATCTGGCGAAAAAGCAAATGAAAAAATCGCCGGGGCTTTGTACTGCACTGTTGAAAGCTTCATCGATTGATGAGATCGAACGCTTCTGTAATTCACTGCAGCATTTTCTCATGGCAGTCTCCTGGGGAGGGCATGAGTCGCTTGTGTTTCCTTCCTGTGCAGCAATTTCCAAAGAAGAATTTGATGCAGAGAATATCAATCATCGCTTGGTCCGCTTCTATATTGGGCTGGAGGATGCAGATTATTTGATTCGTGATATTGAGCAAGCGTTTGAAATGATATAGAGGAGAGTGAAAGCACTATTTCTTTTCTCCCTGATAAAGCGACTGCGAGTCGAACAATCCATTCTTTCCTTCTTTCGCCAATGCATATTGAAATTCCGGCTGGATTGCGAATGCACCCGTATCCCCGTTCTTATTCATTGCAATAAATCCCACTTGTATCTCCGAAAAATTTTTCTCACGGAATGTGATGCGCTTCACCGCTTCAATGCAAGCTTGTTGCGGAGTGTAATTTTGCCGCATCAGTTCTACGATCAAATGCGTGCCGCAGATCTTCATCACTGCTTCACCCAGGCCGGTGGCAGCAGCCGCGCCAAAAAGCGGATCAACATACAATCCGGCTCCGATAATCGGAGAGTCCCCTACCCTGCCATGCATCTTGAACGCAAGTCCGCTCGTGGTGCAGGCACCTGCAAGCTTTCCTTCGGCAGTGCGGAGAATCAACCCGATGGTGTCGTGATTCTTGGGACCCACCTTTGGTTTGTATCCTGATGTTTGCAGCCACTCCGTGTATCCCTGCTTTGCTTTGTCGGTCAAACCCCTTTGCAGTTGAAAACCATTTTCCAAAGCAAACTGCTGCGCCCCATCACCGCTTAACATTACATGAGGAGTCTTTTGCATCACCATTTTTGCGACGGATATCGGGTGCTCAATGCCTTCGAGAAAACTCACCGAGCCTGCATTTCCATCTTCATCCATAATGCAAGCATCAAGTGTAACATGTCCGTCACGATCAGGATACCCGCCCAAACCAACAGAAGTATTCGAGCGATCTGATTCCACCACCATCACCCCTTGTTCTGCAGCATCTACTGCCTTTCCACCGTTGCTTAAAACATCAAGTGCTTTTTGATTTGCCTGAACTCCGAAGGCCCAGGTTGAGAGAACGATAATGCCGGTGGTAACAGGAGCTTCATTTTTTTCTTTTACTTCTGCAGTTGACCACTTACTGGTGAGCCACGTGGCAGCAGCGGCGAGTGAAGTGCTTCTTAAGAATTTTCTTCGTGACTGCATGATGGGATAGTTAGAGGACAAATATACTTTGAGTTTTGTCCGCTTTGGTGGAGTAAATGGCGCCGGGAATTTCAATTGAGCGGAAACTCTGCAAGCTGGTACTTATTTCCAATGGTATAGAGAAATAACGTGTCGTTGTTTAACAATGCCGAGCTCAGGGGAAGTAACCTGCGGCCTTGTTCCTTGTACGATTGGAATAGAATTTCTTTCGACCATTTTCCATCAGGTGCAATGGTTACCAATGTGGCAGATGCTTCGTTAGTAGAAGAGACCTTGAAAGATTTCTTATTCAACTCACCTCCGTCAACGACGGCGTTGTTCAAAGGGCTATCATTGTAAAACAGGTAAAGCTTGTTGTCTTTTGTCGTGCAAAAGAAGTCGTGAAAGTTTGCTTCATCGTCACCGCTGGTACAATAAAATTTCGGAACATCTCCAATCCATGAGACCGAAAATTCTTTCGTGAGTTTTACTACAATAAAACTTCCTGACGTAAACGTGGGTGGAGTGTAAGTTCCCGAATGCTGTTGAGTAGTTCCGGTGGACGAAAAAGATGTGTATCCGGGAGTACTTTGCATATTTGTTGAATTCCAATAGCTCGCTATTATATAAACGCTTTGCTCTTCTCCAAAGCAAATCTTCTCCAAATAAAAATTTTTCAAAGCATCCTCTTTTTTGTTCTTCATTTCTTTAGGGAAAGTTCCGATAAACGCGGCAGTGAATGCCTGGTGCTTTGATTGCAAAATCTTTTTTGATTTCAAATCAATTTGGAGGCAATAGAATCCGGTAACCTCGTCGGGATCATCATCAGAATAAAGACCAGCAGCATAAACAACTCCATCCTGAGGATTGCTCACTGCGGCACCAAAATGCATTCCCTGTTTAGGAATTTCATAAGTATAAACCGCTTCGCCGCCTTGCATAAATGCAAAAATGGTTTCCTTCCCGGATTGCTCTCTTGGGGAGGGATTTTCTGTTAGCTGTAGTTTTAACGCTGGTGAAATTTCGTTTGAAGGATTCACATCCGCTTGCAAATAGAGGTTGCCGGTATTATCGAGTAAAAACCCTTCAGCGTAAATATCTTTTTGTGCAAGTCTCAGGTTGAGCATCTTCTCCCAGATTAATTTCATATCAGTATCAAATACGAACGCATGATACTCTTCATTTTTAGTGTCCTTTTCTTTTGATTTCAGAACAGCGCAAACTTTCGAGTGATCCGGTGATGTTCCTGCAACAAAAAATGCAGCATTTTTTTTCCATGGATCGTCAAGAAAATAAGGCGATCCTCCCCGAAAAAATTCTAAACTCAAACGGGCGGTATTCGAGTAGAAAAGAACGACGTCGCCAAGCGGCTCCAATGAGTTTTTATCAAATAGCTGATAATAGAAATCTGTTGACTTTGTCTTTAAATCAGGATCATAGTAGAACCTGATAATCTTATCTCCGATTAAAGTGCTCGAGGAACTAAGCGCATACAATTTTTTATCCTTATAGCTCGTCGTGAATTTTAACTCCGGCGTCGGTTTTAAGTTTAGGGTTTCATCATATAGTTTGTATGATATCCCGTCATACATTATAATCGCATTTGCATCACCCGTCAATAATTGTGTCGCAGGGTCTTTTAACACAGGTCCCCATTTTACTTTCGGGTTGTTTTCAAATTCCTGCGCAGAAGTATAGAGGGTGAAACAAAAGAAAATGAACGTGAAAATATTTTTCATTGTCAAAATTTTGGCTGGCAATATAAATGTTTCCACGTTCATCCAAACCTTTTTTCAGGGATGCAAGAATCAAGTGCCCTGCTTATCAAAATCCTCTTTCTTTTTTCTAATCAATTCCGGTTGACCTTTTGCTTTCAATTGCGGATTGATCTTCGGCAAATACTTGCTCATGATTAGCGAAAAAGTTTTTTCCGCCGCATCCATTTCTGCCTGAAGTGTTTTAATTCTGTCGAGGTTGGAATTGTTTGGTCGCCCTTCATAGCCGTTGATGGTGCCATAATTATCAGAGAGATTTTCGCGCAGGTGATTTGCACTCTCGGATTGTATGGCGCCTTCTTTCATGTTCACCAAATAATTATGGAGCGTGTCAAGATCATGTGAGAGCATATCCAGTGATTTGCGCAGCTTGTCATTTTCAGGAAGCGCAGACGAATTTTTCTTTGCCTCATCTTGCATGGTGGTGATACAATCCACTGTATAAGCAAAGTCATTCAGCATGCCATACATTTTCATAAGCGCTTCGTACCGGATGCGGCGATCCTCAGCAGTGTATGGTGACTTCTTGTCCTGCTGCACCGTGATCTTTGTCATGGTCGTGTCTTTACCGCGTATGATTCTTACATCGTAAGTTCCTTCGGGTAAAGCGGGAGGAGAAGTAGCACCGCCTGCAATGGTTGGAGCTGGTGGGCTCTTCGGTTGTTTGCGGGTAATGGGAACAGTGACAATATTCACTCCTTTATGTTTTCCTGCGGGAGAGGAATTCACAAGTTTACCATCGTGATCAAGAACTTCAAGCTTGAGTTCACCGACAAGCTGGCGATCTTTTAAATAGTAAGCAACAACCGGATCGGTGTTGGGATTGGCTCCTACAAATTCATCATCAGAGAATGCACCGAAGTCAAGACCATACAGTGGAATTGAATAAGGTCTTGTTTTAAACAAAGTAAATTTAGACTGCGCCACCTCTGAAGTCATCTGGCGAAGAATACTCAATCCCAATTCATCAATGATCATGATGGATCTTCCATGTGTTGCAAGTATCACGGAGTTATCACGCGGGTGAATTACTAAGTCACGAATGGCAACATTCGGCACATTGTTGTTGTAATTCATCTGCGCCCAGCTTTTTCCTGCGTCAATTGAAATGAACAAACCGAATTCCGTTCCCGTGAAAAGCAATCCCGGGTTTTTCAAATCTTCCCTCACCACATGGCAATATCCTCTTACCGAATCATTGCTGATCTTCATCCATGTTTGGCCATAGTCAGCAGTTTTGTACACATAAGAATTCATGTTTCCCCAATTGTGGTAGTCGAGGGTAACATAAGCCGTTCCCTTATCATAATGCCCCGGCTCAATGCAACTGATCCACGGCTCTTTGGGTGCATCTTTGATGTTGAGTGCTACGTTGCTCCATGATTTCCCCGCATCTTTTGTGAGCTGAATATTTCCATCATCAGTTCCGACCCAAATTAAATTGCTGTCGAGCGGCGATTCGGCAATGGAATAAATAGTACAGTGATTTTCCGCGGAAGAATTATCAGCGGTAACTCCACCTGAGTTCACCTGGTTCTGGTATTTGGGATTGTTAGTTGTAACATCAGGAGAAATTTTCTTCCATGATTCTCCTTTGTCGTATGACACAAAGACGAATTGACCACCGAGATAAAGTTTGTGTTTGTTATTTGGACTTGTGGTGAAAGCCGCATTCCAGTTGAAGCGATATTTAGGATCATTAGGGCCGGGATATGGCTTCAGCTCTTTAAGAATTTTTGATGTCTTATCATAGCGGAGCAAAACACCACCCTGTATTTCAGTGTACGCAATGTTGTTATCACCCGGATCAGGAAAACTCCAGAATCCATCGCCGTAAGAAAACGGAAACCAATCCTTCGCCTTGATCCCTCCGGCATTATTCTGCGATGGCCCGTACCACGACATGTTATCCTGCAACCCGCCGTAAACATTGTAAGGATCATCAAAGTCATACATCACGTGGTAGAATTGCCCGACAGGTAAATCCCTGCAAATTGACCATGTGCCCCCCTGATTGCTCGAGATGTAAACGCCGCCATCAGTTCCCATCACCAAATTGTTAGGGTTGTTTGGATTGATCCAGATGTCATGATCATCGCCGTGATTGCCTCCACCGGCATAGCCGAAAGAATTTCCTCCATCGCGCGTGATAATGAGTGAGAGTCCGCAGCGGTAAACTGTGTTCGTATCTTTCGGATCACAATACATGCGCGCGAAGTAAAACGGGCGTTCCACTATTTGCATATTCGTACCCGTGCGTTTCCAATGCTCACCCTTGTCACTCGATTTGAACATAGCGCTCTTCTCATATTCGATCGTGGAGTACACAATGTTGGGATTTGCAGGAGACACAGCAATAGCAATTCTTCCCATGTTCGTTGTTGGCAATCCATTCGCCAGCTTCTTCCACGTTTTTCCGCCGTCAACACTTTTATACATTGCGCTGCCTGGGCCACCGGATGCAAAACTGTAGGGTGTTCTTCTGCATTCCCACATCGCTGCATAAATGATGTCAGGATTTTTCGGATCAATGGCAACATCAGCGCAACCCGTTTTCTCATTCACAAATAAAATTTTCTCCCACGTTTTCCCTCCATCTGAAGTTTTATACAAACCGCGATTTTTGCTGTCACTCCATAATGCACCGGGAACTGCTGCATACACCATATCGGAATTGTTCGGGTTAATCACGATGCGTGCGATGCGTTCGCTGCTATCCAACCCCATCTTCTTCCAATTCATTCCACCGTCAATAGTTTTGTACATTCCTGTTCCTATGGAAACGCTGTTGCGCACCCAGCTTTCACCGGTTCCCGCCCAAACTGTCTGCGGATTTTTCTGATCAATAGCTATGGCGCCAATGGATTGCGTGTACTTATCGAATATGGGCTTGAAGGTGACACCGAAATCTTCTGACTTCCACACGCCACCGCCGGCGCTACCGACATAAATGTATTTCGTGTCACTGTTCACAGCATCCACACAAGCAATGCGTCCACTCATAACAGATGGGCCAATCCAGCGTGCTTTAATATCACCGAAGGTTCGTGAATCAATGGTTTGCGCATGAGCGTATGTGCACACGATCAGAACTAAAATATTTGTTGTTAACAGTTGCTTCATTGTCATTTTTGTTTTGAAAAGAAATATTTTGAGAAAGCTATCTGAATCAAAATGAGATTGATGGCTCGCTAAAATCCGCTGCGAATGATCCGAGCAGATTTTTTCCCGAAACAGAAATTATTTCGCAGGCATTTTGAAAATGGAATCATCAACAGGAACATTAGCCTCCACACTGTCCACTTTGATAAACGATGAATACTTCTGTCCCTGAACTTCCTGAACACTTTCAATAGTATAGGGCATTAGAATACCGCCGGCATCTTTATAATCGCTGAAATTTTCTTCGGAATCATTCGTGGTTCCATCCTGCATCTTAATGTGCGATTTCACTTTTACCGGCAGGTATGAATCTTTGTCAAGAAAGTAATCATAAACATCACCATCCTGAGTAGTGAGGGCAAGATGAAATGCCGGTGACCCGTCGGCATCTTCTTCGCCGACATAGGAAACTTTGTAACCATTCTTCGCATAATCAATAAGTGCCTGATCAAAGTTTGCCTCGAACTTTGTAGTCTTTAATTCATCAGCATCCATCTTCTCAGCATATTCTCTGCCACTGAATGGATTAATGCTCCATCCATCAGCACCGTCGAAACCCTGCTTTGATGTCTTTCCCTGGAAAGTGAATTCAAGCTCAAAAAGATTCGGGCGCTTCTTGAACATGGTGCCCGGAATTTCCATTCCTCCCTGCTGAATCTTTGCATTAATTTTCATGGAGGTGATGGCATTGATTTTATCTCTGCCACCTATGGCTTTGATGTAATTGTTAATGATGTCATCAGCCGTTTGGGCTTGTACACCCGCCACTGCAATCATGAGCAGGAGCATTGAAAAAAAATTTTTCATGAGATTGGTTTGTGGTTTAGAAGAATTTATTGTGAGTTATTTCGGAAAACTAAGGTGTTACAACAAAGATGAAAATTTTGAGCGGGAAAAGAAGCAAAGTTTTCGACCAAGCAAGAGATATACCTGATGAACTCCTGTGGGTACGTTTTCTCTTCTGCTCAACTTAGCATTACTCCCGAGGGTTCAATAATATAAAGTCACAGCTGGTATTATGATGGAGTCAGAAAAAAGAAGTTCTGTTATCAAGTTCAAATCTGCCGGGGAAGAGAAACACATGCAGCATAAATCTGAACAGCCAATTCCAACTTACATGAAAAATGAAATGATCCGGAAATCAGATATGGAATGGGCGGGTAATTGGTGAGGTTTTGCACTGACCAAGCTTAATGATTCATCTTATCGCTTACCGGGTTACTTTTCCTAAACGGGGATTCACTGCTAATTCGATTGCTCTGGTTCCGGCTTCTTACTCAATTCATACACCTGAAACGCGTAAGCGTAGCGATTCTTCTCGTCAGGCAGATGTCGGTCTTCACTAAGCAGATTCCAGTCATCTTTATTCAATTGAGGAAAAAACGTGTCACCTTCAAAGTTGTGGAATATGCGTGTCATGTAAATTTTATCGGCCCAAACTAATGTTTGACGGATGATGTCACCGCCTCCGATTACGAAGCATTCATGGGGGTCTTCTTTTTTTGCAACTTCAAATGCTGAATTCAAATCTCCCACAACTACACAGCCGGGGGCTTGATAATCTTCCTGACGGGTGATTAAAATATTGGTGCGCCCGGGCAATGCCTTCCCAATTGATTCATAGGTGCTTCTTCCCATGATGATCGGATTTCCCATGGTGAGTTGCTTGAAATATTTCAAATCGGCGGGAAGATGCCATGGGAGCTTGTTGTCGTTTCCGATGACATTATTCTGCGATATGGCAACTACGATGGAGATAATCATACGGCGATAGGAGCTTTTATCGAAGGGTGAGGGTGATAGTTAACCAATTCAAAATCTTCGTACTTAAAATCTAAGATATTCTTTACCTCAGGGTTCATTTTTAATTGCGGCAATGGTAATAAGTCACGTGAGAGTTGAAGATGTACCTGGTCAAGGTGATTGAGATAAATATGTGCATCACCAAATGTATGAACAAAATCTCCGGGTTCAAGATCACATACCTGTGCCACCATCATCGTGAACATAGCATACGATGCAATGTTGAACGGAACACCGAGAAAAATATCGGCACTTCGCTGATATAGCTGACAGGATAATCTTCCATCCGCAACATAAAATTGAAACATGGTGTGACACGGCGGCAATGCCATCTTGTCAATGTCTGCCACATTCCATGCGCTTACAATCAATCGTCGCGAGTTTGGATTTTTTTTGATTTGTGAAATGACATGCGAGATTTGATCAATCACTTTTCCGTCAGGAGCTTGCCATGATCGCC
>DASRAJ010000127.1:0-54395 GCA_035638255.1 Chitinophagales bacterium
CACAATCCATCCGCCTTCAATCGGACGGCAATCGTTGGTAAAGCATGCATTGTGATGGTCACCATCATCAGAGAGGCTTGCGCCGGCGATGATCACGTCATCAGAGTCAAGGGCGGTTATGCAATTGCTCCAATCATCGCCCGAGCCACCGGTGCTTTTCGCCCAAAGCAAATTCCCGGTGCCGGAAATTTTGATTGTCCATTGATCATTGTAAATGGAATTGACGTGATGATCATTAATGTTTCCGTTCGTGGAGTAAGATGAGCCCGTAAGGAGAAAGTTTCCGTCTGTCAGCATAATCATTTGCGAAGCATAATCCTGATCTTTTCCTCCGAACGATTTTTTCCACAGCACATTTCCATTAGCATCAATTTTGAAAATCCAGTCATCATAATAAGTATTGCTTCCGTTATGTCCCGTGACATCGCCATCGCCCGATTCACTCATGCCACCGATTAGATAGCCATCGCTCAGTTTTAAAACAGAGCGCACCTCTTCATTGAACATTCCTCCATAACATTTCTTCCACTGAATATTTCCGGCATCATCCATTTTCAGGAGCCAGATATCATTGGCGCCATGATTACCCGAAACATCACCATTGTTTGAACCGGTGTATGCCGCAAGTAAAAATCCGCCGTCATCCGAAGCTACAATATCACGCGCATAGTCGAAGAGCGAACCCCCGGCCGATTTCTCCCAAACTACATTTCCATTTGCATCGAGCTTGGTCACGTGCAAATCTCTCAGCGAAGAAGAATATTGATCAGTTGTAAAAAGAAAACTCCCGTCATCAATCTGAATTACTTTCCCGAAACAGGTTTTCTCACTGTCGCTAAAAAAAAATTGCTTTTCCCACTGCTTGTTTCCGGTGCTATCAGTTTTTACAAGCCAATTGAAATCGAAAGACGAGGAATCTCTGCTGCCTGCAAAAATGTATCCGTGATCAAAAGTTTTTGTGAGGGAGAATACACGATAACTCTCAGCAGTGACGGGCGTGAAGATTTTTTCCCAAAGTAAATTTCCGTCGCGGTTATAACTTCTCAATCCTGTTGCTGAAGAATCATTACAGCTTTTCAAGTCAAAAGCAACAGTGAAAATACTATCGGATAAGCTCACGGATGATCGTACTGTAGCATTGGCGAGACATCGTTCCCACTCTACACCCGGTGCAAATTGTGCTCGTGATGCGAGGTGAAAAACTGCTGCTAAAAGAAAGAGAATGGAAAGATGTTTCATAAAATTGCGATAAGAGCTGTCATATAGAAGCCCGGATTAATCAACGTCAAAAAAAAATTAATGAACGCGTGCGGGCCTGATCGTCAATTCTCCTCTACAAAAGAACTGTAAAAATGATTCACAACCAAAGGTGTTACGATGTTGCAAGAAATTTTCAACTTAGCATTGGCTTTCACAAACAAAAAGCTCCGGCAACATTTATTGCCGGAGCTTTGGTTTTGTTCCTGGCTGGTACCCTCACCAACCGGGCATTTTATTCTATCACTAATCTTCTCACCACCGACTCACTTCCTTGTTTCAACTGAAGCAAGTAGATTCCTGCAGGTAAATTTTTCTTTGGGATCATGACTGCATGATCTCCGGCAGAAAGAATTTCACTGAGTACCGTCCTCAGCAATCTCCCCTGCACATCAGTCAATGTGATAGTAACAGGAGAATTTTCAGTTACCGTGAATGAGATGGTTGCTTCATCACTGAATGGATTCGGATAGATGTTGAATGATGATGATTGCGAATTGACTGCTCCGGTACCAACACCAAAATCCACTGTGATGCTGATACATGCAGAATCAGTACTGCAATCATTCGATGCGAATAAACAGACCAGATACGTTCCCGGAGCTGAGTATTGGTTAGACGGGTTCTGCAGATTGGAAGTATTACCATCTCCGAATGTCCATTGCCATGAAGTAGCATTTACAGAGAGATCGGTGAATGAAACATTAAGTCCGTTTGCTGAGGAATCAAATGCGGCGCTGACTACGGCACAAACCGTTACATCAGTACAGAAAGTATCTATACTGCATTCATTCGATGCGATCAAACACACCGTGTACGTACCTGAAGCAGCATACGTATTGCCCGGGTTTTGTACGTTGGAGGTATTACCATCGCCGAAATCCCATTGCCACGAAGTTGCACCACCCGAAAGATCAGTGAAGAGGACATTAAGATCGCTTGTTGTGAATGTAAATCCTGCAGCCACTTGTGCGCATTCCACCGTTACCTCTGTGCAGAGAGTGTCGAGGCTGCAGGAATTTGAGGCAATCAAACAAACTGTATAAGTACCCGAATTTAAATAAGTGTGAATCGGGTTTTGTCCAATAGAAGTATTACCATCACCGAAAGTCCATGACCATCCAGTAGCGGCAACAGAGGCATCAAGAAATTGAACATCAAGCCCGTTAGCTGCGAAGTTAAATCCTGCAATCACAGATATGCATTCAACCGTTACCTCAGTACAGAAGGTATCAATGCTGCATTCGTTGGATGCAATCAGGCAAACCGTAAATGTTCCATCGGTAGAGTAGGTGTAAGTGGGATTTTGTGCGTTGGAAGTACCACCATCACCAAATGTCCATTCCCAGGAAGTAGCACCTACAGACAGATCACTGAATGAAACTGTAAGCGAGCTTGCCAGGAAACTAAATCCTGCAGTCACCTGCGCGCATTCAACCGTCACATCCTGGCAGAAAGTATCACTGGCACAATCATTCGATACGATGAGACATACAGTATATGTTCCCGCAGTTGAGTAAGTGTTAGAAGGATTTTGCAGGTTGGAAGTATTGCCGTCTCCGAATGTCCATTGCCACGAGGTAGCTCCACTGGATAAATCTGTGAATGATGCCGTGAGTCCGTCTACCGTGAAATCAAATCCGTAGCTAACCAATGAGCATTCCACAGTTACATCGGTACAGAACGTATCAATGCTGCAATCATTCGATGCAATTAAACAAACAGTGTACGTTCCCGCATTTGTATACGTGTAGGCCGGGTTTTGTGCGTTGGAAGATCCTCCATCGCCAAAGGTCCATTGCCATGAAGTAGCGGTACCAGAGAGGTCGGTGAATTGAGCATTAAGTCCGCTTGTGGTGAATGTAAATCCTGCACTTACCGGAATGCATCCAATGATGATCTGTGTACATGTAGTATCCACAGCGCACAAACTGCTGGAAATAAGACACACCGTATATATACCTGAGTCAGCATACACGTGTGTGGGATTTATCTCTGTAGAAGTACTTCCATCGCCGAAGGTCCAGAAAAATGAAACGGCATCGAAAGACGTATTGGTGAATGAAAAAGAAAGTCCGGACTGAGTATAGGTGAATCCTGCTGTTACATCGCAACCATCGAGCAAGCGCAACACCCAGAAATCATAATCACCATGGTTGTCTATCACATCAAGGTCCGTTGAATTGGTATAACCGCACAATCCAATGGAGCCATCAGGGCTGGCTTGGCCGCGCGAACAAATATCCTCCGCTGTTCCACCCATGCATTTTTGCCACGTGATCGCTCCGGCGGAAAGAGTGTTGTACATCCAGAAATCATAACCCCCATAAAGGCAATCTTTATCTCCTGAGGGAGCAGAATTTGAAGAAGCTGCTACAATATAATTTGAGAGGGTTTTTTCAATAGAAGCGCCGTCAAGTTCCTGGTCAGTGCCGCCGTGAGTGCTTTCTGAAAGAAAAGCACCGAGGGAATCAACTGTGAAAAGCCATGAATCATTTTGACCAAAGAAATCACGATGACCTGAAACCACAAAATGATTGTTCTCATCTTCATGCACATCATAGGCACCATCATCTAATGAATCGCCGACAAGAATATTCCACTGATCAGTGCCGAATTTACTCAGGCGCGCCACCCATGCATCGGAACCACCGTGATTAAGGCCGGCGAGTGTTCCGTTGTTAGAGCGGGAGAGACCTGCTACAATGAATCCGCCGTTTCCCGCTGTGATCACCGATTTGAATTCATCATAAGCATGACCACCCTTGTCTTTTTCGCGAATGAGATGGCCCAGGGTATCTACATAAACAATCCATCCGTCGCCTGCGCCTTTGTAATTGTCCACTTGGCCATCATCAGACCAGGTGTATCCAACTACCACGAAGCCGGTATCAGCGGTAGTGGCTATATCATTTGCGACGTCGTCACCCGATCCACCGAAAGTATTTTCCCAGATAATTGCTCCCGAACCATCAGTTCTCACCACCCAAAAATCTTTTGCACCATGACTTGAATCGATATCACCATCGGCTGTATCTGCGTATCCGACAGCAATGTACCCTCCGTCACTTAGTTGGCGAATGGCGTTAAGCGCATCGTCACCAGTGCCGCCGTAAGTCTTTTGCCATTGAAGATTTCCATCCACATCAAGTTTGATGACCCATCCGTCAATGCCACCATGGTTATCGGTCACTTGGCCGTCATTAGAGTTGGTGAAGCCGCATACTACGTATCCACTGTCAGAGGTGCGATGGATATCTGTTGCACGGTCATTGCTGCTGCCACCAAAGCATTTTGCCCATTGAATTTGAGGCGCCTGCGCTGCCGTTTGTTGTGCGATGAACGTGAAGAGCACCGCTGCGAGAACAAAGTAGTGTTTTAGCAATTTGTAATTCTTTTTCATGCTGAATAGGTTTTTAAGGGTAATAAAATTTGCTGCAAGTAACTGCTTTTTGTTGAAATGTAAAAAAATCAGACTTGATTGTGGCGTAAAATTAGTCTCAAGTAATGAAAGGTGTCTGTAGGCCTGCAATTCTTTAACACTAATTAAGCCAATTGTTTTTTATTCTGTACAAAAAAAATCCTGTCACGATGAGGTGACAGGATTTTATCAGGTAATGAATTCCGGTTTATTCCTATCTCACTTTAATATTTCGAGCTTTTAGTTAGCACCGCAATGTATTTTCACAAGATACTTAGATGTAGGAGTCTTAGAGACCGCAGTGTTTTTACAACCGTTTGCGTGCATCCAGTCAGTGCAGGTAGTGTTAAACCATGTCTTAAAAGCGGGATAGTCAGGACCATAAATAAGCGCACTATCGGGATAAGTATCCATATAACTCGAGTTTACAATGATGTATGTAAATAAATTCAAGTATTGCCCGGTAGTATCGTGACCAAACGTATTTGTTCCGGGAGTCAGAATCGCATGTTTGATATATGCTAAGGCATTGGTAATCTTAAGTGCATTCTCAGCTTTTAAAGAGTACCAGGTAGCATTCTCAAACTCTAAAATATGCCCTTCAGCATAGTCGTGTGCATCATGTTCATCATACGCTGACTTGGTATAGACCAGCACGTTCATGAAATCCGTGGAAGTCCCTATTCTTTCTTCAGTTACTAATGAAGATGGTGTTGGCAATACAGCAGATTCCTTGGTACATGACGCCGCAACAATCATCACGACGATGGCGCTAAAGGTTACTTTGATTAAGTTGTTCATTAGTACGTGTATGTGTTTTTTATTTGGTTAGAAAATTTGATAGTTAAAATTTCAGATATTGATATTTGTTACATTTCTGATTTCTGCTCTTTCTTGACCACATTTTAAATGAGGTACCCACAGTCACCTTTTGACTGATTCAAATCTAAAAAGCTTATGAAAGTTTTGTGAAATGTCACTGCTGAACAAAAAGCGCAATGAGATTGGCAGGGTTAATGACGAACAGTCACCATCCGTATAATATTGAACGTTCGGATACTATTACGGACTTGAATCTTTTATTGTTTCATCAGGAGCGATGAATTCAGATTCAGGAGTTTTTTGTATGTAGTAAAAAGCCGCGTCTGATATTTTCAGGGATGCAGAAATTTCCCTACTGCAATTTTTGCTTCACGAAATGCTTTTTCCAAATCATCATTTACGATTACCTCGTCAAAATTCGATTCAAATTCTAATTCAATTTGAGCTTTATGAATTCGCTCATGAAGTTTTTCCGGAGATTCTGTGGCGCGATGGTGCAGCCGCTTCATGAGAATTTCATAAGATGGCGGCTTAATAAAAATAGTGAGTGTGTTATCGGGGAATTTATTTTTCAAATTGAGAGCGCCTTTTACGTCCACATCAAATAATACTGCCTTCCCTTCCTCCCAAAGTTTTTCAATCTGGCTTTTCAATGATCCGTAGAATGTTCCGGGATATACTTCTTCCCACTCCATAAACTCATCACGCGCAATGCTTTTCTTGAATTCATCGACGGTAAGGAAAAAATAATCCTTGCCTTCCGTTTCATTGATTCGCTTGTGTCTTGTGGTGGCAGAAACAGAAAATGCAATTTCGGGAATCGCTTTCAGCAGATGACGCGCAATAGTCGTCTTGCCGGCTCCCGATGGTGCAGTGATCACTATAAATTTCCCTTGCTTCACAATGGCGACGAAGGTAGAAGGATTTCATTTCCCGATTCGCGTATCTCAATTCGCGATTCTCGTATCGCGATTCCCGATTTCTCTTAACTCCATTCTTGTCACTCCATTTCTAAAGATGGTCACTACTCGCAACTTTGGCTTTTCCGCCAATTGCTTTTTTTACAAATGCCTACTGCCTACTGCTTTCCCTTTTTCTCGAAGAGAACGGAAATCATCACTGCAACCGAAAGCACGGTGGCGATCACAATCAGCGACCAGCCGGTAGGAATGTGCACCTTGAAAATCTCGACAAGCATTTTTGCACCAATAAAGATGAGTACAACGCTGATGCCTTCCTGCAAATAAGTAAACTTATTCGCCGCATGGCTGAGAAGAAAAAACATAGCGCGCAATCCCATCACGGCAAAAATGTTAGAAGTGATGATTACCAGGCGATCCTGCGAAATGGCAAACACAGCCGGAATAGAATCGAGCGCAAATACCAGGTCAGTGGATGCAATGATGGCAATCACAAGAAAAAGAATACTGAAATACCGCTTGCCGTTTTTAACGACAGAAAAATTTCCATCCGCTTCATGATCGAGAAAATTAAGATAACGGCGGAGAAATTTGTACATTAAATTTTTTTCCGGCTTGAATTCAGTTTCATCACGCGCCATCAGCATCCGGACACCTGTATACACGAGGATTAAGCCGAAGATGTAAAGCATCCAGTCAAATTTCTGTACGATCACAATGCCAAGCAAAATGAAAATTACCCGGAAGATGACTGCCCCAAGGATCCCATAGAATAATACTTTGTGATAATACTGCTCTGAAACTTTGAAGTAGGAAAGAATTATGATAAAGACAAAAAGGTTGTCAGCAGAGAGCGAATATTCCATAAGGTAGGCGGAGATGTACTGTAAGCCCTTTTCGGTTCCATGATACCGATAGATAAGATAGCCGAATCCGAGTGCAATGGTGACCCAGCAGAGCGTTTGAATTGCAGCACTGCGAATCGTCATCTCCTTTTTTTGGCGAACGACAATGCCGAGATCGAGAACGAGAAAGAAAAGGATGATGATTCCGAATATGCCGTAGAGAACATTAGAATCACCGAATCTTTCACAGAGTTCTTTCATTACGAAGCCTGTTTTGTTTTCTGCAGAAAGTAATTGCAGCTTTTGAGCAATCGCCCAAAATGAAATAGTTGAACTATCACAAAATCCTGCCCATTGTTGATAGTCGCAAAATAGCGATCGTTGTCATATTTCAGCGGAGTACCTTTCACATCATATTGCATGGGCGAATCCGGGTTCAGAGGCATCTGATAGCAAACAGTGGGATGTTGCTGGTTGTTGCGATCAACAAGCTTGACGGTGCAAAATGGTTGCGATTGCAGAATGGTATCTTTCTTTGAAAGATCATTCACAAATGCTTCGCAGTTGATGAACTTAAAAAGATTGAGGTATGAATGAAGCTTGTCCTTGTCAAGTTTGCTGTGATCAATAAATTCTCCTCGTGAATTTTTCAACTCAAAAGAATCTGGCCCCAGGACTGAAATCGTAAAGGAGCTGTCAGGTTTCTCTGCATAATTCACACTTACTTCCTTAATTTCATTCAGTTTGAAATTGTAAATGGTAAGTGATCTCATTCCTTGTTCATCAGTTGAGTATCGTGTGTTAAGCACACCCTGAAAACCCGGAATTGATGTTACATAAGGTGTATTTGAATTTTCCATCTTCATATATGTACCGTGTGAATCAAGCGAGGGTCCGCCAACGTAATAGGCCTTCATAAGCTTTCCATTCTTATCATAAACTTCTACTTTCTTGTTGTGCGCAGCCATTTCCGTCACCACTTTGTTCATTGCGGCTTTGGGAACGGGATAATCCACAGACAAGCGCTTAAGTGTAGACAGCAAACTCTCTATGTAGTCGTTTCGCACGGGAAATTTCTCATTCACGATCCAGAAATTCCTTTGCCGCTCAAGAGTTACTTTTTGCCCCTGCATATCAGCAATAAAAATTTTTCCGATGGCGCCGGTGTCATCCACAGCGAAAGCAGTTTCGTCTGTGTTCAATGTGCTCCATGATTTCCTGATCACAAAGAAATAAGAGCCAAGTGCGAGTGCAACAAGGATGAGGAGGAAGATGAGGTTACGTTTCATGGTTGTTAAATTGTTGAATGGCTGAATGGTTAATTGTTAAATGGCTAAAAATTGTTGATGAAAACATAGTGGGAGAAAAACCATTGAATCATTTAGCCATTCAACAATTTATCTCGCAAACTTTCGAATGCGAATGAAATTAAAAATGAATCCAAAAATCAAGAGTGCACCTAATGGTGCAAAAATGTTGATGAGTTGCCATTTCAGTTTTGATTCTTTTATTTTGGGTTCATCCAGTAATCTCAACCCAATGGTTTTTGAACGCGTGGTAATATGTTGCGAATAGCCAGCGAGGTAATCAACACAGTTGAGAAGAAAATTTTTGTTGCCGAAATAATCACCGGTAATAGGATAATATCCCAATGAAAATGGAATGCCCTGCTGATTCACTCCGTTGCGTATAATATCACCATCTGAGATCACAATCATTTTTGTAGTCACACTCTCAGCGTTAAAGGGTTGTTTCAACGAATCGCGAAGCAGAGTTTCCATTTCCTTAGTTACACGATTTTGAAATACAGAAGGGAATGTTCCTTCAAGTAACACCGCAGCAATCTGATTCTTTTTATTGAACTCGGAAATATTCGGTTCATTTTGCAATTCACGCAAGTCAATCAACCATGGTGTAAAAACGATGCGGCTTTTACCTGATGATTTCAGCAACACTGTTTTCTTCAGGGTCTTCAGCGCCAGTGTATCAATGCTGTTTACAAACTTTGCCTGCACAGCATCCACATTACCGCCGATTGGATTATTGGCTGCCGCATTGGGTGAGAGAATTGGAAAGTAGGTGAAGGGAATATATTGATACTGTTGCTTACCACCATACGTTTTCGCTGGAACCGGAATCGGACTGCATTGTAAATCCATGATCAGGTCAGGATTAATTCTAACCCCGTAGCGGAACAATTGATCGTCGAGATTGAGCGGGTAATCATAGGTAAGCATCGAACCTCTGCGGGCAAGCGAGTCGAACTCGGCATTCAATACATCAATGAGCCACAGCACCTTTCCGCCATTCATGATGTACTGATCAATTTTGAATTTGTCTTTTTCGGAAAATGTTGTTGTGGGTTTAGCAATAATGAGGGTCGAGTAGTCTTTTGAAATACGCACTTCATTTTCTACATCAATCCACTCGGGGTTGTAAAAGAAAGACAGAGCGGAGACAAAATCAGCAATGTTATAGTCCGGCAATTCACCTTGCCCACGGATGAACCCGATTTTCGATTTACGGATTAGTGAGAGTTGCTCGATTGCTTCTGAAAAAGTATTTTCTAACTGGGCGATAGAATTATTTAGAGAGGGTTGACTCGACCTGCCATTGATGGTATACACGAGCGATACCGGAAATTCCTTGCCTTTGAAATAAATGATGGCTCCTGGAACAACAACATTGGTTGCATACGGATCATCACTGTTCTTTGTAGCAATGGTTGGCTGCAATCCCTTTTCAGAAAGTTCCTGATAAATTTTTTCCTTCTCCTCTCTTGATTTTCCTTTTGTCGGATCTTCAAACTTGTATTGAATCTTGTCTTTGCCATACACTTTCATCTCATCCAAAAATTCTTTTGTGGCTAAGCTGAGTCGCTTGTAATCGGGAGGCATATCACCGGTCAAATACACTTTTACAAACACAACATCCTTCAAATTATGAAGCAGCTTTTTTGTGGAATCGGTAAGTGTGAATCGCTTGTCTTCCGTAATATCCATGCGCAAGAAAAACGACGACGACAAGACATTTAGTGTTGCAATAATTGCCAACACAATCAGCAATTGGGTAAGTGCTTGTTGTTTGTATGTTCGTTTATTCGTCATCCAGTTTTTTCTATCTGATTTCTACTTCAATCTTCTAACATCTTAATTCTAACATCTAACTTCTTCACTACCACTTCCTGCTCTCCAATGCTGTCTTCGTGCAAAGAATAAAAATCACAATCAACGACAAAAAGTAAATCACATCGCGTGAATCCACCACACCACGGCTGATTGAAGCGTAATGAAACTGCATTCCAATTTGCTGAATGATGGCGTCTGCCTTTCCCGCAAACAATCCTAAGCCGCTCACTGCATAAAAAGCGAGATACCAGGCGAAGCACAGAAATGCAGCAAGAATAAATGCCACAATCTGGTTATCGGTTATTGCAGAAGCGAACAGTCCGATAGCGATGAAGGCAGCACTGAGCAAACACAACCCGAGATAGGATCCGTTTATGGCTCCGGTGTCAATGTTGCCTAAGGGTACAGCGAGCATGTAAACCGTATAGTAATAAAGAAGAGTCGGAAGCAAAGCGATTATCACCAGAACAAAAGCAGCAAAATATTTTCCGAGAATAATTTGCAATTCGGTCAGAGGGCGTGTGGCGATAATTTCGAGTGTTCCCGACTTTTTCTCCTCTGCAAACAGGCGCATGGTGATGGCAGGAATCAGCAGCATGAAAACCAACGGAGCGTTGTCGAACAGAATATCCAGATTAGCATAGCCGAAGTCGAGCACATTATTTGGAAAAACCCACATGATCAGCCCGATCAAAATCAGAAACACCGCAATAGCAATGTAGCCGATGAGCGAGCTGAAAAACGCAGTGAGTTCTTTTCTGAAAATCGTTAGCATAATTTTTTTGTCTCGAGATTTCCGCAGATTAAGCAGACAAATTTGTTCGTGTTAATTCGTGCAATTCGTAGCAGCTAATTTTTTTCATTCGTTAGTTCTCTGAAAATTTCTTCCAACCCTGCCATTTCATGCTGCATCGAGGTAATAATGTTTTTGTTCTCTACTGCATATCGGAAAATATCTTCTTCATTATTGAATGAGGAATGAAATCTGAAAGTTGTTGCATCTACATCCTCAATTTTCACAACGCCTTTAATTTGCTGCAGGAGATTTTTAGAAATGGAATTTTTGAATGTCACGCGAATCACCACCTCTTCTGAGTTTCTGCTCTGTAAGTTTTCAACTGTATCGTCTGCAACAATTTTTCCTTTGTTGATGATCACCACACGATTGCAGATGGATTGCACCTCCTGCATGATGTGCGTAGAGAGGATTACTGTTTTCTCTTTCCCCAAATCTTTGATCAACTGCCGCATGCCCACTAACTGATTCGGATCAAGTCCTGACGTGGGTTCATCCATAATCAGGACGCGCGGATCATGAAGCAGGGCTTGCGCAAGCCCCACGCGCTGGCGATACCCTTTCGAAAGTGCACCGATTTTTTTTCGTTGCTCACTTTCCAACCCGACAATAGAAACCATTTCTTTCACTCTCGCCCTGATATTTTGCACGTGATTCAATTTCCCGGTGAAGAGAAGAAACTCTTTAACATACATTTCAGTGTACAGCGGATTATTCTCCGGCAGGTATCCAATATTTTTTTTCGCCTCGAAAGAATTTGTCTCCACATCAAATCCGCAGACAGATGCTTTCCCCTCTGAAGGAGGAATGAATCCGGAGATTATTTTCATCGTGGTGGATTTGCCTGCGCCATTGGGACCGAGAAAGCCGAGCACATCGCCCGGTTTTACTTCGAATGTGATGTTGTCAACGGCGTGTTGCTCTCCGTAAATTTTTGTTAGACCGGAAACAGTGACTGACACTTTCTTGAAGAAGTTAGAGGTTAGATGACAGAAGGCGGAAAATTCTCATCGAAGATTGGCGCGGCGAAAATAGAAATTGTTCAGGTGAGACATTCAGAAATTAGAACACATTTGCAAGTGAGAAGGATGTTTACTTTTTTGTGACATGCCAATCAGCTCACCGGGTGCAACAGACAATTGGTAATTTGAATCTCATTCCTGTATGTTTGTCGTGATCAGAAATCATGTTTGAGTTTCACACGGATAAGGAGCGTTATTTCAGGATGCAGCATGACAATGCATTGAAGTATGTGATTCCTTTTATTGAAAAAATTTCCCCTCTCAAAAACGATTTTCATGTTCTTGAAATTGGCTGCGGCGAGGGCGGGGTGCTCAAAGCATTTCTCGATCGCGGTTGTAATGGAGTAGGAGTGGAGCTGAGCGAGAGCCGTACTGAATTGGCAAAGAAATTTTTAGCGGATTATTTAACGGCGGGAAAAGTCCGCTTATTTGCTAAAGACATTTACGATCCATCTTTCGAGCAGTTGTTTGAATATGTGTTCGATTTGATCGTGCTAAAGGATGTGATCGAGCACATTCCCGATCAGGAGAATATTATTCCCCAGCTTAAATATTATTTGAAAGAAGGAGGAAAAATATTCTTCGGATTTCCCCCGTGGTACATGCCATTTGGCGGGCATCAGCAGATTTGTAAAAGCAAGTTTCTGGCTTCGCTTCCCTATTATCATTTACTTCCCGCACCGCTGTATAAAATGGTTTTGAAAATTTTCGGAGAGAATGAAATTACAATCGCAGATTTGATGGATGTAAAGAAAACAGGAATCAGCATCGAGCGCTTCGAAAAAATTATTCGCAACAGCGGATTAAAAGTTGAGAAAAAAAATTTTTACTTCATCAACCCAATTTATTCATACAAGTTTGGATGGAAGCCGCGAACACAATCAAAAATCATTTCTTCCATTCCATACGTGCGTGATTTTTTTACTACTGCTGTTTTTTATTTAGTGAGCGAAAAGTGAGTTTAATTAAATTGACACGCTTAGAGTTAGTGTCAATTCCGACGAACGAGGAATCTGTTGTGTTCGTGTAAAATAGATTCCTCCCGCGTTGGAATTGACAACTAATAGAAACTAACGATCAAAAATTATGTCTCTGATTCTTTCCAACGTTGAAAAATCTTTCGGTGATCACCTCATCTTTGAGATTGATCATTTTCAATTCGATCCCGGTGCGTATTGGATGCTTGGAACCAATGGCGCCGGTAAGACCACCCTCCTGAAAACGATAGGCGGCATGCTTCCCTTTCAGGGTGAAGTGATGTGGAATAATTTTTCTCTGAAGGAAAATCGCCGGAACTATTTGCGGCAGGTAAGCTATGCACCCGCTGAGCCGCTCTATCCTCAATTCGTTTCCGGACGCGAGTTGATTAATTTCTATGCAGAATGCAGGAGTGGTGAAGCTGATCATGTGAAGGAGTTGCTATCAGTTTCCGGAGTCGAAAAATTTGCTGATGGTAAAACAGGAACATACTCAACCGGCATGCTGAAGAAGCTTTCCATTGTGCTCGCATTCATCGGCCGGCCATCCGTGTTGTTGCTCGATGAGCCGTTGATCACCATTGACAAAGGCTCCGTCCATTTCATTTATGATCTGATGCATGATTTTCTGAATCAGCAGCACGGCGTGTTGATTTTCACTTCACATCAAACGCCTGTAGAAACAGACCTTCCCGGACTTAAGAAAGTTAATCTCATGGATGAAAAACTAACTGAGGTATGAATCAGGCCAGGCATCTTCTGCTCAAAACTCTGGTGCAAACATTTTACGGGCGACATGCGGGATTGTTGTTGTTTATGTTCTACATATTCTTCGGAGTCGTGAACGGGCCCAACCTCGTTCATTATCATCTCTCTTTAGTGCGTGCAATTCTTGACTCTCCCGTTTTAGTGATGATTGTAATCGCTATCTGGATTTTGTACACCGTCAAAGCATTGGTCTTTGTCCGATCACAATTGGTGAAGGAAGAAATGAATTTTATGCTCCTGCTGGAAAATTTTTCTGCCTCAAAAAAAAGAACAGAATTATTTGTTGTTCAATTTCTGATCATGTTGCCGGTGTTATTGTATGGCTCGTTCATGATTGGCGTGGCAGTGACTGAGGAAAAAAATATTCAGGCACTGATTGTTCTTTACTTCTTATTCATGTTGCTCATGGCGCCTGTATACATAACCGGGCTTTTTTTCAATCGCACTCAAAGAAGTTTTGAATGGTTGCATTGGCGGTGGCGCTTTATGGAGAAAATAAAATTCGTTTATGTGCGCTACATCTTCGGTGATTTGAATTTCGGACTGGCGATTTCAAAAATCCTGTCACTGCTGTTGATGTTTGGGTTGCTCACCGGTTTTGGAATTGATAATTATGATGTGAGACTGCCATTGCTCGCCATGCTCGTGTCTGCAACCACTCACAGCATGATTGTATTCAACGTTCAGCAGTTTGAAATTCATGAGTTGGAATTTGAACGACAGCTTCCTCTTTCATTTTTCAAAAGAGTTTTGCCTCTCATATTCACCTATCTCTTTCTCTTGTTGCCGGAATTTATTTTAATTGTTCGCGTCTATCTTTTTCCCGGTCATTTGGAAGATCTGCCGGTCATTATTTTGTTCGGAACACTTTGGCTCATGGCGGTGCATGCAATCGGTTACTTCAGTGATATTGACAAGGAAAGATTTCCAATATTGGTTTCGGTCTTTATTATCCTTTGTTTCTTTCTGCTGCTCTTTCATCTGCAGTGGTACATGGTTGCAACATTCTGCGGCTTGATTGTTCTTGGAATGAACCGGTGGTATTTTTTATTCGAACAGCAGTTTGATTGAATATTTTATGTCGGCGAATACCCGGAATCTATTGGGATCTTACACACGCTATCTGATGACAAATTTCTTTGTTACAACTGCATCCTCATCAGACAGTGAAAGAAAATAGATACCCGGAGAATAATTAAGTTGTAAGTGCATTGTCTTTTGGGTCATTTTGATTTCAAGCAATTCCCTTCCGAGAGGAGTGATGATCTCAAGCGTCCTTTCACGATCAGGTGCTGAGCTGAATTCGATGGTAATATTTCCATCAGAGATAGCAGGAAACACCGAAATAAAATCTTTAGTCAGCGGGTTGCCTACGCCGGTTGTTCCATAATATTCGATGAGGTCTGCATAAGGTGCGGTACCGGTGCTCGTGACACAATCATGAATGTTGGTATAAACTGATCCCGAAATATTAAAGGAGAAAATTGCGCCTGCATTGTTTGCGCCGCCGGATGACGTCATGCCGTATAACTTACCGTCGCTGGCTTGCATGAGACTGCCAAATGGCCTCGATCCTGTTGCATCGTCAAAGTCATGCAGCTTAGTGAAAGTATTACCAGTAGTATTAAAGCTGAATATAGTGCCATCGCCATGAGCGCCATCCAACGTGGTCATTCCATATAATAAACCATTTGTAGCCTGCATCAGGGAGCAATAGGAAGAAGAGCCGTCAGTGCTGCTAAGTGATTTGAGCAACGTGTAGGTATTCGTTGAAGGATCAAAGCTGAAAATAGTTCCGAACCCGCCGCTGCCACCGCCATGAGTTAATCCGTATAACAACCCATTACTTGCCTGAATCAAATTACCATACGGGAAGGACCCTGTGGTGAACACGAAGTCATGAACATCAGCAAATGTGCTGGTAGCAAGATCGTAGCTAAAAATAACACCTCCTCCGCCACCGCCTCCGGAAGAAGCCATGCCGTAAAGCTTCCCATTCGTGGCTTGCATAACGTTCCCGTAGGGATTCCGTCCTGCGTTATCATCGAAGTCATGCAACTTGGTATAAGTGAAGGTCAGGGGGTTGAATCGAAAGAGCACACCCATGTTGTTGTTACCTCCATCGGTTGTTGTACCATACAGGTTGTCGTCATTGGCTTTCACGAGACTGCCATGTGGATCAAATCCGGTGGAAGAATCCAGACTATAAAGAATTGTGTAGCCGCCTGAAGAAACATTATATAAAAAAATATCGCCTTGAAAATTCGCGCCACCCGTTCTGCTCATTCCCAAAAGATGTGTGGCGTCTTTGGGAAGAAGAGTGCATTGAGGCGACCCATCCGTGAATGAGAAGACCTTGGAGAAACCAGTCCCGTCGCCATTGATTTTGATGATGGTGCCGGTGCCTGTGAGACCGCCGAATTGCATGGTGCCCCAGAGTTGAGGTACCTGGGCTTGAACTGAGATGATGCCGATGCAAAGGAACAGAACGTGTAGATGGTTTTTCATGGGATGTGTATTTAGCTATTGTGAAGGTAAAAAAATCCCGCTTGACATCGGGACAAGAACAAGAAAATGAACCGATGATATTTTTTATTGGCAGGTATTTCATCTGCCTGAATTTTTTATCGGCGGATGTCCTCAGGTTGACCGAGAACTAAGATTTTGAAATTTTTTTCTTCGAATACAAATCAATTCCGAAGAAATTTTTTTGAGTTTTTGAATTCTCGGTCAGCCTGTCCTCACCTGCCGAAATTTTGGTCTTACTATCTTCCTTCGCTCGGTGAGGACCAACTAATAGAGAATAAGGAGAGTGGTGAGGAAGGTTGGAAAAGTGGGAGACTACTTTTATAGAAAGATGTTCATGTAAAGACCTTCACCATCGCATCCTCCTTCGCAACAAATTTTCCAATCGGTTCAGTGTATTTCATTCTATTTTCATCAAGAAGAAGCTTGAATTCATTTTGAAACTCCGGCGGTACCGCTACCATCAATCCCCCACTCGTCTGCGGATCGCAAAGTGTTACTAATGATTCACCGCTGATACCACTCACTTTTGATTCATAACTTTTCCAGTTTCGAAATGTGTTATCAGGCGCTACAAATTTTTTCGCCAGCGCTTCAACTCCTTCAATCAATCTTATTTTGGAATAGAAAATTTCTGCTGAAAGATTGCTGCCTTCACACATTTCAAGCAAGTGACCGATTAATCCAAAACCGGTTACATCCGTCATCCCATGAACAAAATCGAGCATCCCGAATTTTTCTCCAATCGAATTGAGTGTACACATGATTTCAACTGCGGGCTTCATTCCTTCTTCGTCAATCAATTTTCTTTTCAGTGCAGTTGAAAGAATTCCTGTTCCGATGGGTTTGGTGAGAAAAATCAAATCACCTTCGCAGGCCGTGTTGTTACGCTTGATGTTTTCCTTCTTCATCATTCCATTTACCACCAATCCGAAAATCGGTTCAGGTGAATCAATGGTGTGCCCGCCCGCAAGTGGAATTCCTGCTGCATCACAAACAGATTTTCCCCCTCTTAAAATTTCCTGAGCGATTTCGACTGGGAGTTTTTCAATTGGAAATCCAAGAATCGCCAGAGCTAGAATCGGTTTTCCTCCCATGGCATACACATCGCTCAATGCATTCGTTGCGGCAATTCTTCCGAAATCAAATGCATCATCAACAATCGGCATAAAAAAATCAGTAGTGCTGATGAGACAATTTCCATTTTCCAACTCATAGACGGCCGCGTCATCGCCCGATTCATTTCCAACTAAAAGATTTTTATCGGTTAAACTCTGTGAGAATTGAGTTTTTGTTTTTGAATGCTGAAGAATTTCTTCGAGAACACGGGGTGCGATCTTGCACCCACAGCCGGCGCCGTGGCTGAACTGAGTGAGTTTGATTTCCTTTGAATTTTTTTCCATTTAAAATCTGACACCGACAAAGATCAGCTTAATCAGCGAGCGGAAACAACCGGTCGCCGGGTTATTTTAGCTGCGTTGAGAGAGGGAGAGATTTTTTCTGCTGCAACTATTTCGATATTTTCTTCCTTACGCTCAGCCGTTGCTTTCGAATAAAACTTATCATAATACTTCAGCAGTATGAAAAACGCTTCATAAATTTTTCCTTCTTCAAAATATTGAATGGCATTTTTTGTATCCAGCCCGCCCAATCTTTTTTGAATGCGAAGCGTGGCTGCTTTCAGTCTTTCCAAATCAAAGGTTCCGTAGTTCTCAGTAATGTTTTTCAGGCGCTCTTCAAAAGGGATATCGAGATAAACAACCTTTGTCTCACGCATCTGTTTCCATAATGCATTTGGAATATTGACCCAACCGATCCGCTGACTTTCGTCTTCTATCCAAATCGGTTTTGACGAGTCAAGCGTGAAAAACTCCATTGCCAGGTCATTCTCAAATTGTTCCTGTGTTGGCGGAGCATCTTCTCCCAAATCACCAAACGCTGAACCTTTGTGATGTGCCAGCGCTTCGAGGTCAACAACCTGTTCGCCAGACTTTTTTAATTCATGAAGCACTTCGGTTTTTCCTGAACCGGTTTTTCCTCCCAGAATGAAGATATTTTTTTGTGATGAAAACGAATCAAGCACCCAGTTGCGAAATGCTTTGTACCCTTTGTTGAGTGTCGTGACTTTGTAACCGAAAAGGTCAAGCATCCATGCAACTACACCACTGCGCATACCACCACGCCAGCAGTGAATAAAAATTTGTTTATCGTTCGTCTTTTCTTTCAGTTCAGAAATAATTCTCTGCATGCTCTTCCCGTAATATTCCAAACCCAGCATCATCGCCCGCTCGCGACCTTGTTGCTTGTACAGTGTGCCGATAGCAGCACGCTCTTCATTTGAAAACAGAGGGAGTGAAATGGCTCCGGGAATATGGGCGTGCTCATACTCCGCAGGCGAGCGCACATCAATTACCGGATGTCCCCGCGATTGGGAGAGAAAATTTTCTATGTCAAGTTTTGTAACCAAGAAGTTTACTCACTTGATTTCGGGTCGGTGAGGATACCGGCTGATAGTGAATCAAAAAATTTACCAGTGGCGGCGCGGACGAAAATAACGTCTGGGCAATTTCACTTTCACCGGGTTGAATTTATTTTTTGTATAGGTGTGCTTGTCGTGAGAAATAGAGCCAAGAACAAGGTTTAGCTTCGATTCAATTTCTTCTTTCATGCTAACCTGGAATTCTCTGAAGCCGCGGCTTGCGATTTCTGCACACGCATGTGCATCAGATTCTGCACGGTGATGTTCGAGCTCAAGACCAAGGAATTTGCTCATGTGAGAGAGCCCGAAACGCTCCATATCATCGCGCCAAACTTTTTTTGCCACCTTGATGCTGCACGTGTAAGGAATGGGCTTGAACGGAACATGATAATACAACAACAAGCTGCGCAGCACCTGCATGTCGAATTCAGCATTGTGAGCAATTATGAGTTGATCCTCGAAGTAAGGTAACAACTGTTCCCAAAGCTCTTTGAAGTTGCCGGCATCTTTCACATCCTCTTCTGCAATGCCGTGCAACATCGTGTTGTATGAATTGAACTTCATTTTCGGCGGACGAATGAGCCATGATTTGGTCTCGACAATCTTGTAATAGCGAACTACTGCAATGCCGATCTCGCACGCACTGATGCTTTGTTCGTTGGCGGTTTCGAAATCTATTGCGAGGAAATCCAAAGTAGTGAATGGTGAATGGTGAATAGTGAATAGTGAATAGTGAATTGATAGTCGGAGCTCAATTCAATTTGCTTAGATATTCTTTTACTTTCTCGCCAGGTAAATAGTTTTTCAAATCTTCAACAGTTTCTCCATTCGAAGATCTCTTTCATCCGCCTCGTCAGGAACATTTATTGTTATTATCTTCATTGAAAATTTCTTTCACACAAATTTCGGATATTCTACTCAATCATCTTCAGAAAACCATCTTCACTAAGAATGGCCACACTTCCAAGCTTTTTCGCTTTATCCAGTTTCGATCCTGCATCTTCACCGACAACCAAGTAATTTAGTTTCGCGCTAACGGAGCCAAGAATTTCTCCGCCGTTTTCTTCTACTAATTTTTCAGCATCACCTCGTTTCATGTTCAATGTGCCGGTGAAGAGAAATGTTTTTCCCGAAAGTTTTCCTTCCGCAGAACGCTTCTTTTTTTCGTGAATCATGTTCACGCCTAGTGATCGCAGGTCTTCGATCATTTCGAGGTTGGAAGCGTTATGGAAGAATTCATAGATGCTCTGTGCTACTTTCGGCCCGATGTCTTCAACATTCATGAGTTGCTCGACAGTCCAATCTTTGAATTCAGAGATGTCATGAACTTCCGTTGCCAATTTCTTAGCTGTGGTTTTCCCGGCAAAACGAATTCCCAGTCCATAGATCAAACGGTTCAATGATTGAGTCTTCGATTTCTCCACTGCATCTTTCAGTTTGTTCACTGATTTTTCTTTCCACCCTTCTCTTCCCAGGATTTTAGAATAGTCGAGGCGATAGATGTCAGGAATTGTTTTAATCATTCCTGCTTCAACAAATTCAATGACTGTGGATGCACCGAAACCTGCAATGTCCATTGCATCCTTCGAAACAAAATGAATCAATCGCTCTACCACTTGAGCCGGACAATTAATGTTGGTGCAGCGCCAGTTGGCTTCTTCTTCTGGCTTGAATAAAACTTCGCCACACGACGGGCAATTTTTCGGAAATTGAATTTTCTTTTCACTGCCGTCGCGGGCTTCTTTTACTGATTGAACAATGTATGGGATCACTTCCCCTGCCCGTTCAATCAAAACTTTATCACCAATGCGGATGTCTTTTTCAGTGATGAAATCTTCATTGAACATTGAGATGGATGAAACCGTTACGCCTGCAAGTGCGACCGGTTCGAGTTTGGCAACGGGTGTAATTGCTCCGGTTCGCCCCACCTGAAAATCTACCTTCAAAAGTTTTGTAGTTGCTTGCTTTGCTGCAAACTTGAATGCAATCGCCCATCGGGGATGATGTGAAGTGAATCCGCATTTCTCCTGCAGGTTAAGATCGTCCACTTTAATCACCAAGCCGTCCACTTCGTAAGCAAGTGAATCGCGGCGATGTTCAAATTCTTTACAGACTTCAATCACCTTCTCGATGCCCCTCACTTTTTTTAATTCACCATGTGGCGATTTGAAGCCGAGTGAATAAAGCATGTCAATGAGTTCTGAATGTGATTTCAATTTCGTTCCAAGCAAATCTTTTTCATTCTTGTCCTGAACAAAACTTATGTGATAAAGAAATGCTTCAAGCCGCCGTTCTGCTACCAGTTTCGGATCCTGCTGTCGTAATCCGCCACTGGCGGAGTTGCGTGCATTTGCAAGAGGTGGCTCACCTTCTTCGATTCTTCTTTCATTCAGTTTTTTGAATTGCTCTTTATTGATGAGTGCTTCACCACGGATTTCAATCCGATGAATTCCATACTTCGAAAATTTTGCAGTGAGCGGAATGGAGCGGAGCACTTTGATATTGTTCGTGATTTCTTCTCCGACACTTCCATCGCCGCGCGTGGCTCCGCGTACCATCTTATCGTTTTCATAAATTACGGAAATTCCTGCGCCATCAAACTTCGGCTCTATGCAGTAGGTGACTTCTTTTTCCTGTGTAAGGTCGCGAACACGTTTATCCCAATCAATCAAATCCTCTGCATCGTAAGAGTTGTCGAGTGAAAGCATCGGAACAAGATGATGCACTTCCGGGAAAACTTTTGTGATGCCCAGTGCAACACGTTGCGTCGGTGAATCTTCGCTTGCAGATTCAGGATGTTTTTCTTCAAGCTTTCTTAAAGCGGCAAACAACTGATCATAATCGAAATCAGGGATTACATGATCTGACATCACGTAGTAGCGCCAGTCGTGATAGTGAATCACTTTTCGAAGATCATCAATCAGTTCCAGTTCTTTTTTCTTGGTGTGATCATTCTTGATTTCTTTCAGCAGCGTGGCAGAAAGATCAATGAGAGATTTTTGTTCTTGTTGAGTGTACATGTATTAAAAGAATAAAATCACTAAGAAGCTGTTTGGAAATAAACAAGCGACGCTGCTGGACCGCAAACCCTTCGACAAGCTCAGGGTGACAGCGCGCGGAGGTCATGTTGAGCCTGTCGAAACATTGGGGCAGCAAATTATTTCAAAGATTTCCAAACAAGTTCTAAGAAATGAAGGTCACTAAAGTACACTAAGAATAAAAATTGTTGGGAATGAAAGATTACGAATTCACCATCCCAATCACATACATCTGATCCATCGTAGGATTCATGCTGCCGCCGCGGGGCTCGAGTGTGACTGCGAATGCAAGAGCGGCAGGAGCATTCACCATCTTGATCCATTCTCCTGTTTTCACATCGAACATCCCGGCGCTCACCGGCTTGTTTGAAGGATCAATAAACCACAGTTGATATTGCTTATCCGAAGGAGGGGTGGGAAGATTTTTTATGTCCAGGTAAACTGTTTGCGACTGTTTATTCCAGTAGATCATCGCCAAACTCTCTGGAGATTTTGGAGTTCCTTTCATCTCAATACGAACCGTGTTCGGGTCGCTTAACATTGTAAGCTGCTGCTGGTTTTTGTTTAAGGATTCCTTGGTAGTATTTATCTCATTTTGCATTTCTGATTGCTGCTGTCTCAATTCGACAACCTGGTCTTTGTATTGATTCATCTGTGCGGCAAATCGAATAGCAAATGCTGAAGCAACAACAAAGAGCACCACGCTGGCTGCAGCTAAGTATCTTGAGTAGGATGGTTTGGAAGAAGATATTTCCCTGATGATTGTTTTTGTTTTTTCCCCTTGACTTTCCCCGTCCCCTTTTCGCTCACCTTCCACCACTTTCATAATTCGTTCTTTCAAGCCCGCGGGTGGCTCCATCGCATGCTTCATCGCGTAGTTTTCCAACGATGATTGCATAGACCTAATCTCCGTCTTGATTTCAGGATGCTCACATGCTTTCAACTCTACATCACGCATTTCTTCTGTGGAAAGAAGACCTGCCACATAAAGGTCGAGAGTTCCTGACTCTATATATTCGTTCGTGTTCACTTACTGGTGTTGTGCTTCAAATAATTTGTCGGAGTTGCATGATCGCCATGCGCATCCTTGTTTTAACCGTGCCCAGCGGTATGTTTAACGCTTCAGCAATTTCAACCTGTGTGTATCCCTTAAAGTATGCAAGGTCAATGATGTCTCGCTGTTCAGGTCTCAATTTTTCGAGCAGTGTTTTCAAGCCAATTTGATCCGGATTGAATGAAGTGCTTTTGTGCGAATCAATGTAACCTACGACTTTGTCAAGCTCAAGGTTTTTATTTTGATTCTTAAAACTCTTGCTTCTTGTGGTGTCAATTGCAAGGTTGCGCGCTACATTCACCAACCAGGTGAACAGTTTCCCTTTCGTTTTGTCGTACTGAGAAAAGTTGCTCCAGATTTTTACGAAAGTTTCCTGCATTACATCCGCTGCAGATTCTTCGTCTTGTACAATGCGAAAGATCACACCATACAATGCCGAAGCATAGTTATCATAGAGGTATGAAAATGCCAGCTTGTCTTTTTTAAAGAGACGCGAGACGAGCTCGTCTTCTGAGAGTGATATTTTCGGAGTGGAATCCACAGGGAGTGACGACAAAGATGAAAGATATTCCTGAAAAATTTTTTATTTCGAAATTGAAACGGACCCTTATTGAGAGAGAGAGGAAAATGTGAAGCGGGACATACAGCTTTCAGAGTGAAACAGGCTTCATACCTTTATTGAGAATTTGTTTAACGATGCTCCTAGGTCAGTTAATTAAACGCGCAATTTCGTTTAACTCGCGATTGCCGGTACCGCAATCAACGCTGTTAAAGCAGCAACAGAAAATGCTGCGACGATTGTTGAGAAAAGCCGCTTATACAAAGTTCGGCTTGCACTACCAGTTTTCCGAAATTCTTCGCTCTGAAAATCTCATTGAGGCGTTTCAACAACACGTCCCGGTTCACAATTACAATTCCATTTATACCCACTGGTGGCACCGTGCCATGGAAGGGGAAGAAAACATTTGCTGGCCGGGAAGAACAAAATATTTCGCCCTGAGTTCCGGCACGTCTGAATCAGCCAGCAAGCGGATTCCACTTACAAGTGATATGATTAGTGCGATCAAACGAGGTTCCATTAAGCAGATTCTTTCTTCAGGAAATTTTAACCTTCCTGCAGCGATCTATGAAAAGAAAATCCTGATGCTCGGCGGAAGTACTGCATTGAACAGGCGCGGTGATTATTTTGAAGGCGATCTAAGCGGTGTGAGCGCAAAAAAAATTCCGTATTGGTTCCAGGTGTTTTACAAGCCGGGAAGAAAAATCGCGAAGGAAAAAGATTGGGACAAGAAGCTCAACGACATAGCTCGGAAAGCATCTCAATGGGATGTTTCAATTATTGTTGGAGTGCCGGCATGGATTCAAATTATGCTGGAGCGAATCATTAAGTACAATGACGTTGAGAATATTCATGAAGTGTGGCCCAGTCTTGAAGTGTATGTGCACAGTGGTGTTTCCTTTGAGCCATACCGCGAAGGATTTAAGAAATTACTCGGCCGGCCAATCACTTATCAGAATACTTATCTCGCATCTGAAGGATACATTGCATTTGATGATCGCCCCGATAATAAAGGCATGCGGATGATGCTGACCAATGGAATCTTCTATGAGTTTGTTCCTTTCAATGAAGAAAATTTTGACAGCGAGGGTGAAATGTTGCCAAATGCACAATCAATTCACATCGGTGACGTGAAGGAAGGAAAAGATTACGCGCTGCTGCTCAGCACTTGTGCAGGTGCCTGGCGCTATGTACTCGGCGATGTAATTCAATTTGTTGACAAGGAGCGATCAGAGATTATTATTACGGGAAGAACCAAGCACTATTTAAGTTTGACCGGCGAGCACCTCTCAGTAGAAAATATGAATCGTGCGATTCAGAAAGTGAGCGAGGAAATGAATGTTGATGTCCGGGAATTCACTGTGGCGGGCATTCCTTATCAGGGATTGTTTGCTCATCACTGGTGGATAGGTTGTGAAGCGAATGTGAACGCAGCAGAGTTCAAGGTTCGCCTCGATAATCATTTGAAAGAGTTGAATGATGATTACGCTACGGAACGAAGTGCTGCCCTGAAAGAGATTTTCGTTGACATCATTCCATCATCAAACTTTATTGAGTGGATGAGGAAGGAAGGAGGGATTGGCGGGCAGCATAAATTCCCGCGCGTTATGAAGAAGCAACAATTGGAGGAATGGAAAAAATATTTGGAAGAAAGGAGAATGGAAATTGGAAAATAGGGCAGGCAAATAATTTCAAATTTCTTTTTCAAATCCGTGATCCGAGTCCTGAAGAAACCTCAAAACTTCAAACTTCCACCACCCACGTTTCTCTTCCCTTCAGCAACTTATTCAAATCACCCGTACCTAACTTACCGATGGCAGACTCGATCTGTGCTTTCATATCATCTTCATAGGTGCTGCGATCGGTAGTATAGAACACGCCGAATGGTTTCGGGAACTTCACTACGCCTTCATGCATCGCAAACAGCCGGGAAAGGATCATCGCTTTGTTAATGTCCTTCTCATCATGGATCATCAAATCATCTTTTGAAAAACCATCAGCGAGATTTACAACTTCCGGTGTGAATCCATCGAGGCGAATTCCTTTTTCATCATTCTCACCGAACACCAACGGCTGACCGTGCACAATGAAAATATCGTTTGCTTTCTTGGTCGATTTTTCCGTGAAGAGTTCAAAAGCCATATCGTTGTAGATATTGCAGTTCTGGTAAATTTCGAGGAAGGAAGCGCCTTTGTGTTTGTGGGTGCGCAACAACATCTGCTGCAAGTGAGCAGGATCACGATCCATCGAGCGTGCAACAAACGTGGCATCAGCGCCAAGTGCTAATGCAATCGGGTTAAAGGGATGATCAATGGAGCCGTAAGGGGTTGACTTTGCTACTTTACCCTCGGGCGAAGTTGGAGAATATTGTCCTTTGGTCAATCCGTAAATTTCATTGTTGAATAGTAAAATATTCACATCGAAGTTGCGACGCATCAGGTGAATGGTATGATTGCCACCAATGGAAAGCCCGTCACCATCACCGGTTACAATCCACACACTCAGCTCCGGTCGGGTAGCTTTCAGCCCTGAAGCCACGGCGGTTGCTCTTCCGTGAATGGAGTGCATTCCAAAAGTTTCCGTGTAATATGGAAAACGGGATGAGCATCCGATGCCGCTGATGAATACAATGTCTTCCTGCCTCAATCCTAATTGCGGAAGAATCGTATGCACTTGTTTCAAAATAGAATAGTCTCCACAACCCGGGCACCAGCGCACATCCTGGTCGGTTTGAAAGTCTTTGGCGGTGAGCTTTACTTCGGGGGTTGGATTTGCAATTAGTGTTTCTGACATGATTATTTGGCTTTTAAACTTTTTGGATCACGCTTATTGTGAAAAATGTTAGTGATTAGTACTACTTCATTTTCTTCATCAATCAAGTAAATGATTTTGTAGTTCCGCTTGAAATTTACAGTTCTGTATTCTTCTGCAGGTAATGAAATTTCTTTTTTAATTGCATAGCTGAAAGGGTTTTGCGCAATCTTATCGTATACAAAACTGGCAAAGGCTTTTAAAAATTTGTCTGCATTCCATGGTTGCATTTTCTTCTTTGCTATGAAGTAATAATAATATTTCAACATTCTCCTCGCTTTCGTTGACACCTGAATCTGGTAAATCATTTCCAGGTTTTCATTTCCTCTATCAATTCTTCCATGGAGATTGATTCACCTCTTTTGTATTCTTCCCAACCCTCATGTGCTTCTTTCTTTAATTGCCCCCACGTCATCGGTTTTCCCGGGAGCATCATATTGTCTTTGTTTCCTTCTTCCTCAATGTCGGCAATGCTAATTTTTTTACCCTTACGTTTTAGCTTCAACGAAGGATCTTTTTCAAGAATCATCAGTAATCTGTTGATGACCTTATCAGCCCGATTGCTTTTGATTTCAAGTTCAAGCGTATGATTCATGGCAGAATATTTTTTCAACCTAAAATCTCTTTCATCTTCTCCACCAACTCCGCTTTCATAATCGGCATCCCCTGGATCTTGTTATACGGTATTGCCGGAATCATGTACTTATCGCGAATCACTTTCACCAACTGTCCGTTGTTGATCTCAGGCACCAGCACTTTATCATAGTTATTCAAAATTTCTCCGAGGTTTTTCGGGAACGGACGAAGGTAACGCAAGTGAGCATGCCCAACTTTGTATCCTTCGCTCAGCATATCTTTCATCGCAGCTTTAATAGACCCGTAAGTTCCGCCCCAACCCAACACCAGCAGTTCACCTTTCTGTTCGCCTTCCACCTCCTGCAGCGGAATGTAATTCGCAATGCGATCTACTTTTTCTTCTCTCAGCTTCACCATGAACTCATGATTCTCGGGTTCATAAGAAATGTTGCCGGTGATATTTTCCTTTTCCAATCCGCCAATGCGATGCTCTAAACCTTTCGTACCGGGCACTGCCCACGGACGAGAAAGTTTTTCATCCCGCTTATAGGGCATAAACTTCTCACCGTTCTCCATTGGCTTTGCGTATTCAACTTTGATTTCCTGAAGCTGATCAGCAGTAGGAAAGCGCCATGGCTCTGCACCATTGGCAATATATCCGTCGCTCAGGAAAATTACCGGTGTCATGTGTTGTACTGAAATTCTTGCCGCTTCAAAAATTGCATCGAAACAATCTGCCGGTGTTTTTGCAGCGATCACGGGCATTGGACATTCACCGTTTCTCCCATAGAGCGCCTGTAGTAAATCGGATTGCTCTGTTTTTGTTGGAAGACCTGTCGATGGTCCGCCGCGCTGTATGTCAATAACGAGCAGAGGAATTTCCAGCATCACCGCTAAACCCATCGCTTCTGTTTTCAATGCCATGCCGGGACCGGAAGTGGTTGTCACTCCCAGCGATCCTCCGAATGAAGCGCCAATCACAGAACAGATAGCAGCGATTTCATCTTCTGCCTGAAAAGTTCTGACTCCAAAATTTTTATATTTCGCCAACTCATGCAGAATGTCGGATGCCGGGGTGATGGGGTATGAACCGAGGAACAAAGGCAATCCTGATTTCTGTGAAGCGGCTACTAATCCCATAGCAAGCGCCTGGTTGCCCATGATGTTGCGATACACTCCCGGTTCCATTTTCGCCTTCTCGACTCTGTAACGAGTGGTAAAGGTTTCAGTGGTGTCGCCGAAATGATAACCTGCCTTAAGCGCGCGAATGTTTGCTTCCATCAAGTCAGGGCTCTTTGAAAATTTTGCAGTGATGAAGTTGACGGTATTCTCCATCGGGCGGTCAAACATCCAATAGAGAAAGCCCAGCACAAACATATTCTTGCAGCGATCTTTTTCTTTCACGCCAAGTTGAATATCCGCCGTTGCATCTCGCGTGAGTTTGGTCACATCAATCTTAACAAGGTTGTACCCATCGAGAGAACCGTCTTCAATCGGATTTTTTTCATAGCCGGAAAGCTTCAGATTCTTGGCATCGAATCCTGCAGTGTTCACCACGATAATTCCGCCACGGCGAATGTTACTCAGATTGATCTTCAATGCGGCTGCATTCATGGCCACCAGCACATCGCTACGATCGCCAGGTGTGTAAATTTCTTTGCTGCCAAAATTCAACTGGTAACCCGACACGCCAGCGAGTGTTCCTTGCGGCGCCCGAATTTCTGCAGGGAAATCTGGGAATGTTCCGAGATCATTTCCGAAAAGAGCAGAAGTGTTTGTGAACTGTCCGCCGGTAAGTTGCATACCATCTCCTGAATCGCCGGCGAATTTGATCACAACTTCCTCAAGAGTTTCAATAGTTTTATTTATCATTCTGTAAAAGGAATTTTTGAAAAAGAATCTATTAATTGAATCAGCGAAGTTACTAAAACCTATCCACCCATTTTATGATAAACATCATCCGGAAAATACAAGTGGATTTAAGAATGTAACTGGCTGAGTTGACTTAATTTTTGATTTCAATGTACACGGGTAAGTGATCGCTGAATCCAATCGTGCTATCACCTTCCTCAAACGTCCGGTGAGGAATCATTTGGTGTGATGTTTCATCTTCTTTCAATAACCAATCAGGTTTGAAAATGTGTGCATCAGTGAAAGTTCCATCCATGTTAACCTGTTTGCTAATCAGTGAAGAGTTGACAATGATTTGAATGAACCGGCTCCACGATCCCTTGTAAAATTCAGTGCCTTCGCCCTTCTTCCAATCAAATTTTGAATCACAATCATAGAGTGGTATGCCTGAAGAAGCATTAATGGAATTTGTTGCTTTCAAAATTTCACTCACGCTTTTATCGGTCGGGTTGTCATTGAAATCTCCCATGATTAAAATGTTTGCCCATGGATTAATACGCTGCAATGAATCCACCACTCTTTTCAAAACGGTTGCTGCAGCAATTCTTTTCGGCTCCGAAACTTCTTTTCCCTCCCGGCGCGACGGCCAATGATTGAGAAAGATGTTCAGTGTATCGTTTTTTCCGATGACACCCTGAACCATAACAATATCACGCGTTGGCTTGTCTTCATACTTGCTCACATCTACGGTGAAAAATTTCTGACCCAGAACTTTGAAAATATTTTTCTTGTAAATCATCGCCACGTCAATTCCTCGCTTGTCGGGTGAATCATGATGCGCAATTCCATAATTCAATTTCTTTAATTGAGGATCGGCGATTAAATCTTCCAGCACACCTTTATTTTCGATCTCAGCAAAACCGACAACGTCAGCGCCATCACCGTTCTTCATCGCGCGAATGACTTTGGCGATGTTGGAAATTTTCTTTGCATACTTATCTAATGTCCAATGTTGTTTTCCATTCGGAGTGAATTCTTCATCATCCACATTCGGATCATCTTTGGTGTCGAACAAATTCTCTACGTTGTAAAAAGCAATGCATAAAGATTGGTGAGTGGCATGCTTATCATGATGTGAAGAAGAAGGACTGAATTGCATATTCAGCAATCCTGCAAAAAGAATTGATAGAACAAGTATGAATTTCATAGAAGCGCAAAGATGCAATTTGCGGTGATAAAATGTTTGACGTGATTGTTTACTTTTGCGCTCCGTTCTTTTAAAACAGGCTCGTAGCTCAGTTGGTTAGAGCGCGACACTGATAATGTCGAGGTCGGCAGTTCAACTCTGCCCGGGCCTACAGCCAGTTTGCAATTTGCAATACACAGTTTGCAAACTGAAAACTGCAAACTGGAAATGGGGGTGTAGCTCAGCTGGCTAGAGCGCCTGCCTTGCAAGCAGGAGGTCATCGGTTCGACTCCGTTCACCTCCACCCATAAACAAGCAAAAGCCCTTGAAGACTCATAACTGCTCTTCAGGGGCTTTTCTATTTTATACGATTTGGAATAATCAATAAGCCAAAACGTTTTTTTACTTTAATTTAGATCGAATGAAAAATGTCATTGTGCTTCGCAATGAATTTTCATAATATATTTTGGTTTATTTGTATTCACAACAATGTTGGAGCACCCGTTTAAATTCATCCAATCTTCACAGGTGGTTTGAAACCAACTCATAAAAGAATTATATGATGAAGGATTACCATAAACAAGTGCGCTATCAGGATATGTGTCCATGAAGACGGAACTGGGTAGTACATAAGTAAATAAATTCAGGTACTGCCCTGTAGTGTCGCCTGTCAGGACTGCAGTTTGCATGAATGCCAATGCGTTCTGAATCTTAATTGTGTTTTCAGCTTTCAGTAACTTCCAGTTGGTGCTGAATTCTAAGATATGTCCTTCTGCATAATCATGCTCATCGTGCTTTTCATACATAGCTTCGTTCATCAATATTATATTCATTAATTTCTTCAGGTTTTTTGCATCTCCCTTGATTGTAGCAGAGGTTGGCGTTGTAATTACTGAAGAATCTTTGGTGCATGAGGTTGCAAAAATCATTAAGAAAATTGCAGCAAGCGTGTAGATTGGGATTGCTTTTTTCATGATGTTTATGTTTGTGTGAACTAAATGAGGTGACTAATTTTACTATGCTCTTACTAACTCGAAATTGTCTTCCAACAATTGTCGTATTTTATTGATGAGCCACGGCAGGGCATCAAATTCCCTAATAACATACTGCACGATTATCACCTGCCCTTATGTCTTCGCCCTGGTCGCAAACACGATCAGCAAGTGTTCCGGCAAACTGCACTATCCGGTATTGCCGGGAATTTTATTTATGGGTAATCAATTGATTCTAACTTTCAGGGGAAAAGTTGAATCTGGTGATGTCTTCGTAGGCGAAACACCAAGGGCATTTATCTTGCCAAAATAATATTTCAGTTTAGCTTCCGAAAAAAGTTCAAAGAGACATCCTATCAGCGTGTTGATTACGAGATAGAAAAGATATTCACAATCTCTTCACTTTTTTATTAAATTTTTATTTTAAGATGACGAGCAATAAGAAATGCTGGTCAGCTTCGACCACTTAAAGATCGGCGAAAACTTCAGCGGCCATTCTCTATTTATTTCCGTATGTATGCACAATGCCGCGAGCACTTGTTACCGGAGCATCAGGAACGATTGGTTACATTTTTTGTGAGCAATTGAAACAACAACAATGGGAGGTTTTCTCATGGAATAGAAAACTTGTTCCCATTGATGATTACTATAAGATGGAAAACTTTATCAAGCTTATACGCCCTGATGTGTTGTTTCACTTGGCCTATTCTCCCGATCCTGATCAATCATGGTTTGTTAATTATGAATGGTCGAGTGAGCTCGCTTGGTTGGCAAGAGTACTAAATGTCAAATTTCTTTTCGCCAGTACAAATCTCGTCTTCAAAAACACTACACCGGGTCCATACACTATTCAATCAATTCCGGATGCTGACCGTGGATACGGTTTTGAGAAAAGAAAAACGGAAGAGCGTGTTCTATTTCAGAATCCGGATTCTATTATTGCGCGCCTCGGCTGGCAAATAGGAGAAAAAGCCGGATCGAACAACATGATTGATTTTTTTGATAGAAGAATTCAGAGCGAAGGAATAATTCGCACCAGCACTGAATGGTTGCCCGCTTGCTCCTTTCTTGAAGATACCTCCGTCAAGCTTATTGAGCTTGCTACCTTTTTTTCTCCCGGAATTTATATGCTTGATTCAAATGAGCAATGGAATTTATATGAGATTACGTTAGCATTAAATCAGAAATTTAATTTTGGTTGGATCATTGAACCAACTGATGATTATGTTTTTGATAGCCGCATGATCGATAAACGTGTGAAAATGGTTTCTTTAAAGGAAAGATTGTCCCAACTTGGCTGTATTTAACCTTTCCAGCATGCCTGCCTATCCCAACGAAGGTGATTACATATAAGGCAATAATAAGATAATCTGTATAACTCAATGTAATATCAGAAAAACAAATTAAAAAATAGTGATTTATTATTGAAAAGGAAGGATCCGAAACAATAATTTTATTCCTGCGTAACCCTAATAATGCAAACTAAAAATTTTATTAATAGCATGAAAAATCAACTCCTGCTGATTATTGCTGTCTTATTTTCTGCAGTCACCTTCACTACCTCGTGCCAAAAAATGATGCCCGCAGGTCCTCTCGATGAGAATGTTTTAGAAGGAACTATTCCGGGGCTAACTCCGGAGGAGGAAAATAAACATTTAATCGGCGATGAAGCATTTGGCAAAATTTTCAGCGAAGAGGAAGGATTAGGCCCTATATTCGTACAGACTTCCTGTTCTAATTGCCATATTGGAGACGGGAAAGGTCATCCTTCTAACATTGTTACCCGTTTCGCAAATGTTACGGGTGCGGTGACAGATTACTTAATCGAAAAAGGAGGTCCTCAACTCCAAAATCATTCCGTCGGCACTTATCCGGCTGAAACATTACCTTCAGAAGCAAATGTATTTTCTAATAGAATGGCGCCGGCAGTAATGGGGTTGGGGTATGTTGCTGCATTAGATGATCAATCTATATTAGCCAATGCAGATCCGGACGACGCCGACGGTGATGGCATTTCAGGAAGACCAAATTACGTTGACGCCTCATCTTTTTTTGTTCCTGAAAATATTAATATTCCCAATAATGGTAAGTACATAGGGAGGTTCGGTAAGAAAGCCAGACAGGTAACCATACAAGACATGGCTGTTTTTGCTTTGAAGGAAGATATTGGCATTACCTCTGATTTTGATAAAGAGGATGTATATAATTGTAATGCAGGTATGAATATAGGAGACAATGTGCCTGACCCTGAAGTTTCGGCCGATTTTGTTAATGACCTCGTATTTTATGTACGAACATTGCAGGCTCCTCCACGACGAAATACAGATGACCCGGATGTTCTTGAGGGAGAAAAACTATTTACCCAAATTGGTTGTACCGGTTGCCATAAGCCCACATTTACTACAGCTCAATCAGACATTGCAGCACTCAGTTACCAAACGTTCCATCCTTATTCTGATTTTTTGCTGCACGATATGGGTCCCGCATTAGATGATGGTTATCCTGAGGGAGGAGCAAATAGTTACGAATGGAGAACTCCACCGCTATGGGGAATAGGACTTGCGAGTGATTCTCAAGGTGGACAAATGTTTTTACTTCACGACGGAAGAGCTTCCACTTTTGAAGATGCCGTTTCAAATCATGGAGGAGAAGCCGCCGGCAGACGAACTGCATTTTTTAGTTTATCACCGGAACAACGGCAGCAAATCATAAAATTCCTGGAATCTTTATAGCCATCAAAAACACGAAGTTTATTTAGGCGTCAACTATTGACCGGGCATTTGCCTTCCATCTAACTTCTTTAACAATAATGTTACATAGCACACACGCAGAAAAAATTTAAGATCCTTAAATCACAACCGGCAATGACAACATCCTTATTGAACTATAAAAACTTTTTCTTAATTATTTTTTCCATTTGCATTTACATTTCTGCAAATGCTCAAACTAAGAGCACCCATTTAAAACATATTCCGACAGACACGACCAAGCAAACATTAAGCATGGATGCTGCTTATAATCGTCCGCTTATTTCGGCCGGGAAATTACCTATAGCGATCGGTGGATATTTAGAAGCAAACACACAGTATGCTTCTACAGACGGAGCATCCGATGGTTTATCATTCCAGTTCCGCAGGTTGTCCGTTTTTATTTCTTCAACTATTGCCCGGAAAATAAAATTTAATTCGGAGATAGAATTTACACCCCATGAAATAAACATTGAGTATGCTTCCATGGATATTGAATTTCATCCCTTACTGAATTTTCGGGGTGGAATAATTTTGAATCCCATCGGATCCTTTAATCAAAATCATGATGGTCCGAGATGGGATTTTATTGACAGACCCATTTCTTCAACTACCATTCTTCCTGCCACTTTATCAAATGTTGGTTTCGGTTTATTTGGAAAACATGTTTCTAACCAATGGATTCTCGGATATGAAGTGTATCTCACCAATGGCTTTGATGATCAGATAATTTCAAACACGGATAACCGCACTTCATTGGCAGACGGAAAAATCAATATTGAAAAATTTGAACAAAGCAATAGCGGGCTGCCGATGTTCACAGGAAAGCTGGCGTTTAGAAACAGAAAAATGGGAGAAGTGGGCATCTCGTATATGTCAGGAGTTTTCAACCAGTGGAAAGTGGATGGAACTATAGTTGACAGGAAAAGAGGTGTAAAAGCGGTTGCAATTGATTTTAATACATCCCTTATTAAAAACAGGCTGAACATTACTACCGAAGTTGCAAAAGTTTTTGTAGATGTTCCGGAGTCATATACGGAGCAATTCGGCTCAAAACAATTTGGTGGTTTTGTTGACATAGCCGGCACCATCATTCAGCATAAAATGTTTGATTGGAAGAATGCAAAGATAAATTTGGCCGTTCGTTTAGAATATGCCGACTACAATCAGGACATATTCAAGGAAACAGGCGGCAACATTGCAGATGATATTTGGGCAATCGTTCCGGGTATTTCTTTTCGTCCAGTGGGTACAACCGTTTTGCGCTTCAACTATCGCTACCAGCAACAAAGAGACCTGTTGGGCAACGCACCTGCAAAGACGGGAATGATTCAATTTGGGTTCTCAACTTATTTCTGAATATGTTTTGTTACGGCAAAAGACCTCCGAGGTTTGAAATAAAACCTCGGAGGTCGTGCCTTTACTGTTTCATCGCTGCTTCAATCTCATCTGCTTCAATGGGGATCATGCTCATTAAATCCACGTTGCCATTCCTGGTGATCAACACGTCATTCTCGATGCGGATGCCGATGTTTTCTTCCGGAATATAAATGCCCGGCTCGCAGGTAAATACCATTCCCGGCTTCATCGGTTCAAAGCGACTTCCGAAATCATGCGTATCCAAACCCAGGTGATGTGAGGTGCCATGCATGAAATATTTTTTGTAGGCCGGCTTATCAGGGTCTTGCTTCTTCACTTCTGATTTCTTCAGAATGTGCAGGTTCAGCAATTCTTCCTGCATCATTTCTCCCACAATCTTTTCATTGATCTCATGTGGGATGGTGCCCGGCTTCAGTAACTTTTTCGCCTGGTTGTGCACCCGTAAAACGGCATTGTAGATTTTTTTTTGCCGCGCTGTAAACTTTCCGTTCACAGGAATAGTGCGCGTTAAATCTGCCGCGTAATTCGCATAGTCAGCGCCGAAGTCAAGCAGCAGCAGATCACCTGCATTGCATACAGCGCCGTTCTCTATGTAATGAAGCACGCATGCATTTTTCCCGCTCGCGATAATGGGTTCATACGCATGTCCCTTGCAGCCGTTGCGAACAAACTCATGCGTGATCTCTGCCTCAATTTCATATTCCTTCACACCGGGCTTCACAAACTTCAGCACCCTGTTAAAAGCGTTAGCCGTGTGCCGGATGGCCTCTTTGATCAATGTAATTTCTGCTTCTTGCTTGATCTGCCTCAGGTGCATCATGATCTGTGCGGACCGGTGATAATGGTGCAGCGGATATTGATGCACCAACTGATTCACGAAGCGCTGATTGCGGTCATCTACATGAGGAATAAGACGGTCATTTTCATTCAGGTTGAGATAAATGTGATCAGCATACACCATGAGCATGTGAAGAATGGAAGGCAGTTCGTCAGTCGCCATTATTTTTTTGATGCCGGACGATTTTTGCCCTTCTTCCTCCGTCACTTTATGGCCTTCCCACTGTGCAATTTTCTCATTGGTTCTTCGCAGCAGTAACACTTCTTTGTATTCCTCGCGCGGGCAATCAGGATACAGGATGAGGATCGTTTCCTCCTGGTCAATTCCGGTCAGGTAAAAAATATCAGACTGCTGACGGAACAGAAAATTCTGGTCGCCATTGCGCGGCATCTCATCATTCGATTGAAAGATTGCGAGTGAGTTTTTCTCAAGTTTACTACAAAATTTTTTTCTGTTTTCAATGTAGAAACTGGAATCAGTAGGAGGGTATTTCATGAAAAAAGTTTGAAGTTTGAAATTCGAGTTTCGGGTTTCTGATTTTATTCAGAGCAGGCAAAGATAAAATGAAAGTGACACCGGGTTAAAGTGATGCTTTCAATTATCTGAGTAAATCAGGAAGGAGAGCTTTAGTAAATCCGAACCCGGCAATCCTGGTTCTGAAGTCATTTCTTTTTCTCCGGCACAATCACGAAAAGATCTTCGTTGTCTTTCTTCATCATGTACTTCTCCCGCGCAAATTTTTCGAGAGAATCCTGGTTGGTGAGAAGCTCTTGTTTTTCTTTTTTCACTTCAGCAATCTGTTGCTGATAGTAGCTCTTCTTGTCACGGAGATCAGAAAGCTTCAAGCGCAATTGCACTTGCGAGATGATGTCATTTCGATCCAGGAAAAGCATCCATACCAGAAATGCCGTGATGGTGATCACATATTTGTTGCGCATCCACGAAGGGATTTTTCGTTTGCGCAGGCGCCTGAAGAAATTTTTTTTCTTGCTTGATTTTGCCATGTCAGTAGGGCTCCGTGCTGAGAAGAAATTGGTTGAAGCAAAGTTGAAATATTAAGGAACAGCGTGTTTGATTTCCTGCGTTGATTTTCCACAGAGTGAAAATGAAATGTCCATAACGTATTTGATGTCCATAACCATTCAACCCTTTGTTGGTCGGAATGGCGCCAGCGTAAACACCTACTTCTTTATCATCGAAGAGTCCACCTCGATCTTTTCAGGAGTTGTTGATTCAATAGAGAACGTTGCAGAAGTAACTTTAAAAGTAGTCCTGCGGTTTGCCTGGAATTCTTCCTCGGTGCACTTTACACCATTCGTGCATTTGTTCACCGGCTGTGTTTCACCATAACCTTTTGCTGAAAGAAGAGAGGCGTCAATTCCGTGCTGCACTAAATATTCTACAACGCTTTGTGCGCGCTTCAGCGACAGGTTCATGTTGTATGGATCCTTACCGCGCGAGTCAGTATGGGAGCCAATTTCAACCTTCACGTTGGGATTTTCTTTGAGCACGTTCACCAGAGTGTCTAAAACTTTTGCCGCATCCGGTCTGATGTTCCATTTGTTGTAGTCGTAGTAAATATTGCTGATGTTCACCTGGATGTTCCTGTAAATTTTGTCCAGCACTAATTGCACGGTCGCAACTACTGTGTCTTTATCCTGCATCTGAAATCCATTAGTGTTTGCAATTTCACTCTTTGTAAAATAATCCAGCTTTGACGCACTCACTTTATACGTTTTATCTGACTCAGAGAGAAATTGAAATCTTCCCTTCGCATCACTTTTGACCGTGCGCTGCGTCTTTGACATTGGATTTCCCTGTTCATCAAGTGTTACTATTGCAACATCTATTGAAGGCATTGAAATAAAACCAACCACACCACTGTTCGGATTTCCTTCAACAGTAAACTTTTTCTCGGTCACATTTCCCTTCACTAAAAAGACTTTTCTCTTTTCCTCTGAGAAAAAATAAATGTCATCTTTCCCTTTTCCGCCCTGGCGATTCGACACAAAATATCCCTGCGATTTTATTTTGTACTGATCTTCCGGCTTTACTTTTTCAAACACCAGTGCAAAATCATCCGCGCCGCTATTGATTGGTGACCGCATGTTCTGCACGTTGTTCCATTGCTTGTTGATTCTTGCAGCAGAAAAAATATCAAGCCCGCCCATTCCTTCCTGTCCGTTCGAAGCGAAATACAATTTTCCGTCAGCACTCAACTGCGGAAACGCTTCTTCGCCCGGTGTGTTAATGTTTGGTCCGAGATTTTGAGGATTGCTCCAGTTGCCGTCAGTGTTTTTTGTGAGCACATACAAATCTTTTGCACCGTAGCCCCCATCAACATCTGACGAAACGTACAATTCTTTTCCGTCAGAGGATAGAAATGGCGTCTTCACATTACACGAATCATTAAAGATGGAAACCTCAGTCGGATCACTCCACTCGTCACCCGTTCTGTACGTGTAAAAGATGTGACAATAGCCCGCGGTTGTATCCTTCGTCTGTAAAGGGATAATGCACCTTGTGAAATAACACTCTGTAAAATCTTTATTGAAGCATGCTGCCCCCTCGTTGGTGTTTGAATTGATTTTATCAGAGAACAAAACCGGCGCCCCGAATTTTCCATTTGCGTCTTTGTACGCCACATAGAGGTCGCTGTATTTTTCTCCCGTCCACCCATACGTTTCAGAACCGGTGGCATCACCGCGATCACTCGTGAACACCATTCCGTTTTTCCCGTAGAGTGCAGGCGCATAGTCGAAGGCGACAGAGTTAAGTGCATCAACACCGGCAACGGAAACTTTTGAATCGGCTTTCTTCCATTCCATGGCCAGCGTACATGCTTCCACTTCGCTCTTCGCTTCCTCATCAAAGGGAGACTCTTTCAAATAAATGTTGAACGCTTTCACTGCCTCTTCATATTTCTCATTGCTCTTAAGCATGAGCGCATACATATATTTCGCACGTGAATCATCGCCGGTCTCACTCGCAGTCTTATACCATTGCTCAGCTTCCAATGTATTCCCCGACATACGATAACATTCGCCGATGCTGTAAGCTTTCTTCGCCCTAATAACAGGGTCCTGCTCTTTGTTGAATTCTGTTTTCAATAAGTCCGCGGCCTCAGTATATTTTTTTTCCTGCAACAGCATGTCACCGGTCTTTGCCTGCTGGGTGATGAGGCAGGAAGAATAAGTGCCTGCGATAACAAGCAGCATCAAAAAATATCCTCTCGATTTTTTCATTCTCATTTGTTGCAGGCAAAATTATTCTAAAGAAGTTAGCTGCGTAACATCACTCATAAGACTACAACTTCATTGACAAATAGCTGACGATGGAAATTCATGTTGATGGTATATTCGAATTTTGTGTCTGACAGATTCCTTTTGATGAATTGAAAAAGATTACGATGCCGCGAAAATTTTTTTTGGTTTTAGCCGCTCTCACGGTTTTAGCACTGGGAATTTTTGGATTTATGAAAATTACCGGGAATGAAAATCATGTATTACAACCAGCCAATGAAAACGGAATTGCTGTGATAGAATTGTTTACTTCTGAAGGCTGCTCAAGCTGCCCGCCCGCTGATGAATTATTGAGTGATTTGAAAACGACAATGGCGGGGAAAAATGTTTTCCTGCTCGCCTTTCACGTTGACTATTGGAATTATTTGGGATGGAAAGATCGCTTCAGTGACGCGGCCTTTTCAAAGAGACAAAGTCATTACGCCGATGTTTTGCATGCAGAGGTGTACACGCCGCAAATGATCGTGAATGGTGAAACTGTTTTTGTTGGGTCGAAACGGTCAGAGGCGATAGATGCAATTGGAGTGGCATTGAAAAACCCTGCGACAACAAAAATCCAATTTCAAAATGGCTATGAAAAAGATGAAGAACAGGTGAAAGTTCAATTCAACATCCTTACCGAATCCCATGGTGATGATGACTTAAAAGATGAAGTATTGAATATCGCATTGGTTCAGAAGGAAGCTGCGAGTGAGGTTGCAAGAGGCGAGAACGGTGGAAAAAAATTACATCACGGAAATGTTGTACGGTCATTCATTTCAATAGGGGCGTCACATGAAGGCAGTGCAGAAATTTCAGTCCCGTCAGAATTAAGAAACCAAACTGTCACCATCGTTTGTTATACCCAGAATAAAAATTCACTTGAGATTACGGGAGCTGGCTCAGCAGATGTTTTTCTTGGAAGTCAATAATATGAGTTTGCTGATAGAGAAGACGCGACCGGAGACAAAATCTTACTACCTTTGTTTCACCCGATAACACTATGATTGTTACAACAAGAAAGAAGTCCCGCTCTGGTAAGATGCAACCTGATTTGACGAAAGTTTCGAGCAGAAAAAAACCTTCCAGGGAAAAACAACTCGCTTCAATTGACGACACCTATGAATTAAAAGGGAAAGAAATTCTCTTCGCGTTTCTGGCTGAACATCCGGCAATCATTTCTCCTTTACTTGAGCTTCCATTTCAGATTTCAGAAAGATTCGGATTGGTAGTTCCTAAGATTGAGTTGATTCAAGACGAGGAATTGCCGAATTGGAAAACCCTCTATGTGAAAATTCCACATCAATTTAGTTTTGATCTTGGTTATGAAAAGTTGATAGACCTCCTTGAGAATTGGGCTTTCAATCAATCCTCAGGATTTAAAAAATTTGTGACTATTTCTATTCTCTAAGATGGCCTTTGATTGGAACGAATATATCAATCTTGCTGAAAAATTAATTGAAGGTAATCCCTCTGACGCTCAACTAAGAAGCGCCAACAGTCGAGCCTACTATGGTGCTTTTCTTACCTGCCGAAACAAATCTCCGTATGCAAATAAGAAAGCGGGAGATGTTCACTTTCTGGTTATGAGCCATTTTAGACGAGATGGGGCAACCAAAAAAGAATACTCTATCAGTGGCAACTTAGACACATTGAGGATTAAACGTAATGATTCAGACTACGATGGCCATTTCAAGCCTTTGAAAATCGAAACAGCAAACTTTATCAAGATGGCCAGATATACTGTAAAACTTTTGAACGAACTTGAAGAGTAAGCATTCATTTTACCCGGACTAATTTCCCAATACCCCACTATCCTAATTCCCTAATTCCCTACCATTATCCACTCCCCAATTGCCTCAAAGCACATCCAACTCATTACAATCACCACCATCCATCCAGCCAATTGCATCCATAGAGGATGTTTGTAATTCCCCGTGAGTTTTGGTTTCGTAGCTGCAATAAGCATTGAAGCGAGAGCGACCGGAAGTATCAATCCATTGACCGCGCCGGCAGCAACAAGTAACTGTACAGGTTTTCCGATAAACACGAAAATGAGCGTGGAAAAAAGTATGAAGAAAGAAATCACCCACCGCTGATTTTTTTCAATGGCAGGATGAAATGTTTTAAGAAAAGAAACGGATGTGTACGATGCACCCACAACAGAAGTGATGGCAGCACTCCACATCACCACTCCGAAAAAACGATAGCCGATTTCACCGGCGGCAATTTTGAAAACAGAAGCCGGAGGATTCCCAGCCTCCAGCATAGCTCCGCCGGTAACCACACCAAGTGCCGCCAGAAATAAAATGGTGCGCATGGTGCCTGTGATGAGGATGCCGCTCACGGCGCTGCGATTTACCTGCGGCAATTGCTCGCGTCCTTTAATGCCTGCATCGAGCAGGCGATGCGCACCGGCGAAGCTTATGTAGCCACCAACAGTCCCGCCCACGAGGGTGATGATGGCCGTGGCATTTATTTTTTCAGGGTTAACACTTCTCTTAAGCGCTTCGACAAGCGGAGGATGTGAACTCACCGCCACATACAACGTGAGCAGAATCATAATCACTCCCAAAACTTTCGCGAAGAGATCCATGGCAGTTCCCGCTTCTTTCATCCAGAAAATAAACAAGGCTATCACACAACTGATGATGGCACCGGTGACCGGACTCATTCCTGTAAGCACATTCACACCCAAACCACAACCGGCAATGTTCCCGATGTTGAAGGCTAACCCGCCAAGTACAATGAGTGCGGCGAGAAAATATCCAAGCCCGGGCAGCAATTTATTGGCGAGGTCCTGCGCTCGTAGTTCACTCACCGCAAGTATTCGCCAGATGTTCAGTTGCGTGATGATGTCGAGAAGAATTGTAATCAGGATGACAAAGGCAAAATTCGCCGCGAGCTGCTGAGTGAATACTGTTGTCTGTGTAAGAAATCCCGGACCGATGGCTGATGTTGCCATCAGGAATGCTGCGCCAAGAATTGCTGGGGAGTGTTTATGGGGCTTTGATGTCAATACGATTTTCTTTTAGCGATTGATAAATGGTGTGGGCAAAAGCAACTGCATGTTTTCCGTCGCCGTGAATGCATATCGTTTGGGCGACAATCGGGACTGTGTGACCATTGATGCTCGTTACAGTTTGCTGTGTTATCATTTGCAGGACTTGTGCAGCACATTGGAGCTCGTCTTCAATCAGTGCGTTTGGTTGTGAGCGTGGTGTTAAACTTCCGTCATCCCCGTATGTTCTGTCAGCAAATACTTCGCTTGCTGTTTTCAACCTGATGGCTTCGCCTTCACTGATGAGATAGCTTCCGCTCAGGCCGTAGAGCATTAAATTTTTATCGACATCCTGTACCGCCAGTGCAATCGTGCGAGCCAATGATGCATCTCTTGCGGCAATGTTGTACAAAGCGCCGTGGGGTTTTACGTGATGAAGTTTTGCCTGAAAGGAATCTGTAATTTTTTTGAGAGCCGAAATTTGTCCGGCAATTAAATCATACACTTCATCAGTACTCAATTTTAATTCTCTTCTTCCAAAAAATTCCTTGTCAGCAAATCCGGGATGAGCACCGATAGCGACGTGATGCATTAAAGCAAGTTCCACCGTTTTCTTCATGGTGTCAGCATCACCCGCATGATAGCCACAGGCAATGCTGGCGCTGCTGATGAGCGGCATCAGTTGCGCATCGGTATTCACGCCTTCGCCCATGTCGCAGTTGAGATCAATGGGAGTCATGAGAATAGTATGAGATTGTTGTTGCTCACTTGTCACAGTAAAGAAACCATTTTTGAAATTCACATATTGCTATCTTTCACAACATCGCATGGCCACCTATCTTCTTATCGCTGGAATTATTTTTTACTTCTTTCACTTTCTTGTTCTTCGCCGTGGTTTCAATAAGCTTTTTCCAATAATACCCTACCTGGACACATCCCGTCTCGGCCAAAACTTTAAGCCGGCTGCCAAAATTCCAAATGATAAATTGGTGATAGTTTCCGGAGTCACTCATCACGATTTAAGAAAGGCGGCAGAGCAATCCTGTAATCTGAATAACCAAACTGATTATGCTGTAATGCCTTTAATCACGAAAGTTTCAGAAGATACTTTTGCGATTACATTTCCTTACGATATTGATTTTGAAATTTTTTGCTGCTTTGTTAATTATCTTAAACATCCGCATGAAATTTTTTACAACCCTGCACTTGTAGCCTGGCTTACTCCAAAACATGGCGACAAGTGGATCACTGACTTATCCGAGAATAAGAAAGTGATGTTGTGTATTCCCGAAGATGAGCACGAATACAATAATGTTTTTCTAACCACCTCTGATAATATTGGTTACAAGCTGGGACTTGCTCCCGGCTATGAAGAACAATTCCTTGACGCTCCTAAAATGAATTTCATTGAACCCCACATTGATATAGCGGGCTTAGAGAGTTTTGAATCAGAGCAACTCTGTTAAGTGAAGTGTACATGCACTTTGGAGCACCTGCAAATACCTGTGCTGCTGAAACAACAATTCTTCTGCTTCGGAATGCTCAATCATCTGAAACTGTATTGCAGCACCGGGCAGCAGTTGGGCGAGTTTCGGAATGTCAGCAGAAATCACGTGCGCAATTTTTGGATAGCCGCCGGTAGTTTGGTGATCTGCCATGAGAATGATGATCTGCCCGTCAGGAAATAATTGGATCGTTCCCTTTGTCACGGCTGATGAAATAAGTTGCTGCGCATTTTCTGTGTGCAATGATGCTCCGCTCATCCTGTAGCCCATCCTGTCGCTCTGTCTTGTGATGGTGAAGGATGATGACGTGAGCAACTCTCTTGATGCATTTGTCAGCCGCTTGAATTCAGATCCTTCACAAATTCGGATGATACCAGGTGAATTATACACGGAAGATGTATCTGCCTTCCAGGAAAGCACCCTGTGATCTTTTCCATTGGGGATGGCGTCTGACAACTGCGCTGCACCGTGCGAAGAGTTGTCTGACGCCTGCTTCTTATCATCGGTTTGTTTTCTCCTGAATAACAATTCATCATCCTTATCAAGACATCGCCCGTGAAAGCCGCCTGCTTTCGCCTTCAGATGCGTGCTGTAACTATCGAGCCACTTCGGAATGTCGAATCCTCCATGAACAGCGAGGTAGCAGCGGCCGCCATGCCGGTAGTTTATAAATTGCATCACAGAGAATTTCCTGACCACTATTGGGGTGCAGAGTGGAATTTCCTGCTCATTGAGTGTTGCATTAAAATCAGCGCCGGACAATGCGATGAGGGCATCCTCCTTAAATAAAAAAGAGGAAGCGGGAAAATGCATTTCAATCACTGCCTCATGCACATCATTACCCGCAAGCATATTCGCGACTTGCGCAGCTACAGGATCCATTGCACCACCGGGATTGATGCCGAGATATTGAAAACCATATCTCCCTAAATCCTGGAAGGAATCTGACAAACCTGGTTTTAGAATGCGGATGCTCACTATTGATTATTTGTTTCTTAAAAATTTCCTGGCTCTCACCCCTTCGCCCAGAGATGAAGCTTTTCCAAAAGTCGTCATTGCGAGGAGCGAAGTGTGAGACATGTGCGATGACGCGACGAAGCAATCCCCATGAAATAAGTGACCGTTAAATCCCGGGGATTGCTTCGCTCACAATGACACCTCTTTTTAGCTTTTAAGACACTCTCTTCTTGCTCATGCACTATGGCTATAGTTTAAGTTTCAGAAATTCTTTGAGCGTAATAGGAGTAAACTTCACTTCATCCCCCGCTCTTAAAAGTACCGGCTCCTCCCTTCCTGCATCAAACATTCGCATGGGTGTTTGCCCAATGATGTTCCAGCCGCCGGGAGAATCCAATGGATAGATGCCGGTCTGTTCGCCTGCTATTCCCACACTGCCTGCATGTACTATCTTGTCGGGGTTTGTTTTTCGCGGGGATGTGATGCGCTCATCCACCTTACCCATGTAGGCAAACCCGGGAAGGAAGCCAATCATATAAACCCTGTACGTCTTGCTGCAATGCAATTGAACAACTTCTTCTGCTGATATTTTTTTTTCAGAAGCTAATGCATACAAATCCGGCGCAAGCGAAGGATCGTAGCACACCGGGATTTCTATTTGGCGCGATGATGGAGTTTTATTCCAATCAACGTGCTGCATAGAATCTTCAACATATTGTTTTATGAATTGAAAGGCTGAAGCCACGCGGTGTTGATTCCTGGTGATGGCCACATCGTACACAATGGTGATGCTGCTGTAAGCGGGGATGATGTCTTTTATACCGGGCAATTTTTTTTCTCTCAGGTAATCGAAGAGCGCAATCACCATGTTATTGGTCTTCTCATCAATGATGTTTCCGAAATCAATGGTGATGGCACTGTCGCCTGCGGGATGGAGATGATTGGAAGGAGGCAAGATGTTTTGGTTTGAAACGAAGGTATGAAGGGAAGGTCAGGATCGCAGAAAAATTTCTACCTTTCGGCATATCAATAAACTTCGCAAGGGATATGGCTTGAGTGCAAGAAGTGAAATAAAAGAAAACAGAATTATAAATGGAACAATCAATTTGGACACCCGCCCTTCAGTTATCGGTGGACAAACACCGACAACGGCGCTCGCACACGCAGGATGAGGAACACCGACAAGGGCAGAAAAATGATAATGATCAGGAAGCAGAAATTATGGTCATGAATATGTTTGGGCAACCGATGCAAAGAACTACCCAATTATTTAATCAACATCTGCAGTCTACTCTTAATTTTAGTGACCGTGATCCTGAAGGGATTTACTGGATAGGAGTAGTTGTAGATGGTGAATCATTTTTGAAACCAATCACTTTAAATCATTGATATATGAAGAAGATCACAATTACTTCGATATTCATTACTATATCGATTGTATGCGATTGTCAAACTTGGCTACCATTAGATGGAGGAATATCTTGGCAGGGTGATATAGTAAGCTCTACAGCGTATGGTATTTTAGGTGACACAGTAAATCATGTTTTATATGCTGATGGTTATTTCGATACAGCAGGAAATGTATACGCCTATAAATGTGCAAAATGGGACGGTGCCACTTGGTCAGCTATGTCAACTCAGGATGAAGGTCATGCTAACTTCTTAATTTTTAATGGAGAATTGTATCTTGCAGGGGATCAAGTACAAAAATGGAATGGGAGTGATTGGGACTTAGTTGATCCTTATTTTAATGAACCAGGTGCTTCATTGATAGAATACAACGGACAGTTAGTAGCAGGAGGAGGGTTTACTTCTGCCGGAGCAGTCTCGGTAAAGGGATTGGCGGTGTTGGACTCAGATAATCTCTGGCAGGCGTTTCCTGTCGGCGGTGTAACAAATTCCGGAGGATATAGTCCGCCATATATATCGAGAATGGCGATTTATAATGGAGACTTAATTGTTGGAGGAGATTTTGATTCAGCGGGGGGAGTGGCCTGCAATAGCATTGCAAGGTGGGACGGAAATCAGTGGCATTCACTGGGAAATGGAGTTACATCTTCGGGTCCGGTTGCAAATGTCCTGGCACTGGGAGTTTATCTGGATACTCTATATGTTGCAGGAAGCTTTGATACTGCGGGAGAAGCTTACTGCCTTGATTTTGCAAAATGGGATGGAATGCAATGGCATGCAGTGGATAATCCAACGAATTTTTTCCCAAAAAGCTTTAAAGTTCATAATGGCTTTTTATATGCAGGTGGAACGAGTGTTGGTAACGCTTATAAAATCAGAAGATTTGATGGTCAAGTATGGACAAATCTTACGAATTCTTTCACGGGTACGGTTTTCTCGATTGATATTCTTGACGATGTTCTTTACGCAGGTGGGAGCTTCATACTATTTACTCCTAATGATACCATTCACAATATAGCAATGCTGGACATAGTAACTGGCGAATGGCGGCCACTACCAAAGGTAGGGATAGGTATATTTCCAAATCCGGCTAATGATAAAATAACCATTAAGTTGGAGAGTCAACCATATTTGCGAGAGGTTAATATAATAAATTCTCTCGGCAGCACCGTAATGGTAAAAACGTTCAGGAGCAAATCACAAGAAACGATTGATATAAGAAATCTTGCTTCCGGTATTTACTTTATTAAGTTTGGATACGGTGAAGTGAGAAAGTTTGTGAAAGAATGAATCATCCCACACTCGCGCTCATTTGCAGCAGAGGTTTTACGTAGTGAACGAGTGCGCACGGCGGCTGGCAAGAATTTTTTTTAAAATATTTGCAAGTGCTGCTTGAAAAGTTTTTACATTGCAGAACGCTTTCGAGTATGAACTGAAGAGGATGAGCAGAAAAAAGAAGGGCAGTGTTGCGTGGCACTCGTTCGCTCTCGCAAAAAAAGCGGAACTGCAAACGAGCGCCCGCGCAAGGACACCGAGGGGGTACGAGTTTTTTGAAATGGGATGCCCTGAGCTCAAACCTTGGGGTAGAGAAATGGCAAGGTATAATTATCAACAATGGCAGTAATCTATTCTAGAAACGCATCTCTTACTTGATCGTTTTTATTCTTAATACTTGCCCAACTTGTAGAATTAAGGACCAGATCATTAGCATTCTGGAATGAAATATTGGCTCCTTTAGAAATAGCTATAGCTGATTCACCTTGAGTTGCGCCCAAATCTTTTAGTGATTGAATAATAAGATCAAGATCGCTATTAATCAAAATTGACTTTTTAACAACAATTGTAAATTCACGAATTCTATTTTCTACATCCATTGGTATTATTTTGTAAGATCAAAACTCTAATGCGACTTGCTTTCTCCCACTGGCGAGTCTTAGCGCAGATTCAATGCGAAGCCAGACTCGTGTCTTGTATGCTTTCATTAATGATCTATTCTCGTAGTAGCAAATATAACAAAGCCGCCTGAGCTATCAATTCAAGGCGGCTTCATTATTAATGCAATTCAAAATTCTCAGCGAGCAATACTAATCTTCTTCGTCACCACCTTATCCGCAGTTTCAATATACAGAATATACAACCCATCTTTCAACCCTCCCGTTTCAAGTTGGAAGAAATTATTTTCAGGATCATTGGAAATGGTTTCAAAAACTTTTCGTCCATTCATATCCATCAAAATAATTTTTGTGTTGGCGCCAAAGCCATTTTCAGCATGCACATTCACGAGATCACTTGCAGGATTGGGGTATACAGCAATTGAATTTTCTGTCTCACCGCTTGTAAAGGCTTCCGGTTCATCCGGGTTTTCAAGACGGAATCCGGGCAGGGTATATACTGCAAATCCTCCGCGCGTTTTGCCGTTGATTTTGGTAAACCCTCCACAAACTGCAAGCTGCCCTCCGCTAATGTAATTTTCATATACAGTAGTGCTGGCATTAGGATTAAACGCTGTATTAGTACCTCCGCCGGAACCTTTCACCGCACCTATATAATTTCTCGTGGTGGTATTTAATGTGGTAAACAACCCTCCGAGATAAATTGTGTCATTATCCGCGGCAAGGCCATAAACGTAAGAGTTTGCCGTCGGATTCCAGCTCAGCAGACTATTATTGCTCAATTGATAGGCAGCGCCATAGCCACGGGCTGTACCGCCATTCACTGTAGAGAATGATCCTCCCACATATAAATTAGTGCCGTTTGAAGTGAGGGCTTCAACATAACTGTTCATGTTTGGATTAAATGATTTTACAGTTCCGTTGCTTGTATCTGCTGCCGCGAAATAATTGCGCGTTGTTCCTCCGTTCAGCGTAGTAAACTGTCCGCCGAGATAGGCAGTATTACCGTTTATCAGGAGGGTTTTAAGGACCCCGTTTGCATTTGGATTCCACGCCCTTACTGTTCCACCCGTAGTAACAGATGCCGCATAGTTCCGGCTTGATCCTCCAACAGTATTAAAATTCCCTCCGATATATAAGTTATTCAGCGGATCAAACTCAAGATCATAAACAGTTCCTGTACTGGTATTAAAAAGCACATCGCAGGTAAAAGATGCCGTATTACCATTGCCCGTATTTACTGCGCCCAATGCTTTTTTAGTCACTCCACCAAGTGTGCTGAATGCGCCACCCACATATACTTTGGTACCATTTACCGCCAATGCATATACTATATAATCAGCTCCGGGATTCCAGTCTGTAACCAATCCGGTAGTACCGTCAATGGCTGCGAGATAATTTCTTGCAGCACCTTTGAGGAAGGTAAAGCTTCCGCCAATAAGAACCTTGCTGCCGCTTTTAGCAATGGTATATACAATTCCATTCGCGGAAGGGTCCCATGATTTAACAGCAGCAGTAGTAGGGTTAACCTGTGCAATATATTTTCTGCTGCTCGCGCCTGCCATGTCTATATTTCCACCGAGGTATACATTATTATCATCAGCATATATGGCCCTTACATCGGCGGAAGTGGGAGCGCCACTGAAAGAGAGGGCGGGGTTCCAGGAATCGAGACTCAGATTACTGAACAAAAATGCTGCAGCGCCGTTGCGCGAAACACCCCCTACGTGATCAAAAGAGCCACCGGCGTACAACCGGGTGCTGTTGGATTCGAGCGCATATACAATGTAATCTGAATTCGGATTCCACTGATCAACCAATCCCGATGTATTACTTACAAAGGCAAGGTAATTTCTATTAGCATATTTGGTATACGTAAAGGACCCTCCGATCAATAAGGCACTGTTGTAGAGTGTTATGGCAAACACGGAGGAATTTACCTGCGGGTTCCACGATTGCACAGCCGCATTCCCGGAGGTGACTTTTGCGATGAAACTTCTCGTTGTTGATCCTATTTGATCAAAATTTCCGCCGAGATAAACTTCAGAGTCATTAGCCACGACAGCATATAAGTCTGCCGAAGTCGAACTCCCGTTATAGGACAGGGCCGGATTCCAGGAAGAGGCAAGTCCACCTCCGGGTAAATTAAATGCGGCAGCGCCAGTGCGCACCTGACCGCCTGCATGATCAAAGGAACCAACGATATATACTTTTGAGTCATTGTGCGCAATGTCGTACACAATGTAATCCGGCGCGGGATTGAACCCAATCACTTTACCTGTTGAATGACGAAGTGCCGCACAGTAATTCCTGCTGTTTTTGTTCAGAAAGGTGAAGTACCCGCCTAAAACGATTTGTGAACCGTTTATTCCAAGAGCAAAAACATAATAATCAGGAGATGGATTGGGGGATTTAATAGTGGCGTTGGAGACGGATGCATCTACGAAATTTGCTCTCGCACTTCCGTTAGCGTCATCAAAATAACCACCGATAAAAGCATCAGTGCTGTTTGCGACAATGCATCTCACATCTGCAGAGGTGCTGCTTCCATTATATGACAATAAGGGATCCCAGCTTTCTAAAGCGCCGGTGCTGATGTTGAAAGAAGCAACGCCGCCGCGAGCTGTTCCACCTGCATGATCGAATGATCCGCCGAGATAGATGTGTGAGGCATTGTAAGCAGTCGCATAAGCGATATAGTCGAGGGAAGGATTCCAGCTATTTACTTCATGTGTTGAAATTTGCATGGCGCAGGCATAGCCTCTCGCCGCTGTATGAAAGCGTGTAAAAGACCCTCCTACAATAATGTTGGAGCCGTCAATGAGAATGGTTTCTACAATATAATTGGCATTCGGGTCCCATGTATTAATGAGCGCCGACGTATTTTTATTGAACGCCGCAAGGTAGTTCCGGGCAGTTGAGTTAGCGGTGGTGAATGTTCCTCCTGCATATAAAGTAGTGCCGGATATACCCACAGAGTACACCGTGGAATTAAAAGTGGGATTGAATGCGAGCAGATTTCCGGATGATATAATAACACCTGCAACATAAGTGTGATTCACGCTGCTCACCTGAGTGAAGGAGCCGCACAAATACATGTTGGCGCCGTCAACCGTCAATCCATATACATAAGAATTGGCCGAAGCCCAACTGCTCGATGCTCCTGTACTATTATTCAGTTTTGTGACGTAATTTCTTGTGGTGGCGCCTATGGTCGTGAAAAACCCTCCTGCATAAATATTACTGCCGTTGGTGACTATAGTTCTCACACCGCCATTTGCATTTGGATCCCACGTTGCATCAAGGTGACCGGTCAAATCAAATTTTGCAAGGTGATTACGGGTAGTACTGTTGGAAGAAGTAAAATCTCCTCCTGCATATATGCTGGTGCCATCCGAGGCGAGCGCATAAACATACCCGTTTGTATTTGTCACTGAAAATGTTTGGTTTGCTCCTGAGCCGGTGTTTGATATTGCAGAAATGTATTGCCGAAGAGCTCCATTAGTATGAGTAAAACTACCTCCTATATACAGGGTAGTTCCCTGCAATGCTATAGAATAGACATAACCGTCAATGGCAGGCGTGTAACCGGTTACTACTTTTTTTGATGAATTTAATTTTGCAAGGTATGGCTGGCTCACTCCATCAATGGTCGTAAATGTTCCTCCAACAAAGTACCCGCCGCCCCCGTCAGAGATAATCGTTTTTACCTCGCCGTTCGTAACAGGAAAGCCGCGGTCGGGCCGATCGCTCGACGTAGATAAAGCAGCGAGATTAGGCTGTGTGTATCCCGTATTCGTAAAGTTTCCTCCAATGATTAAGGTATCACCCTTATTGGTAATACTCTGCACGTAGCTGTCAACATCTTCCAAACCGTTTAAGGGCTTGCCCGAATTTTTAGAAATCGGTGAAAGATAGTATCTCGTCTTTCCTCCAATAGTGGTAAATGCACCACCGGCATAAAATATCGTGTCGTTCAATACTAATGTGTACACCGCATTGTTTGCTTGAGGATCCCATGAATCGAGGGCGCTGGTAGTTTTGTTAATAGCAGCGAGATAATTTCGGGTGGAACCGCCGGCACTCGTAAATGTTCCGCCGAGATAAAGAAGACTTCCGGATCTTACAATGGCACGTACGTCACCATTAATTGTAACGTTGGGATTCGCATCAATGGTTAAATCAGATTTTACGTGCGCCAATTTTTGCCGGGATACACCGCCAATGGTATTGAAGCTTCCTCCTACAAACCATCCGCCGTTTCCATCAGGAATGATCGAATAAATATATCCATCTGCATTGGGGAAATTAATATCGGGTGAGCTGTTGCTGGTGGTAACGGAAGCGAGGTACTGGGCATCAAATCCGGTGTTGGTAAAATTTCCACCAATAAAAATGGTGTCGCCATCAGGATGAACTTTCTGAACATAACTATCTGCGTTGGTTATTCCACCCACTACTTTTCCTTTTACAATTCCAACCCGTGCGAAATATTTTTGAAAATAAGTTCCCACCTTGGTAAATGCACCTCCGAAATAAATGAACGTGTCAACCACAGCCACGGAGTACACGGCGTTGTTCGGGCCCGGATTCCATGAATTGGTGGCCCCGGTACTTGAACTTACTGAAGCAAGATACAACCTGCTGTTGCCATTGACTGTAGTAAATGATCCTCCGAAATAAAGTTTGCTACCCGATTTTACAATGCTCCTCACATCGCTGTTGCAATCAGCAGTGAATCCTGCATCAATGGTTTTGTCAGAGTTAACGTGAGCAAAATTTTGTTTGGCAATTCCTCCGATCAGGCTGAAGCTTCCTCCAACATAATATCCGCCGTTGCCATCGGGAAGTATGCACCGGGTATATCCATTTGTAGTGGGAAAATTGTAAACGGGAATATCGTTGCTCACGGATAATTTAGCAAGGTATGAGTTTTGAAAACCGAGAACAGAAAAGGCGCCGCCAACAAAAATTGAATCGTTTTTAACCGAGATGGAGTAAACAGTTGAGTTCGCAGTTGCAATGTTATTAATGATATTTCCTGAAGAAGTACTGAATACAGCAAGATGCGGTTTAAGAAGCCCGCCGATAGTATTGAATGCTCCTCCGATGTATAAATTCGAACTCTTCAAACCGAATGCATAAACAGCATTGTCGGCATTGGGATTCCAGGTAAGCACTGCCCCGGTAGTTGCATTCACAGAACCCACGTAGTTTCTGGTAGTGGAATTGATCTGCGTAAAGCTTCCACCCACATACAGCGTTGTTCCATTTAATAGCAATGAATAGACGGCTCCATTGAGGTCAGTATTAAAGGCAGGGTCAAGAGTGTTGTCAGAAAGCACATGCACCAATTCAGTACATGTAATCCCGTCTGCCTGGTACATACTGCCGCCCACGTACCAGCCATTGCTTCCATCGCTAACGGCACAACGTACTTCGCCGGTGAAAGCAGGAAAATCCATGATGGGAATGTCGTTTGAAGAAGAAGTAATTAAGCCGGCGGTACCGGTTTGCAATCCCACATACGTAAAGGATCCGCCGATGTAATAAATGCCGGCGTTATTTGTCACGGAATAAACTGCTGCGTTGGTTGAACTCATGGTCTTTACGAGAGTTTGCGCCTGAGCGGTAAATGCGAAGATGATCAGCAGCAGTGCTGCGGGTAAATTTTGGTGTTTCATAGTTTTCTGTTTTTGTGTGAAGAAATAATGTATGGTGATTAGATTTGTTTGTGTGTGATATCTGCGTTGGCAAATTTGCGGACGTTCTTTCAAAATGCACAAACGGATGTGTGAACGGCCAGTTTAAATTAGTAAATGGTAGCAGTTATTTGATGAAAGAATTTCATCCGCACATTTTATTATTTGCCGGGAAGAAAAATATAATTTCGCCGGCCAATCCGACTGTATCGTTTGTACTGCCGTTAACTCCTTCCTGAACTTTTTCCCTCCGTATTTTATTCTCACTCCTTATTAGCTGTATGCAACGCCGCGATTTCATTAAAACATTTTCTCTTGCTGCCATGAGTATGAAAATTTATGATTTCAAAGATCAATTTGAAAAGTACGGTGACTCCATCATGCCTGTTCTTTTTGTCGGGCACGGCAATCCCATGAATGCGATTGAAGACAATGAGTTCAGCCGAGAGTGGGCAGTGATCGGGAAAGAATTGCCCCCACCGAAAGCAATCTTGTGCGTGAGTGCACACTGGCAAACGAACGGCACACGAGTGGGTGCGATGGAGAAGCCAAAAACGATTCATGACTTCTATGGATTTCCGAAGGAATTATTTGCGGTAGAGTATGCTGCCAGTGGCTCACCTGATTTTGCAAAGCAAACACAGCAGGCAATCA
>DASRAJ010000128.1:0-16469 GCA_035638255.1 Chitinophagales bacterium
TTGCAACCATGTATGCCGCCAATGCCGCCATCAGGCTTAAACACTATGATGATGCGGAGAAGCATTACAGCGATCTTCAGCAACGGGGAGTTGCGCTTCCCGAAATGTTTTCCAATATCAGCGAAATTTACTTAGCCAAAGGTGATACTGCCAAGGCAGAAGAGGCTATCGCAAAGGGACGGCAGTTGTTTCCGAATGACAAACAACTTATGATTGATGAGTTAAACATCGTCTTGTTTGCAAAGGATTGTAAGAAAGCAATAGAGAAATTGAAAGAAGCCATTAAGATATCACCTGACCTTAATGTATTATACGTTCGTTTGGGTGATTCTTATGATAAATGTAATGACACAGCAAATTCACATGCCGCTTATGAGACGGCAATAGAAAAAGATCCCGGTAACCTTGTGGGCTATTATCAATTGGGGATTAGCTATTACAACATTGCAGCAAACCTCAATAATGAGATGCTGAAGTTGCCTGACAGCCAGCAAAAACAAATTGATGCATTGAGAGCTAAGCGCGATGCATTGTTTAGAAAATCTCTTGTGTATTTAGAGCATGCCCGCCAAATTAATGGTAAGGATATGGATACCCTTGTAGCTTTGAGGCAGGTTTACGCACGCCTGAACATGCTCGATAAAGTTGATGAAATCAAAAAAGAGATCGAAGCTTTGGGAGGTTAATGGAAAAAGCCAGGCAGAATAAAAGAAAAGTATTGTAGTCATTCATAAGTTGGAGATTGAAAACATCCCGGTCGCAATCGCAGATCGGGATGTTTATTTTTTCGGGTTATTGATCAAATAGCTGCATAATCAGAGTATTGACGGCTAAGCAGGTTTCATAATGTTTCCTATAATTAACATTATGTAAAGTAGCCGCATTACCTCTCTCCCAAAGAAAAAACAAAAACCAACCTTTCCCCTATTGTCTTTTAGCCTTTCATCGTTTAGCTCATTAATGAATGAGGTTGCATTGAGTCTATTGTCAATACTTAATTTTTCAAGTATCCTCTTTCTAATGCCCTTCTTAATTCTTCCGAAGTCGTCTTTCATAAATTACCTACCATAATCATTTAAGATAAAATCTCATGTAATAAACAGGGTTTGATAAAAAGGAAATAGTAAAAAAATCATTGGTGTATGCACACATTACCTGCTTCCCGCGTTCGTCTCTGCACATCATTACTGATGCAGCTTCAATTTCTGTTGGCTTAGAGGTAAAATTGTAAACAAATCTTGTAGTGTCATTATAATAAACAACTATACTGCTCTTGTTGTTGTAATTGAATATAACGGTAACATTACACGCCGTACAACATATCCAGCTTGATTCACTCCCCATTCCAGTCTTTGATTCGTATTTAACATAGTGCTTTGTAAACTCTTGTGCAAAAAGAGCAGTTGAACATACGAGCAGCAAAAGAAAAAAAGCGAGATGTCTTTTCAATGTAATCCTATGGAGAGAAAATTTTGAAAGCGCAAGGTAAAAATAAAACTTTCTTATAATTAACTATTATTGTGAAGAGCATCTTTTTTTAACATAACTCAATTCTCAGCATGAAATCAATTCTTTTTGCACCACAATTTGAAAAATGGAATCTGAAAACAACACTTCTAACTTTCAGTGGCTTAGTTCCAGTTGAAGATCAATTTTCATTTCAACCACTTGGTTCATTAGCTACGGATGGTAGCAAGGATGATTGTAAATTAGGGATAAGAATCATCCAAAAGATAACTGATTTGGATTCGGCACTCCGCTTAGATTTTGTAACGAGCGCCACTTCTATCGTTACGATTTATGATAGATCAAATGAAAAAGAAACTCTAAGAGATTTCTTAGACAAATGCTACGAGTTTCATAGATCGCAGTTTGAATTCAAAAAGGCAAACACGATTTTAAAACATTACGAATCCGCCGAAATGAGAGAAGAAGATAAGATGGCTGCCGTTCAATCCTTATCTGATTTTTTATGGGGGATGTTTCGATGATTTTCCCGTATTGAAGCTGGTGGTATTCTTTTTTTGCCATGATTTTGTATGTTTGTCATGGCTAATAGATAATTCACATGGCTACTACCCGATTCGCAGTCGGGTTTTTTTTGTCCCAAAAAATGAAAAGAAAAATTCCCTACTTAAATTTTTTTTATTTTCCGAGATGTTTTCGATGTTACTATTTATCTGTTCTTAGTTTGAGATCGCCCGCAGTTTGGTTTTTGTTTTTTCCTCTCTCGCTTTCCTCCCGCAGCCTTTTTTCATTCTCATTTTTACGGGCAAAAAGGCGGCTAAGTCTGTGTAACATAATGTTGAGTTATAGTTTCAAAGCTAAAAGAAACGCATTTCATTTTTTACGGGAGTTTCTTTTACCCTCTCACCCAAAATAAAAGAAAGTTTTAAAAATATTTCTTCTCCTCCCCAACGCAAAGGGGGTTTGTTCTCCATACATTGGTGGTCTTAATTTTTAAGCAAATGACGTACCTTACCCCAGAGCAATCAGTGATATTTCAGCAGCGGTGGACTCTTGCCGCGACCTATCGTGGTCTAATAATCAATAGAACGACAGATATTGAGTTTTTAATGGAGATGATAATTTCGCATTTCTTTTGCAGTGATGCAGAAAAGGCCAATGAAATAAGGCATAGGTTAATATGCGATGGAACAATGCTCACATTTGAATCGAAACTAAAATTGTTTCGCCAAATAATTCACATTCACTTCAAAGACTTTAAAACAAAATACCCCAATCTTGTAGATGATATTCAAAAATTGCAAAAAATAAGGAACATTGTATGCCATAGAAAAATTCTCACCACCGATGAATCACTATCCTCTTTTGATGGCGACAATATCTATTTTGAAAATTTTGAAGTCGTCAAGGATAATTCTTCTGAAAGACATCAGATAAAGCAAGTAACAGAACCAGTAAATAAAAGCGTGGTTAATGAATATGCCAAAGTAGCATCCTCTATTGTTCCCCTCTTAGAGGAACTTCTTTTAATTGTTCGCCCGCCATCTGATGCTTCTGGGAAGGGAAGCAAATAATTTGGTGAAACATCAACATACAAACCACTCCCAACATATTTCCTATAAACAGAGATGGTGTCCTGTTGCGCGTTGCGCTATGAAAAGGAGTCGTTCCACAAAAAATATTTTTACAACTTCCTTTTCCTCTCCTGCCTTTCCCTTTAGAGCTGGGTCATATTCATTGCCGCTGCTTAATAGCATATATCATATCCTTAAACTCGCTTTTTTCCATCCACGGACCCGTGAGATTGTCATCATAGTAAAGCATTTTTTTCTGGGTTGGATCGTACACGAGGATATCGCCGCTGTCATCTGCCTGGTTCACATAGCTTGAAGGATAATAGAGAAACAAGTACACGTAGTTAGCAGGATTATTTTTCAAAATGTCTTTAACAGTGTCCGGCGATGTTTCCTTGTACTCATAAGGATAATCCTCAACAACCTTATCGCTCAGGAGTACTTTCTTTGATAAGGCAATGGTTCCATCACTGTATGCTTTATTGAAGAGCATGGTCTTGTCTTTGATCTGCGGAGCGTCTACATAAATGCGATCCCATACACTGTCGCGAACACTTCCCTTGATCTTGTTATCCACTATTATCTGCAGTGATTGATTCATGAAAGCAAGCAGCATCTCACCTTCGAGCATTCCCGCAGTTACATCGGCACGTTCCGGGGAGTAACGGAAGTAACCAATGATTTTGGGTCCGCTGGTAGCCGGCGTGAAAAGATATTTTGATTGCTTTGCTCCACCCTGCGCAAGTATGACGAGGAAATCTTTTTTGGCGGTGATGTCATCAGAATTTATCAGGTGTACAGCCGCGCCCGATTTGTCACGCGCCTGCGCAAAAAGAAAAACATTTTTGTCGCTCTTCACAACAGTATCTAATTGCGCGCTGGTGATGTACGTTACTGTACTCACCGTCCAAACCCCATCCAGTGCCTGGCGCCACCACTGATTGAATGTTGAATCATTGGTGAGTATTGCATAGGTCTTGCCTTTCACCATGGCTTGCATGGCCGCGGAGTTATAATCTTTAGTGATGACCTGTGCGCTTCCGATGAACATGCCTGAAGTTAGAATGAAGAAGACCAAAGACCTGAGAAAAAAAATTTGAGTCATGATTGTGAAGTTCATTGGGCGAAGATAATAGACTCTTAAATGTGAGACTTAATACGAAAAACAAAAGATTTATGACGTAAGAATTAAGACACCCATTACTGGTTTTCTGTCTTAAGTCTTACGTCTTAAATCCTGCGTCTTGAACGAGTTCATACAACGCTGCAAGTGCTCCGGCTTGGTTCTGAGGGTGGAATTTAGAAGCATGAATCCGTCCTTCTGCAATCATTTGCGTTCGGCGGTCATCATTGCGCAACACATTTAATATGGCGGCGGAAAACTTTTGTGCGTCATTCACATCAACATACTCAGAATACCTTCCTCCTGCTTCATGAAATATTTTTTCATCATTTGCAATCACGGGAATTCCGCTTGCCAGCGCTTCCGCAATGGGCAAGCCGAAGCCTTCAAACTTCGACGGATAAACCAGCATGGTAGCGCACTGATAAAGCATGAGCAAATCTTCAGTTGAAACGCTGGTTAGAAAAGTAATACCATGGTTCTTCCAATTCCTAAGGAGAAATTCGCTTACTTTCTTTTGATAAGCGGTGGTTTTACCTACCACGAACAAATCAATTTCTTCATTCGCCGGAATTAGTTGGCACGCTTTCAACAGGGCCAGTAAATTTTTTCTCTCTTCAATTGTTCCGACATACAAGATAAATTTTCCTGACAGATCAAATTTTTTCTGAGCTTTAATTAGTTCATCACTTCGCTTTTCCTCAAAAAAAATCGGTTGAATCGCCTGGTAGATCACAGAAATTTTTTCTTCCGCAGTTCCGAAGAATCGCATAATGTCTTCTTTGGTTTGCTCGCTTACTGCAATGATATGATCAGCTTCAGCGCAAGCTCGTTTGCTTTTACGATGATAAATGTTCCGATCGGCGGCGGAATAAAATTCAGGATGACGCAGGAAGATGAGATCGTGAATAGTAACAACCGACTTGATGCCCGATTTTTTTATTCCGAAAGGCAACTCATTGCTTAAACCGTGGTAGAGTTCAATCTTGTGCTTCTTCAGATCAGAAATTATTTTCGAACTTCTCCAAACTGAATGAAACGTTTTCCAAATCCCCTGTGGTGTTGCTACTGTTGCGTTGCATTCACTTTTGTCAGGAAGAAAGAGATCGGAAATTCGCGGAGTAAAAAGAAGATATTCATGCTGCGGAAAATATTTGCAAAGTGATTCAACCACGCTCCTGCTGTAGTTTCCCAAGCCGGAAGTATTGAGAAAGGCCCTCTTTGCATCAAACCCGATTTTCATTCGAATGGTGAATGGTGAATAGTGAATCGTGAATCGTGAAACGTGAGAGGTGAAACGTGAAACGTAAGAAGTAAGACATGGTGAGGTGAATTTTCGTCCGCATGTCTTAAGTCCGCGAGTCTTGAGTCATAGAAAAAAGTGCCGAAGAAGAGACTCGAACTCTTATACCCTTACGGGCGCTGCCTCCTGAAGACAGTGTGTCTACCAATTTCACCACTTCGGCAAGTGGCCAAAGGTATTAATGTTTGGAGTTTGTTCGAAGTTGCGGGTTTGTGATTTGAAATCTTAGACACTAACCCACGAAGCTTTTTTTCAACTCTTGATGAGTTGAATCTCTGCGTGAAGACGCACCTCATCAGCAGCAACCACATTCCCTGCTTCTGTTATTGCATCCCATCGCAAACCATATTCTTTGCGGTTGATTTTTCCGTTCACGATAAATCCTGCGCGCGTGTTCCCATAAGCGTCCACAACAATGCCTGCAAACTCCACATCGAACTTCACGGGCTTGGTGATGTCGCGAATGGTGAGATCGCCGTAGAGTTCATACGAGTCATTATCCACTTTCTCATATTTGGTGGCGATGAATTTTATCTCGGGATATTTTTCAACGTTGAAAAAATCATCACTCATCAAATGCGCATTACGCTGCGGCTGATTCGTGGTGATGGATGCTACATCAGCGGTGAAAGAAACTTTGGCAGTCATAAAATCATCACCATCGGTCTCGCATAGAATGTCGTACTTGCCCACGCTGCCTCTCACGTTAGTGATCATGAGGTGTTTTACTTTGAAGGTAACCTCGCTGTGCGAAGGATCTAAGTTCCATCTTGTTTTTGCCATGGTACTGTTTGGTGTTGTCATGATTCTGTTGGTTTTTAGTTTGAAGTTTTTAATTATTTCCTGCCGGCCCCCGCTCCTGTTTCTCAATTCAAATCTCCATAGGAACTTCCATCAATAAAATCTCCGCATCACTATCTGCTTTGATGCTGAGCTGATCAGTGTTCCAAATCCCCAAAGCATCTCTGCGATTTAACTTTTGATCGTTGATGGTAACATCACCATCAATCACGAAAGCATACACACCGTTGCCTTTCTTCTTCACATCATATTTCAGTTCAATATCCTTACCAAGACTTCCGAGATGAAACCATGCATCCTGGTGAATCCAAACTCCTGCATCATCAGCATTGGGGGAAAGTATTTGTTGCAGCTTATTCTTGCGGTCATCAGCATTCAAAGTTATTTGATCATAGCGAGGCGGCACATTTTTTTTGTTCGGGATGATCCAGATCTGAAAAAACTTTACCGGCTTATCAGGGTTCTTATTTTTCTCACTGTGAGAAATGCCTGTGCCTGCGCTCATCACCTGCACATCACCTTGCTTTATTACGGTCACATTTCCCATGCTGTCTTTGTGTTCGAGGTCGCCTGAAGTCGGGATGGAAATGATCTCCATATTATCATGCGGATGTGTGCCGAAGCCCATGCCGGGAGCAACAGTATCATCATTCAACACCCGCAGTGCGCCGAAATGAATTCGCTCAGGATTGTAATAGTTGCCGAAAGAAAAACTGTGATAGCTATCGAGCCAGCCGTGATTTGCATGCCCGCGAGTGTTGGCCTTGTGAAGTGTGAAATTTTCCATTATTGTTTGTTGCATGTGGGAGAGAATGATTTGGGGAGGGAAAAAGTTCAGGAGCGAGAGCCATTGTTGGTCTTTGCGCGGCTTTTGCGTTGACAGACCAACAATTGAAGTGAATGTGCTTGACTACAGTTGTTGGTCCGCCTCCGCATGGGCAATCGCAAAGACCAACAATGGCAGCCTCGGTTTTGGATAAAGGAAAAGTTCATTCTTAGAAATGAGAAAGCTGGATACCTCCTGAAAAAATTTTACCGACATTTATTATGTGAAAAGAAGGCTTGGAATTCTGTTTTTTGCAATTGTTCTAACCATACTTCTTTTTAAATTTTTGTTTCCTGTTCTCATGTTGAAATTAGATGGCACTTATACTGATGGAAAGTTTACCGGGAGAAATAAGACAATGGGTACAAGGTGGAGCCGATTGACATGGGAGTACAATTACATGGTTAACGGGAAGCAGTATTTTAATTATAGTGCTTTGCCACAGAACTTTGAGATTCATGCAGAAGCAAAATATTCAGTTAGGTATTCTAAACATTGTCCTGAAATATCCGGAATTGAACTTGACCATCCAATAAATGAAGAATCAAAAAGTGTGGCGCTGCCATATTGAAGTGAATGAGCTTGACTGCAGTTGTTGGTCTGCCTCCGCCCGGGCAATCGCAAAGACCAACAACGGCAACAAAGAGCAGGAAAAAAATCATTTACTTTGAATTGACAGTGCTATTTTCGCCATAGAAATAATCACACCTTGAAAAAGATTCTCTGCATGTTGCTATTGTTGGTTGCCACTTCAGCAAAGTTGTTCGCCCAGGAACAGTTGAAGAAAGCCCTCGACGATTTTCATTATCAACTTGCTTTCACCTATCACCCCATGGCTGATGACAGCAACTTCACCCCCATTCGCAACCGCAGCACCCAACTCTCAAATGCTGCAGCAGAAGTAAAAAGAATTGCAGATTCGTTAGGGATAAAAAGAGCTTCTCTTGTGAAAGATGTGAATCAACTATTTGAAAAATGCCACGCTTTGGATGAAGCCATTCAAAAAGGAACATCTGATGATATGATACGAACTCAACTGACCGCAATTCACAGCGAGTTTCATGAGCTTGAAGATATCGTGAACGGCGGGGAAGAATGAGGCACTACGCCATCAGCAAAATGTTTTGGAAATATGTGAGTTCACTTCTTCATTAAATTGTTTCCAAAGTTTCCTGCTGCTTAATTTCACAATTGCAAGACCTAAGAGACCGAATGACGCAACCAACCCCATCATCCCTCGCGAAGGAATCAATTCATAAACGGTGATCTGCTCGCCCTTAAGGAGAATGCCCATTCCCACGATCTTAGTTTTTTGAAGTACGAGGTACCTCCCCATCAAACTTTTGCGATAGAATATCTTGACATCAGGAAAAGAAACCATGAGACTCTTTTCTATGTCTTCTAAAATAAGGTTCGGTTTTGTTGTTTTATATTTCATTTGGTTGAATTATGAGCCATAAACAGTGAGCGCTTTTTCCCTCCTGACTCATAGCAGGTAGCTACTTGCCTTTCTCTGTTTCGGGAAAATTGTCCATCGGACTTTGCGAGCAAACTGTAAACTTATTTTAGAAGATAAATTTTTCTCCTCTCAAGAATCTGATCATTCTTCCTTACAACAAGAATGTAAAAACCATCAGTCACTTCTTTCAGCAGATCATTGAGTTGCAAATAAGTTCCTGCCACCATTGTAATTCCAAGTTCATTCACCACAAGCACAGAAGCATCTTCGGGAATTTCATTCGCACTGTGCGGAGAAGAAATTCCAACTCCAAAACACGGTTCAACAGTAATGGTGATCGTATCAGCAAACAAGCCACAGGAAGAAACTCCTGTTGCGATGTAGTCCGTTGTTTCTTCAGGCATAACAGTAACAGATGAATCTGAACCAAGGAACGCTCCGCTTCCGTCGGTCCACACAATCGAATCCACTTTGACAGGGATTGGATTGAATGGAATGGGATACACGATGTATGAACCATTATCATCGGGCGCAAAGCGATAACCATCATTGGCAGCGGACCAAAGGTCGGGATAGTTTCTGCCGGGAACGACCACTGCTGTAGTACCCAATGAATCATGTATTCCCTCGATGGCGGCGCCATTGTTCCATGTGTCGCATGCGATTTCCTTGGTTAAATGAACCTCTATCACTCTTGAAGTTTCAAACAAAACAATTTGCCCGGTGAATAAAGAATCACTGCATCCTTCTCCGAGGGGGCTATTGTAAAGCGGAACCTGGCAGAATGTGCAAACAAATTTTCTGAAAGGCGCAGTACCGACTGTGGCATACCGACATTCTCCAAAGGGGTCAATAGCAGGGTCTGTATCATGCCACGGACCCATGATAGCATTCAGCGGATTAGTTGGTGCTGGTATTGACTGCGTGATCATCCACGCTGAAATTTGATTTGCGTAGCTTAAGTTGAAACTGATGTAGCCATTGGATGAAATAACGCACTGCGTGTAGGTGTTGTTAAAAAATATGAAACTAAATCCAAGATCAATAACGGAGCTGTACACATCATCAATCATGCTGAGAACAGTTCCGGTGGCAAACGTGTCTTCAGATACAGTGAGAAACGTCGTGTCACCCGGGCAAATAGTATCGTTGCAACAAGCATTCAAATATTGGGAACGTCCGGTGTTGATCAATGAGAAGAAAGCAATGACCACCGTGAAGATTTTTTTCATAACCCGAATTTGAATTCACAATATATGGAAAGAAGAAAATTCTCCAGGGGAATTTTGAGAACAGAATATACAAGCCATTTTAGGATTGGCCTGCTTCACCCGGCGCTTGTGCCGTCGCCGGCAATGGCACTCTTTCAAAGTCACCCACTTTATTCAGGTGATGAAGCGTGCTTCCGTCGGGCAGTTGCTCGTAGTTGATCACGAATTTTGCGCCCCATACAAGATCATGTGCTTTGTAAGAAATACGGTGATGAACAGTATCCGAAAAAGTTTCGTCGTAGGCTTTGAAATAAATCAGCAGCTCGATGTCATCCCGTACATAATCATGCTGAGATTTTCCGTAGGCAGGGCTTTCTTCTGTGATGGGATGCACTACAGTCCACGCCATTGGAAACATTGCGATCTTGCTGCGCTCTAAACTCAGCGGAAAAAACCGGCGTATCTCTTTTCCGTTTTCAGTCATAATCTTGCCCATGGTTACGGTCACTTCTACTTCCACCAACTGCGTCTTTCTGCCATTCGCAATGCGGAACATCAATGCAGTGCCATCGAGATAGGGCGCCATGATCATGTTTTTACTGTGAACGATCTTAGCCGTGGGGCGTGAAAAGCGGCCGTATAACAATCCAGTTGCAAGAGCAAAACCAAGTAATCCAACGAGTGACTCAACGGCGGCAACAGAACTGGCAGGAATTCCTACAGGCGCCACTCGTCCATATCCAACAGTGGTTAATGATTGCGCGCTGAAGAAAAATGCATCAAGAAATTTTTCCCACTCAGTAGCACCTTCAATGTTGGTGAGATGCTGAGTGCCGATCAGGAAGTAAATGACTGCGAAAAAAGTATTGACAATTGTGTATGCAGTAATTACCAGCATATTGAATTTCAACCATGGCATGGTGATCAATTCCTGGTAAACATCGGATGGCTGAATGAAAGGCAATCCACGGTTCACAATGTTGAAAGAACCATCGGGACGGATCGAGCGCTGGTTGCGGGACTGGACACGTGTACTTAGCCCCGTGTTATCATCACTCTGTTGTTGCGGGGAGATCTTTAGTGCCATTTGATTAATGTTGATAGAGGATTGTGAAAGAGATTCCTCTTTCCATGGGATTCTCCGGACACGGTCACCATTCACACAGGCTCATGCAATTTAATTCTCTTCATCATCCAGCTTTTTCCGAGAGCAGTTTGGAAACGCTCATCAAAATCTTTTTTGACTGTGATCACGGTGTCGAAGACAATCGTCTCGCTGTTGATCATTCCTTCGTCAAATAATTTTTGAAGGTCATTCAGATTTGAAACCTGAATCTCCTCCCCTGCTTTCAACGCAAAAATCATCCTGTTAAAAAGCTGAACGTTGAATTCTTTTTCGATTTGCTGAATGAAATGAATTGATTTATCAATCGAGCAACCGCTTGCTCCTGCGGTAGTTTCATCCACCATTAAAATGATAAAGCGATGATGGAGCACTTCGCCGTGAGCTTTGAGATTAGATCCATGCGCTGTCCATTGAATGCAGAATTGCTCCAGCAGTGGGTTGAGTTCTGAAACTTCAGCCTCAGTGAAAACACGGTTGCTGAGATAAATCCAAATGCGCGATTGATCGGAGAAATTCATTTTGAGTTATGTTCGGTGACCAGGTGCAAAATTATGCTTTACTCCTGATGAACATTTGCATTTGATTGCCATACTCAATATTAAATAAAGAAACTCGCCCCCCGTAATGGAAGGCGAGTATCAAAGTTTTTCTCAAACTATTTCTTCGGCTGTTCCAACAGCTTAAAGAACTGATCGAGCTGTGGAAGAATGATGATACTCGTGCGGCGATTGCTTTGACGGCCGGCATCAGAATCATTGCCAGCCAGAGGATGATACTCACTACGTCCTGCGGCAATAATGCGGGAAGGATCAACATGATAATCATTCTGCAAACTGCGCGCGACTGATGATGCCCGCAACACACTCAGGTCCCAGTTATCTTTAATGAAAGGTGTTTTGATCGGCTTGTTATCGGTATTTCCTTCTATCATAAACTGCACGTTCGGTTGAGCGTTAAGCACCTGTGCTACCTTGCCCAATACCACTTTCGCTTGCGGAGTAATATCATACTTCCCTGTTTTGAAAAGCATTTTGTCAGAGATCGAAATCAGCACAGCACTTCCTTCCACTTTAATCTGAACATCCTGATCGTTCACATCTTTCAGCGCACCTTTCAAATTCAGGACGAGCGCCATGTTCAGTGAATCTTTTTTCGCCATCTGCACCTGCAGGTTTTGAATGTACATGTCTTTCAATCCCAAATTCTCAATGGATTTACGAATGCTTTCTGCTTGCGCCGCCGTAACCACTGAAAGATCTGTAAGCTGATTTAACATGGTTGTACTATTCTTCTTCAACTCTTTCAACTGCTCTTCAAGTTCTGCTCTCTTTTTAGCGTTAGCTTCTTTATCTGTTAAACATGTTCTTAACTGGTCGTCCACTTTGTTGTACTCCAGTTTCAGCGAATCATACTTCGCTACTTGTGTTTTAAATTTCTTGCTGCTCACGCACGAAGCAAGAGTCAGGGAAACGAATGCTAAAATTATCAGGTGTTTGATTTTCATTGGATTTTTGTTTTTAAAGTTGGACAAAAATAATATGTAGCAATTTTATTACCAGAAGAATTTAAAAGTAAAAAGGTTTTTGATGATGGGAAGACACGGGCAATACGATAAGCGTATGTAGATATTATTCAACAGGAAAAAACTTTTCCCTGCGATTGCTCTTCCATTCTTATTGATGGATTGAGTCTTACGCAAGATTAATTAGATAGAGCGCGTACTCTGACTGCTATCTTTTTATGAGTGGAACTATGGAAGAATGGATTTTGTCACTGATCTTCAAAAAATAAATTCCTTGCGGAAGAGGTTGCCCGGCATCATCATTTCCGTTCCAGGCTACAAAATGGTTGCCGTTGGAAAAATCAGCATCTTCAATTTTACAGCGACAAATGCCCGTTGCATCATACACATCTATCCTTGCATCATTACTCCATTCTCCTTTCGGAAGGATCATCACAAAGTCTGTCATCGGGTTGGGATAAACTGCTATGTTCGAGATGTTGGAATGATTTACTGCCACCACCGGTACAGCTTCGTCAAGAGTATTGCAGTTGATGATTTCTGAATTCGTCCAATCATCAAGTTGGTGCGCAATAATTCCAATCAAGTGAAGATGGTCAACATTCCACGCAGCAGGAATCGTGTAAGAAAATTGATTGCTGTAGGTTCCACCATTAGAGGGAATGTTGTAGGGAATCAGCGAAGCAGGTGCATAAACAATGTCTCGTGCAACGTGATTATGAGCGTATCCCGGAATAGGATCTCCAAGCCCATAGAATGGAGAATTCGGATTTGAGTCATAATAGTTGCTTTGAGGATAGCCGGTTATTGAATCTTCAGTAATAATTAATGAAAGAATGAAATTACCCGAGTCTGCTCCATAAAAATTAGTGGTTACAGTAACATCCATTTGATTAGTATATGCATTGTATTGATAGCCGCTGAGGACGACATCGGCGGGCACAATGTCATTTAACCTATCGGCAGTTTTTGAAAACCACGGGCGATCGAGGAACACGGAATATTGACCGGGGAACAGAAAACGATCAACCATTGCCATCGGCCAACCCGGCACATTGAAAAAATCGGTGATAGCGTCACCTTGAGGAGTTTGCATTCCATCACTTGAATGATAAGCCACTGCAAAAACTTTATTGTCAAATGAGTCAACGTCGAGTTGGGCATTAAGATCACCATCCGGACAATACCCTGACCAGGTGCCATTTGCTTCTTCAAGCAGTACCTTCTTATCAGGTATTATTCGCAGAACAAATGGATTCGCAAAGAGAGTATCGCCGGGAGTGTTCGCATCAGGTAACCCATTGGGCAGTGATGTCCATATTTTAATTGAATGATTTCCTGTGGAAGAAAAATGAATGTTGTTGGAAAGAGAGAACAGGTAACTGGCACCACTCAAAACATTTAATCCCGAAACCGTTTCTGAGAAGGAATTATGATCAACTGAAACTGAAACTACAAATGAGTTGATGGCAACATCAGAATGATTGACAACAATGCCTTGCACTTTAGAGACGGGTGATGCATAATCTCCAAATCCGATCTCTTGCAATTCAATATCATAAACGGTTGCTCTTGCCGAAGTAAATGAAAGCAACATTAAGATCAAGCTTATAGGGTTGGTTTTGGAAAATTTTTTCATTGTGCGGAAAATTTGAGGTGTGATTCAAATGTAAGAAGAATGATTATTGCCTGCGGCAAATTTTATTCTCAAAACAGTTTTCCGGTTTCATTTTATTCCCATCTTCCGCAAATGCAAGTTCATTCCTTTTTAAGTTCCGCCTTCAGCATCAGGGAAGCACAATATATTACCGTAAGCAACATAGTCAGTCGAAAAAGTATACCGAGAGCGTAATTATATTTCCAATGCTCCAGGTTAAAAACAAATGCGGGTACACCTGATACTACAAGCAGCAACTTGAGAACATCTGCTATTTTTTTCCTTTCTTGAATGCAAAACGAAATGAGTAAGTCACAATAAGAACTGCTGTACCAATTAATACTATGATTTCCCATCCCCGCCAATGCTGTATATGGAACACGATCCCGATGATGGTAAGGGCCAAACACATTTGTATGATTCTAAAATATTTTGTTCCCTGAATGGTGCTCGTCCGGTAAACGATCATCAGCCCAAACAGCGAAGCAATTGAACCCATAACAATAATGAGTGTGTCGGCAGGTCGCTCCCCGGGTTTAAAATAATTTAAGGCGTAACCGGGCAACATGAGTAAAACTGCAATACCAAAAGAGAAGACCAGAGCCTTATTAATCATTTTGTCGCGGAGAAAGTTAAGTAACCTTCAGATCGCTTCCCTTTATCAACTCCGCCACATCTTTAAACTTGGGAACCTCCCTTCCTGCGTTCATTTTCAATTCATGATTAGCAGTGGTCAACTTGAAAACCAATTCTCCTTTTGAACTCAAATATTCAAGAATCATTGAACAGTAGTTCTCCATGCTGAATTCAGAGAAAGTTTTTTGAGCATTTGAACAAAGACGCGAATAATCCTTCTCGCTAAGGTTCCTCACTTTCACAAGTCGCTCCCTGAACTCAGGAGTTGAATTGCACAAATAGCCGTTGACTTCATGCTTTAAAAATGCTGAATTCTCTCCCACATTATTGGCTAAAGCGGGAACACCACATGAAAAATATTGCTTGAGGCGGAAAGCAGACTTGGCCCGATGCAATTCGCAATTAAGCAGCGGTGCAAAACCAATGTCGAATTGCCGGACTCTTTCGTAGACTGATTTTTCGTCAAGCCAATTTATTTGGTCAGGAAGATCAACAAGGATGTTCTTGTTACAGGAAAAGTAATTTCTGATTTCATTCCGGTCATGATCATTTTCCACACCGAGCATCACTAATCTTAAATTGAAATCCATTTTTTTGATGGCAGGAAAAATTAATTCATTCAATACCCGCTTATGTGCAAATGGTTTCGAAGACTCATGGGGGGTGTTGTAAAATCCTATCCAGCCGACCGTAAAGATTTCGTTGCGCCCGGTTTTAATTATTCCATGATCTATTACCGGGGAAGTGAGTAACATAACGTTTAGATTATAATGCCTGGCATATTCAACCAGCACCTTGCTTCCTGCACTTACCTTTTCGCAGTTCCTTAAAAAGAATCGAATTGTTTTCGGAGGAAACCTGATGTACTCCGCATCATCAAAATCATACATTGTATTCTTTTTTCTGAATAGCAATAAAGCTTTCAATGCTGTTGCATAAATACCGGTGGTATATATTTTTTGAAAGACGATTGCAGAATTTTTCTTTCGGAAAAAAAACGCGGAAAAATAAATTTTTATGAAGTGAAGAATAATTTCACGACTATAGCCCGGGTAAACGATCGAGAATGTGATTCCGGAATTTTCCGCGAGAAAATCGAGAACATACTTTCCTCTATAGCGAACGCTGGGGCAATTGATATTGTAATATGCAAACCAATAGATGTGTTTTGTTTTCACAATATATGATATTGACTAAATTGCTTCTGCTACTAACTCAGCTACATCCTTTAACGCGGGTGCATCTTCACCTGCTTTCTGTTTCAATCCGTCATCAAGCATGGTCATGCAGAAAGGACATGCAGACGCCACGGTAGTTGCTCCCGAAGAAATAATTTCTTCTGCGCGCTCAACACTTATGCGTTTGTTTCCTTTCTCTTCTTCTTTAAACATTTGCCCGCCGCCGGCACCACAGCACAATCCGTTCGACCGGCACCGCTTCATTTCTTTCAATTCGACTTTCAATGCTTCCAGTATAGCGCGCGGTGCCTCGTAAATTCCATTCCCTCTGCCTATGTAACATGAGTCGTGATACGTGACTGGTGTATCACGATAAGCATGGTCCTCTTTCACTTTTACTCTCCCGGAGAGAAAAAGTTGCTGAAGCAGTTGTGTATGATGAATTACTTCATAATTGCCGCCGAGTCCGGGATATTCATTCTTCAGGGTATTGAAGCAATGCGGACAAGCGGTCACAATTTTTTTCACGCCATAATTATTCAATGTGGCAATATTGGTGAACGCCTGCATCTGGAAAAGAAATTCA
>DASRAJ010000129.1:0-4788 GCA_035638255.1 Chitinophagales bacterium
CCGCCGCAGAGCAGCCATCGAGCCGGTGATTGGACACCTGAAACAAGATTACAGAATGGCCCGCAACTTCCTAAAAGGAATCAAAGGCGATGCGATCAACGTGTTACTCTCAGCAGCAGGAATGAATTTTAAAAGAATGATAAACCACTGGAAAAAAGCAGCTCATTTTTTTGCCGAATATTTTTCACGCCTCATCATGATCATTCGCAGCACGTTGTCTCCCTTTTTGTTTTTATTAAATTTGAAAATCACTTTTTAAGGGACGACTAATTAAAGTTCCAGCTGCATTTGAAGAAAGTCGCGCGGAGGATAAACATGATCGAGTTTTATATCAGAAAGATAGGCTCGTAAGAACAATTCGTGCGACAAGAAAACCCGGAATGAGGTGCCAGGTTGATACTAGAAAAGGAATTACAGAAGAATACTTTTTATCAATACTTAACGATTGGTTCTCTGAAAAAATTTTTACTGGCTATATCTTAGAGGAGGATTTAAGTGGGAATCCATATGCCCCTGATTTTATATTTCAAGACCAAGGAACAAATCTTCACATTGATATTGAAATTGATGAACCATATACAACTGAATTTAGAGAGGGAATTCATTGTACAGATGATGATGGCTTTGATTCAGCAAGGGATGATTATTTTAATGCTTATGGTTGGATTGTGATTCGATTTGCCGAAGAGCAAATAGTTACACAACCCTTTGAATGTTGTAAAAGAATTGCAGAGGAAGCGAAAAACTGGGCTAAGTTGGATTGCGGTCGCAATTTTGAAGGTATGTCTAATGTAACAAAAATTGCATGTTGGAATTTTCAAGATGCGCGAAAATTAGCCAATCACAAATCTAGAGAAAATTATTTGAGCAAATATGATTTGAGCCACGATAAAACTCTCAACAATACTGCAATTGAACTACATCGATCCACAATGCACAGGCGTGTGATTAATCCTCGAAGTCGTGTTCTTGCAACGTTGCAGGCAATACCACCTAAAGAGAAAAAATAATCCACTACTGCTACTGCTGGTCAAGCGCGCGAGCTGTTATTGTGCCCCCGCCGTGTTCTTCCGCCCACCGTGTCCAGCGACCACGCACAAATCTCTTGGCGGAGACACGCCGGAGTGATGACTTGGTGAGATTAACTAATTTCACGTTTGTATTCTACCAGCGGCTCATTCAGCAATTTCATTTCAATGCTGGCAATGTATCTGCCCTGGTTGCCTTTTGCACGGATGTACTTTTGTTTTGTGTTTGCAAAGTACGTATCGAGCAAAATGATTCTCAGCATGGCTCTCTTATCAGGTTGCACAAGGTACTGAAACAATACTTCATCAAATGAGGCACAGTCAACAGCAGCTTTCAATGGAGAGAAACTTCGAATGGAATTTGAACTCGTCACAGCAATCTCGCAGCCGGGAAACGTTACGAGGTGCCAGAACTTGTCATTCTTCAAATGATAAAAAGGCAGGGCAAATGTTGGCGTGAAAATTTTCGAGTCAACAAGCGTTGCCCAATTCTCTTTAAATGTTGCAACCAACTCAGGCGTGATGCAGATTTTGTTTTCAATAATTCTTCCACTCTCAATTTCATCAAGAACAGAAATCAACAACACCAGTTTGTGCGGAGCGACACCTTGCGAGCGGCTAACGTGTAAGCGCTGAAAAGAATTGATGTAGTTGTTGAGAGTCACAGGAACCAAATGCGAAGAGACAAGGTAAGAGGAATATTCTCGTAAGATTTTCTTGCCGCTGTTGATGTTTGTTCACGAACAGCATTTGCTGAGGGCACAAAACTCTTGCTCGCGCGCGAATGTCGGGCAGGTATGTGGGAGAGCATTCGCGTGCGGCTGCAATTTTAAAACGTAGCGCACGCGAACGCAACACTACAAAATGCATCACTGCATTCGCGCGAGTCAGAGAGCGTTTTTTCACCAGCGATACCCGCGAGGTTTGCGAGCGAGAGCCATTTATTTTTCCTTTTTGTTCACGAGAGGATTGAATTCGTGCATAGACCTCTTCGGAAAATACTATAATTGTTAATCGAATAAGTCTTCGACAAACTCAGATTGACAGAACTTATAGAAGCACCAGTCACGCTGAGCCTGTTGAAGCGTTATTTTCCGAAGAGGTCTAATAAATTGCTGAACTGCAATTTTGCTTTGATCTCTTGCTTCTCTTGTCTTTTGCAGTTTCTCTCTGTGACCTCCCTCTTACTTTTTCGCAGGCATTGAAACAGTGGTTTCATTCACCGCCTTCAATGCATCATCAGGTGAAATTTCTTTTCCCTGTTTGTCTACGTAATGAATATCAAAAGGTGCATCAGAATAAACATACAACACACAATCTTCCGTGCATTGTAACTGATGAATATGATGAGAAGCCATGAGAGCAAAATCACCGGAGCGCATAGTCATGGATGATCCTTCATCTTTCATATTCATGGTTACTGCTCCGCTTATCACAATCAGATACTCATTCGGAGTATGCCAGTGCCACGGAATGATGCATCCTTTCGATACCTTCGATATGATGAAGGAAGGTCCGGTAGCAGGATTGCCTGATTGCAGGGCACCTTGTGCGCAGGTAGGCAGTCCCGGAAAAGCAATATATTTTACTTCCGATTGACTCCTCACAAATGAATGCATGGTGTCTTGTGCATTGGTTGTGATGGCTGCTGCCATAATCATAGCAAGCATGATTGTAAAGAGAGCTTTGGTTTGGTTAATTAGTTTCATGATGATCTCCTTTTGTTTTGTTGAGCTAAGATAAATGGAATTTCCATGTAGCTATTTGGAGAATTAATGCATTCTGCTTTTTATTCCATGCAGCAGCAGCATAGGGTATTACTGAGAATTCTCGCAATATTCCTTCATGCGAAGGATGGTTTCATCAAGATCTTTTCTGACTGCTTCATACTGTGCTTCGTCAAATGAATGACCGGGTTGTGGCGAAACAATCACACGCAGGTGCGTTTTGTTTTCATTCAGGGATTTTGTTTCATAGCGATATAAGGCGAAGTATCCTGACTCAGGGGTTGAGGCAAATTCTTCATAAATGATTTCACCGGGGCTGGCTTCAAGATGCTTGGGTTCAATGAAGACTTTCCTTTCGTTATAGATGCAAGTATGATGTGCTCCCCTGTGAAGCATAGGATCGCCTTCACCACGAATATATCCTTCAAGAAAGTTTCGACGATGTTCCATATCGAGAAGACAGTCATGAACATAAATGTAAGAGGCATCGATTAGAATATCTTTTTCTATTGACTGCTTAGAATCTGCCGAAATGAAGGATGTTTCAGGATAAAAAACAGGTGGAAGACTTTTCTTAACCGAAGAAAGAGAAGCGAAATTAAATTCAACAACACCAATAGAAGGATATTCCTCCTTCCATTCACTCCATTCTAATTCATGCGGCTCATCTTTATCAGGAACGTTTTTCAGATAGCTGCTGGTGGCAAGCACATATTCATGCTCAGGGATACTATTCTTCAACAGGCGATGAGCAATCACCATATCAACCCCTGATGCTTTTACAAAACGCGCAACATTTATTTCTGCAATGGCTCCAAAGTGAACCACAAATTTCAGCGTAAGATTTCTTGCGCCCAGGCAAGCGCCGCACTGACACAGTGTTGAAGCAGCGAGCGTACCTAACTCCGAATGAAATGCCTTGAACGTGCGGATACATTGATCAATAATTTCTTTTCGGGTAGGAGGTGTCCCCTTCCTGTAAAGAAGCACTGCGTCTCCTTCTATTTCCGAAACGAGGAAGTCATCGCCGATTGAATTCACGATGGTTTCAAGAAGATGATTCAGATAAAATGCACCGTGCTCAATTTCAATTTTGCTTACAAACTCTGTATAACCACTGATGTCGGGTATAAAGATGGTAACATTTTCAGCCATAACGACAAAGTTAAATTAATGGCACAAGTGGGTACTTGCAACATGCACAGTAGTTATCTGCATTTTTGTTTAACATCTGCGAGCGTCAGTAATTGACCATTGGCGGAACAGTGAGCAGCGGGGAACATCAGTGGGTAAAGCCGCTGGTAATCGTGAAGTGATTTTATTACTGCCTCTCAGGTGTGATGCAGATTTTGTTTTCAATAATTCTTCCACTCTCAATTTCATCAAGCACAGAAATCAGCAACACCGGTTTGTGCGGAGCAACACCTTGCGAGCGGCTAACGTGTAAGCGCTGAAAAGAATTGATGTAGTCGTTGAGAGTCACAGGAACTAAATGCAAAGAGACAAGGTAAGGAGAAAAAACTCTCGTCGCCTTCAAGCTTGCAGACAAGAAGCGGCGATGAGTTTTTCTTTTTACTTTTGAAATCCAATACAATTGAAATTATGACCACGCTAACCGTAGAAATAAGAAATAAGAAGGCACTTAAAATTCTTGAAGGATTGGAAGATGCCTCGCTGATAAGATTAAAAAGTGCGAAGAAAATGTCAGCGGAGAAGATTAGAATTCTGAAAGGAATTGCAAGTGCGTTAAAAGAAGCGGAGCAGCATGAAATGGGGAAAATAAAACTTCAGTCAGCTAGAAATTTTCTCAATGAAGTATAGTGTAATCGTTTCTGAAAATTTCAAATCAGAGTTCAAGCAACTCCAAAGAAAATATCCTTCCATTAAGAACGACGTAGATGATCTGATTTCCGTTCTTGAAACAAATCCCTTTGAAGGTTCTGCTCTCGGAAAAGGGTGTTATAAAATTCGTTTGGCAATTAAGTCAAAAGGAGCAGGTAAAAGCGGAGGAGGGAGAGTCATTTCATTAGTGA
>DASRAJ010000130.1:0-63926 GCA_035638255.1 Chitinophagales bacterium
AGACTTTGTTCCAGTCAATGTTTTTGTAATCGAGATAGGAGTAGCGATTGTTAATATCCTTCCACAAGTAATCGAAATTATTTTGCGCTGTATTCGCAACATCCTCATCAATGAAAATTTTTTGGCAGGAAGAAAAAATTAATATGCTGCACGTGAGCACTAGCGAATAATTTCCAAGTGGAATTTTTTTTCTGTTCATAAAATTTTAGGTTCTTGGAATTCCCCACCATTTAGGTCTTTCTCCCCACTTATAGTTTTCATCTTTGATTACCGGATGACCATCGAACTTAAACATTAGTCCAACTTCAATTGCCCCCATCACACCCTGCACTCTTTTAAAATCCTGATTGTACTGGAATCCTTCCCAAGCGTAAGCGATCTTCAGCCAATTGTTATTACCCAAGGGGGCTTGTAATTCTAATTGCGAATGAACCATGATGAATTTGTTGAGTGATACAAACTGCACATGATCATTCATCTCGCGAAAGAGATTACTCAGGAATTCTCCATTGGCAAAATGCCGGATGCCGGCAAAATTTGGTCGTGTGATCAAACCTGCGAGAGGAAGATTTACCTGCCATGCAAGAAGAAAATGTTGTTAGGGATTTCTGAAATGTATGAATGCAAATTTCTTTTCCGTTTTTATAGTGAAAGGAAATTCAAAACGATTTGCAACAGCCGCACTTGCCCAAATGGCAAACGTGTATGCAGAATTTTCCAGCCTCAAATTGATCTGGTGATTGTATTCGAAATTTCCATTGTATCCTATACGATAGTGAATACGATTGCAAGTGTGAATGCGATCATTCCAAAAACTTGCAAGCTGATAGCATCGTGATGTGTTAAACTTGAATGTGAGAAATTGCTCTGGTGCCGCATTGGTGTATGGCGCCTGAGATGTAGTCATGTTTTGGTCAGTAAAAAAAATATTCGTGTATCCGTTGTGGTTCACACCCCGATTCTCCAAACCCAATTCAAGTGCAAGCAATAGTCCGGTGGTATGATAAGTGAGGGGAGAATTAATTTCATCCTTATAGCTGTTCCATGCAAGTGAAGGCGACAGCGTGAAGTAATGATTTGATTTTTGTTTGGTGGAGTCACGATTGGAAAAATCGGAAGCAAGAACAAATTGATTGGCACCAAATATCATGGCACTCGAAAAAATAAAAGTAATGACTAAGAAATTTTTCTTCATTTCATTTCCGAAAATACAAAACGAAAGAAAGAGTCGTCATTGCGGAAAGCGAAGGGTCGGCATTTTTGGGGAAGCGGCGACGACCTGTTCCGATTTTTCGGAAAGCAATCCGTTTTATACTTGCGAGAAATCCGGGAGATTGCTTCTTCACCCTCGCCCATTGAGGCTTTCCCTTCGTTCATCGCAATGACGAACAAGGCTTGACATTCATATTGTCTTTTACTTTTGTGACCGAAGAAAAATGAATTTCAATCTCATCACCCAAAATGATCTGCAATTCTTCCGTCAACTCATCGGAGAGAATTTAGTTTTTACTGATGCAGAATCGTTAGAAAAATACGCGCATGATGAAACGGAAGATCTTAAGTTCCCTCCCGAAGTAATTCTCAAACCTTCTTCTCCGGAACAAATTGCCGGCATCTTAAAATACTGCAACGAAAAAAAAATTGCCGTGACCCCGCGCGCTGCAGGAACAGGTTTAAGCGGCGGTGCACTCCCCGTACATGCAGGCGTAATTCTCTCGATAGAAAAACTGAATCATATTCTCGGCATTGATGAGCGGAATCACCAGGTAACGGTAGAGCCGGGAGTGATCACGCATGTGTTGCAGGAAGCGGTGAAAGAAAAAGGCCTATTCTATCCACCCGATCCCGCCAGCAAAGGCTCGTGTTTCATTGGTGGCAACGTTGCAGAAAATTCCGGCGGACCAAAAGCGGTGAAGTATGGAGTAGTGAAAGATTATGTGTTGAATCTCGAAGTCGTACTTCCCACCGGAGAAATTATCTGGACCGGTGCTAACGTCCTCAAGAATGCCACCGGCTACAATCTCACGCAACTCATCGTTGGCAGTGAAGGGACATTGGGTATCGTCACCAAAATTGTGTTGCGATTAATTCCGCATCCGCAATTTGATTTGCTCATGCTTGTTCCGTTTCGCTCTGCGGTTGAGGCATGTGAAGCAGTCAATACAATCTTCATGGCCGGCATTACTCCCTCTGCAATGGAATTCATGGAACGCGACGCAATTGATTGGACCATGCAGTTTGTGGCAGGGGCACAAAATTTTATGCCCTTACATGAAAAAGATATTGCCGCTCATCTGCTGATTGAAGTAGATGGAAATAATATCGAACAACTCATGAACGACATGGAGACGATCACCGTTCTGCTGCAGCATTTTGACACAGGGGAAATTCTGTTTGCAGATTCCTCAGATCAGAAACAGGAATTATGGAAGCTGAGAAGAAGCGTTGCCGAAGCAGTGAAACATCATTCAGTTTACAAAGAAGAAGACACCGTCGTTCCCCGCGCCGAGTTGCCAAAGTTGCTGGGCGGGGTGAAGGAGATCGGCGCGAAATACGGATTTCAATCTGTTTGCTACGGACATGTTGGTGACGGTAATCTTCACGTCAACATCATCAAAGGAAATTTGAGTGATGATGATTGGAAAACAAAATTACCGCTCGGGATCCGCGAAATTTTTCAGCTGTGTTTTTCGCTTGGGGGAACCATCAGCGGTGAGCATGGCATCGGTTGGGTGCAGAAACCCTACATGGATGTTGTCTTCAATGAAACTCAACTTGGGCTGATGAAAAAAATTAAAAAGGTGTTTGACCCGAATGGCATTTTGAATCCGGGAAAAATATTTTGAATAAAACAACCCAGGGAAACTTCTGATTGATTTCGAAGTCATAATTTTGAACCATAATTTCTTTTATGAAAGCAAAGTTTTCAGGAATTTTTCTTTTCATGCTCCTTCCTTTCTTTGTATTTTCTCAAAGTGATTCATCTTCGACTCACTCACAACCGCATAAACCTTTTTCTGACCGCATTAATGTAGGTGGTAGTCTCGGACTTAGTTTCGGCAACATTACCTCGGTTGAAATTGCTCCCGTAGTGACATATCAAATTACTGATGACTGGCTCGGAGGACTCGGTGCCCGGTACATTTACTTCAGTTATAATGATCCGTACAGCAACTATGGATTCACAACCAGTATTTACGGTGGAACGCTTTTAACGCGATATAATCTCTTCAGGGGATTTTTCGGAGAGGCAGATTTAGAATTAAACAATACTTATGATCTGCTGTCATTGGAAACCACCGGAATAGTAAAACGTGTTTGGGTTCCATCATTGCTTCTCGGAGGCGGATATGCACAGAAAATAGGCGGGCGATCAGTATTTTTTATTTCGGTGCTCTACGATGTAATTCAAGACCCCAATAGTCCTTACTGGGGCATCCCGGTAATTCGCGGGGGGATATCGTTTGGACTTTGAACGCTGTTACGCTCGTTTCTTTCCGATATAATTTTGTCTACTTTCACTTCCTTCCCAAACCAAATACGATGAACGACTTCACCCGTCTGTTCGATTTACCCTATTATCAGCAGGCAAATTTTCCAAAGCAGGATTGCCTGAATAAAAAAGCAAATGGTATATGGAGTAGTTACAACACTCAGGATGTGATTGACAATATGAACAAGGTGAGTATGGCCTTGCTTGCATCGGGTATTAAGAAAGGCGATGTGATTTCTATTGTAAGCGATAATCGTCCGCAATGGAATTTTGTTGACCTGGGTAGCATGCAAATCGGCGGCATCACCGTTCCGATTTATCCCACTATCAGTGATGAAGATTATACATTCATCATGAACAATGCAGAAACTCAACTCCTTTTTGTTTCATCAAAGGAATTGTATGAGCGCATGAAGATTTTACAGCCATCCATTCCTTCACTCAAAGAAATTTTTACGTTCAATGATGTTGCCGGTGCGCCGCATTGGGATGAATTTCTAAAACGGGCGGAAGGATTTGATGCCCATCGCCTGAAGCAAGCGAGCGACGATGTAAGTGAAAAAGACATTGCCTGCATGATCTACACGTCAGGCACCACGGGTTTTCCGAAAGGCGTGATGCTTTCACATTTCAATATCTGTGAAAACCTGAAATCAGTCTCCGACATCCTTCCTATTAATGAAACTCACAAGGCACTCAGTTTCCTTCCGCTTAACCACGTGTTTGAAAAACTCGTTGTGTATGCCTACCTCATGAAAGGCATTTCTGTTTACTACGCGGAAAGCATGGACACCATCGGAGAAAATATGCGCGAGGTGAAGCCGCATTTCTTCACCTGTGTTCCGCGTCTGCTCGAAAAAGTGTACGAGCGCATATTGGCAAAAGGGTTGGAGCTGAAGGGAGTGAAGCGGGCACTTTTTTTCTGGGCATTGAATCTCGGGGAGCAATGGGATAATCAGAAAGACCTCGGATGGTGGTACTATCTCAAATTGAAGATTGCCCGCAAACTAATTTTCAGCAAGTGGCTTGACGCATTGGGAGGAAATGTGTTCGCCATTATTTCAGGCTCCGCCCCGCTGAATCCAAAGTTAGGAAGAGTGTTTACTGCCGCGGGAATCGTGATCATGGAAGGATATGGACTTACGGAAACTTCACCCGTGCTAACAGTGAATCGTTATAACCTCAAGGAAAATATTCTTGGTACAGTAGGCCTTGTAATCCACGGTGTCGAAGTAAAACTTGCCGATGACGGAGAAATTCTCGCGCGCGGCAATAACATCATGGCAGGTTACTATAAACTTCCCGATGAAACGGCGAGGGTAATTGATCGTGACGGATGGTTCCAGACCGGCGATATTGGCGTGTGGGTGAACGAAAAATTTTTGAAGATCACCGATCGCAAGAAAGAATTGCTCAAAACATCGGGAGGAAAATATGTAGCGCCGCAGCCGATTGAAAACAAATTCAAAGAATCACATTTCATAGAGCAGATGATGGTAGCGGGTGATGGAAAGAAATTTGTGTCAGCGCTTATTGTGCCCTCGTTTCAGTATCTGAAATCATGGGCTGAAAAAAACGGAATCACCTTCGCATCGAATGAAGAAGCAGCAAATCATCCGCGCATCATTGAAAAATTTAAGGAAGTGGTAGATGAAAAGAATACCAACTTCGGACACACAGAACAGATAAAAAAATTCAAGCTGGTCGCTGAGGAGTGGACCATTCAGGGCGGACAGTTAACTCCCACCATGAAACTGAAGAGAAAAGTAATCAGGGAGCGATATAAAGATTTGATTGAGGCGATGTACTTAGATGAACAGGCGAAAGAAATTTTTTAACTTTAACAACATGGAAACAATTGAGCAAACAAAAAAGGCCACAATAGAAGATTATCAAAAACTTCCTGAAGGCGCACGATTTGAATTGATAGAAGGACATTTAGTTCAGGAGCCATCGCCTGAATATGGACATCAGCGCCTTTCAATGAGTCTTTCATCTCAGATGCATCAATTTGTCGAGAAGAATAATCTTGGTGAGATACTCGCTGCTCCGATAGATGTTTATCTTGATGAAGAAAATGCTTATCAGCCTGATATTCTGTTCATCTCAAAAGAAAATCTTTCACTGATAAGAAGGAAGGGCATATATGGTGCTCCTGATATTATTATTGAAATTCTCTCTCCAACAAATGCGTACAATGATTTCGCAACAAAACTTCACATATATGAGAAGCATGGAATAAAAGAATATTTCATTGTTGATCCGAACACAAAAGAAGTGATTGCCTATTCACTTGTTGACAAAAAATTCAGGGAAGAATACCGGGAAGACGGAGTTATCACTTCAAAAGTTCTCCGCTACGAATTTCATTTCTGAATTCCATCTACTTCAGTGCAAACTTTTGAGTGCCCACCAAATAACCATTTTGATAAATCTCTATGGTGTAGTTACCCTTGGTATACGTATTGGGCTGGCGAAAGTAAAGGCAAGAGTTCATCGCCACATTCTTATAGTGAACGGTAGCATTTACACTATACGGAATCTCTTCACCGGTTTCTGCCTTATTGAAATTCTTAGTAGTAGTGCTCGAACCTGATAACAGTGTGCCATCAGGACTCAGAACACGGATATAAAAAGTTTGGGTGTCTGGTTCAGCAATATCATTCACCGGCAAATCGAAACACACTTTAAGCTGATCAGTTTTACTTGCCTTTTTGGTTGTAGCATCCTTGCTGCCTTTCGTGTGAATTCCTGTCACGGTTATAGAAGTTGGCCTCAGCAACGAACCGATGGTAACTTTCTTTGAAAGGAAAGCCACAGAATCCAATAACTGAGCAATCCTGTTTCCCTGTGATTGAACCAGGCCTCCCAGCGAATCCCGCTGCGTGGTTAACAATTTACCCTCTGACTGGAATTGCGCGACTTGATTCTGAAAATCAGAAGAGAGATTTTGCAAGTCGGCGATTTGTTTTTTGTATGCGGCTTCGTTCAGCTTATTTTTTCTGACTGTTGAAAGGAAGTTTCTCCGGCATTCACTTAGCTCATTTTCTTTTTCAGCAATAGTGATGTCGAGTTGCGCATTCAATCCTTTGTATGACGTGAGTGAATCGCGGGTAGCCGTATACATGGAATCGAGGCTTGCAATGTGAATGCTGTCAATATGCGCTTGCTTCACCAGTTGGGCGCGCGCTTCGTTGCCCTGGTAGAATCTGAAAAAGAAATAAGCGGCGATGCCCGCCACGATCACAAGCGCGAGAATAAAGATCCACTCAGAGCTGCGCCTTTCAGTTTCGCGTTGCCTTACGTCACCTTGATCCATTTTTGTAAAAGGTTTGGAGGAAATGAATTCCGAAAACTATAGGTAGAGGAGCTGTGATGAAAACTTTTGATGAAAATTTTACCAACAAGGCCTTGGGGTATTGTGGGATTTTAGAAATGAACGATAGACACCTGACACCTGGTGATGTCAAAGAAAAAGCTCCCCCGAATTTTCCGGAAGAGCTTTTCCTACTCACCAAATTCATTTCATCTCTTAATCATTATCTGCGACTTGAGTATTTTATCATTCGTCATCACCTTTATGAAATACATTCCTGCCGGAACATTATTCTCCAGATGAATTGTGTGAGCAAACACACCATCATTGACTACAGCAACTTCCTGTTGAATTATCTGTCCAATGCTGTTCATGATTTCCACCGATGCATTTCCGTTGTAGTCATCATTTAATTGTACTTCGAGCATGAATGTTCCATCAGAAGGATTGGGATAGAGATTCAATGAAGGCGCACCGGGTGAGTTGGCGGATGCTTCATCCAATCTGCATCCCGTAACCGTCTTCGAAAGTGAAACAGCAGTGCATCCATTGGTTGTAGTTGCAATGTAAGAGTAGGAGCCGGCTGAAGTTGCCGCATACGAACTTCCGGTTGCTCCCGCAACCATCAGATAATCCTTGTACCATTGATAGGTGTATCCTGAAACAATTTTAGCATTCAGTGTGACGGAACCGGTTGAACAAATGTTAAGTGAACCGGAATAAGTAATCTTCACCGATGCCGCCGGATAATTTTGAAGCTTGGTTCCCATAGATGTTTTGCTGCAGCCACTCGCATTTGTAACAGTCACTTTGTAAGTACTCTTCGCTGAAGTGGTATAGCTGCTACCGTTTGCACCTCCGATGTTACCGGATGAATTCATCCACTGATAAGTTAATCCCGTTCCTGTGTTTGCCTGGAAGGTAACAGCTACCCCCGGGCAAACTGTAACAGTTCCCGAAGGGGTTATAGTTGCTGATGGCGCTGAACTTACTGTAACAACCGTTGCAGCAGAAGTTGCTGTACATCCTGTAGAAGTTGTTACCACCACCGTGTAGGAGGCAGCTTTGTTAGTCGTGTAAGATGAACTTGTCACGCCGGATATATTGTTTCCATTCTTCTTCCATTGATAAGTTAGACCAGTTCCGGTATTTGCCTGCATCGTGAGATTAGAGCCTGAACAAATTGTTACATTTCCGCTTGGTGTAATTGTGGCAACACAATTCGATGTAACAGTGACATTGAACTTGCAAGTGTCGCGATTGCCTGAAGGATCAACAGCAATGTACGTCACCTGTGTCGTTCCCGGGAGAAATACTTCACCGGGATAATGATTCCGGGTTACGGTGTCATTACAGTTGTCGGAAGCTGTCGGTTCAGTCCAAGAAACAACAGGATTGTTTGTGATAATGTTTGAAGGGCAATTAATGAAATGTGGTTTCTCAATATCAAGTACCGTTATATACATTGTTGCGAAACCAACATTTCCCGAAGCATCCGTACAAGTATAATTTAATGGTGTGGTTCCTACAGGGAATACTCCCAGGGGAGCGGGACCGACAACCGGACCAAAACCGGGACAATTGTCTATAGCAACAGGAGCCGCTCCTACAACAAAAGCGCTGCATAACCCGGGATCGTTCGGGACTATAATATTTGTTACAGTAATTATTGGTGGATCAACGTCATCCACTGTTACGCTGAAAACACAATTGGTACCATTCCCCGCAGCATCGGTGAATCTATAGGTAACGAATGTAACACCAACGGGAAACAGAGCTCCCGATGGCAAGCCAAAGGTGAGTACAGGCGGTGGCAATGGATTAGTACAATTGTCTGTCGCAGTCGGCAAAAAATAATTCACAATTGCTCCGCAAGGACCAGGATTGCCGGGATCATTGTTCACATGAATATCCGCCGGACAAAAGGTTAGCACCGGAGGTTCGTTGTCAATCACGTGAATAGTGACCGCGCGCGTTGTTTGAAGACCACTTGCATCGGTTGCGGTCACATGCACCACAGAGCCATCAGTAAAGAAGTGACCACTTTCGAAATCGTAAGTGACTGCTACACCGTAACAATTATCGCTTGCTTCTATGATTAGAATGTCATCATAATTGATGCTTGCCTTGCAAAGTCCATGATAATTTGCCTTAAAAACATCAGGATTTACAATTAATGTCGGCGGTGTAATATCAATGACGTTAACATTAAAATTTCTACTGCTCGTATTACCATGAGAATCTGTTGCAGTAAGAACAACCGTTGTTATTCCTTTCTCAAAAAAGCTTCCTGATTCAATGCTGAAAGATTTTTCCACCTCTCCTCCGCAATAGTCAATGGCCGTAAATTGATCTTCGAAGTCAACTGATGCACCGCATTCCCAAACTCCATCAGAATCAACATCCGCGACCTCATCAATTTGCGCAGGGCCGTCAATTACCGGACCTTCGAGATCTACCACTTCAAAATCAAAGTCGCAGTATCCACGATGTCCATAATTATCCTGAGAAATATAATGGACGTGGTAAGTTCCTACTTCAAAGGTGTCATCCGGATAGTAGTTTTGACTGAAGATTTGTGCAGGCCCGCAAGCCGAGAAAGGTATTGGTTCGTCCCATGTCACATACGCGCTGCATTTATGAAAATCATTAGGCACACTAAAACTGTTGGGGCAATTGTTGAAACCGACCGGGCAGCTCGGAACTGATGCCGATTGATAAGTAAGGCATAGCGGATCGTTAGATACATCGTAATTATAATAAGAGTATTGAATAATATAATTACCGGCAGCAAGACTATCAAACTGAGCTTGGGAATTGTCACTCACATACTTTAACGATTCGAATCCCTGACTGTTTATTACTTCCACAAATCCTCCATCACAGGTATTTCCGGTAACGTTGACGACTAATCCTCCATCTGTTGCTGTACCGTTTGATGCTCCCGAACTGCCCCAGGTAAAATCGAGATTGCAAGCAGGTTGAGTGACAGTTAAGTCGGCATTCAACTCAATCCCGACCGGAGGGGGAGGAGGAGGAAAACAACTGCAAAAATTAGCTCCCGCACCGGTCCAGGATATATGGTAATGTCCTGCGGGAACATCATAATTAAATGCGGCGCCGTTATCTTCTATATCGGGAAACGTATTTCCGGCGTCAGTGCGGTGAACCGTGAGATCACCTCCAATGATGGTACATCCACTTACGATAATATTAATGTTTCCATTGCAACCAAAGGCTTCAGCTTCGGAAATAACGTAAGCGTCAATAGATGGTGCACAATTGCAGGCGCACAACTGTGCTTGAATTCTTGTGGCAGAAAAAATTAATCCTGCAAGAAGAATGCTGAAGAGGAAAGATCGTGTTTTCATTGTTTTAGTTTTTTGGTGAGAAGAAAAATTTCTGACCCAAACGTATCGCTGCGGAGAAGCGAAATCAATGATGAATGACTATGCGGTGGGAATGAGTTACAATCCGGTAGATTGAGGAAAGGATTCGGCGTTGGGCAAACCGATGCTATCGCTTCAAGCGATAGTATCGGTAATTACTTCTCACTAAGCCTCTTGAGAAACTCTTCTTTACTCCGGCGCGAAACATCAACGTGGCTTCCATCATCCATCACCACCACGCCACCGTCGCCTTTGTGATACTTACTGATGTGCTGAAGATTGATGAGATGGGATTGGTGCACCCGGAAGAAGTTGTAATCACGAAACATTTCATCGAACTCCTTCAATGTTCTTGAAACCAAAATTTTCTCACCTGATTTCAAATGGAACATCGTGTAGTTTGCTTCGGACTCACAACGAATAATATCATGAACATAAATAAAGACCAAGCCACCGGAAGTAGGCAGGGCAATTTTCTTTTCCTGCGCACCAATGTTTTTCAGGTTATGAAAAAGCGCATCGAGATGCTGCAAATCAGCAGCGCGGTTTTTGTTTTTGAATCGCTGAAGGGCGGCGGCGAGATCATCTTTTGAAATCGGCTTGAGCAAATAATCTAGCGCAGAAAATTTTATTGCTTCAACTGCATAGCGATCATACGCCGTAGTGAAGATGACTTGAAATTGAATATTGCTGACTTGCTTCAGCAAATCAAAGCCGGTTGAAGGTGGCATTTCTACATCAAGAAAAACAAGATCGGGATGATGAGCGCGGATGGCGGCGACACCTTCACTTACTGATTTGCAAACAGCCACAAGCTGCAATTCATCAGCATGATCACTCAGCAATGAAACAATGCGGGTGCGGCTTGCTTCTTCATCGTCAACAACAATGGCGCGAATCATGCCGCCAAGTTAAGAGGAGGTAATCAGAAGTTGCTGAAGAAATAAATGCTACTTGGTAAGTGCTTTCTGAAGTGATTGCTTTCTTTTCCCATGGCGTGCCTTATAGTTGGTTATCCATTCACTAACCGCTTTGCGGTCAGCAGCAGTTTCTTGTATTCCACCAATCATAGGTGTATAATCCTGAATATCATCAGGATTAAATTTAGATCTGCGTCGTTGTTTTTTTACGCGTGCAAATTTACACAGCAATTCTTAGGGGCAGCAGTACCTCCACTCTGGTTCCCGCTGCAAAATTTTTTTCATCAAAAAGATCTACGATATTGATTCCTGTTTTCACGCGGCGAAGACGGCTGAGAATATCCAACCGCTCTTTTGTGATTTTCATTCCAAGTGATTCTGATTTATGCGCTTTCTTGGTATTGATTTCAACAGATCGTGACCTGCCGACACCATTGTCTTCCACGATACAGACAAGCTGGTCATTTTCTTTCCTCAAAAAGATTTCAAGTGTTCCTTTTTCCTCTTTTGGCTGAAGCCCGTGCAGAATGGCATTCTCGACAAATGGCTGAAGAATCATGGGTGGAATGAGCGTATTCTCTTCATCAATGTCAGAGCTGATGTTGAGCTTGTACTCAAACTTATTGCTGAAACGCAATGCCTCAAGATCGAGATAGAGCCGAAGTGTTTCAACATCCTTTTCAAGCAGCACCTCCTGCTGCCGTGAATTTTCGAGAATGAGACGAATGAGCCGTGCAAATTTGATCAGGTAATCTGAAGCGCTCGCTTTGTCATTTGCTTCTACGAAAGCATTGATGTTGTCAAGGGCATTGAAAATAAAATGCGGATTCATTTGCGCACGCAACGCTTTCATCTCCACATCCTGAATCTGTTTTTCAAAATCAGATTTCTTTTTGCGAAGAAGAACCTGGACAATAACAAAGCCGAGCAGAACAATCAATACGGCAATGACAATACTGAAATTCCGAATTACCACTTGACGGTTGGCATTAGCACTGGCAAGAGCGATTTGCTTATCCTTCTTACCCGTTTCATAAATTGTCTGCATCTGTGCCACTTGCCGGGTACTTTCTTCATTCACCATAGAATCTTTCAGCGCTGCATATTCTACGTAGTGATGATATGCCTTCTGAAAGTCATTCGCCTTTGCATACACTTCTGCGAGCGCTTTATTTGACTGACTTAGGTAGTTTCTGTGGCCAATTTCTTCTGCGATCGCTCTCGCGTTTTCCAGATGCTTCAATCCCTCACCAGTGTTACCTGATTCTGCCAGTGTTTGACCATAATTAACTTCCACCATTGTAATATTTTCCTGATCTCCGAGGGCAGTAAAAACCGGAAGCGCTTGTGTGAAATAGCTAATTGCTTCCGGGAATTTTTTTTCATCACGATAAACATTTCCAAGATTGTTCAAACTAATTCCCAAATGAAATTCATCATGACTTTCTTTGGAGAGATTTAGCGCACGGGCAAAAACAATTTCTGCGCTGTCAATCTTATTTTCACGTTCATACACATCCCCTATACCGTGAAGGGCATTGATGATTTCGGCGGTGTCTTTGGCCGCTTCTGTCGCATTCAAAGCGAGCATGTAATATTTAATTGAGTTAGCATACTGTTTCATATTACTATAGAGAATACCAATGTTGGAGTAACAACCGATCACCTGATTTTGAAATCCGATTTCCTCACTAAGCTTAAGTGCGCGCAGGTAATAATCGAGCGCCACAGGATAGTTGCCCTGCAGGTCATTGATGATGGCAATGTTGTTGAGTTTACTCGCCATATCCTTCTTGTGATTCAACTCTTCATCAATGGCGTAAGATTGTTTGAAGTAATCAAGCGCCTGATCGTATTGACCCTGTGTAGAATTAAACACACCGAGGTTGTTCAGCGCGGCACTCTCTCCTGTGCGGAAGCCAAGTTTTTTTGAAAGGGTGAGAGCTTCATTCGCATCGCGGCTTGCATCATCCGGGTTCGAATACAAACTCAATCGTGAAATTTTATTCAGCACATTTACCTGGGAAGTATCAGCATGAGATTGCTGAAGCACAAGCTTGAGTGAATCAATTTGGCCGGCTTTTGTATTGAAGGAATGGAAGGCAAGAAAGAGCAGCACACAAATGAAGCAGATCATCTTTTTCATAGGAGAAAAATTTCCTATAATGATAATCAAACTTCATGAAAATTTTCGCGCTGAATAATAAGAGACTCTTTTTTATTCATTGACAAATTAACATAGTGTTACCTCACTAACGTAAGATTTCCCTTGCGCTTCAGCTCATGACCGTTGATCATGACTGCATCTGCATACCATAGATACACTCCTACTTCGTCAGGTTTACCGTGGAATGAACCATCCCACTTGCCATCAATAGCATTTGTTTCAAAAACGACCTGACCCCAGCGGTTGTAAACCGAATAGTGCAGTGTAACGATGCCGAGTTGTCCAAGTTCATGGAAGAAATCATTTTGTCCATCATTATCCGGGGAGAACGCTGAAGGAAAATAAATCTCATCATAGCTGACAACAATGATATTTCCTATCTTAATTGTATCACAACAATATCCATTGCAAGCTATCAGCGTCACTTCGAATGTGTCGAGCGTTGAGTAGTGATGCTGCGGATTTTCTTCCGTACTCGATGATCCATCACCGAAATCCCATTGATACGTGGTGGCGTATTGTGAATGATTCACAAAATCATAAGTTGCCTGCGATTCATCTACAGGAACATTGTAAGGTTGTATAATTGAAAAATCAGCAATGGGGATGTTCAATGAATTCACAAACTCCTCCTGAGTAAGTGTATCCTTGCATCCTTCCGGTGAAGTAACAATGAGTGTGACGTCATAGGTGCCGGCTGAATATGTTTCGGAAGGATTCGTTTGCGTGCTGGTAGTTCCGTTACCCAAATCCCATGAGTATGAACTTCCTCCTACAGAAGTATTTTGAAAATTTACGGTGATTGGCTCGCATCCGATTGCATTGGCGTTGAACGATGCCACAGGCAACGGATCAATGATAACAGTGTGCGTTTCAGAATTGCTGCAATTGTTTGAATCGGTAATCGTGATGGTTACAGAAAATGTTCCTGCTGAGGACCAATCAACACTGTAAGGTCCGCTACCGGCACCGCTCAAAACATTTCCGCCGCCAAAATCCCATGAGTAGGTAAGTCCGACACCGCCAACTCCCGTGTAATTGATATTCACAGCATCATTTGCACAAGCTTCCGTTGGTACGATGCTGAAGCTCGCATCGGGTGGATTGGATGCATTGATGTAGCTTGTTAATGTGAGGGTATCCCTGCAACCTTCTGCACTGATTACAATCAATATTACATCATAAGACCCGGCGCTATAAGTGTTCGCGGGGTTCTGTTGTGTGCTGGTGTTTCCGTCACCAAAATCCCAGGAGTATGAAACACCATCGAGGGATGTATTTTGGAAGATAACAAACAGCGGAGCGCATCCTTCATTGTTAGAACTGAAAGAAGCTACCGGCAAAGAATCAACCAATACATTCATGGTTTGTGTCTTTGAGCAACCGGTAAGTGAATCTGTCACAGTGAGTGTGACGGTCATGTTTCCCCCATTCGGCCAATCCACTGAGTACGGACCTGCACCACTGCCACTTATTACTGTGCCACCATCAAAATCCCAGGTGTAATTCAGATCTGATCCGCCACCTGTGTAAGTAATTGCTACAGGAAGATTGGCGCATAATTCCGTTGGGAAAATATTGAAGCTCGCATCCGGGATTGGATAAACAATTACGTAGTTAGGAAGTGTGAGCGTGTCACTGCAGCCGGCTGTGGTAGTAACAATCAATGTCACATTATAAGAGCCGGCATCATAAGTATGAGATGGATTTTCTTGTGTGCTTCCGTTGCCATCTCCGAAGTCCCAGGAGTATGTGCTGCCCATCACCGAGCTATTTTGAAAGTCTACTGTCAATGGCGCACAGCCCGTTGCATTCGCTGTGAACACCGCTTCTGGCAATGAATCAACAAGTATGCTTTGCGAAATGGTTATTGAGCATAAAGTGGTATCAGTGACTGTAAGCGTGACAGAACCACTCATACCGCTTGGCCAATAAACGACGTAAGGACCTGCACCGCTTCCACTCAAAATTGTTCCGCTGCTAAAATCCCATGAATACGTAAATGATCCGCTCACGGCGCCGGTATAGGTCACAGTCACAGGTATATTCGCACATACTTCGTTCGGAACAATTGTGAAGCTCGCATCAGGTGCCGGGAGGGCAGTAACATAATTAGTGAGTGTAATGGTATCTGTACATCCCGCAGTACTGGTTGCTATCAGTGTTACATCATAAACACCGGCGCTATCATAAACATGAGATGGATCCTGTTCCGTGCTGCCATAACCATCTCCGAAGCTCCAGGAGTAATTACTGCCGAGTAAAGAAGTGTTTTGAAAATTAACCGTGAAGGGCACACACCCAATTTGGTTTGCACTGAACGACGCAACAGGCAAAGGATTTATGGTGACAGGAATTGACTCTGTTTGCGTACACGAGAATGCGTTGGTTACAGAAAGTGTCACTATGTAATCTCCGGTATTCTGCCATTGAATAACATACGGACCTTCACCGCTTCCGCTGATAATTGTTCCTCCGTCAAAATTCCAGGTGAATTGATTTCCTGCTCCCCCGCCTGTGTAGGTAATGGTGACCAATTCATTGAAGCATGGACTTGCAGGAACAATTGTAAAGCTTGAACTCGGAGCGGGAACCACATTCACACTCACAGTATCCTTGTCACTGCATTCTCCGCTCGTGATAGTAACAATGTAATGAGTTGAAACAACAGGATTGGCAATTACAATTGAATCAGTGCTTGTAAATCCCGGCGGATCTGAAGTCCATTCGTAGGCAAAGCTTCCAATTCCCCCTGAACCATGTGCTGTCAGCAGAACTGAATCTCCTGCACAAACAGAATCAGGCATCGCTGATAAGGTTCCTGTTATGGCAGGAGAAACTGTGATCTTCACAGAATCTTTGTTCTGACAATTATCACCAACAGCTCCGGTCAGGATAAACCGATACACTCCGGCGCCAGGTAATGTCGCAACCGGGTCCTGACTGGTCGAGTCACTGAGATATTGTCCGTTGCTCCATAAAAATGGAGCGGTCCCTGTGGCATGCAATTGCACAGTGGCGCTGTTCACACATAGCACCGTATCAAGCCCTGCATCAACCGGTAACGGTTCAACAATGATGGTATACGAATAAACCCCTTGCCCTGATATCGGGCACGCATTATCTGTGACGGTAAGGGTGAACAGATAAGTTCCGGTATCACCCGGTGTCGTTTGCCATGTGAAGGATCCGAGAATGGGATTGGTGCCGATGGTAGTAAATGTTGCCGCAGGAATAACCTGGGCAAGGTTGGAGGTGAAAGTGAGTACCTGACCTGCATCAAAATCAGAACCGACAATACTAAATTGAAGAAGATTACCGGGGCACACCGTTACCTTGCTGCTATCAATAGCTGTTCCACCGTAGACTCCGAAAATGCCGAAGGGAATGGAAGGAACATTATCAGTGCATTCCTGAAACACCACTTGTAAATCACGCTGGCTGCTGCCGATCTCTACTCCATTCCTGAATTCAGTTACTACCACTGATATTACCACAATTTGAAGTGAAGATGCAGTAGCACCCATTTGCCCTGTTACGGGACTGAAATCAAATGTACCGGTGGTGGTTGAAAAGGGATACGTGGGTGAATAACCAAAACCGAAAGCATAGGGAATATTCTGTCCCGGCCCGCCAAGCGGATGCACCAGGGTGTAAGCGAGTGAATCACCATCCGGATCATACGCCCCGTGATTGTACGTCCAGTATTGATCAATGCAGCCATACGCCAGAGGAATATTTGTAAACACCGGGGAGTTGTTGCACAGCCCATTCGTATTGTCAAGGTGGCATTCAACATAGAGTTGATAGTTTTCCGGATTGTTCAGGTTAGATATTGCTGCATTCCGGTTTGGAACACCAACTCCGCAAGTATAGTCTGCACAAGACTGATTGAGGGTTACAGTGATTTCATAAATGTATTGCTCATAACCCGGAGACGTGCCGCCTACACACTCGCTCGATGCACTCGGGCATAAGCCTGCGAGGTAAGAAATTGTATCAGAGCCCTCAGTGGAAAAAGACATGTCCATGATGTAAGAGTCATTGAATCCGCAGGTAGAAGAGATGTCGAGAATTACTGAGTCGGGCGCATTAATACCGTGACAGTCTCTGTAAAATGTACACACAAAATGGTAGCTGTTGTTGCCGAGGCAGGTATAGATTAAATCCATGCCCGCAGCGTGAGTGGCATAGCAATTTGAAGAAGCCAGTAAAAAAGATAGTGCAAAGGCTGTGGAGTGAATAAATCTTTTCATGATAAAATGTTTAGATGGATGGTTGGAAACGGGACAACGAATGTAACAAGGCAAAACAATTTTTCAGGAAATACTTTAGACGATAAATGCGAATTCAATCATGCGGTATTTTCCCAAAAACATCAGGACTCATTTGTATCAATTCTTTCTTTCAGGAGAAGAGAATGGAATTTAGATTTTTGCAGTTCTATGTTTCAACGAATCAAGCACCGCAGTCAACACTAAAGGCAAGTCCATCTCCTGTCTGCAATCAATCCTCTGCAAGCCGCATTACCACCGGGATTTTTTCTGACAACATGAAAGGAATCGCTGTTTGTGATTGCGTGAGTGTTGTTAGAAAATTTTTGATGAGAGAGAAACTCAGGCAGGATTTGGTTATGAAACATAGTTGCGAGAAGTGAGAACTGCGAAGGGACGTAATTTATCCTTCCACCCCGACGATCCCGATTGGTCGGGACGGGATTTTGCGTTTCGTCTATTTCAATTTGGTCGCTCAACAAAATACATATCAATCTCACCCTTATTCTTTGCTTGAATTTTCCCGCGGTATATGCAGGTGAATTTGTCTTTCACTAATTCATAAGTTGCTCCGCTGATATTTACTCTTCCGGCTTCTCCACTGCTTTCCATTCGTGATGCAATGTTTACGGTATCGCCCCAGATGTCGTAAGCAAACTTTTTAACTCCGACAATTCCTGCTACAACAGGACCGGTATGAATTCCTATCCTTATTTCAAATGGGTCCTTACTTTCACTTATTCTTTGCTGCATGTGCTTTTGCATGAATTGCTGAATTTCGATTGCAGCATTTACTACATCTATTGCATTGGTGGTATTGGGAACGGGCAAACCTCCTGCACACATGTAAGCGTCACCAATGGTTTTTATTTTTTCGATGTTGTGTTTGCCAATGATGTCATCGAATGCCTTGAAGCACGTGTGAATTTCTACAACTAATTCTGACGGAGAGAGCTTTTCTGAAATCTGTGTAAAGCCTTTGAAGTCGGTGAACATAACCGTTGCGTCATCAAACTGTTTTGCATCGGCACTTCCTTTTGCTTTCAGTTCTTCGGCTACTTCTTCAGGAAGAATGTTAAGCAGCAATTCATCGCTTCTCTTTTTAGCTTTGCTGATGGTGTTCCGCTGAAGTAAAAATATTCCCGCAAAAACCAGGACGATTGAGAAACCACCGATAAAACCGTTTCGCACTAATTTTTGACGACTGATCTCTTTCGCTTTTATCTCCTGGTCCTTTGTCAGCAGGTTAATTTGCGATTCTTTTTTCTCCAGGTCAAAAGCGAACTGGAGGGTCCCGAGTTTCTTATCAGACTCTAAATCGTAAATTGAATCTTTTATACCAATAAGTAACGATTGATATCTTAGAGCATTCGAAAAATCTTTCAGATCGGTGTAGACTTCTGAAAGTCCCTGGTAAACATCCCGTAAAGTATACTTCGAATTTAATTCCGTGGCGATACCCTCTGCTTCTCTAAATGTTTGCATTGCATTTTTCAATTCCCCTTTTGCCTGATAAGATTTTCCGAGACCTACCATCGAAATAGATAAATCATTTTTTAAATCTATTTTTTTTGCAAGTTCGATTGCCCGTTGTTGAATTTCAATAGCCTTGTCATATTCTTTCTTCATCATATAAAGTGAACCGATATCATTCATTGTATAAAGTGCATCTTCAGTTCCTTCAACAGCATTAAGCGAGATGTTGTAATAGTGTAAAGCTGAATCAAACTCATTCCGGAGCATGTACACTTCACCAAGATTAACTGCTGTAATCACTATTGTGACATTATCCTTTAAGCCAATGCTTAAAGGATATGCAGAACGATAGAAGGATATTGCTTTATCATACGTCTGTTTCTTTTTTCCATAAATGGCACCAATATTTATGAAGGCAGTTACCATTCTAAGAGTGTCTTTTATTTCTTCTGAAAACTTTAATGAATTCAGATATAACTCCAGCGCCTTTTCATCTGCACCCTGATTATAATAGACATTGCCCATGTTGGAATAAATATTCGCAACGCCTTTTTTATTGCCGAGTGACTGATAAGCATCAAGCGATAATTCATAGAACTTCAGTGCCTCAATATAATTTCCTTTAAAAAAATGTCCTATGCCGATATTCTTATTGGCAAGTGCTAAGCCGGATTTGAAATTTAATTTAGTCGCAAGCTCTGCAGCCTGCTCACCATACGTGATGGTTTTATCAGGATCGGAATTAAAATATTTCTTGCTGATAAGATTTAGTATGTTCACTTTTCCTGTGTCATCCGGTGATGATTGAGCAAGATTTACAAGACTATCAATTTCATTGCTCTGAGAAAAACAAGTTGATGAAATCAAAATCAACAGGGAAAGAAGTAATTGAATTCGAAATGACATTCAGGGGGAATTTTCAAAACGAAGAAAAGTGTCTTTAGAGGTTCGTGTGAGGCCGCTTCCGGAATGGAAGCAGCCTCCATGCACATTGATCATTACTCTCTTTGATAAATAATCTGCCGGCTGAACTCCTGGTCTGCTCCAATAACGTGGAGTAAATATGTTCCTGAAGGGATCCTTTGGTCGAATTTTATTTCCAGCTCTAAGATGCCTTCAATGGCAGCAGTGCGGTTCAGGTAAATAGATTGACCGAGCATATTTGTTATCTCAATTTCCACAGGAGTAGTAACAGCGTCAACAAAGGTCATCTCGACAACAAAGACACCATTGTTCGGGTTAGGATAAATGTGCAGGTTCGCATCTTCAGAAGAAATAGTTTGTCCATCCTTATGACAGCCACCTGAATTAGTCACACTCACCGTCACAGAAGCAGTAGCTGTGCATGCATTAGAATTGGTAACAGTCACGGTATAAGCACCACTATAAGAAGATGAGGCATTAGACCTTGAGGAGTTTTGCAGTGTTGAAGAAAATCCGCTTGGGCCCGTCCAGGAATAAGTACCGCCGCCGGTTGAGGTAAGGGTGATAGTATGTCCAATGCATACTGGTGTATTGCTGTTAGCGGTTGCTGTTGGTTTCGCATTTACTGTAACTGAAGTAGTAGCAGTAGCAGTGCAGCCATTCGAGTTGGATACAGTCACCGTATAGGTACCACTGAAAGAAGATGAGGCGTTAGACCTTGAAGGATTTTGTAGTGTTGAAGAAAATCCGCTGGGTCCCGTCCATGAATAGGAGCTTCCTCCACTTGATGAAAGGTTGAATGTGGCGCCTGCACAAACAGGACTATTACTGGAAGCAGTTGCTGTTGGTTTCGCGTTTACTGTAACTGAGGCAGTAGCAGTAGAAGTGCAGCCGTTCGAGTTGGATACTGTTACCGTGTAGGTTCCGCCCGCTGAGGTTGTAACGTTGCTGATGTTCGGATTCTGTTGTGTCGAACTAAATCCGTTCGGACCTATCCATGAATATGAACTGCCTCCACCCGATGTCAGATTTAATGTGCTGCCCGCACATACCGGCGTATTGCTTGAAGCAGTTGCTGCGGGCTTCGCGTTTACCGTCACTGAAGTAGCAGCAGTAGCAGTACAGCCGTTCGAGTTGGATACAGTTACCGTGTAAGTTCCGCCCCCTGAGGTTGTAACGTTGCTGATACTTGGATTCTGTTGTGTCGAAATAAATCCGTTCGGACCGGTCCATCCATAGGAGCTTCCTCCACTTGATGAAAGATTCAATGTGGTGCCTGCACAAACAGGACTGTTGCTTGATGCTGTAGCAACAGGAATTACACTCAAAGAGAAATTGTCTGTGGAACTATATCCTCCGGTATAATTACTTCCACCACCGCCAGATCCTCCGGCAACCAAATTTCCTTCTTCAGGTATAGGAGTGCCCGCATGAATTCCACCGCTGATAGATGCAACCTGACCTGCAGAAGAAACATTGCTGTAATTAAATTGAGGTTGATAGCATGAAATTCCATAAAACCATGACGAACTAAATCCACTCAATTTGTTGGTCTCCCATGACGCCGTTACTGAAGAAGATTTTCCTGAACTCACAGTAAACCCATTGGACGAATTAATGATTGCTGCGCTAATAAAGATGTCATTGGAAACATATCCGGGCGGCACCCTGGTTATCCAAATATTATTAGCTCCATCATAAGAAGTAGTGGGTGATGATACCGTGTTGTCTGCAATGATTTTTCCTTTTGGAATTGCTACGTTGGTTACTGCTGGGTTTGAAGAAATATTGTTTAACGAAATTGTTCCGTTAACTATCATTATGAAATCGCCATTGTTTCCTAAAGCAGTTGAATTATTAAGCTTGGTATGAACATTTAGCCACATCGAAGTTGAAGTTCCGGGATTTGATGATGCATTAAAGTTAGTAGATGGATTATGAGTAAGAGGATTGCCAACAAGGTCATTCACTGTAATGCTTGCTGTTCCTGTGCATCCACTCGAATTAGTCACTGTAACAGTATAAGTTCCGGCCCCATTAACCGCAATTGTTTGTGTGCTTGTTCCTGTTGACCATGAATAACTTGAGTATCCTGCACCTGCATCAAAAGTTGCAGTTGACCCGCTGCAGATTGAATTATTTCCTGCTATGGCTACTGAAACTTGTGGTGGCGCGGAATTAATGGTAACTGTATCATTTAATGAACAGCCATTATGATCAGTTGCTATATAGATGTAATCACCGGCAACAAGATTATTAAGCAAAGCACCACTGAATGAAATTGCTCCGGTACCTCCTACAGCCGACAATTGCACACTTCCTAACTCACCGAAGCAAACCGGCTGAGATATCAAAGCCGTCATTGCAATGGAAGATGGTCCATGATTAATTGTCACAGTAGTTGAAGCAACACAAGAATTTGAATCAAACACTTCATAGGTATAAGCGCCGGGATTCAAATCTTCGGTCGGTGTCCCGTTGAAGAAAGTAAGTATTCCGGTTCCTCCGGTTGCAGAAAGACCAACACTTCCTTTTCCATCAAAACAAAAAGGTTGAGTAACCGCTGTACTAATTGTAATCGCAGGGGCATTAACGATCGTTACATCTGCCGTTCCAACGCATCCATTTGAATCAGTAGCGATATAGTGATAAGTTCCGGGAACAAGATTGGATGTATCATCTCCGCTAAATGTGATTGCTCCCTTTCCACCATCAGCAAACAATGAAACATGACCAAGTCCGCCGTGGCATTTCGGTTGAGTTACCACCGGTGAAACAATAATTGGTGAAGGAACAGAGAGCAATCCATTGTTGTACGACAGGTTGTAATTAGCCGGTTGGTTCAACTGAGCACCGGCAGGGACAATTTGATAAGCGCCTGTCTCCGGAGTTCCGGTTATAGGAACACCATCTGAGTCAGTCAACGAATATGAAGGATAAGCAGTCAATGCGTCATCCACATCATCATCGTATTGCAAACCAGTAAGCGTTGCAGTGTAATCAGGAATACTGTTCATGCAAGACAAATCAATGTTGTTTGCATTCAGTGTAAGATCAGCGGGAATAATGTGAAGATGACCGTTGTTGTAGCTCACTTCATAATTGTCTGACATCAGTGCTGCAGGAATAATTAACCAATCACCGACAGTATACCCTGTTATGGTATTAATGGTAAGTAAGCTGGTGAGTGAATCTTCTCCCTGCTTGTACACGTCAGTACTGTCAATGATAATGGCAACACTTGAGTTGCTGGTGTCATTCACTGTTTGAGAATTCACGACTGCAAAAGCATTAGTAACTACTTTAGGATTCGTTACAACTTTAGGATTCGTTACCACACGCGGGTTCGTAACGACTTTAGGATTTGTTACGACTTTAGGATTCGTCACAACCTTTGGATTCGTAACCACTTTCGGATTTGCTATTGCACCGCCATCATAAACGGCTTGAGCATTGAACAATCCCCGTTCTTTATTTCCATCGACAAATTCCAAAGTGGTATTCGATGAGTCATTAGTGAAGTTGATCACTGATCGTGCTGAAAGGTCAACATAGTAAGTTGTGTCAATGGTTACAGAAAGTGTATCGTAACCAATAGTCGTATCAATCACAAATCCAACTGAATCATATTCAATGGTGGTATCCATGATGGTTTCAGTCACATAAATGATTGAAGTATCCATAATGGTTTCTGTTACCATCACGATGGTTGTATCGAGTACGATATGTGATTCCTGACCAACGATTTCAGTTCCAACATAAATATTGTTAGTGACCACTTTTGGATTGGTAACAACCTTGGGATTGGTCACAACCTTGGGATTCGTTACCACTTTTGGATTGGTTACCACCTTCGGGTTTGTTACCACTTTGGGATTGGTAACAACCCGGGGGTTCGTAACGACTTTAGGATTGGTGACCACTTTTGGATTGGTGACCACTTTCGGATTTGCGAGTGAACCTCCGCTTGCCATCATTCCTACATTAAAGAAATCCTCGTTTGCGACAGTTCTTCCGCCCGTATTATCTTTTCCATCCACAAATGCAATTTGATCACTCATGAATGAATAATGATTTCCCCAGATTTCCTGCATGAAATCATTCAATGTTGCAGTAGAGAAATTCGAATGATCAAAATCATAATTGAAGTTCATTTCAAGACCATATAACGGAGTGCCATAAGTGATGGTGGTATCCCGCGGAATAACAACAATCGGCATTCTGGAAATGAAGAGTACTCCCGGAACAAACGTGTAGTTGTAGTGATCGAACAAATAAGCATCTGCACTGTTGAGTAAATCGAGCGCAGGCATTGAAGCCGTTATCTGATAGTTGCCCACATCACTGAGTGGGTTCGCAAGTGTGGTCAATTGTAAATCATCCAAACCGATATCAGACATGGTTAGCCCTGAAGAAGCCAGTGATTGTCCGTTCACCGTTACGGTGGCAGAGAATACAGGAATGTCTTCTCCGTATTTCTTGAATGCATTATATGCAGTCACCACAACTTCTGCTTTAGTTGTGGAATTGAAGTAAAGCGGATTTGAGAATCCACCATCGTTAAAGTTCGGAACTGTCGGAGGATTATGAACAACTATGGAAGGATTGCCGCTGAAAGTGGGAACCGTTGCGGAGAGTGAACCATCAGCATTGTTAGTGGTAGCAAGTATATTTCCGTTAAAAGTTATCTCTGCATTATCACTGAAATTATTTCCTGCCAGCGTGATGTCAACCGGAGTAGAACCGGGAGTTTGCATCACGCTATCATATGAAAGCGTGATAAGTGTTGGAATCGGTGTCGCAAAAGTTTTAATAGCATCACTTGGCTGTATCAATCCAAAGCCGGTTCTATAATCAAATCCCGGAATGTCCATATCAATCGATGTTGATTGCATCAGACTTCTTAAATCATCGGGCAGCATATTTACAGAAAAGAATTTCTTCTTTGCCTGAAGAATAAGAGCGGCAGCGCCGGCAGCATGAGGTGCCGCAGCAGAAGTTCCATAGAAGTTATAGAGATTATCCAATTCCAGATCTTTCGAACGGAAATTCACTGAAGTGTTTCCACCATCGGGTGCACAGAAATCCGGTTTCTGTCTAACTACGCCTTTTACCGCCGTTCCACCAACTGAAGAATAAGGTTCAACTACTGCCGGGTTCACTCCATACACAGGAGTCTTTGTGTAGCGTGAAGCACCTACTGTCATTGCTCCCTCTGCATTCGCTTGTCCGATAATTGTTGTTTGACCACTTTGATACTCATCAATGATCATGTCACCTCTGAAGACGATGTACTTAATCTTCACGGGAGTGATAGTATCAAGCGATGAGGAACGTACGATCAAAATGTTTGCAGAAGTAGTTGCCTTCACCACAAATGGAAGCACTTCAATTGGATCGCCGAAAGTGTTCTTTCTGTTTAGCCCGTAAAAAGTTGTGTGTGCATCATCAGTCAGGTAAATATCAAAATCATTTTTGGCACCCGGCAATTGACCGAGGGAATAGAAAGGATCATCCCACTGCAGCACCAAAGTGTATGAACCTGCTTTGAGAGTTACGTGCTGAAAGTAGTCGCCGTTGCCGGAGAAGTCATGTACCCGTCCTGCAAATCCCGAAAGAGTTTTTGGATTGAAATAGGATTCATAAGAGATGTTACCGAAGTTTCCCGCTGAAGTGAAGTATGCTACTCCGAGGTCTTTCACAAAATCAACTGCCTTGCTCACGACGCCATCCTGGAAGAATGGTTCGGTAACGAACGTGACATCATCTACGATCACATTGCAGGAATCATCTTGTGCCATTTCCTTTATGCCATCTGCAAAATCTCCCGGAGAAATAAATCCTGTCCGGAATTCCAATTCTGCTTTCGGCGCCACATCATGAACGATCTGCATCATGGCACGCCCTTCATCCACGCCGCGACCAAATGGATATTCTAATTTTATCTGAGGAGAAATTCCATTTATGTCATTAGTTACACCGGGTAAATCTTTATTTCCTAAATCAGTTGCTGCAGGATTTCCGGGTTGGGTATTGTAGCTATCAGATAATATTCCCACTTTGATTCCACTGCCATCTAATCCAAACAATACTCTCGCAGAATCGGCCTTCATCGCCTTATCACCTTGTGAATAGATCAGTCCCGAGCTGGTGATCGGTCGGTTGTTTGTTCGCACGAAATTGATTCTATCCTTTCGTGTATTGAGAAGAAAGAGATGCCCGATAGGATAAAATCCTGTGACGGTGAGGGTGGTATCACCGTTATCATAGAAGTAAGTCATTCCGTAAGCAGGGGTTTGCAGGAATGCTTTTACTGCATAGAGATTCCCCGGAAAATCTTTTACGATTACATCAATGAGAACTTTCGAAGTGTCGGTGTTGAATTGGAACACCAAACTGTCAGCGTTAACTGAAGCAATGATTTGCTGGAACGTATCAGCCGCCAATGAATCAATGGTTGCGAGATAAGTAAGCGCGGGTCCAATGATGGAATCAACTTTACCAGTCCATTCTCCTGTGCCTGCGAGTATGCATCCTGAAGCCGTATCCACCGTTGCGCTCGCATTGGCTATACATCCTGCTGCGTCTGTTACGGTAAAATTGTGAAGACCGGGAGAAGTGTTTAATGTGTCATCACCAGAATAAGTATAAGGAGCAGTACCACCAACGGTAATTAATTTGAAGATGTAGTCGCCGTTGTCAAGACAGAAAGTAGTATCGTTTGCAACTAATGAGATGCTGCACACAGAACAACTCACACCTGAAACAACTCCACCGGGAGCAATCCAATTTGATGTTGGACCAGTAAGCGCAAAGTTGTTTAATGTTCCATCGCTGCCATTTACACTTGCGTCTGTCAATGTAATTTCACTGCTATTGTCCCCTCCATCATAACCCTGGTTGAAATGATAAGCAGCAGCCAATCCCGTCTGAGCAGTAACTTCACAATTCATACTTGCCTGAATGTTCGCTTGCGTACGGGCAACATTCCACACGCGCAACTCATCCATGGTACCATAATATTTTCCCGTGGATGGATAATAGTAAAAGTCACCAATGACGGTTTGATTCGGTGATGCGGTAAGACTGATTGCTGAAGGATTATCAAGTGAAACTTCATTTCCATTCACATACATCTTTACAATACTTCCATCATAGGTAACAGCTACATGTTGCCATGCATCCCAGGTGATAACACTTGAAACCGTAGAGATGGTGTTGTTTTGTGTTTCAAGAATAAGCTTAGCATCGTTCTGCTGGAAGTTATTAATTGCAAAGGTGAATCCGGGGTTGCCAAGACCGCCGAATTTATTGCTTAGTATGGTTGAAAAGTCGGTCTTAGAAGCAGGCTTCAGCCATGCTTCAATTGTAAAAGGTCCTGCAAGATTAAGTCCGTTGTTAACGGGTATTCTATCATCCGTGCCATCAAAATCCAAAGCAGCAGCAGGTGAAAATTGAGGGCAAGAAGTTCCTGTAACAACTCCACCGGGATAAACCCAATTTGATGTATTACCATTCAGGGCAAAATTGATTAGTGTTCCGCTGTTGCTTGTTCCGCTTTCATCGAACAGAGAAGTTTCAGTATTGTTACCACCGTCAGTTCCCTCATTGAAAGGATACATCCGTGTAAGATTCGGATAGTTCGGAACCGGAAGCTCGCAATTCATAGAATTGGCAATTTCTGCTTGAGTTCTTGCCACATTCCACACCCGAACTTCATCCATGGATCCATTAAACCAATCCAGATTAAAGTCTGGCCAACCACCTAATCTTCCAAGAGTACCTGTCGTAAGATTTCTTATAAATGAATCATTAAAGGTTTTATCAAGGCTTCCATTCACATAGAAGTTAATAGTAGTTCCCGCTCTTACCACAGCAAGATGTGTCCATTGATTCAGAGGAATTGTAGCATTGCCTTCTGTATATAAATAACCTGTAGAACCATCTGCTCCCATTTCAAAAGCCATATGGCCGTTCGTTTGAAGTTGAATATTCCACCAGTTGCCATCACCACCTCCCTCTATTGTTCTATTGGTAATAATGTACCCATCATCTACATTTGGATTCACCCATGCTTCAATGGTAAAATCGGAAGCGCCGAGATCGAAGTCTGCCATTTCAACATAATCATTAACACCATCGAAGTTTAGCGCAGCACCTGCAGAAGCAGCAGTACAGGTTTCTCCGCTATTAACTCCTCCCGGAGCTGACCAATTTGAATAGTAACCATTCAATGCAAAGTTTGTCAGAGTACCATTATTTCCATTCCCAGAGTCATCGGTCAATGAAGTTTCAGTTGAATTATCTGCGGTGGTGATTCCTTGATTAAAGTGGAAGTTTGCATCAAGATTGGTTGCTGCCCCCTCAATTTCGCAATTCATGTTAGCTTGAATTGCTGCCTCGCTTCGGACCGAATGCCAAACCCGAACTTCATCAATATAACCCAGGAAGTATTTCGTGAAGCCACCGCGTCCGATATAAAACTGATCGGGAGTAAACGAAATAGTAATGGTACCTGTTGCTTCTACATTTCCGTTAACATAAAGCGTCACATTGTTTCCATTTTTCACCACTGCCACATGCGTCCATGCATCATTATCAAGATTCGAAGAACCTTCTACAACCTGCACATCATTACCATCGTAAACTAAGAACTGGAGATGACCTTCAGGACGTAATCTGAATTCAATGCTTTTATCCGAACCTTCCCAGCTCACAATATCACGATCTTCTCCCAAGGCAGAACTTGAAGCATTGATCCATGCTTCGATGGTAAGAGAGCTGCTTGTATATGCAGGGAAACTTGAAAAAGTGATTTGATCATCTACTCCATCAAAATGGAGCGCAGCGCCGAAACCGAAGAAGCATCCATTTCCATCGTAAACCCCCGCACTGTAATCATTGCAATCGGTATGATCTAAAATAAATCCGGTCGGTTGGGAACAAGCATACACCGGATAATATGCGTTACCATGTCCATCTGCATCACGGTCGCGATAATACACAGTTGCTGGATCAACAGTAACGTGCTGAACGCATTGGGAGATATTATTTTGATCATCTGTTGCCGTCCAGGTCACATCAGTGGTTCCAACCGGAAAAGTACTTGGAGCATTTTTGGTAATAAGGACATTACCACAGCCACCGGATGCAGAAGCATCCGGGGTACCCACAGTCAAAACTCCTATGGCAGAGCCCGGCTTATTGATGAACTTGAATTCCTGGCAATAATAATCCAGTGATCCTTCCTGAGTGAGATAATAAATTCCGGGAACAGACGGTGCTGTAAAATTTCCATGCGTATATGAAGCCGTATATCCGCTATAAATACTTGATTCGCATTGCAACGTTTGAAACGTTGAACCAATCCCAATTGAAGATTGAACAATGCATCCCGGACAATACCCCGTACCGTAATTGAAGTAAACACTAAGACTGTATGCTAAACTTACGGATGAACCTGGTGCAACGGTAGCTGAGTTTCCACCTCCATTTATTGAAACACCCGTATAAGTAATCTGCCGGTCAGCATAGTTTAATGTTACCGGTGATGAAATAGATTGAGCGGTAAACAGGTAATTGGAATAACCGCCCGGCGAGTTTTGGCAAAGATTAATATCTGCGGGACAAGTTATAGTCAAGGGGTCAACCGCTCCCGGGCTAATCCAGTTTGAAGTTGATCCGTTGAGTGCAAAATTTATTAAGGTACCTGTCCGGTTATTTCCGCTTGCATCAGTTAAAGTGTTTACGCCTGTATTATCGTCCCCTGCAATTCCCTGGTTAAAATGGTAAGCTGCTTCTAAACCTGTACCGGAGCTCACTTCGCAATACAGGTTACTCTGAATTTCAGATAATGATAAGGCATAGTTCCAGACTCTTAATTCATCTATTGATCCGTTGAATGATTCGTTTCCCGGTCCGGACCACTGTGATCCAATGTAGAAGTTCTGTGAAGCCGGTTCACCGACTGACTCATCAGGTGTAGGAATAGCAAAGCCGGCGGTGGCTACAAGGGCACCATCAAAATACAAATAGGTGTTGCTGGTAGTTCTTACGACAGCGTAGTTATGCCAGTTATTATCGGTGGGCCAAGCGAAGCCGGTGCCATACCAGTTATCACCCACCCTCAGGATATTATCATAGTACTGTCCGATATAGAAATGTCTTCCCTGTGCAACTATGTTTTTTAATATGCCTGAGTTAAAGGCATCCTGCTTTGCCCATACAGAAACCGTGTATTCGCTGTTACTCACAGGAATCACGTAGCCGACGTGTTCCACTGCATCATTCACCCCGTCGAAGTGCAAGGCATTGCCCGGAGTTTGAGCAGTTGAGAAGTTATATGATAAAGCTATAGTGATTAAAACAAGTAGTGATTTTTTCATAGCGTGTGTGTAAATTTTTATGGTCAGTTAAGGGGTCTGGTTAAGTAAGAAAAGCTCAATATGAGGAATGATCTTTTTGAGTGTGCTTGGTTCTTAAAGAATTATCCCGCAGGAAGATATGACAGCAGCGAACATACATTAAACAATCAGTCTCTTTTCCTATTAGTAAGAATCAGTTAAGAAAAGCAGGTATGCCTTTGGCTTCCCCTTTCACGTGCATGATCATGTTGTCGCTTGAATTCAGTCACATCCCGGCCATTTGCTGTGGGATGATGGAAATAACTTTTCAAGCCGGAAGATGTTCTGAATCAGGTCTGATTTCAGAGGCGTATAAACTCTATTGACTCACCACAATAGCCTGAAATATTAATTAGGTTATCATTTGGAAAATCTTTTCTCACTTTCTTTTCGCAAATCCGAATTCATAACTTCATATTCTTCATTTTTGCAGTTGTATGTCTAACCGAAAGATTACAAAAGTCGCTGTGCTCGGTAGCGGCGTAATGGGAAGCAGGATCGCCTGCCATTTCGCAAACATCGGCGTCCCTGTATTGCTGCTTGACATTGCTCCCGGGGAATTGAATGAGGAAGAGAAAAAGAAAAACCTTTCTCTTGATCATCCTCTGGTGAAGAATCGCATCGTCAATTCTTCCCTGCAATCTGCATTGAGATCAAATCCATCTCCCATTTACAAACAATCCTTTGCAAGCCGCATCACCACCGGAAATTTTTCTGACAACTTGAAAGACATCGCAGGTTGCGATTGGGTGATAGAAGTGGTGGTAGAAAATCTTGATGTCAAGAAAAAAATTTTTGATGAGGCAGAAAAATTCAGAACAAAGGGAACCATCATTTCTTCCAACACGTCTTCTATTCCCATTCACCTGATGATGGAAGGGAGAAGCGAAGATTTTCAAAAACATTTTTGCGGAACACACTTCTTCAATCCGCCGCGTTACCTGCGTTTGCTGGAAATAATTCCTACTGAAAAAACTTCGCAGGAAGTCATTGACTTTCTTCTTAAATATGGGGATTTGTTTTTGGGAAAGGCAACTGTCCTGTGTAAAGACACTCCCGCCTTCATTGCGAATAGGGTTGGAGTGTATGCAGTGATGCAAATTTTTCATCTCGCAGAAAAACTGGAGTTGAATGTTGATGAAATTGATGCCCTCACCGGTCCCGCCATCGGAAGACCAAAGTCGGCCACCTTCAGAACGGCTGACGTAATTGGGCTGGATACATTGGTGAAAGTGGCACAATTTGTTTACGCTTCTTGTCCCAATGATGAAGCCCGCGGGCTTTTTAAAATTCCTGCATGGCTTGATCAGATGGTGAAAAACAATTGGCTCGGTGATAAAACCGGCCAGGGATTTTATAAGAAAGAGAAAAATCCCGATGGATCGGGAGGCAAAACTGTTTTTCCTTCACTCGACCTTAAAACACTTGAGTACACTCTAAAACCGAAACCAAAGTTTGCAACACTCGATGCGCTGAAACAGACTGATGATCTGAAACAGAAAATGAAAATCGCCATCAGCGGACAAGACAAAGCCGGAGAATTCTATCGTCAATTTTTCTTCGGCGTATTTCAATATGTGTCAAATAGAATTCCCGAAATCGCCGATGAAATTTACAGAGTGGATGATGCACTGAATGCGGGCTTCGGATGGGAACTTGGTCCGTTTGCTGCATGGGATGCAATGGGTTTGGAAGAAACAATTCCTCTCATTAGAACTGTCGGTTTTTTGAGAACTGACAGTTCTGCCTCTCAGCCCGTAATCGCTCAATGGGTTTCCGATCTTGTTGCCAAAGGAAACAAGTCATTTTACATCGTTGAAAACGGAAAGAAAAAATTTTACGATCAGCAATCTTCTGCGTACAAACAAATTCCCGGTAGTGATGGCTTCATCATTCTTGAAAATTTTGCCGGAAATACCGTCTGGAAAAACAGCGGCTGCAATTTGTATGACATCGGCGATGGAGTCTTGAACCTCGAATGGAAAACAAAAATGAATTCTATCGGTGGCGAAGTGGTAGAAGGAATCAATAAGTCAATTGAAATTGCAGAGAAAAATTTTGCAGGATTGGTGATAGGAAATCAGGGTGAGAATTTCTCAGCGGGTGCCAATCTCGCTATGATGCTTATGCTCGCCGTTGAACAGGATTACGATGAATTGGATATGGCGTGCCGAACATTTCAAAATACTTCGATGCACATTCGCTACTCGTCCATTCCGGTCGTGTTGGCACCACATCATTTGACACTCGGTGGTGGCTGTGAGTTTGCATTGCACGCAGATAGCGTTCAATCAGCAGCAGAAACTTACATCGGACTTGTTGAAGTGGGCATTGGAATTATTCCTGCCGGTGGCGGAACAAAAGAGATGACCGTTCGCGCTTCCGACTCCTATGAGGAAGGTGAAATAGAATTTCCTGAATTACAGAATCGCTTCATGAGCATCGCCACTGCAAAGGTTGCGACATCAGCAGCAGAAGCTTTTGACATGGACATTCTTCGAAAAGGTATTGATGAAATTTCGATGAATGAAAAAAGACTGATCGCCGATGCAAAAGCAAAAGTGCTTCAGCTCGTGCGCGAAGGATACACGATGCCCGTACAACGCAATGATGTGTATGTTTTGGGAAGAGGAGCGCTCGCTGCTTTCTATGCAGGCATTGTTGCCATGCAGTTTGGTAACTACGCTTCTGAGCATGACCGCCTGATTGCAGAGAAGCTTGCGTTTGTAATGTGTGGTGGTGATCTCACTTCGCCTGCATATGTAAGCGAACAATACCTGCTCGACTTAGAGCGTGAGGCATTTTTAAGTTTGATAACTACAAAAAAATCTATGGAGAGAATTCAATCAATTTTAAACACAGGTAAGCCCCTGAGAAATTAATACTCTTTAGAAATCCTGTTAGGTAATGAATATATTTCCTGCCAGCATTTGAAAACATTAGATTTGACATTTGAGAATTATACCGTGTGAATCACTTTCGCCTCTTCGTGTTATTGTTTTTAATCCCCTCTTGGGTAGCTGCGCAATTCAGTTGGTATGATTCCGAAAATGAATCACAAACTTCAATTGAATCTTTTGCGATTCAGGATACAACTGTATGGATCGTAAAAGATCAATCAATCATTAGAATGAATACTGCAGGAACAATTGAACAGATGTTCTTCAGTTATCAGCTACCAGTTCCTTACGACGCTAACTTATTTGGTGTTGTGATTGATACAATGGGAAGTGTAAGAGTGTCTTACCAATCACTTGGTGGTTACTATGGCTACAATGGATACAGTGCAGGAATTATCGTTTACGATGATAGCGTTTGGATAAACTTTCAAAATACCGGATTACCATCACTATCTTATGCAATACACTCCAACCTCGTAAAAGATTCTTCATCTCAACTTTGGATGACATTCGGAGAGCTATTGTGTAAGTTTGATGGAAGTACTTGGACTAATTTTTCCTGCAGTCAACTTGCTTATGATGAATACTTCACAAGCATACAGTTTCAAAATGACACACTCTTACTGTGTACATGGGCAGGAAAAGTTATTTCCTTTACTGATGGAAATTTCAATCTCAAATATCAATTAAGCGGTTCCATAATTAAAGTTGACAAGAAGAATAATATTTGGATATGCGGCTCTGCTGGTTTGTTTCGAATTTCGAATAGCGTAATTGACACATTCAATAATGGAAATTCCCCGCTACAATATGAGTGTGATCTAATCGCTTTCGATTCATTAAACCGTCTTTATTACTTTGGAAAATACAATGGGCTGTACTATGTGTTCAACGATACAACATGGACATCATATATTTCTCCAATCTCAGACCCGTACTATATACAAGGAGAAATTTTATTTGATTCCTTTGATAGAATATGGTTTGGGTACAAGGGTTTGAATATTTTCAAACTTGAAACTGGTGCCTGGAATCAATATGACATCTTCGTTAATCAATTGCCGTCAGAAAATATTCTTGCGGTCAATGGTTGGGATCCATGGAACGAACTTGCATATGCCGTAATTGGAACTGATAATGGCTTTGCCGGTGTTGGAAATTATTTCTCTTCTCTTGCATTAAGTTTCTTCTATGATTCACTGAATTCGATGCTAAACTCTAATACGATCACTTGTTTGGCGCATTCATTTTCTTATCCCTACATTCAGGCAATTGGTACCTGTACAGGATTGTATTTATTCTATCCTGACAGTAATAAAATGATTCATTTCGATAAATCAAATTCTGATCTCCCCAATGACACTATAAACTATGTCCTGAATAACTATGATAATTTTTGGATTGCTACAAATGGTGGAGTTGCAATTTTGGATTTAAGTTTTAATTGGACGGTGTTAGACACTTCCAATACACCATTGCCTTCTAATCATGTTAACTCCATCTTTCGAAAGAATCTTTATCCTTGGGGATACTTTATTTGTACTCAAAACGGAGTTGGAATTTTTAGTTATCCGGACAGCACATGGAAAGTATTGAATACGACAAATTCCGGCTTACCTGAAAATGATGTTGTTGCTATGTACTATAATTGGAGTGACTACATGCTGTTCGGGACACGCTCCAGCGGTGTTGCAGATTCGTTGCTTGACAGCACATGGGTGTACTTCAACACAGGCAACGGTGTACCATCCGATTCAATTACCTTCATTGGTCCAGGAACATTTCTCATTGGCGGCGATACTTGGATTGGAACAAAGGGTGGCGGATTAGTTTATTTTCAAGACGGAAGTTATCTCGGTAATATTAATAACGTATCCGGTATTGATTTTCGCAATGCGAATGATGCAGCGTTCAGTCCGAACTTTGAACATTCGACGGCCTGGGTTGCAACAGATAAGGGACTTCTCTTTCAAGATTTTGGATACGGTGTTCCTTCAATTTCCAATTACCAATTTCCTTTAAGCGGATATTTTAATGGGAATAATCTTATTGCTAATTATACGCTTCCATTAGCATCAAGCAGTACTATTGAATTGTTTGACATTGTTGGAAGAAGAATTGCAACTTCTAAACAAACAGAATCATTAACTAACAAGCGTGTCCAGTTGACAATTCCTTATCTGTCCGTAGGACTATATATTGTAACTGTAATAGCTGGCAATCTTCGTCAGTCAGTGAAGATTTTCAGAGCTTTCTAAACTCTACGCAATTTTCAGTCTATCCAAATCCCACCAACAGCAGAACTTCACAGCTCAATACGATCTCAGCGCTTTATCATCCGGCACTTACTTTCTCAAAATGATTCACGATGGAACAAGCGAGGTGAAAAAAGTGGAGATTGAGAAATGAGTAAAGTTTCCTTCTTAAAAAATATTCCAATGAAGAAACAAATACTCTGCTTACTGCTTCTTCTCTTTTACTGTATTAGACTCCTGGCGCAAAATGCACCTTCTATTGAGTGGCAAAAGCCTTTGGGAGGAAGCATCGGTGAGGAAGCCTTTTCCATTCAGCAAACCGCTAATGGGGAATTTATTATTGCCGGATGGTCTTCGTCTGATAACGGTGATGTTACAGGCAATCATGGACTCACTGATTACTGGATAGTAAAACTGGATTCATCCGGAAATACTATATGGCAAAGATGTTTGGGTGGAAGTGATAATGACGATGGTAAGTCAATACAACAAACCACTGACGGAGGATTTATTATTGCCGGATATTCCCAGTCCAACAATGGAGATGTTTCAGGTAATCATGGTAGTGGTGATTATTGGGTCGTAAAGCTGGACTCCTCAGGTGATATTGAGTGGCAGAAGTCTTTCGGAGGAAGTGATATAGAGGCTGCTAATTCTATTCAGCAAACACTCGATGGCGGATTGATTGTTGCCGGATTTTCTGAATCCAATGATGGAGATGTTTCAGGCAATCACGGCTATAAAGATTACTGGATCGTGAAGCTGAATTCAGATACCAACATTCACTGGCAGAAATCTTTAGGAGGAAGCAGTGACGATTATCCTTATTCTATCAGGCAAACCATTGATAGTGGATTTATTATTGCCGGATATTCCAGGTCTAATGACGAAGATGTAACTGGCAATCATGGACTCCGTGATTTCTGGATTGTAAAACTGGATTCATTAGGAAACATGCAATGGCAAAAATCTTTGGGAGGGAGTGATAATGAGGCTGCTTACTCAATACAGCAAACCACCGAGGGAGGATTTATAGTTGCGGGCTCTTCCGCTTCCAACGATGGGGATGTTTCATTCAATCATGGCTCCTCCGATTGTTGGATTGTAAAACTGGATTCATCAGGAAGCATTGAATGGCAGAAGTCTTTGGGAGGAAGCTATACTGACGAAGCATATTCTATTCAACAAACGTCTGACAGCGGATTCGTTGTTGCCGGATGGTCAGGATCCAGCGATGGAGATGCCTCATTAAATCATGGCCTCGGTGATTTCTGGGTTGTAAAATTAGATACGTCAGGAAGCATTCAATGGGAGAAATCTATGGGAGGTACGGATTATGAATGGGCGTATTCTATCGACCAAACTGCCGACGCTGGATATATTGTTGCGGGATTTTCTGGATCCAACAATGGAGATGTATCAAGCAATCACGGTAATTATGATTACTGGGTTGTGAAGCTATCCCCGGAAATTCCGCTTGGCCTTCCCGCGGTTTCAAATGAAAAAATTTTTTCAGTCTATCCCAATCCAAATAACGGCAATGTCACTATCACCGCCACGTTTACTTCACCTCAATCATTAGTGATCAAACTCACCGACATCGTCGGAAGAGAAGTTTTATCCTTTGATGAAGGATTGGTTTCAGGAAACTTTACCGCTCAATATGATCTCAGCACTTTATCATCCGGCACTTACTTTCTCAAAATGATTCACGACGAAACAAGCGAGGTGAAAAAAATTGAGATCGAGAAATAAACGATAGCCGTCTGTTCAACTCTGCTGCTGCTGAGTCATCACATTGAACATCCACCGGATTCCGAAACGGTCGAGACAAACGCCCCAGTAACCCCACGGCTCATCATGCGGGGCAATGCATTCAGCCGCAGCTCCTCCCTGGGAAAGTGCTTTATACAAACGGTCAGCTTCTTCTTTCGTATCAAGATCAAGACTGATGGTCGTGTTGTTGCCGATGGTAAGTTTGTGTCCCATGCTCTCGAGCATGTCTGTCGCCATGATCATGGTGCCATTGAGAATCGGCATGCCCACGTGCATTACTTTTTTCTTGTCGGCTTCCGAAAGTTGCGGCGCTTCCGCTCCCGGAGGTGCCTGCATGTCACCCATACGAATGATCGGTGCAGTAAATTCTGAATTAAAAACTGATTTGTAGTAGTTGAATGCTTCTTCGGTGTTACCCATGAAGTTGAGGTAGATTGAAACTTTTGACATTGGTTTTTATTTTAGAAAGTGAAAGTATGAATTTGCTTAGAAAGAACAACAATTGCATTGAGGAACTAAACCTAATTTTGTCCGTTTCAAAGTGAAAACGATACCATGAGTGAAGCATATATTGTTGCAGGTTTTCGAACTGCTGTTGGAAAATCCAAAAAAGGCGGATTCAGGTTCACTCGTCCTGATGATCTTGCTGTACAGGTGATCAAAAAATTATTGTCAACGGTTCCGGAGCTTGATCCCAAACGTGTTGATGATCTCATTGTGGGCAATGCTGTGCCCGAAGCAGAACAAGGCTTGCAGATCGCACGATGGATTGCAATTCAATCATTGCCTATGAGTGTTCCTGCAGTTACCATCAATCGCTATTGTGCCTCAGGATTAGAAGCAATTGCAATGGCGACAGCAAAAATCAGGAGTGGCATGGCAGACTGCATAATTGCGGGCGGCGCAGAATCCATGTCTCTTGTTCCAACGATGGGATGGAAAACAGTTCCCAATTACAACGTTGCGAAAGAACATGCGGAATATTTTCTGGGAATGGGATTGACTGCAGAAGAAGTAGCGAAAGAATACAATGTAACCCGTGAAGACAGTGATGCATTTTCCCTTCGCTCGCATCAAAATGCCGTCGCTGCCATTCAGCAGGGAAAATTCAAAAACGAAATTGTTCCGATCAATGTGGAAGAAGTTTACTTTGAACAAGGAAAATGGAGCAAAGCGCAATCCCGATTTTTATCGGGAAGAAAAACAAAATCATTTGTTGTTGATACCGATGAAGGTCCGCGCGCTGATACTTCACTCGAAGTACTGGCAAAGCTGAAGCCTGCCTTTAAGCTTGGCGGACAAGTGACAGCAGGAAATTCATCTCAGACTTCTGACGGAGCAGCGTTCGTGATTGTGATGGGTGAAAAGATGATGAATGAGTTAGGATTGAAGCCAATCGGTCGCTTGGTGAGTTGCGCAAGTGCGGGAGTGAACCCGCGCCTGATGGGCATCGGTCCGATTGAAGCGGTGCCGAAAGCATTAAAACAAGTGGACATGAAGTTGAGCGATATTGATGTGATTGAGTTAAACGAGGCATTTGCAACACAATCGCTCGCAGTGATTCGCGCTCTGGAAATAGATCCTTCTCTGGTAAATCCGAATGGCGGAGCCATCGCACTCGGTCATCCGCTTGGGTGCACAGGAGGAAAACTAACTGTACAAATCATCAATGAATTGAAACGCAGAAATAAGAAGTACGGCATCGTTACTGCATGTGTTGGTGGCGGGCAGGGGATTGCCGGAGTAATTGAAGCGATTGCATGAGCAAAACCCCGTCAACTGTTGACCTGTCCCGTCCCGATGCATCGGGATTCGGCAACCCCTGATGGCGGTTGAGTAGAGCAACAAAACAATTTATTATCATAAACTTAAAGCTATGACAGATTCAGAAGCAAAAGTTACAGAGGAACCATCGCACATTGATAAGCTGCGATACCCGGTTGGAATTTTCGAGTACGGGAAAAATTACTCCCGGGAAGAAACACAAAACCATATTAGCAAGATCGAGGACTTTCCTGCCCGATTAAAAAAATTAGTGACAGGAATGAACGACGAGCAGCTCGATACACCCTACCGCTCAGGAGGGTGGACCACCCGGCAGGTAATTCATCACCTTCCCGATTCTCACATGAATGCTTACATCCGCTTTCGTCTGGCCATCACTGAAAACAAACCCACGATTAAGCCATACAATGAAAAAGCGTGGGCAGACCTGGAGGATGTAAAATCATTACCTCCTTCTGCGTCACTCATACTGCTCGATGGGTTGCACCAAAGATGGACGGCGATGTTGCGCATGATGAAGGAAGAAGATTTTCAAAAAACTTTTTTTCATCCCGAACACCTGCAATCATTTACCCTCGCTGACATTCTCGCCATGTATGCATGGCACTGCGATCATCATTATGAGCACATTAATTTGGTAAAGAAAAAATTTCCTCTTCCTTCTCAGAAAAAGACAAAGAAAACTTCTGAACCCAAATCATCAACAACAAAATCATCTGCAAGAAGCAGAAAATCGTAAATCCAAATTCGAAATTATTTCTCATGAATACAGAAACTCTCACTAAACAAGTCACCCGTGGCGGCGAATTCCTGATTCGTGAAACGCACCCATCCGATATTTTCATTCCCGAAGAAAAAACCGAAGAGCAGCAAATGATCTATAAAATGGGACTTGATTTTATTCACCAGGAAATTTTCCCCATCATGGATCGCCTTGAAAAACAAGAACCCGGGCTTGCTGCTGAGATCCTCAGGAAGGCGGGTGAACTCGGCATTCTGAGTGCATCGCTGCCGGAAGAGTATGGTGGCTTCGGAAGAGACTATGTGACAACTACCTTTTTGAGTGAAGGATATGGTGCCGGTGGTTCTGTTGCTGTTTCCATCTCTGCACACACAGGCATCGGCACCTTGCCCATTCTGTATTTCGGAACTGAAGAGCAGAAGAAAAAATATTTACCCCGGCTGGCTACCGGCGAATTGAAAGCGTCGTACTGCCTCACGGAGCCCGGCTCCGGCAGTGATGCACTCGGAGCAAAAACAACCGCCGTGCTGAGCGCCGATAAAAAATTCTACACACTCAACGGACAAAAGATGTGGATCACCAATGGCGGCTTCGCTGACATCTTCATCGTGTTTGCAAAAATTGACGAAAAATTTTCTGCCTTGATTGTAGAAGCAAGCACAGCCGGTGTTACACGCGGTGAAGAAGAAAAGAAGATGGGCATCAAAGGTTCCTCTACACGCCCGATTTTTTTCCAGGATGCGAAAGTGCCTGCGGAAAATTTGCTCGGCGAAATCGGCAAAGGACATTTGATCGCGTTCAACATACTTAATATCGGGAGGCATCGCCTGGCCGCTGCTGCTGTGGGCGGAGGAAAAATGCTCAGTACCATTTCAGTGCAGTATGCGAATCAGCGGGAGCAATTCAAACAGCCCATCGCAAACTTTGGCGCCATCAAACACAAACTTGCTGAACAGGCCATTCGTTTGTGGGTGAATGAAACAGTGCTGTACCGCACGGCGAATGATATTGAAAACATGAAACTTGAATTGCTGGATCAGGGCAAAAAATTTCACGAGGCATTGATGGGCGCGGCAGAAGAGTATGCTATTGAATGCGCCATTCTTAAAGTCACTGCCTCAGAGATGGTGGATTATGTGGTAGATGAGTGCGTGCAGATTCATGGTGGCATCGGTTATTCAGAGGAGTACATACCTGCACGTGCTTATCGTGATGCGCGTATCAACAGGATTTTCGAAGGCACCAATGAAATCAACCGCCTGCTTTCCATTGATATGTTGCTGAAGCGCGCACTAAAAGGTAAACTGGATTTGATGACGCCGGCAACGGCAATTCAAAAGGAACTCACGAGCGTTCCCGATTTCTCTTCAGATGATGAGGGCGACTATTTTTATGAGAAGAACCTGTTGAAGAACATGAAGAAAGCAATGCTGCTCATTTCAGGCGCAGCGGTACAAAAGCTCATGATGCAGTTGGAACAGGAACAGGAGATCATTATGAATGCAGCTGATGTGCTCGCTGATATTTACCTGAGTGAATCTGCTTTGCTGCGTGTAATGAAGATGAAAGAAATCGGATTGGATATTTCATTGCATGAAGACATGCTTCGTGTTTACCTGCATGATGCCATGAACCGTATTGAAGTGGCGGGAAGAAACGCCATCGAATCTTTTGCTGATGGTGATGAAATGAAAATGATGCTGATGGGATTAAAGCGCTTTTCCAAAACACAAACATTCAATTGCAAAAATGCGAGGAGACGGATTGCGGAGAAGCTGATTGGGGAGAATAAATATTGTTTTTAAGAGTTCCTAATCAGCTTCTATTACTTCCCTGAGAATTTATTCAATTGCCAAATAAAAAGTTGGTAGGTAAACTATTAGATTATTTGCTGAATCAATAAAATTGATGTTCGAAAAAATGATTTTGTCTGCCGACCTGAATATTTTGGCAAAAGAGGTGTCCAAACAAGGTCCTTCATTATACATGTAATCACCATCACAATGAGGACAGATTCTAAAAACATCATACCCCTGAACAGGATATTTGTTATCATCATCCAATGATTCAATTTGCAAGCAAGCCAGGTCAAATAGATGTGGTGAATATTTTAAGGAGAAGTGATCCTGAGTTTTATTAATAGGTTTTAGTCGAACTGTATCTCGTGAAATTGTGCCATTAAGGTTCATTATTGGATCGATATCCATAGCTGTCATAACTTTCCATTTCAAATTACAAAGCGAGACATTCAGACAATATGAACCGGGACACCCTTGCTGAGCAAGTGAGCGGTTAGATAAAAATAAAAGGATTGCTATAAAAAAGAAACGCATATCTCTATTGAGAGGGCTTATTTTTTTTTCTAATGTAAATTAAGAATCTTTTAACTTCCGATTCTTATTGTCTCCTAAGCAATGATCTTCTCCAATAAGGCAATTTCATTTTTCGATACACTCGACCTTGCCCTTCCTTCTTCACTCAACATTGAAGTCCTCAATCCCTACCAAAATCCTGAAACCAAAAAATGTGTAAAGCAATTCTTCACCAAATATTTCAATGATAACAGGAAAAGAATCTTCATTCTCGGAATTAATCCCGGAAGATTCGGAGGAGGACTCACCGGAATTTCTTTCACCGATCCTGTTGCCCTGAGAAAATTTTGCGGCATCGAAAATGATTTTGGCAACAAGAGAGAACTGTCGAGTGAATTTATCTACCTGATGATTGAAGAATATGGTGGTGTAAAAAAATTCTACCGCGATTTTTTCATCAGCGCCGTTTGCCCTCTTGGTTTTATGAAAGGAAGCCTGAACTACAATTACTACGATGATAAAAGACTTCAGGAAGCAGTGACACCGTTCATCAATAAAACTTTTAAAGATCAAATTGAAATCGGTGCAAGAGGCGATGCTTTGATTGTGATCGGAGCAGATAAAAACAGAAAGTTCGTTGAATCACTCAATAACGAAATTCAGTTCTTCGAAAAAATAATTCCGTTGGAACATCCGAGGTTTATTATGCAATACCGGAGAAAGAAACTCAGTGATTACATTCAGCAATATGTTGCCGCACTGCAAGGCCTATCCGGTGGCTGAGAATTAAAAATTATTTTCATAAAAAGCTTGACAAGCACCTATTCTGAATAGTATATTTGAAAGGGATATATCTCCATTACGGCAATAGTTTTTTCATCCGGTAAACACACATGATTAAAAGGATAAATCTCCCTGGTATTAATCCGAGCATTAAGTGGCAGGCTGGAGGCAGGGCACACTTCCCTTAGCAAGGAGCCGCTTTAGCTGCTCCCTCCTGCACTTTAAGATTTTTTGCTATTCTGATTTTCCCCTTTCAAACTAAAATCTTCTCAAATGAAAATAAAACTTTTATTCCTGATGCTCTTTGCAACAACAATGACTCAGGCTCAATACTTCCAGCGCATATTCAATTTTGATTACGCTACACCGCGGCTTCGTGATGAAGTCCTCAACAGCGGCATAAGATCACGCCTGAACTTCGGCGGTGGAATGGCGGCTAATTATTTCCACATCGGCATAGGAGTCTCCCGCCTTAATTCAGCATTGGCTTCACCTTACAACCGGGCAGATTGGGTTCGCTTCATCCGCGTCAATAAATCTGGCGCCACGGTAAATAGCAATCGTGGCATTGAATTCAGAGATTTTGTGAACAACAAGCAGTATAATGCCGCAGGCAATTCCATTGCAGAGGTTGATGATGGTGCAGGAACGGGTGGATACATTGCAGTTGGCGCTGTTGGTGACAATACCATCACCGGTGCTACTGTTCCCGGCGGCAGTGATGCCTTGTACACCGTTCTTTCAACAGCCGGAGTGGTAACATCAGCATTTCGCATTGATTTCGGAAATACTTACGATGTAGCATGGTGTATTCGCAAGTCATCGTTTGTCGCGAATTCCTGGATCGTTTGTGGAGAAGCGACTTATTTCCCCCCGGGGGCAATTCCTTATACCAATTGTTTTGTTGCACGCCTTGACAACCTGGGAAATATTATCTGGTGCTCCACTTACAATTTTGATCCGACTGTTACCGGCAATTTGCCGACTGCAAATAATGTTGCGAGGCAGTTGGCTGAAGACCCGGCTACGGGTGATATTTATGTGGTTGGATATCTGAAAGATTTCACAGGAGCGAATGGCGCAGATGGATTATCGTTCAAGCTTAATTCAGGAGGTGGCTTTGTCGGTGCATTATTATATCATCTTGCTCCTGATGATGAATTTCAGGCAGTACGATGGACGTCAGATGGCAATATCATCGTTGGAGGCTTTACTAATTACAATCCTGCGGGGGTTTCATTTTACGATATGCTGCTGGTTAAAATTTCTCCTGCCGGAGCTATTCTTTTTCAAAATATACTCCAGGTGCAAGCCGCCGGTGCCGCCTACGAGAGCAAATGTTATGACCTTATCGAAAGAAAAAATACCGCACAACTGGCAGAATATTATTTATTTGGTCCTAAGTATGATCCGACAGGTATTTATCAGGTTATGTATAAGACGAACAATTTAGGAGTGGGCATAAATTCATATACATACATTCTGCAGAAATTTGACTACGGGTACGGAATTGATTTTGCTGATAACACCTTCGCAAAACCAGGGGTTGCACTTTTTTCTTCTGTTACGAACACCGCTCTCACTTTTAGTGACTCACACATAATGAAAACATATTTCAATGGGGCTGCATGCACTAATTACTGCCCTGCCGATCCTCCGTCTACTGCGGCGCAAAATGTCAATCCGCCCTTTCCACAACCCTTCACGTATCAAAATTGTGCGATTACACAAATCAAATGGAAGAACTACAACTTCCAGACTATGTTGAACTGCAATCAGGCGGTGATTGGCTGTGGTAGCAATGTAAAACAAGAGTTAGAAGAGAATGGACTCACGTCGGCTGATGAAATTTTCGTATATCCGAATCCCGCCGATCACTTTATTAACCTGACATGGTATAATTCTTCTGATGGAAAGAATGAATGGCAAATTCTGGATGTGCAGGGCAGAGTGCTCCTCTCGCAAACAGAAAATTTACCGGAAGGAATTATTACAAGGCAACTTGACCTGGGCAAACTTGCTTCCGGTTATTACATTTTGAAGATCACCAACGAGCAAGGGGAACATAGAAAAGTTGTGATCAGAGAATAGCATTATTTGCATAGAGAAATTTTCTCTAAAGCCTTGCAGTTTTTTTTCTGCGGGGCTTTTTTATTCAAAGAAGAATTTCATTTATTTTTTTCACCTCGGCAATAGGGTTGAACAAATATTCCCGATGAGTTTTTACTTCAACACACTTAAACCTCTTTCGCAGCTTCTTTCCTTTCCTGTAAACTCTTCCCTGGAACTCAAAGAGGTTTCCTTCTTCCAGATCGCTGAGATAATTTCCAATCACCTTATCATACTTTCTGAGCACCTTCATCAATGTTTCATCAATGGAATGGGAATGGGTGGGCATCACAAGATGTTGCTTGAATGCGCTCCGAATGTCGGCAGGGAAAATTCTTCTTCCTGCAAATTCATCCATCAGTGTTTTGTACTCGTGCTTCCACTCTTTTCCGTGAGAAGAAACCGTGTTGCGAAATTTTTCCCAGGCTGTGAGATGCGCCATCTCATGCACTAAGGTGATAAGGAAAGCATAGGAATTGAGATCACCATTCACAGAAATGCGATGACCTTTATTCTGCTGCGGCCAGCGATAATCGCCAAAAACACTTTGCCGGCTATGTGTAATGGTGAGTGTGATTTTGTAATCAGTGATCCAGCGAACCACGATGTCCACTGAATCTTCCGGAATAAATGACCGGATTTGATTTGACAGCGTTTCAGCCGTTGGCATTTTGTGATAACTTCTCCCGTCGAATTTTTCTTTTCTGTAAAATAATCAATTGACGAATTTCAAATACTGTGTAGAAGACATAGAGAATGAAAAATGAAATAATAAAATTCGGGGTGTGAGGTTTGGCAACCAACACGTATGTAATTATGAAGCCAACACTCAGCAACAATTTCAGCAATACAATCCCATTCACACTGGCGACAAAGCCGTGTGCGGATTTTTCAAGCGAGCGAACACCAATGTATCCTGTGATGATGGTGAGGACGAAAAAAAATGTCAGCGACAACCATGTAAAAACCTGTATGGACAGAAAAAAAGGAATGAGAGCATTTACGATTGCTATTACCATTGCCATACCTGCTGTAACAACAATGAGCATAATAATAAATGAACGCAGTATCATTTCCTGTTCAACTGTTTAAACACCAAATATAAAGCGAGGATCACGCCGCCGAATGAAAAGATGATTTTGAAAATCGGAAATGAAAGATGCAACACGCTGTCGAGCAAATAACCTCCACCAAACGCTACTGCAATGGTGCCGATGAGCGTATAGATAATATTTGTGTATCCGGCGTAACCCGAAAGAGGAGGTTGACGTTTCTCTTCTGAATTTTCAGATGGCTTCTTTCTGGAGTTGCTGCGAAGAGGATTTTTCACTGGGCTTCATTTCTTTCACTCCCATTTTGCATGAACCCGTGAAGCGCGCACCGGCTTCTACCACGAGCTTACCGGTAACGATATCACCTTCAAGGTAGCCGCTTGCTTTAAGAAATAACAGATCAGTTACTTCTACCTTTCCGAAAATTTTTCCTGAAACATCAGCGGTATCACATATCAAATCGCCGTCAACAATTCCTGTTGACCCCACAACGATCTTCGATTTTGAAGTGATGGTGCCTTTTACTTTTCCATCAACCCGAATGTCACTTTCAGTTTTGATTTCTCCTTCAATCTGGGTTCCTGTACCTATGATATTCACAACAGATTGATTGGTGCCCGAAGGTGCAGGGGCTTTCATGACTGGTTTTTCGTCTTTGGTGTTGAACATGATTAGAGTGTTTTGGAGATGTTAAGGTAACGTTGCTTAATTTCAGTAAAGAAGGCAAAGTAAAAACTTTTCGACCTCATTTTCAATTTTCTTCGTTTTTCGGGTGTTCAGCAAACTTTCTCGCCACCCCAACAGGGTGAATTAAAAGTGAAGCCGTCACGCCAAATTCAATGAGATTTTGAATCCGTATCAATGGGGATCGGAATGACGCCTTGGAAAGCGGCGCGCGCGAAACAGGAGGGACAGGTGAGCATGATCCGCTTTCTTAATTGAACACAATATAATCTTCCGGATTTAGTGGCAGGCCATTGTACCAAAGCTCAAAGTGCAGGTGAGGACCGGAAGTTAATTCCCCTGTATTGCCAATGATAGCAATCACATCTCCCGCTTTCACAAAGTCACCTTCCTGCTTCATCAGTATTGAATTGTGTTTGTATACTGAAATAATATTGCTTCCGTGCTGAATCGCCATCACATAACCGGTCTCAGCAGTGAATCCTGCAAATACCACAATGCCATCGAGTGTGGATTTAATCGGTTCGTTCACCGGCGCCACGATATCAACTCCATAATGCTGCTTGGTGGCATCGAACGATTGTGTGATGTAACCTTTCACCGGTTGGAAGAAATGAAAGCCACGAATAGAGGATTTGCCGCCAATAATATTTGATTTTGGATTTACGCTGAACTTTTGTTGCTGCTCCACATCCTGCCGGAGTTCCTGTTCAGCATTGGAATGTTTGTCGAGGTTGATAGAATCATAATTGGGTGCCGCCTCGCGGGACGTATCATAGATTTCCCCGGCAGGAAGATCACCGTTTATGATGCGTCGAATATTTTGCAGATAGTGATCATTGCGAAGCACCGCTTTCTGCAGTGAATCGCTTTTAAGTTTAAGTTCCATGATGTTGCGACGCACATTCGGATCCGCATAGCCGGGAATGTATTCTTTGAGCGGCGTGTACACGATGGCGGAAACCGTGATGAGCACCAGGATGACCATGATAGTACTCACAAGCACATACACATTCATACGGGAAAGGCGAAAAGAACTTACTTCCTCAAATGTTTCGTCATTGAGCAGCACAAGGCGATAGTGCGCTGTAATGCGTTGCCACCAGGTTTTTTTCTTTTTATCTGTCAATGGTTCTGCCAATAAATTTGGAGTTTGAAACCGAAAGCAAAGATTGGGAAAAGAAGTTGGACGGTGAAAAGTAAAAGTGAAGGTGAGAGCAAGAGGGAGGGGTGAGAGGGAAAATTTTTATTCAAACTAAAATCAAAAACATTCTGAATAGCAAAGCTTAAACCCGGAATTTGTCCGCAGGACTATGCGAGCAGTTCGAATTTTTGCCGCAAAGAACGCGGAGCAAAACGCAAAGAATAGCGCAAAGAAAAAGTTACAAATTATCCGGTGTTAGCCTTTGCGTTTTTTCTCTGCGAAATTCTTTTGCGATCTCTGCGGTTTATTTTATTGAACTGCAAAAATGCGGGTTAAATGAGAGATCGCTAAACCAAGTCGATTGATCAATATGCAATTCAATTCTTGTTAAAACACTTTCTCCGAAAGCCCTTCGTTTATCTTTGTCACCTCAATTGTAAAACTCCGCTGCTTTGGAAAGTGAAAATCAAATCAGAAAACCCTTTCTGATTGTTGTTTCTGTGGCGGTAATTTTTTCAGCGCTCTCCTTTATTCCTACTCAATTTAATATCTTCAATTTTACATCGAAGAAGATTGATTTCTTCAGTGATCTTACACGTAAAAATTCCCTTCCCCCCAAAAAGGAAATACAAGAGTTGAGAAAGCCGTATCCTGATTTCGTTGACAAGGACTCGCTCAGTTTTAAGAAGGGGTTTTACCGCATTCAAAATTTCAGTGACGTGCAAAATGATCAACTTGCGCTGATGTGCCAACCGCTGATAAATGTGAAAACAAAAGGAAAGAAAGTGCGCATTGCGTGGTTCGGTGATTCGTTGATTGAAGGCGATATTATTATACAGGATGTAAGAAATATTTTACAAAAAAAATTCGGCGGCAAAGGTGTCGGCATGATGCCCATCACGACCATACCCGCTGAGCTTGCTACCTTCCGGCAAAGTATAGCCCATCAATTTTCTAACAACTGGAAAACCATTTCGCTGGCAGAAAAAGGAAAGGAAGCAACTCAAAGTGTGAGCGGTGAAGTTTTTATACCGCACTGGCAAAAAGATTCAACAGCGATTGATACGGGCACTAAAATAAGTGCTGACTTCAGTTGGGTGGCCTATGAAACCGTGAAGAGAAACCAAACCGGTCTCGATACCTTTCATGTGATCAAACTTTTTTACAGTCATGTTGACTCATCGGCGCACGTGCGTGTAATAAAGAATGGAAGATGGGCGTCTACTTTGAAATTAGAAAAAGGCAACGCATTACATGTACTTACACTGAATGACAGCATTCCATGTCAATCTATCAAGCTCATATTTCAATGCTTGAGTGAAATGTATGTTTACGGTGTGAGCTTTGAAAGTGATGAAGGAATTCATGTGGATTGTTTCAGCATGCGCGGTTCGAGCGGGGTCCCCATGAGTGTTCTTAACACCGGAATGATGAACAGCTTTCAGCAGCAGTTGAACTACAACCTCATCGTACTGCAATTCGGATTGAATATAGTGACGAACACAAGCGATAATTATGATTGGTATAAACGAAGCTTCGTCAAAACACTTGATCATGTAAAAGAATGTTTTCCGGGAGCCGCCATCATGATTGCCTCCTGCTCTGACCGGAGTACCAAACGAAATGGCGAATACGTGACCATGACCTACTTGCCTGCTTTTGTTGATACACAAGAGAGCATGGCATCACATGAGCATCTTTTATTTTGGAATCTCTTTGAAGCAATGGGTGGTGAAGGAAGTATGGCAGCCATGGTGGACAGCAAAGACCCATTGGCAAACAAGGATTACACACACTTTAAAGCCATGGGAGGGGCCATGATAGCCGAGGACTTCAGTTATGCACTGCTCTACGAATACAATCATTTTCTCTATGAAGAGGAGAAGAAGAAAAACAAGAACATGAATCCATGAGGAGAGAAAAATTAATGCGGATTACACTTAGCGGTTGGAAGATGCTCTTCATGGTGTGTGCGGGAATTCTGAATGTAAAAGATACCGTGGCGCAAACTCTGCTTGAAGTGCCCACTTATTCCTTTATTGATCAGTCGAAGAATCATTTGGTGAACGATACTGCGCTTAAGAATTTTTTTCAGAAGATGGATGAACTGAAAAAGGGAGCACGCAACCAGGTGGTGATTGTGCAGATGGGTGATTCACACATTCAGGCAGATTTTTTCAGCAGCGTGTTGCGTGAAAATTTTCAACGGCAATTCGGTAATGCCGGACGGGGACTCATCTTCCCGTACAAAGTAGCGGGCACCAACGGCCCCTGGAATTATCATGCATCATCCTTTTCAAAATGGCAATCGAAGCGAAATGTATTTCCTGCTGATTCGCTTCCCATTGGCGTTTGCGGCATCACCATTAAAACGAAGGAGCCGTTGGCCTCGATCAACTTTTCGATAGCGGATGATACGGAGCTGAATTATTCATTCAACAAGATCACGCTCTTTGCTGATAAAAGCTGCAACTCGTTTGACTATGCCATAAGAAATCCTGATCACAAGATTGTAGGTTTCATTAACTCCGCCGACAACAGTGCTGATTCGGTTTATACCTCTGTTCAGTTGGCGGATACACTTCACGAGTTCTCACTCCAAACTGTGAAAACTGATTCATCGCGGCTATACGGAATGATCTACGGCCTTTCGCTGGAGAACTCGCAGCCCGGTGTATTGTACCATACCCTCGGCGTCAACGGCGCTATGTTTTTTCACTACAATGTGTCGAAATATTTTGTAGAGCAATTATCGTCCCTGCATCCCGACCTGATCATTATTTCACTGGGCACCAATGAAGCGTATTCAAAAGATTATACCAGCGAAAATTTGAAGTCGCAAATGAATGAATTGATCACAGCACTGAAGGAAAGAAATCCGCAAGCAAATTTTTTACTCACCTCGCCGCCGGATGGGTATCGTTACCATCGTTACAAAAATCCGAGTGTGGCCAAAGCGGTGGAAACGGAGAGGAAGTATGCACTGGAGCACGATCTTGCCTTCTGGGATTTCTATCACCTGATGGGCGGCTACGGCAGCATTTACCGGTGGAAGCAAAACGGATTGGCACAGCATGACCGTCTGCATCTCACCAAGCAGGGCTACTTCATTGAAGGAAAAATGTTATTCAATGCCATGATGGAAGCCTACTTAAATCGCAAGACAGAAAATTGAATTCACTTTCTCTTCACTCCCATGTTTGAGAATCTTCTTCACCTGCTGACCTATCATGAAAGGGAACCCATGCTCTTCAACACGGGTATGTTCCTTTATTTTTTCCTGATCCTGCTTTTCTTTTATCAATTTGTGTATAAGAATTCGCGCACGCGCATCACGTACCTCACCATCATTTCACTCTACTTCTATTACAAAAGCGGCGGATTCTTTTTTCTGCTGCTCGTGCTTTCAACCTTAGTTGACTTTAACATTGCAAATTGGATTTACAATTCTGAAAGTAAACCGAAGCGAAAACTGCTGCTGGTTCTCAGCTTGATGATCAACCTTGGATTTCTCGCTTACTTCAAATACACAAATTTCTTTTTACAAATTTTGAATGAGGCACACGCCGGGCATTTCGAACCCCTTGATATTATTCTTCCCGTCGGCATTTCATTCTATACGTTCCAGGTATTGAGTTACACCATTGATATTTATCGGGGCTTGCTCAAGCCGTCAAAAAATATTCTCGACTTTGCTTTCTACATCATGTTCTTCCCGCACATCGTGGCGGGGCCGATCGTGCGCGCCGTAAATTTTCTTCCGCAGATTCACCAGAAACTGTTCATCAGCAAAGAAGACCTGGGACAGGCCATTTTTCTGATCGTTACCGGGCTGTTCAAGAAAGCCGTGATCTCTGATTACATCAGTGTCAACTTTGTTGATCGTGTGTTTGAAAGCCCGATGCTCTATAGCGGTTGGGAAAACCTGATGGCCGTGTATGGTTACGCCATGCAGATCTACTGTGATTTCAGCGGTTACAGTGATATGGCCATCGGCATTGCATTGTTGCTCGGTTACCGGCTCGGCATCAATTTCAATCAGCCCTATCAGAGTGCAAGCATCACAGAGTTTTGGAGGCGATGGCACATCTCTCTAAGCTCTTGGCTGCGCGATTACCTGTACATTCCGCTTGGAGGAAACAGGAAAGGAAAGCTGCGCACGTACGTGAATCTGCTCGTCACAATGTTGCTCGGAGGTTTGTGGCACGGCGCAAGCTGGAATTTTATTTTCTGGGGTTCTCTTCATGGCGCCGCCTTAGCATTAGAAAAATTTTTGAAGGAAATAATTACCATTCCCCGAAACATCTTTACACACGTGGTGGGGGTGCTGCTAACGTTCAACTTCGTTTGCTTTTGCTGGATTTATTTTCGCGCCCCCGATTTTCATACTGCGAACGAGATCCTTTACCAGGTTTTTCATTCGTTCAACGCTTCCGTCATCGCACAATGGATCAGTGGCTATTCACTAGTATTCTCACTCCTGCTCTTTGGCTATATCACGCATTTTATTCCGGTCAAAACAAATCAGCTTTTTGAGAGGAAAATCGCTTATGCCCCTGTATATGCACAAATGCTGCTGATTACCTGCGTGGTATTTATTGTGGTGCAAATGAAAAGCGCCGATATTCAGCCGTTTATTTATTTCCAGTTTTGAAAAATCTATGTTCTGGAAACTTGTGTGTGGTGCCCGGGGCTTTTTTTTCATTCCGATCCCGATTGATCGGGATCAGGAATGACAGAAACAGGTTGCCATTAGCAATTATGGAAAACCTTCAATGGGAAACCTACTCTTCCCACTTTCGTTTATCTTCGCCATCCACAAAATAATTTCCGGTTTTAAGAGTTAACTTCGGGTTCAATATTCCAGCTTGAAAAAACTTATTTCATACTTCGCATTTCCCGTAATCGTCCTTGTGATCGGCAGTTGTGCTTCACACAAGGACAGCCAGAGTTACATTGGCAGAGTGTACCACAACACCACAGCGCATTACAATGGTTATTACTATGCAACGCTGAAGATGAAGGAAGATGAGAATGCCGTGATAGCTTCCCGCAAAGAAGATTATGAAAAGCTGCTGCCGATTTTCCTCGTTGGTAATCCTGATGATAATATGTCAGGATCTGACATGGATTCAATAATAAGACGTATGACGGTGGTTGTGAAGCTCCATCCGAAAAGCAAGTGGACGGATGATTCCTACTTCAACATCGGCAAGGCCTATTTCTATAAGAAGGACTATGAATCTGCTGAAGCAACATTCCAATTTGTCTCTTCCGAGTTTAAGGATCCCAATTCTTCTTCCTCAGCCTCACATTCTTCATCTCATAAAAAAAAGAAAGGCAAATCAAAATCAAGTGCGGATAAGAACACGAACAAGTATACAGGCACGGTAAAAGAAGAATCGCAGAGTTCAGGGTTCAAAATGCTGAAGCATAAGCCGATTCACTACACCGATGTGTTGTGGCTTGTGCGCGCGCAAACAATGGCAAAAGATTATGGCGGAGCAAATGCAATTCTTAACTATCTCGATCAGGATACAAAGTTTCCTGCCGACATGAAAGATCAGTTGCAGTTGATGCATGCTTTTCTATTCATTGAACAGAAGCAATACAAGAATGCTATTGAACCGATGGTGCAGGCGCTGAAGTTTACAAAGGACAAGAAAGCAACCACGCGGTACACTTACATTCTTGCACAACTTTATCAGCTCTCCGGCGACTATGGCACTGCAGGAAAAACCTTTGCCACCATACCCAAGCTTCATCCATCTTATGACATGGATTTCAATGCGCGTATTGCCGTGGTGAAAAATTATATGGCAAGCGGAAGCGGTTCACCAACACAAATCATCAGTGACCTGCAGGAAATGGCGAAGAACAGGAACTTCGAAGAGTTCTACGATCAAATCTATTACTACATCGGATTGGTGCAGTTGAAGCAGGGAAAAGATGACTATGCGGTGAAAAGTTTTGAAACCTCGATTGACAACAGCGTAAACAACACCAACCAGAAGGGACTTTCATTTTTGAAAATCGGTGAAATGTCAATGGCGGAACAGGATTATATAACGGCGGCTCCGTACTACGACAGCGCAGCAACTTTTCTCAGTACAAAATTCGATACGCTTGACCGTGTAAAAGAATTGAAAGAAATTCTGAACAACGTGGTGAAACAACTTGCCATCATCAATTATGAAGACAGTGTGCAGGGAGTGGCGAAAATGACCGACGAGGAGCGCAACAAGCTCGTAGATAAGATTGTCAAAAAGGATCAAAAAGAAAAAGCGGATGCGGCCGAAGAAGCGAATAGCGTGACGAATGTTTTCCCGAATTCAAATTCCGGTTCGAATTCAAATAGTGGCTCAGGAAGCACATGGTGGCCGTACAATGCTACGCTCAGAGCTTCGGGCTTCAATGACTTTGTGAAGAAATGGGGCAATCGTGATAATGTCGACAACTGGCGGCGTGCAAATAAAAAATCCGGTAGTGGTGATGATCAGGCATCGAATGAGAAAAGTGGTGAAGAAGCAACCGATTCGAGTGGCAACGAAAAAGACGCCTCAGCTTCAAGCGGTGGAAATTTGCGTAAGCAACTGCTTGAAAGCATTCCCACCACACCTGAAAAATTAAAAGCTTCAAACAAAAGAATCTTTGATGCATATTATATCCTGGGCACCATTTATAGCAGCGATCTGAACAACATTCCGAAGGCGATTGATGCATTTGAGAAGCTTGCCTCAAGATTTGATGATGATCCCGACATTGTAAAAGTGTATTACAATTTGTATTTGCTCTATGAAAAAACAGGAAACAAAACAAAAGCCGAAGTATACAGGCAAAAAATCCTCAGTGGATTTCCTGCCAGTGTGTTTGCTTCTGTGCTGAATGATCCGGATTATTTTAAGAAGCAGGAAGAAAAGAAAAATGCGGTAAACACCTTCTACGCTTCCACCTACGATTACTACCAGACAGAACAATTCAGCAGCGTTTTTTCCAGGGTGAAAACAGCCGACAGCTTATTCAAGCCCAATCCGCTGGAAGCAAAATTCGATTTACTGCAGGCCCTCTCCGTTGGAAGAACACAGGATCGCAACGCGTACATCGCAGCGCTCGACAGCATCGTGAAAAAATTCCCGAGCGGGGAAGAGCATGATAAGGCCATTGAAATACTTACAGCGCTGGGTGCAGGGCCGAAGGCAGCACAGAAAGAAGAAAAAGTTTTAGCGAAGAAAGATGATTTGCCGAAAGGACCTTCCCCCTACAAGTTTGCACCGAACAACCCGCATTATTTCGTGGTGTATTTTAACACCACGTCACCCAAGACAAAAGCAATCAGTGATTCTCTATCGAATTACAATACCCAAAACCGTTCACTCGAAAATTTAAAAGTTCAATCGCAATTGCTCGACAAGAACACGCAGATGATTTTAGTAAAGCAATTCAAGAACAAAGAGGATGCGATGAACTATTACAATGACATCACCGATTCTGAAACCATGTTTGAGGAAGTGGAATCAATCGGCTACCGCGTGTTTGTGATTGACGATAAGAACTTCATTCAATTCTACCAGCACAAAGACCTCAACCAGTATATTGATTTCTTCGAGAAGAATTATGAGAATGATGAGAGCGGGGATTGAGGTAGCAGTTTACAGTTTGCAGTTTGCAAAAACTTCCACCGCTCTGTGTAACGATGCACAAGTTTAGAATTACGCTGCTTCTTTTATTTCTTGCCACAGGATATTCAGTTTATTGCCAGGAAACAAAATGCATTTACCACATTTCATTTGGCAATTTGCAATGTGATTATGAGTATGGATATGATAGGATTCCTATACTTGATTTGGAAGGTAATTATAACCTCGACACAGTAATGTATTCATTAGCATGTCACTCATCATCGAATTGGAATATTATCCTCGATGACTCTATGCTATCTAAGAGTTTTTGCGTGACCTCTTGTGATAGAAACAAAAATTATACTGTACTCGGAGTGGTTTTTCGTTTGAATATTCATGATCTATCGGAACCTGTAATGATAAATATTGACAAGGGTGTCTTTGACTCAGCAACAATTTCCTATCTAAAAAAATATTTCTCTAGTGCATCAGGAAATTTCAGTATTTCAATTATTGATTCCGGTAAAAAAGTTTTTATTCCTGGAAACTATGTTACCTTCCAATCTGCATTAAAATATTCTTGCTATGATCTTTCATTTTATCAGTGGCAATGGAAAAGCCTTTATAGAAGAGATACTTTTCACCTTTTTGATATCGGAAGAAGCGAAGTTGTGGATACTATTACTGAATGGACAGCAACTAATCAAGATACATTTCAGTTTCATTGCGCGAAAAAACCATTATTCGATACAGTACATCTTGTAGTAACTTCAGCAGATGGCACATTGAAATACGAAGTGAAAGAATTTACGCTCACTTATATTCGGCCCCATGGCGATGAGATTGACATAAAATGTAAGGGCGCTTATTTGCCTCCAACAGCAAAATCCATTTTTGAAAACTGCACTCCTGAAGATTTTATATTTCTTAGTGGTATTGAAGTCGCTGGTACAAATGCTCCGTATTCTGCGCGTCTATATGGAGTTGAAATTGCATGCGTGAAATAAAAATCGTAACCACTTGCTCGGAGCACTCATAATCTACACTACTTACTATCGTTTATTTTTGCAGCGCGCAACACTTCTACACTGATTAGCATTTTTTCATGGCTGCAAAATCCCGGGTAAGAACTTTTTTAAGAATTTTTTGGATCCTCGTTGGCGGAAGTGTGCTCCTGTTTATTCTCATGCTGGTGTTGGCTGCTATGGGTGTATTCGGGTCAATGCCCTCATTTGAAGAACTTGAAAACCCAAAGAGTGAATTAGCCACAGAAGTGTATACTTCTGATGGCGTACTGCTGGGTAAATATTATTTCCAAAATCGCTCTACTTCATCCTTCGATGAAATTCCACCCATGATCCGCAACTGCCTGATTGCAACGGAAGACATCCGGTTCTACAATCATTCGGGAATAGATTACTGGGGACAAACACGTGCCGTCATCAAAACCATTTTCGGTGATAAGCAGGGAGGAAGCACCATTACACAGCAGTTGGCAAAAAATCTCTTCCCGCGGCCGAGTGGAGATGTTGCTTCTACCATCATCTCAAAGTTTAAAGAGTGGGTGATTGCAATTAAGCTCGAACGACGTTATACAAAAGATGAAATCATCAACCTGTATTTACAAACCGTAGAGTTCAGTGATAACTCCTATGGGATAAAATCGGCTTCAAGAACTTACTTTAATAAAGCGCCGGACTCCCTCAGGATAGAAGAAGCAGCAGTGCTGATTGGTATGCTGAAAGCGGGCACCTATTATAATCCGCGGCTACATCCTGAAAATGCATTGCGCAGAAGAAACACCGTGATCGGGCAAATGGAGAAAAATAATTTCCTGAAGCCGCAAGTGGCAGATTCATTAAAGAGTCTTCCGATCAAACTCAATTTCATCAGTCCCGATCATAACGAAGGACTTGCTACATATTTCCGTGAATACCTCCGGCAGCAATTAATGCAATGGTGCAAGCAGCATCCCAAGCCCGATGGTACTCAATACAACATTTACAAAGACGGGTTGCGCGTGTACACCACCATCAATTCAAAGATGCAGCAGTATGCAGAGACAGCTGTGCAGAAGCATTTGAAAGATCTGCAACAGCAATTTTACCAGAGTTACAAAGGCAGCACACCGTGGGGGAAAGACAAGAAGTACATTGATGATGCCATGCATCAATGCGAGCGATGGTTCAAGATGAAGCATGCCGGCATCAGTGAAGATTCCATCGTGCGGGCTTTCAAAACTAAAATCCCTATGACAGTTTTCTCTTACAAAGGAGAAATTGACACGGTAATGAGTCCTTATGATTCCCTCAAGTATTATAAATTTTTTCTGCACTGCGGATTCATGGCCATGGATCCTTCAACAGGATATGTGCTTGCATGGGTGGGCGGAATCAATCACCACTACTTTCAGTTTGATCATGTGAATGAAAATGCCAAGCGTCAGGTAGGTTCTACCATCAAACCGATTCTGTACACCGTAGCAATTGACAATGGTTACTCACCCTGTTTTAAAGTGCCGAATGAGCGTGTGGTGTTTGAAGATTACCAAAATTGGTCGCCTGAAAATTCCGATGGAAAGTATGGCGGCATCCTTACACTTTATCAGGGTCTTGCCTCCTCGGTAAATTGTGTCAGTGCATATTTAATGAAGCAGATTGGTCCTCAACCGATGATTGATATGGCGAGAAGAATGGGAATCACGAGCCCGATGGATCCGTATCCTTCGCTCTGTCTTGGTGTACCGGATATTTCGGTGTATGAAATGACGAGCGCTTATTCAACATTTGCGAACAAAGGCACCTCCTCACAACCCCAATATCTTCTTCGCATTACTGATAACAGAGGAGCCGTGCTCCAGGAGTTTACCGCCAAGCATACTGAAGTAGTCTCAGAACAAGTAGCGTATGTAATGACGAGAATGCTTGAGAACGTTGTGAACTTTGGAACAGCTCAGCGACTTCGTTTCCGATACAACATCACTTCAGAAGTAGGAGGGAAAACAGGCACCACGCAAAACAATACTGATGGCTGGTTCATGGGCATCACACCGCAGCTTGTTGCAGGATGCTGGGTGGGTGGTGATGATCGTATCATTCGTTTCAAGAGCATGTTCTATGGTCAGGGTGCAAACATGGCACTCCCGGTTTACGCTTACTTTCTTAAAGATTGTTATGCTGATAAGTCACTGAATATTTCTGCAACCGCGAAGTTTGCTCCGCCCGATAGCGGCATGGTGACTATTGAAACCGATTGCGCGAAGTATAAGGAGAGTGAGGAAGGTGGAGGGAAGGATTTTATTTTTGGAAAGTAATGCCGGAGAGTGCATTGCAGTCTTCTCTCTTTCACGGAGCAGGCTCCTGGATAAAACTCAGCTTGCTGTTCACATACTCCGGCTTCTTCACCTGCTCCTGCATTTTCAAAGTGGTTTGATATGGTCCTGTTACAATAGTCCAGTTCACCAGCCAATCGGGAAGGTAACCACCCGGATCGGTGCGCAATGAATAGATCACTTCTACATCACCGTTGCTTTGGGGAATCAATTGATAGGTCGCATCGAATACTGGCAGGCGAACCAATCCATTCTTTGCAGGAATAAAATTCGGTGCCGCCACTGAATGCGTGTACACACTTTTTGTTTTCACATCTTGCCATAGTGTGAAATGAACCACGGCATCACGGTCGCTGAATGGCGTGGGTACATCTATCACCTGATATTGATACTGCTCGGTAGCATTTACCTGCTGCAGCACCTTCGACTGAACGCAGGCATAGATCCAATCGGGATAATGATTCGCATCCATGATCACAGCAACGATGGAAGACAACGATCCATGCATGACAGAGATCACCCGGAATTCATCCACATCAGAACCCGCAGGCCGCCTCGAATAAATGCGAATGCCATTTTCATTTTTGCGAAGACGCCATTCTTCTTTCTTGCTCTCGGAATGATCCTTTTCAGGTGACTGTGAAAAGGTCGTTTGTGAAAAGAAGAGAAAAAAAATAAAAGAGAATTTGAATAGAGCGATGTGAGATATTTTTCTTCTGATGACCACGACAAGTAAAATAATTCCTGCAAGTTCGGTAAAAGAATAAAAACAAAAATCATTCGAGAAAATTGCTCACAGTGTTCTGCAGAAAATGGAAATTGGAAAATTGGTTTCGGCAACCGTGAGTTTCGCGCATGAGCAAGTCCCGTGGTACTTCGGGATTTCATGGGTTTTTTATTTCAGCAACGCATCAACAGCGGGGTCACCTGTAAACAGATTCATCTGATTCATAACCCAGGGATACCGTCTTGCAACCCATTTGCTCATTGGTTTCACTTTGTAACGCCTGGGATTGGGAAGTGAAGCGGCAATCATTGCAGCTTCCGCCTGCGAAAGATTTTTTGCATGCTTCGAAAAATATGTTTCTGATGCCGCTTCAATTCCGAAGACACCATCACCCATTTCAATCACATTCAAATACAATTCAAGGATTCTTTGCTTGCTGTAGAGTACTTCAATCATGAAGGTGAAATATACTTCCAGTCCTTTTCGAAACCACGATCTTCCCTGCCACAGAAAAACATTTTTCGCCACCTGCTGACTGATGGTGCTGGCTCCATGCACACGATGGGGATGCTTCTCATTGTACTTCCGTGCTTTCTCAATGCTCTGCCAGTCAAAGCCATTGTGCTCAGCGAAGTTTTGATCTTCACTTGCAATCACAGCGAGCCGGGCATTAGGGCTTATTTTATCTGTGCATACGTAGTCGCGATGCAACCCGTGGCCGCTTAGGAGGCTATTAAGTTGGGTCATCGTAATGGGAGGGAAAAACCATTTGCAATAGAGAAGGTATGCGAGATGAAAAATGAAAAGAAATATCAAGATACGTTTAATGATTTTCCATAAGCGCCTGAAAAAATTTTTCATTCTGAAAATGATCTCACAAAAATATCATCTCACGAACACGGGATCATGAAATTTTAATGATGTTTCAAACAAACTCATGTAACTTGGTTCCTCATAGGAACTATTAGCCATGAAGAAATTTTCCATCGCCTTCATTCTCCTTTTGTTCTTCGCTTTCCAAAACAAAGCTGTCGCCCAATCCGGATCTCGCGATCTCACTTTCGGCGTGGATGGAAGAGTTATGTTTCATCAGAAGTTTAACTACGAGGTAGCAACAGATATTGCCATTACTAAGGATGGAAAAATTCTGCTGCTCATGTACTCTAATGATTATAGCGAGCCTGATTATCTGGTACGTTTTCTCGCTGACGGAACCTTAGATACCACCTTCGGTGACCAGGGTAAGGTTTCAATCTTAGAAGACTGGGATGCTGTCTCAGGAAAATCGCTCTCAGTTGATGATTCCGATCGCATTCTTGTACTCGCGGAGGATAATATGTACGGAGAGCATGGTGTAAAGATGTTTCGTTTTTTGCCTGACGGGTCAAGTGATGCATCTTTTAATATTATGGTAAACATCGGACGAGATGCTGATAATTCTTTCCTGATCCAGTCAGATGGAAAAATTGTTACAGCAGCGACTGATGGCTACTACTGGGGAGGTACTACACGTATTACGCGATGGAACGAAAACGGATTACCGGACTCCACTTTTACTACTGCAGAATTGAATTCGGGATTCAGCTTTCCACTTAGTATCACAGAACAAAACGATAATAAACTCCTGATCACAGGCACAAGTGACAGCAATCTTTTTGTGATGCGATTGCTTCCGGATGGATTACCGGATGACAGCTTTGGTGTAAATGGAACTGTATTAATTAACGATGGGGGAGATGAAGCAGGGAAGGATGTTACAGTGGCGCCTAACGGAAAAATTTATGTCACCGGCTATTCTGAAACAGCAACCGAAAGCAGCTTCAACTGCTGGCGGCTTTGCGTTAATGGAAATGCTGACATTACTTTTGGAAGCAATGGTCTTGTAACGCTGCATACCGGAAAGCAACACAATTGGGGATCATTTGTTTTTGCAAATACAAATTCTACAGCAATTGTCGGTGGCTCAGTTTACAATGGTGCAACAAATGATCCTGTGATTTATAGATTACTCGATGACGGTTCCGTTGATATGAGCTATGGCTCCAATGGTGTAGCAGGAAAAACTTTTACCTGCAGTAAATCCATAGAGCTTAATGCCGTAAAAATTCCTGATGAAAGTATCCTTGTATGCGGAACTAAAGTTGACAACGGAAACATTCTGCCGGTGATTTCAAAATTTTCCTCGGGGGGACTTAACGATACAGCATTTGGAATGAATGGAACATCCTCTGTTACCCTCGAGGATTCAGAGTATGTTGCTGATGATGAACACATAGATGACTTTGCTTTTCTGCCTGATGGAAAAATTTTAGCAGGCGGTGTGGCAAATGATGTCACACTGTTTCGATTATCGCAGGATGGTGCGCGGGATTCTTCGTATGGAGAAAACGGAATGTTAGTGCCGGGTGCACAGGCGCAGTACAGCAGGGTGATATCAGCATACAATGACAACAGCACCTACCTCATTGAAAATTTTCAACACCTCATCTATGGCTATCAGACATTCTACATCATTGATGGCTTAGATGGCGCCTCTGATTTTGTACTTCACAAGTTCAATGCTGATGGAACTCCTGATTCAAGCTACGGTGACTTTGGTGTGCTGCATCCATTAATTGCCGGCTACGCACTCAGTCAATGTTGCACTGCCATCGTTCAGCCGGATGGCAAGTTGCTGCTCTCAGGATTTACTGCGCCAAACCCCTGGACTGATATTTTTTTATTGCGACTTAATAGTGATGGAAGTGCAGACCCGACTTTTGGGAACCAGGGAATTGTTATACTTGATTTTGGTACATGGGAACACCCTCCCTTCTTAGCTCTCGATGATGATGGTAAAATTATTTTTCAAAATATTCTACATGATCAATTCACCTTTCTGGATTCTCTGCTCACACTCAGGTTAATGCCTGATGGCAGCAGCGATGCATCATTCGGGAACAATGGAACTTCAAAAGTTTTACTTGGCTATTTGTACTTCAGCAATATTGGATTGGCGCTGCTGCCCGATCACAAAATTCTTTCACTGATCTGGAATTCAGATAATGGTCATGACAAAGTTTTAGGGCTTAATAGCGATGGCACGATTGATACTTCATTCGGAGTAAGCGGTTACAGATCGCTTGAATATCCACACTTCTCGCGTTCGCTTATGTGCACTCAACCGGATGGAAAAATTCTTTGTCTCTCCAATTCATACCTTACCCGCATGCTGAGCAATGGAACATTCGATACAACATTCGGAACGGATGGTGTGGCCCTGTTTGACAGCACATTCTCTTTTGGTCAATGTGCAATTCATTTGCAGAGCGACGGAAAGATTGTAGTTTCAGGAGAGGCAAACTATGGCTATTACATGGCGCGTATTCTGAACGATGTCCAAACCGGAATAGAAAATTTGGCTGTTGAAAATAATCTGAACGTGTTTCCAAACCCTTGTACAAGTCTGCTAACACTGTGGTTATCTGCTGCATCAGAAAACGAAATGACAATTAAGGTGAGCGACATAACAGGAGAAACGATCTTCACTCAAAAGGTTTCACAACCAGGCGATCGCTTCACGGTGAATGTGAGAAAGCTTCCCTCCGGAATTTATTTTCTCACTCTGGAGTCTATTGATCAATCAACAACTGTGAAGTTTGTGAAACAGTGATTCTCTAATTTGTCAAAGAACAACAACATTTCCATCTTCAAAATGTAATTCAATTTGTTAATTTGCAGTAAGAACAAAAATTTATGGATTCATCTACATCAGGCATCGAAGTAAACCCGCAAGCCATTCACGACAACGAAATGTTTCCGGCACCCGGTTCTTCATCAGAGCGACAGCGCTTTCATGAGCTTCAGTTGGGATTGCGTCAACAATATGAGAACGTATTTCCCGACATGACGGCGAAGAAAACTGTTGTGATCATTCCTTCACTGACCATTGACCAGGAATTGCAGTCGAGGGTGAGCGGAGGCATGCACTATGAAGAACGACTACTCTCATTGCTAATGCTGCTGCGCATGCCGCGCACTCACGTTGTCTACGTGACAAGCATGCCTATTGATCCCGTGATCGTGGATTACTACCTCCACCTGTTGCCGGGCATTACAGGCAATCATGCTCGTCAGCGACTCACCATGCTGAGTTGTTACGATGGCTCACCAAGATCGCTGTCAGAAAAAATTCTGGAGCGACCCAGATTGATGGAGCGCATCCGGGAAGCAATTCCTTTCTATGATATGGCTCACATTACTGCCTATAATGCCACACCCTTCGAGCGCACGCTTTCGGTTCGGCTGGATCTGCCCCTGTTCGCATGTGATCCCGATCTTCTTTTTCACGGATCAAAAAGCGGCA
>DASRAJ010000131.1:0-20343 GCA_035638255.1 Chitinophagales bacterium
CCCTTGGGACCTTCTCCAGCCCCAGGATGTGACGAACCGACATCGAGGTGCCAAACCTCCCCGTCGATATGAGCTCTTGGGGGAGATCAGCCTGTTATCCCCAGAGTACCTTTTATCCTTTGAGCGATGGCCCTTCCATGCGGAACCACCGGATCACTTTATCCGACTTTCGTCCCTGCTCGACTTGTGGGTCTTGCAGTCAAGCACCCTTTTGCTAATGCACTCAATGCACGGTTACCAAGCGTGCTGAGGGTACCTTTGAAAGCCTCCGTTACACTTTTGGAGGCGACCACCCCAGTCAAACTACCCGCCTAGCAATGTCCCCCCTTGGTAGGGGGTTAGAATCTAATTAAATAAAGGGTGGTATTTCACATTGTGACTCCAGGATAGCTAGCGCCACCCCTTCAAAGTCTCCCACCTATTCTACACATCGTTTAACCAGACCCAATACTAGGGTATAGTGAAGGTTCATGGGGTCTTTTCGTCCCGTGACGGGAAACCGGCATCTTCACCGGTATTTACAATTTCACCGAGCTCGTGGTTGAGACAGTACCCAGATCGTTAGACCATTCGTGCAGGTCGGAACTTACCCGACAAGGAATTTCGCTACCTTAGGACCGTTATAGTTACGGCCGCCGTTTACCGGGGCTTCAGTCGAGAGCTTCGCCTTGCGGTTGACCCCCTTCTTTAACCTTCCGGCACCGGGCAGGTTTCAGGCCATATACGTCTTCTTTCGAATTAGCATAGCCCTGTGTTTTTGTTAAACAGTCGCCTGGGTCGTTTCACTGCGACTCCGATATTAATCGGAGCGTCCTTTATTCCGAAGTTACAGGACAAATTTGCCGAGTTCCTTAACCACGGCTCACTCGAGCGCCTTAGGATACTCTCCTTGTCTACCTGTGTCGGTTTGCGGTACGGGCAGCATTGATCTATAGTTTAGAGGTTTTTCTTGGAAGTTTGATTAGGGTCATTATCGGCTTGTCCGAAGACTTACCGTACTGTCGCCATTCAGCAACCAAAGTGGATTTTCCTGCCTTGGTTATACCTACTGGCTTCAACGTGCACATCCGTCGGCACGCAGACCTTTCACTACTCCGTCGCCCCATCACAATCAATGCCGGTATCAGAATATTAACTGATTTTCCATCGGCTTCGCCGTTCGGCTACACCTTAGGACCCGACTAACCCTGATTCGATTAACGTGGATCAGGAACCCTTAGACATACGGCGAGCATGTTTTTCACATGCTTAATCGTTACTTATGCCTACATCTGCTTTTCTTGCTGCTCCAGCACGCCTCATAGCGCACCTTCAATGCTGCAAGAATGCTCCCCTACCGCCCTTGCGGGCCCATAGCTTCGGTACCATGCTTGATGCCCGATTATTTTCCGCGCCTCATCACTCGACTAGTGAGCTGTTACGCACTCTTTAAATGAGTGGCTGCTTCCAAGCCAACATCCTAGCTGTCTTAGCAATGAAACATCGTTTGATCAACTTAGCATGGATTTAGGGACCTTAGCTGATGGTCTGGGTTGTTTCCCTTTTGGCCATGGACCTTAGCGCCCACAGCCTCACTCCCGGATTTGTGTTATAGCATTCGGAGTTCGTCAGGGTTTGGTAGGAGTTGAATCCCCCTAGCCCAATCGGTAGCTCTACCTCTATAACACGTTTTTTCCGAGGCTGTTCCTAAAAACATTTCGGGGAGTACGAGCTATCTCCCAGTTTGATTAGCCTTTCACCCCTACCGACAACTCATCCAGTGGCTTTTCAACGCCAATTAGTTCGGACCTCCATTAAGTTTTACCTTAACTTCATCCTGGTCATCGGTAGATCACTAAGGTTTCGCGTCTACCCCCACTGACTATTCGCCCTATTCGGACTTGCTTTCGCTGCGGCTCGGGATCTTTGATCCTTAACCTTGCCAGTGAGGAGTAACTCGTAGGCTCATTATGCAAAAGGCACGAGGTCAGCCCGGTATTGCTACCAGACCTCCCACAGCTTGTAAGTATACGGTTTCAGTTCTATTTCACTCCGCTGTTCGCGGTGATTTTCACCTTTCCCTTACGGTACTAGTTCACTATCGGTCTCTCAGGAGTATTTAGCCTTACCAGATGGTGCTGGTGGATTCCCACAGGGCGTCTCCGACCCCGCGGTACTCAGGATACTGCTCGTCCCCAATCATTTCTGCGTACGGGACTTTCACCCTCTTTGGTATAACTTTCCAGAAATTTCTGCTTGAGATTGGTTTCTAAATGCAGTCCTACAACCCCTCAAAAACCGTGGTTTCTGAGGTTTGGGCTGTTCCGCTTTCGCTCGCCACTACTTACGGAATCACTGACTTGTTTTCTTTTCCTCCGGGTACTTAGATGTTTCAGTTCTCCGGGTTTCCTCCTTTCGGTGATACGTCTTCAACGTATCGGGTTGCCCCATTCAGATATCTGCGGATCAAAGGTTATTACCACCTCCCCACAGCTTTTCGCAGGTAGTCACGTCTTTCTTCGTCTCTGAGAGCCAAGGCATCCCCCGTATACTCTTATTTACTTTCGTATCTTAAGTGTCTTGCACTCGAGTTTCGGTTGAACTTCTCCGTATTGCTACGGAGCAATTTAATGAAACTTGAGATGATGTTTGTACTTCCGTGTTTTCAATATGTCAAAGAACGTTGATCATTTCGGATTGCAGATTTGAGATTTCGGATTTTCTCATTCGCGGAAGCTTTCAATCATGCTGAAGCTTCGTTGCGTGAGTTCGATTTCTTTTTTCTGCAACTGCGATTTGACCTTGCAGTCATGTACTCTTTACAGAGTAGAAAAACTTTTTTTGTTTGGGATTTTTGGAAGCAGCTTTTTCTAAAGCGGGGTGCAAATGTAATGTGCTTTTTGGATTTAGCAACAAAATTGTAATAAATTTTTCTTGAGACACCTGATTTTCATAGGAGAAATTTATTTAAATCTGATGTATGAAAACTTGCGAACATGCTTTATCTGATACAAATTAATATGGGTCAGGCAAATTACTTCACAAAAATTTTCAAGATGAATTGCGAGAGAATTAATAGCTGCAGGATTATTTCACTTTCACACTCACCCTATCTTTCACCAATTCCTTTACAACATCAGCAATCGCATCAGCATCGAAGCGACATTCATGATACAATTCTTTCAGCGAGCCGTGTTCAATAAATTTATCGGGAATGCCGAGCAGCTTTACTTCGGCTTGGTAGTGGTTGGCATTCATGAATTCAAGTATCGCACTTCCGAACCCCCCTTTGATGACACCATCTTCCACCGTGATAATTTTTTTGAAGGAAGAAAAAACTTCGTGAAGAATTTTTTCATCGAGCGGTTTCACGAAGCGCATATCATAGTGAGCGGGGAAGATTCCATCATCCTTCAATTCCTTAAATGCCTCGACCACAAAATTTCCCGGATGACCGATGGAGAGAATGCAAACATCATCACCGTCGGAAATTTTTCTTCCTTTCCCAATCTCAAGTTCAGTAAAAGGTTTTTGCCAATCCACCATTACCCCTTCGCCACGTGGATAGCGTATGGAAAACGGGAAATTATTTTTATCCAACTGCGCCGTATACATGAGGTTGCGCAACTCCTCTTCGTTCATGGGCGCGCTCACCACCATATTCGGGAGTATACGCATATACGCGAGATCAAATGCTCCCTGGTGGGTTATTCCATCTTCACCCACCAATCCGCCGCGATCCAAACAAAAGATGACGTGAAGTTTTTGCAAGGCCACATCATGAATCACCTGGTCGTACCCGCGCTGCAGGAAGGTTGAGTAGATGTTGCAGAATGGAATCAAACCCTGTGTTGCCATGCCTGCAGAAAACGTAACTGCATGCTGCTCTGCTATGCCCACATCGAATGCACGGTCGGGCATGGCTTTCATCATGATGTTGAGCGAAGAACCTGAAGGCATCGCAGGGGTAATCCCCACGATCTTCGGATTTTTTTCTGCAAGTTCAACAATCGTGTTTCCAAAAACATCCTGGTATTTAGGAGGTACGGGCTGATCAGCATTTTTCTTGAAAATCACACCGGTGATTTTATCAAACAATCCCGGCGCATGCCACTTGGTTTGATCTTTCTCTGCCAACTCATATCCTTTTCCTTTCACGGTAACTATATGAAGCAGCTTGGGGCCGGGAATTTGCTTGAGGTCCTGAAGCATGGCAACGAGGCGATCAACATTGTGCCCGTCCACCGGACCGAAGTAACGAATGTTCATTGCTTCAAACAAATTACTGCTCCTTGAGACAGCGCCCTTGAGGCTCGCCTCAATTTTTGAGAATTGACTTTGAAGCATGGTACCGCCTACCTTTCCTAAAATCTTCCATACTTCATCACGTGTTTTATTCCACGTGTGCGACATGGTAATGTCAGTGAGATATTCCTTCATCGCTCCAACGTTCGGGTCAATGCTCATGCAATTGTCATTGAGAATAATAAGAAGATCAGTTCCCGATACTCCTGCATTGTTCAATCCTTCATAAGCTAAGCCGGCAGTCACTGCGCCATCGCCAATCACTGCAATCACCTTGCGATCTTTTTCTTTTTTAAATCTTGATGCAACAGCCATTCCCAGCGCTGCAGAAATGGAAGTGGAAGAATGACCTACACCGAATGTGTCGTACTCACTTTCAAAGCGTGAAGGAAATCCTGCTATGCCTTTGTACTTTCTGTTGGTTTGAAACCGCTTTCTTCTTCCCGTTAAAATCTTATGACCATACGCCTGATGCCCTACATCCCACACCAGTTGATCGTACGGAGTTTTGAACACATAATGCAGTGCCACCGTAAGCTCCACTACCCCGAGTGATGCACCGAAATGTCCGCCATATAATGAAACCGTATCAATGATGTATTGCCGAAGTTCTTTGCAAACCTGGTAAAGTTTTTCTTTTCCAAGTTTTCGTAAATCAGCAGGGAAATTAATTTCTGAGAGAAGGTCACCGGGTTGAATTTCCATCTGGAAGCTGCAGTAAATGCGGGCGCTAAATTAAACATTGTACTACGATCTTTATTTTGTTAGAGGTTCAAATTGGAAAGATCATAATTTCACCAGACACATTTCGTTTGTCAGGAAACAGTGCATCCGAAAGACAAGTGTGGATATGTCGCTGACTGAAATCAATAAATCACGATCATCAAGCAGTTAGATTTGCTTTTATGAACACCGAAGCGAGTGCTACGTATGAGATAAAACTCCCGCAGTTCGAGGGACCTTTCGATCTGCTCCTCTTTTTTATTGAGCGGGATGAGTTGGATGTGTATGATATTCCAATTGCAAAAATCACCAAGGACTTTCTCACGTACCTGCACCAGGCAAGCGTGCTGAACATTGAACTCGCCAGTGAATTCATAGTAGTGGCAGCAACACTGATGCGCATAAAAGCCAAAATGTTATTGCCAAGAAAAGATTTGGATGAATCAGGAAATGAAGTTGATCCGCGGCAGGAGTTAGTTCAGCAACTACTCGAATACAAGCGCTACAAAGAAGTGCTCGATGAGTTGCGCATGCTCGAAGATGAGCGCGCCAAAATGTTTGCCCGGGGAAACGTGGAAGCAGAACTGGAAGAAATTGCAAAGTCTTGGACCGGCGAAGCAGAGTTGCATACACTCACCCTTTTCAAGCTGCTAACTTCATTCGAGAAGGTCATGAACCGTTTTGAGGAGCAGAAAAAAAGGCCGGTGCACAAGGTCACCAACTATGCTTATTCCATTGAAAGTCAAAAAAGTTTTCTTACAAACTTAGTTGAATCGGAAAAAGATATTCCGTTCGCGCGCGTATTTGAAGTTTGCGAGAATCGCATTCATGCCATCTTCACTTTTCTTGCCCTGTTGGAAATGTTGCAGCAAAGAACTGTGGTTGTTAAAGTTGGAATGGGCGTGAATAATTTCTGGATCAACAGAACTTCATAGAAAATTTTATATTCAAAAATCTCCTGCAAGAAAGTGCGCTAAAAATTGCTGTGGAGAATAAACCGGAATAGACGAGAAATAAAAATCGCCGGCATCCATTGTCACTATGCATTGAAGTTTTGAATCGAGTGCCGAATAATTGGCATCAAGAAATACACGAGGTTTCATGATCGTTCGTGGTATTCTTTCTTCATATCACGGCGCGATCTCGCTCCCGTACCATAAGCAGGTTTGCCGTTCGAAAGTTCGCGTACCCATTTCGTTACCGGGATTTCGTCAATGCTATCGAACTCATTTCCGTTATCTAATCTTCGATAAAGATATTCAGTAAGTCATGAGAGACTCAATTGAAGTTTAACTGTAACCTTTCGGGCCTTACTAATAGTTGCGTCATCGAATTGTATGACCTGATTTGTTCTGTAGTTTTCAATACCTGAGTTCATGTTTTTGTTCAACAAAATAAAATCACCATCTGTTCTCAGGTCGGAGAAATTGTTCATTGAGTGATAGGGCTCGCCTGATTCAGCACTCCCAATTCCTTTCCCACTTTGGCAAATGCGGCAATCGCTTTGTCAAGATGAGCTTGTTCATGTGCCGCGGAAACCTGCACCCGAATTCTCGCAAGTCCTTTTCCAACCACGGGATAGAAAAATCCAATCACATAAATTCCTTCATCAAGTAATGCAGCCGCCATCTTTTGCGCAACCACCGCATCATATAACATGATCGGTACAATTGGATGTTCACCGGGCTTAATATCAAATCCTGCTGCAGTTATTTTCTCACGGAAATATTTTGTGTTTGATTCCAGTTTGTCGCGGAGTGAGGTTGTTTCACTCAGCATATCGAATACCGCTATGGCAGCTCCAACAATTGCAGGCGGAAGGGAATTCGAAAAAAGATATGGGCGGGAACGCTGACGAAGCATGTCAACGATTTCCTTTCTTCCTGAAGTGAAACCACCGCATGCGCCACCAAGTGCTTTCCCAAGTGTAGAAGTGATAATGTCAATCTTGCCAAGCACATTTCTGTATTCATGTGTTCCTCTCCCGGTTTTTCCCATCACACCGGAGGCATGACTATCATCCACCATCACCATGGCATTATATTTTTCTGCAAGCACAATAATCTCATCCAGCTTTGCAATGGTTCCATCCATGCTGAAGACTCCGTCAGTAATGATAATTCTGCTGCGGCAATTTTGTGATGCCTGCAGTTGCGCTTCGAGATCACTTATGTCACTGTTCTTATACCGGAAGCGTTGCGCCTTGCACAAACGAACACCATCAATGATGGAAGCATGATTGAGTTCATCACTGATCAACGCATCTTCTTCATTGAAGAGCGGTTCAAATACGCCCCCGTTTGCATCAAATGCCGCGACATAAAGAATGGTATCATCTGTTCCAAGGAATTCAGAAATTTTTTTCTCGAGGATTTTATGAAGGTTTTGTGTGCCGCAGATGAAGCGCACACTGCTCATGCCGTACCCATGCGTTTCAATTGTTCTCTCCGCCGCTTCAATCACTTTGGGATGTGAGCTTAACCCGAGGTAATTGTTGGCGCAGAAATTCAAAACAGTTTTTCCGTTCACAACAATTTCTGCTCCCTGTGCTGAAGTGATGATGCGTTCATTCTTGAACAAGCCGGAAGCTTTGATGTCCTCAAGTTCCTTTTGAAGCCGGGATTGAATAGTGTACATGATTTCAGTTTGAAGACGAAAATAGAAAATGGAAAATAGAAAATTGTCCTAAAGTGCGCCTAACCGGTATTAACGGCTATTTCAGCTTCCAGCGTTCTATCAATTTGTACTCCGCTCCTTCAGGATGGGTGAGTGATTCGAATAATTCAAGGGAGTCTGTGACAAATGAAAATGATTTTGCTTTGGGAGGTTCGAATGGCAGTTGCTTCAGTTGTTTGATTCTTGCCAGCGTTGCATGCGGGTTTGGGTTTCGGTTTTCACCTGTTGGAAATGCTTCCCGAAGCTTCAGACACAAATTTTCATAGGAGAAATTTTCTTCAAACTGTGCCCAGATCATCACTGGTTTTTTCTTCTGAAAGATTGTTTTGAAAGAATCGAGCTTCAATTCGAAAGAGGAAGTGGATTCTGAAATTTGTTTTGCCCGTTGAAGCATCTCCGGAATTTTTTCCTCTGAAGTTGTTCCAAGAAAGTGTGCCGTGATGTGAAGATTTTCAATAGGAGTAAATCGAATTCCCGGAAAATTTTTTTGTGAAAATGCAGAGAGAAGTTTTTGCCGGAGTTCTATGGGAATTGGAATGGCAAAAAAAAGGCGCGGCATAAATGGTCATTTGTTCTTCCCAATTCTGAATCCAATTGGTTTTCTCCTAGGAACAGGAGGATCCATCAGATCCCTGATCGCATCAAACACTATTTTGAATTGATGATCGTATTTCTTCTCTATTGACTCAAGTTTATGAGCAAACTCTTTATGTTCTGCTAATACCTGCAGGAGGTTGACAAAAGCTTTTACAACCTGAATGCTTGCCTTAATAGCGATCTCCGTATTTATCACACTTGCCAACATCACAGCTCCGTACTCAGTAAAAGCAAATGGCAAATAAGGAGAGAATTTTAATTTCCTGAGGTGGTCGCAACTTGCGACCACCTCGTTCTTCTCCTCTTTAGTAAGCTGAAACATGAAATCCGGCGGGAAGCGCCTTTTGTTTCTTCTTACTTGTTCATTTAATCGCTTGGTTGATACTCCGTAAATCATAGCGAGATCAACATCAAGCTAACTTTTTGTCCGCGAATGAATAAAATCAAACCACCTATTCTTTCTGCCGGAACAAGGGAGTGAGATTTTTTCATTGAAGCAAAATAGAAAAATTATTGATCTAAATCAGAGGTGGTCGCAAATTGCGACCACCTTATCCTTTAAATTATCAAGGATCTCAGATGGAATAACTGCAAGCGCTTTTTTCATGGAGAACAAGATAAGAGAAACCAGTGAAAAGCAGGTGGTCACAATTTGTGACCACCTCTAATTGGAGGTGGAGTAAACAATCTGTATTCTGAAATATCTTTTGAGGTTTCAATTTGAAACCTCAAAGGTGGTTACAGATTGTGACCACCTTATTTCGTATTAGCTCATAAACTTCTGCAAATTATGTCCTCGATTATTCTGACACAGCTTTTACAAAACGCTTCAGTCATTCAATTTAAATGCATCTACTTTTATAATCAGAAAAAAGCGAATGACCACTGATCGGAAATATCAAATCAGTATCCCCCATCCTTGCACCCAGGATTGGGGTACCATGAGCAGTGCAGAGCGAGGAAGATTTTGCGGCAAGTGCAATAAAGTAGTCCGCGATTTCACGAATACATCGGATGAAGAACTTATAAAAATATTTTCGGATCAGCAGTCAAAAATGTGCGGAAGATTTTTGAGCTCTCAAGTGAAAAAGGGAAATTATCAGGAAAGTTTTTGGGAGTTCACGAAAAGAACTCGAATCAGAAAATTTGCGGCGTCATTTGTTTCTCTTCTTGGACTTAAACTTTTTTCCATTGCTCATGCTGAAGCACAAACAACCGAATTGAAAAATCCCTCAACGAGTGATTTGAAGAAAGCCGGAATTGAAGTACAGAAAAATTTTAGCAATGATTCTTCGCAACTTCAGATATCAGGAACTCTTCGTGATTCAAAAACCCATGAAGGAATTCCATTTGCAACCATAGTTATTATTGAGAAAGGAAAACAAATTGCAGTTGCAGAAAGTGACAATAATGGACATTTTATTTTCAATATTCCAAAAGGAAATTTTATTTCCGGTGAATTTGACATTTCAGTAGCTTATTTAGGGTATGACCGGATGATGATTGAAAAAATTCCGATTCGAAATTTCAATTATCTGCTTCAATTGGATTTGCAGATGAGAGAGAGTTCAATGATGATGGGCGAAATTATTCTTAGTTCTGATCGCCTGGTAAATCCTGAGAATACTTCCACGGGCAAAACTTTTCATCGTGACGAATTAAAACATCTGCCCTGGTGAATCGCATCATTTCAACTCTCTTCTCAAAAAATCTCCTGTAAAACTCTTTTTATTCTTCACTACTTCTTCAGGAGTTCCTTCGGCAATAATGTATCCCCCGCCATTTCCACCTTCCGGCCCAAGATCAATAATATGATCCGCAAGTTTGATCACATCAAGGTTGTGTTCAATGATGAGGACTGTGTTGCCACGATCAACCAGTTTGTTCAGCACTTCCATTAGTACACGAATATCCTCGAAATGCAAACCTGTTGTAGGTTCGTCGAGAATGTAAAAGGTTGCACCCGTATCTTTCTTCGAAAGCTCAGTGGAGAGTTTTACACGTTGTGCTTCACCACCGCTGAGAGTGGTGGCTTGTTGCCCGAGACGAATATAACCTAGACCAACATCCTGCATTGTTTTGATCTTGCGATAAATCCTGTGCATGTTGGCGAAAAATTCTACGGCTTCATCCACCGTCATTTCCAAAACATCGCTGATGGATTTTCCGCGGTAGCGTACCTCAAGCGTTTCGCGGTTGTAGCGCTTGCCCATGCACTTCTCACACTCGACATACACGTCAGGAAGGAAATTCATTTCGATCAATTTCATCCCGCCACCCTGGCATTCTTCGCATCGCCCTCCTTTTACGTTGAAAGAAAATCTTCCTGTTTTGTAGCCACGGATTTTTGATTCGGGAAGCTGTGCAAACAAATCTCTGATGTCTGTGAACACTGAAATGTATGTTGCAGGATTGCTTCTCGGTGTTCTTCCGATTGGTGACTGATCAATCTCGATCACTTTATCAACCAGCTTTAATCCTTTCACATCACTGTATGGAAGCGGTTTCTTTTTTGAGTTGAAAAAATACTGATTGAGAATCGGGTAAAGCGTTTCGGTGATCAGGGAAGATTTGCCGCTGCCTGAAACACCAGTAACACAAATCAATTTACCGAGAGGAAATTCTACTGAAAGGTTTTTCAGGTTATTTCCTCTACATCCGGTAAGTTGAATGAGTTGACCGTTGCCTTTTCTTCTCTTATCCGGAATTTTTATTTCCTTTCTTCCCATCAAAAAATCTATGGTGGTGGAGTGAGTTCCGTTAGCAGAACCTTTTCCAAAGTTTTGAACTTTGGAAAAGGTGGTGGTTCCATTGAGTTGCTGCGGATTCACTTCTGTTACAATCATTCCTCCATGCTCCCCGGCGCCGGGACCCAGATCAATCACATGATCTGCAGCAAGCATAATTTCTTTATCGTGCTCAACAACGAGAACAGAATTCCCAACCTCAGTCAATTCTTTCAGCGCTTTAATCAACCGCTGATTATCCCGCTGGTGCAAACCAATGCTCGGCTCATCCAGAATATACGTGATGCCGACAAGCTGCGAGCCGATTTGTGTGGCAAGACGAATGCGCTGCGATTCGCCTCCTGAAAGTGATCGCGAAGGACGACTGAGAGTGAGATATTCCAAGCCAACGTCAAGAAGAAATCCAATGCGCGCGCGAATTTCTTTCAGCACTTCTTTGCCAATCAGTAATTGTTTTTCACTGAGATGATTCTCTACATCATCAAACCAAACTTTCAGTTCAGCAATGCTCATGTCAGAAAGCTCAGCGATGTTTTTTTCATTCACACGAAAGAAGAGAGATTCTTTTTTCAATCGTGTTCCCCTGCAATCAGGACACGGAATTGCTTCCATAAAATCTTCTGCGTACCGGCGGAGATTCTCACTCGATGTATCGCGATACCAGCGGTAAATCAAATTCACAATGCCTTCAAACTCGGTGGAATAAAAATTTTCCGCATCATCAAAATTCATTGCCACATCAATCTTCTCTTCCTTCGAACCGTAGAGAATCAGGTTGAGTGCCTCCTTTGGAATTTTTTTTATCGGGGTCGCAAGGTTGAACTTGTACCTGGTGGCGATAGAGCGAATCTGCTGAAACACAAAATTCTCCCGCACTTCTCCGAGAGCGAGAATACCGCCTTCATTGATGCTCTTCGAATCATCAGGAATGATCACTTCCTTTCTCACTTCATAAACAAAACCCAACCCTTTGCAGTGAGGACAAGCACCATAAGGGGAGTTGAAAGAAAAAGTATTCGGCGATGGTTCTTCATAAGAAATTCCTGATTCAGGATCCATGAGTTGCTTGCTGAACGTGTAAACTTTTTCGCCCGTCAATTTTTCGTCCTCAACTTTCCTTTTGCTTCGGAACAAAGACACGACCGCCGCTTCAGGCGCTTTCATCACGAGCAACAATCCCTTGCCCATCCTGAGCGTGAGTTGCACTGATTTCTTCAGCCGGTCAAAATGCTTTTCATTCACTTCAATGCGATCAACCACTACTTCAATGTCGTGCACTTTATAGCGATCAACCTGCATCTTTTCCTTAACTTCTTTGATCTCACCATCCACTCTCACTTTTAAATATCCCTGCTTGCGCACCTGCTCGAACAATTCGCGATAATGACCTTTTCTTCCTCTCACTAACGGAGCAAGCAGCATAATTTTTTCTCCCGATGTATCAGGATGAAAATTTTCTTTGATGTGCTGAAGGATCTGATCTTCGGTATAGCGCACCATCTTATTTCCGCTCTCGTATGAGTAAGCATCTGCGGCGCGCGCAAAGAGCAGGCGCATAAAGTCATAAATCTCTGTGATCGTTCCAACCGTCGAGCGCGGATTCTTGTTTACTGTTTTCTGCTCGATCGAAATCACAGGGCTCAATCCGAGAATCTCATCCACATCAGGTCGCTCAAAGTCACCGACGAATTGCCTCGCATAAGCGCCGAAGCTTTCCATGTAGCGGCGCTGACCTTCAGCGTAAATGGTATCGAAGGCAAGAGAGGATTTTCCGCTGCCGCTGATGCCGGTGATCACCACCAGTTTGTTGCGCGGAATTTTTACATCAATGTTTTTGAGGTTGTGAACCCGGGCTCCGTACACTTCCAAAAATTCTACTTCGTGTTCTTCGATGGCGGGAAGCGTTGCTAAGTCCTCCGAGGTCTTTGAGACCCCGGAGGACTTGACTGAAGAAATTTTTTGGGGATTGGAAACAGAACTCTTCGCCATAAAAAAATGCGCGCAAAGTTACGGCAAGAACACGCAGCAGCAATGGGATGTTTAAAGATAACTCATACAGATTTGTGTCACGCAGGAAACTGAGTTTGAGTAGTAATGGCTCAACTAATTTTTGTTGCGGATTTTCCTAATGTATAATGGTGAATTTCGAAGAGGCGAGTTTTTGGTCTTGTAAAAAGAAGACAAGAGCATACAACCCATTCGGTAGTTCATCAAGAGTTAACTTGAGAAAGGAAGTGTTGCAAGTGAGAGTCTCAGATAAAACTTCTCTTCCCAAAACACCCATCACACGAACACGTAAGGCATGATCAGGAACTGAAATGAAAACGGTATTTGCAACAGGATTGGGAAATATTATCAGGTGTTCATTATTTTCCTGTTGTGTAGTTCCTGTGTTAAAATCGAGCGAAACCTTTCTGATTACGTGATTGCCATTATCGCACACATACGCATGTGCGCTTGTTGTATCAGTCACAACACCGCGTGGCGCTGTGAATTCAGCGAGTGAATCAATTCCGTTTACTAATCCCGCAGTGCCGTTTCCTGCAACGGTACTTACCACATCATCCTGCACCAATCGAATGCGATTGTTGTAGGTGTCGCCGATGAAAATTCTTCCCTGTTTGTCAATAAAAACCTCAGTGGGTGTGTTCAATCGTGCAACACTAATATCACCATCAAGAAATCCGCCACTGCTTGCGCCAATGCTGCCGCTTCCGGCAACTGTTGTTACAACACCGGCAGGAGTAATTTTTCTGATGCGATGATTGTATGCATCGGCGAGATAAAGATTGCCAAGGGAATCAATACTCATTCCGCACGGCGCATTGAAACGCGCTGAAGTATCACTTCCATCAGCATAATCGCCCGGACTTTGCACGCCGATGGTATCGCTGTAGCCGGCGAGCGTAGAAACATTTCCCCCTGCATCAATTTTGCGGATGCGATGATTCCAGCTATCGGCGATGAAAAGATTCCCCTGCGCATCAATACAAATTCCTCTTGGATAATTGAACTCTGCCGCGTCTGCTGTACCATCAGCATAACCGGGCACTCCATTTCCTGCAATGGTGCTCACAGTTCCACCTGTAGAAATTTTTCTGATGTACTGATTTTCAAAATCGGAAACGTAAACATTTCCGGCATCATCCACACACAGATCAGAGGGGGCTTTGAACTTTGCTACAGAGTCGGGTCCGTCAAGATAACCGGCAACACCTGTTCCTGCAAGCGTGGTTACAATTCCGTCAGCAGAAATTTTTCTGATGCGATTGTCTGAATTGTCTGCGATGTAGAGATTGCCGGAGTGATCCATGCATATTCCGAATATACCTTTGAACTTACAGGTTGCTGTATCACCATCTGCATATCCGTTGACGCCCGTTCCGGCATAAGTGGTGACGTAGTTTTGGGCTTGCGATGAAAAAATTAAGGAGAGAAGTATGAGAGCGGTAAATGTAAATTTCATCGAGGAATTTTTTTTACGAAGCTAATAGCAATTAGAGATTCATTCTCAAAATTAAAAAGCTTTACCTTTTTGCCCATTCGGAATAATTAAATAAAGCGAACAGACAGATTGAAAGTTTAACCTTTCAACCTGTCCGCGTCTTCATTTTGCCTCTCTATCGTTCTCCAATAACTTTAAAAAAGCTGGAAGTGATAGACATTCGCCCATGAAACAGTGCCGGCTGAAGTAAACTTTACTACAATCACTTTTGAATAATCCGAAAAAGATGAGGTGCCACAAGCATAAAAGGTTGTGGGATCTAATTGCGATCTGATCACACAATTCAATTCGTCAAAACCATTTTGGAAATCGAGACGGAATTTATTTGTTACTGATCCCGTGGAAGTAATGGTGGTGATGAGTGCATCAGCCCCACCGGGTACAGACGATCCTGTTTCGGCATTGTTCTTCACAGTTCCTACGGCAACATATCCTCCTGTGCCTTGTCCGTTGAAAATTTCACAGATGGAATGCCCCTCAGAATTCAACCAGTCAGTTGATCCTTTTTTGGCGAAGGCGAATCCATAGTTTTGAGGGATGGGTTTACCGCCCTTGTTCGTTCTTACAAACCGGAGTTCATCGTAGAGCGTATTGGAAGTGGTATCGGCTAATTCCGAAACCTTGGTGAACCCAACAGCTACGTTGTAATATTGGTCTGCATCACCCACATTATAATTCAAGCGGGAGCATAAGCCATCGTAGAAGACCTCAGGTTTGTAGTTATGTCTTGTAATGTCATGGTTGAACCAGCGCTGAAAGTACTGAGCGCTGCTGAAATTACTGATGGCTAAGAAGGTTGTCAGGAAGCCTCCTGAAATGATTTTGGTAATTGAAGGTGTTTTCATTTTGTTTTGTTTTTTTGGTTAAGAAAAAATTTATTGGCTCAAAGATGTGTTTGCGGCTTGCCCTTCGTCAATCGCCAACAGAGGTGAGAACAAAAACTTTTAATAAGAAGAAAAAATTGAGCTGATTGAAGATGATCTCTTTTTTCAATCACCAAACATGATGATAGAAGGGTCGTAAATACTTAGGATTATTATTTTCTGTTTGGTCGAGCCCCTATGTACTTCAGCAATTAGTTAAAGTGAACTAACTGTAGAAAAAACTTGCGGCTAAAGATTAAAGTCTAAGGAGGGCAAACAGCAAACTCTTCATATAAATAGAAAGAGGCTGACTTTTTTGAGTCAAACCTCTTTCATGATTTTGATTATTCATCCGGTGGAACTATTGGTGGATAAATGGTTTCCACATTGTTCCATTGCCGGAAATGATCCTTACTATATAAAATCCATGCTGCAATTGATGAAGATCAATTTGGTGAGATATCTCTCCTTCTTCCAAATTCTCTGATTGATTAATCAGGATTCTCCCATTCACATCAACAACCTCGATATTGATTTTACCACTCTGAAGGTTATTCCATGAGATATTCAAAACATCGCCGGCAGGGTTGGGATACACATTCAATTCCTGAGTGTATAGCTCATCACTTCCATCTGGTAACCTATCATTATCTCCACAGGCGATCTTCTTTTGATTACAGGTGAGTGCATCGTCAAATGCATATTTTGTTGATTTGATTTTTACGATAGCGCAGGTAGAAGTGGTGACCGGCTGCAGTTGCGTGGGATTTACGGTTAAAAAATATCTTTGCACGAAATAACTATAACAATTGTTAGTGCAGGAGGCACCATTGAAGTAAGTCGTCATCATGTGCGAATCGCTTATAGTACCATCTCTCTGTGATGAAAACAGACTCAGTGCGGGCTTGGAAAATGAGTTATCTGCATAGTCAATTCCAAATCCATAGTCTATGTTCATCAAATTATAGAAGTAGCTGGTTACGGGAGTTCCGTCACTTTCTGTCTTTATCACTAGTTGGTGAATCAGACCATTAACATACTTCGGTCCGAACAGAAAATATTGAGGCGTATCATCAGTCCTTGTGCGTTCAATCAGATCAAAGCATTTGCTCTGCCATAAATTATCTCCATCAGTAGGTTGAAGCAGTTCCTGGAGATTAATAGCTCCTGCCGGAGAAACTTTAAGCAAAAGAACGCCCCAGAAAGGTCCGCCCATGGGATCGAAGTTGGTAAAGCCGCCCACAATGATCTCATCAGTTGAAGCCCATCGGACCGCCTGAAACACATTTTCGGTAGTGTAGTCAATGGCGCTAAGATTGTAGATGAATGACCATGCGAAGGCACCGGCTGAACTCAGTTTGAAGATCAAACCATCAGTACCCGATGTCATAGAGAGATCAGTAAGAAAACCTACCACATAAATATCTCCTGTAGTGGGGTCTTCACACAATTGTTTTGCCGCGCAATTGGCAGTAGGGCTATTGCCTGTCACCGTGGGATCGAAGTTGTAGGTGGAACTCCATATAATAGTTCCTGCCGTGTCAATTCTTGCCACCCAGCAATCCATATAAGATGGGGCACCCGAAGGAAAATGAATTGTTTGACCACAAACCAGCATGGTACCCGGCATAAAAGAAGAGGAGCGCACACACCATGCTACATCGGCATCACCCGGCCCGAAATCAATCCGCCATGCCGTATGGACGGCACCCCCGGATTTCAATCGCACAAATAATGCATCACTTCCGCCGGGAAGCGTTGCGCCGGTGATGGTATCGTCGCGCAAACCACCAACCGCAATATAGCCGCCGGTGCCGGCGCCATCACTGACTTCAGCAATGGAATTTGCTCCTGCATTGTATTGCTTGTTGGTAGTCGCACTTTTAAACTCAAAAGCAGAATTGGTATTCACAGTAGCTCCCGATTTACTTACCCGCACAAAGCGAACCCAATCTGCGCGGTTGTAGGGAGAAGCAAGCGCACTGTTCTTGAAGGAAGTGCCTATACCGACGTGGTAATAATTCGCAGTAGAACCAGAGGCATAATTCTCGCGTGTTCTGATTCCGCTGTTAAAATGTTCGTCCCGCAACCGGGGCGTAGCGTAATCGAAGTTGAAAGTGCGCTGGAAGTATTGCGCATTTGCAAGGGTGCACTGAAGCACGATGAGTACTAAGAAAATGTTTTTCATTGTTTTTAGTTTTTTTGGTTAAGAAAAAATTTCGGGTCAAATATGTGCTTACCTTAACCCCTTCGTCAATAGCCAGAAGCGGTGACAAAAAAAACCAGATTAAGGAAATAAAAATGAACAATGAGCATTCGAACTTACCACGAGGGCCAATATTAATCACCAGTTTAAGTGATCTGGCAGTTTGAAGATGCTCAGAGTTGGAAATGATTTAAATCAATCACCTCCAATTCTGAATAGATATTCGGAGAATGTTTCTATAGCAGCGCATCAATATAAATTTGCTCCATTATCCCGTTTACCACTCGCACCGGATGGTTGTTGCCGATTAATTCTTCTGGCGAAGGGGCAACAACACTGTTTAATGTTGAAGATACTTTTTGAAGATCGGTTTGCACATCTGGCAATGCTCCTTCGCCGTATTTTGCAGTTGTTATTTTTTGTTTCAATAACTGTGCATTAGCTGACTAAAAATAAAAAAGAGGTCGACCCCTTTTGAGACAGCCTCTTTTTTAAAAAATAAAAAATTGGATTACCCGGTGAAAATTAATCTAATTCAAAATCTAATTCCGATCCTGTTGAGTACACGTTCCAGTCTGTGCCATCCGGAAAAGCAACAACAGCGTCACCAAGATCTTCGTCACCGTCATCAATAGTAAATGATGTCGATAAGGAGACCGTCAACGAACTGCCACCGGATGTTTTTATAGTTCCGCCAAGATCCAGATCTATCGTTATACCAGAGCCTCCATCTTCTTCTACCCAGTAAAAATTCACCTCACTGCCATAAACAAAATCAGTGGTTGGTGAATACCAATACCGGTACCAGTTGAATAAAGATGTACCTGGGTTATACCATACTCCGTCAATATCACTCCTCTTGGGATTATAATATTTTGTTGTTATCTTAACTGCAGTTGGTGTTGAGCTTGACTCATATAATTTCGCTCCATATATTCTGAGGCGTAATTCGGGCTTGCCGTTTAGCCAGCTTTCAATATGACCCAGATCAGGACATCGGATTGAACCCAATATTGTATTTTGTCCATTTACACGCTCATCATAAGGGCTTGAACCTTCAAATGTATATTTTAATGCGCCGTTGTTGTCAACCCGTTCGCTTATACCCACTACAATTACCGGCATGTCAGGTTCTGCATCTGCACTGAGGAAATGAATATTTCCCTCACTGTCGTAAGCCTTTACTTGTTGAAGTGTTTTCTCATCAGCATCTTTTTCTGAAATTGCAACAAGGGGAATATCATTGTCTGTATTCCACTCTTCGCAATGCACCGGCACTGAAATCTGGAAATTGGGAACATTCGAAATGACGCTTTCAAATTCACCTGCCTGGGAAAACCTTGCCTGGGTAGCGCCAGAAAAAATATTTTCTAAGCTGCGACCATTGATTACGATGGTTTTTGCCGACCGGTATAAAACATCATAATCACCATCAAACTGTTTCAATGCTTCGGCTTTGATGAATGATCTTAAAGCCGGGTCCTGTAAAGATGTTGCAACAATCAATGCCGCTTTATCGAGCGATTCATTAATTGATTTGGTATCAGTCCCAAGAGATTGATGTAGAACTGAAGGGGAAATTTCATTCATTTGTTTTTTGCATGAGCTTAAAATGAAAGCTGCCGATGCAATAATTATTAGGTTTTTCATTGTCTATGGTTTTTAAAAGTTAGTACTGATTAGTTATGATTTTTGTAATTTTTTTAATGACTTCTTATACTTCTAATTTGTAGCTAAGGCGGATGACTTGAGATGGTTTTCATAAGATTTGTTTTAGATGAAGGAATGATGGAACTCATTGATTTTTGTTTTTATCGATTTATATCGAATCATTTAGTGCATTGGTGAGGTGCCTCTCCATTTTCACTTGTTGCAAGTTGACCTTGTGCTGTTTCTATATTCGGATTCATGCTTTGTGCATCAGTTACCCGGTGGTTATTTTGCTGTTTCATGTGTTTGAGTTTTTGATTGTTAGTGAATTGATTAGTTAAAATGTTTTTTTTATTGACGTCGTAAAAGTGCAGTTCCATGAGCCCCTACGTCAATCGCCTACACCGGTGAGAAGAAAAAGTGGATTAAGGAAATAAAAATGAAATAAGAATGAGGCGGACAGAAGAATAACCTTGAAGTTAATCACCGGAATTGGTGATAAGGCAGATTAGATTGGAAGGAGTTTGAGGTTAATTCCGAGTTTGCAATAACCGTGTTCAAGTAGCAGGTGCAGAACAATGTGAAAAAGAATTGGCTGGTCGGACCAGCCAATTAGAAGTTGAGTGATTCAACTTGGGGTTGCAATGAAAAAGTAGAAACAGCTCAACCTGGAAAGAGGTTTTAAATAGAGGTTCTGTTCAAAGCCGTCAACAAAGTTTAGCTCATAACTTGATAGCAGGCTACATTATTCAGCTTGCATGTGTTTCTTTTGGAAATCAAGACGGTACCGGTTAATTGCTGACTCGTCAGAATTGGCGGCAGAGTTAACAGCATCAGTTCCCTCAAGCACACAAGTAGATTTTGTGATTTCAACCGCCATATTGAAATATTTTGCAGTGACAGCAGTATCATAAGTCTGGCGCGTGCGCAAGCCATTGAAATAGGTTTCCGGATTGTAATTAGTCGTCCCTTAAAAAGTGATTTTCAAATTTAATAAAAACAAAAAGGGAGACAACGTGCTGCGAATGATCATGATGAGGCGTGAAAAATATTCGGCAAAAAAATGAGCTGCTTTTTTCCAGTGGTTCATCA
>DASRAJ010000132.1:0-18691 GCA_035638255.1 Chitinophagales bacterium
AGGAGTGATCATCGCTCCTTCCTCTCCAGTTTTTTTAAGATCATCTTTGTCCTTTATACCTGAAAAAAACTTGAACGATCAATTGAAAACACAAGCCTTATAAAAAAAGCCAACTGTCAGATCAAGTACTAACTATTACAGTTTAGATCAGTAAGAACCGATCCATGAATGAAAATGAAATCACTCATTTTGCAATTGCATTTGTTTTTAATCCCCAGATCTCCAAATGAGCTTTTTCTTCTCTTTGGTTAGGAACTGTTTTGTATACAAAGACAATCTTTTTCAAAGACCGTTCTCCGCCATTTAGATCAATCACGCGGCTCTCACCGCCTCGGGCAATAGCGGTACGAACTTGTATATCCTGTTTGTCGCCACTCTCAAAATATACCTCCAGATCCTGCAACTCGATAGAAGCATCAGTCACTTTGAATTTGATAGCGGCAAAGCGATCGGCTCCCATCACTACTATTTCATCACGATCTTTTTTGAAATCAACAACGGTTTCTGCAATCTTATGCCACCCGGTATTATCGTTAGTGATTACAGCAGGTTTCGGCGTACCGGATATTGCTTCACTTGTCTTTAGTCCCCAGATCTCCAGATGAGCTCTTTCCTCTCTTTGATTAGGAATGGTTTTGTATACAAATACAATTTTCTGTATTGCTCTGTCTCCACCATTTAAGTCAAGTGCCCGGCTCTCACTGCCTTTACTAATAGGCGCACGAACCTGGATGTCCTGCTTATCGCCATTCTCATAATGTACTTCGATATCCTGCAGAACAATAGAGGCGTCGGTGACTTTGAAGCGGATGGATTTAAAGCGATCAGTGCCGGACACCATGAGCTCATCACGATCTTTTTTAAAATCAACGATTCGCTCCCCGATTTTTTGCCATCCGGGGTTGTCACCGGTGGTTGTAGCCGGTTTTGCGTCACCCGGTCTTTCTTCATTTGTTTTTAATCCCCAAATCTCCACATGAGCTTTTTCATCTCTTTGGTTAGGAATGGTTTTGTACACAAATACAATTTTCTTCAATGATCTTTCCCCGCCATTTAAGTCAATCACACGGCTTTCTGTGCCTTTAGCGATAGGTGTGCGAACCTGGATGACCTGCTTGTCACCGCTTTCATAGTATACCTCCAGGTCCTGAAGATCAATGGAGGCGTCGGTAAGTTTGAATCTGAGAGCTGCGAAGCGATCGGAACCCATTACCACGACTTCATCACGGTCTTTTTTAAAGTCAACGGTGGTTTCCCCTATTTTATGCCACCCTGTTTTGTCGCTGGATATTACAGCGGGTTCCTGTGCCACTGATGTGTAGCTTACCACTATGGCAAGTACAATGATGATTAGCTTTTTCATTTAGTTGGTTTTTAAAAGGGTTATTAAATACGGTGATGGACACACAGTTCCTCACCTGAATTCAACAGATTACAACTATAATGCCTGTTCCCCGATAAAGTGAAAGGGAAAATTATGGACAATTAAAGCTTGTCTATCACCTATTTAGTGGTGGTGATTGCACATCAATTCGCAGAACTATTGGTTGGCAAACTTTTCGTACGAAAAGGATTCATCATTACTTTTCACGAATGAAAGTACGGGCAAATCAACTCTTCCGCTTATGAAAAAGAAACATTAAGATTTGAAATGGGGATACTGCGTTGATGAAATTTTGCATAGAATTAATAAATCTACAAGGACTTATCTATAAAAACATTTATTATTTTTCCTTTCAAAAAACAGAAACTGATTTTGCTCATGTAGTCAGGAAACCAAAATGAAAACGATACTCATCTTCGTCTCAACCCTTGATGGTAAAGTAACAAAGTGGGGTGATCCCCACGTCCAGCTCTGGTCTTCGCACCAGGATCAGGATTATTATAAGAAGATATGGAATGAATCCCGGCTTATCGTTATGGGAAGTAAAACATTTGAAGCTGAACAGCGTAAAGCTTCCCCGGAACATCATCTTGTTGTAATGACAGCGGATCCTGATAAATATAAAAGCTTAGAGGTTGCAGGTCAGCTTGAATTTACAAATGAATCACCTGCGGAGTTAACGGAGCGCTTTAAAAAGAACGGTCATCAGCAAATGTTGGTGGTTGGCGGACCGCATGTTGCAACCTCATTCTTAAAAGAAGAATTAATAGATGAATTATGGCTGACGATAGAACCTAAAATATTTGGCGTAGGAGGTAATTTCGTCACAGAAGAAAAACTCGATATCAATTTGCGCTTAATTCATTTTGAAAAAGTAAATGAGAAGGGGACATTGATTACTAAATATGCGGTGGTGAAGAAATGAAATCGTGCCCCCATCTGTATGATAAGTACTGAAAGGTGTTTGACATGCACGAAAACTCTTTTACTTTTACTATTTCCTCAAACCGAGTCATGTACAAAACTCACTCTTCGCAGTGTCCTGCACCCACACAAAGAAACTCTTTGCGAAGACGAGAAGAGGTCAGAAGTAATTTTCTACGCTTAACGTTTATTCTGAGCGTTTGCGCTTCTATTGCAAATGCTCAGAATCTTTGGCAAGCTATGCCTAATAGCGAAGACTTTTTTGATATGAGATGTATATACCAGGATACTACAAGCGGAATTCTTTATGTCGGGCACCATTCCAAAGTGGTGGCTGGAGATACTGTCAATTATATAGCGTACTGGAATGGCGTGAAGTGGACTGCAATGGATAAGGGTGCGATAAACGCCAATTTTGTATCAGCGATTTATAATTATCACAACACCATTTATGCCGCAGGTCCCTTTTGGACACAAGGTGGTGCCGCCGGTACCGGGATTATGAAATGGAATGGCGCTACATGGGAAGCAGTCGGTTATGGGCAGTGCGAGGGTACAAATAAGAGCTTTGGTTCTGAAGGTGTCGTACTTGCATTAACAGAAATTGACGATACAATGTATGCTCTTGGCATCTATGATACCATTGGTTGTTTACTTGGAAACGGAATTGCAACATGGGATGGGTCGGCGTGGAAAACTGTTCATGATTTTCCAAATACTCATCCTTCAAGTATTCCGCTTATTATTGCCGCATGTACTCTCAATAATCAGTTGTACATCACGGGTCAATTTTATTCTCCTGATAGTTCAGGAAATGAAATCGCTTACTTTGATGGCTCAGAATGGCACACAGTCGGCGGTGGTCTTTACGGAGGACTGACAGTTCCATTTGACATGGTCACATATAAAGGTAAAGTCTATGTGGCGGGCAGATTTACAAAAGCCGATGGTAATCCCGGCAACAATATTGCAAGCTGGGATGGTACACAATGGAACGATTTAGCAGGAGGCACTGATGGTCAAATTTTTGACCTCTTAATTTACCATGGTAAACTTTATGCCTTCGGCGGCTTTGGGCATGCGGGAGGAGTTCCGGCTTCAGCTCACATGGCATGTTGGGATGGTTCGAAGTGGTGTGGTATAATGTCTAACTTTATAATGAATGGAATTTCTCATGCAGGAATCTATAATGATACTATTTTGATTGGGGGAGGTTTCATTTTAGTTCAGGGCAATGATACCATAAGAAACTTCGCAAAATTTATAGGTGGAGATTATGTTGATTCGTGCGGCGCTACAACTTCGGTGTCTGAAATAAATGAAATCAATTTTTCTCTTGACCCTAATCCTGCCACATCCCAAATTGAAATCACCTTACTAAACAACAACCATCAGCAAAACCTAAAAATCACAAATACCCTTGGGCAAATGGTGAAGCAAAGAAAAGTTTCTTCCACTCAAATCTCCATTGATATTTCTGATTTACCTGCCGGAGTTTACTTATTGCAACTTCTCACCGAGTCCTACGGACAAAATGAAGAAGAAAAAGCAGTGAAGAAATTTGTGAAGCAATAAATGAATGGCCAAGTAAAGCCGATGCAAAAACGTTTTCTCACTCAGTAATCACAAGTTTCTGCACCACCTTTTCCTTTCCACTACTCAGCGTCACAAAATAAATTCCCGCGGGTAACGCTGAGACATCTAAATTCTTTTGGTGCAAACCGGCTCCTATGCCGAGAGCAAATGTTTGTATAAGTTTCCCTTGCACGTCAGTAATAAGAAGTGCATTGTTCGCTCTTGCATCTGCAATGTTATATTGCATACTCACCTGATCACCCACAGGATTTGGGAATACCGATAGTGTTACCTGTTTACCATCTGTATTCGGAGCGCCTGTGGGATAAGAATATTTTTCAATCGTGGCTGCTATCAGCGGATTATAATCAGAACGCCACCGGAAGATGCCCCAGATATTTTGAAACAATTCAAAAGAGCGGTTCGAAGCATGCCCTGTAACAATGTTGCATCCGAGAGAAGTACCGGTACCCTGCTCATCCCATGACATGTAAAATCCTCCATCGGTAATAATGATCGGCGAATCAAGCGTTATGTCCGTCCAATTATTTATGTTCCCGTTTGAAATGTATTCAGAGTCAAGCACTGTAAAGGGTAACCCGAGAACACCGTCATCATCATAAACCCTTGCTGAAAAAGGACCCACGCCGGTAACAAAGTAATGAAGCTTGGTGATCGCTACCGGATAAAAAGGAGGAATGAAATAGTTGCCCGCGCCGCCAGAACCTCCTACCCATTGAAGGGTAAATAGTCCGCCGTTCACCTGGGCCACGCTGTCATAACCGAGCCATATTTCATTTTGTGTAGAATCTATGGCTACAATCACCTGCGTCTTTGTATTATTTAATGTTGTGGAAGGGTCATTCGGTAATTGAGAGTATGTCTTAAATTGGTAATTACCGGGAAGAGTTGGCGTGAACGTAGACGTATACATGATATCTTCTGATTCTCCCTGGAGCAAGCTATCAGTAGAGTGATCTTCCAAAACTTCAATGTTGCCATTTTGTGCCAGCACTTCGCCGAGAACATTAAAAGGAGGAGTAGTGTGCATGCTGTAGTTTCTCACTTTAGTTGTGAGGGTGTGCGGATAACCATTGGTGGTGACAAAGACTGCACCGGTAGATGGATTATCATTTTGCAGCACAGCAGCATCCGTCACATCTGCTAACAGTGGTGGATGCGGATAATAAAATTTGATCGCGAAATTGTTAGAAGGCGTTTGTGGCTGACCTCCTGCTGTTGGCCATTGCAATCCGAAACCCACAGCGGCGGAATAATTTTCTATTCCGACACTGCTTTGTCCGCTGTACGGTGAAAAAGCTCCTACTGAATTGTATTGATAGGTGATTGAACTATCAACTGCGCTCAAAATAATTTGAAATGTGTTGCTACCTGAATAGCCGTTTCCATTCGTATCAAAAAAGGGAACATTAATCCAGCTCACGATCAGCGTATCGAGGGCCGGATTCAAATAGTACCAGCACTCACCGGGATTATTTGCATTCAGGAAGGTGAGATCATTCATACAAGCACCCAGCACATCATTGGGAGCCGTGGCAGTTGGAAATGTTGGAAAGCCAAATGCAAGAGAAGCAATCTGTCCATCCTGGAACGCGATATATCCATTCGACCCTACCCAAAACTGATTCACATCATACCAGTAATAATGAAAGTTGAAGTTCATGTCGAAAGGCCCGCGTGAATTATCATCACCGAGCAATTTCACCTGTGTGACATTGGGAAATAAGGTGATGTCAATCCAGTCGTAAGTGGGACCATCGGGAGCATTGCTGTCTTTCCAAATGTAGCCGAATGTATCAGGACCGCCGGTACCGGCAAAAATTTTCGAGGAAAAAATAAGGAGAGTAATCAGTAGAGTAGAGCTTCTTCTCATAAGGTTGGTTTTTTTTCTCTTCGGAAAATTACGAAGAAGGATTTCATTTCACAATTTTTCCTCGTGATGGTTGTTCATTGCCTGTGGCTGCAAAAGCATTTGAGTAGGCGAAATAAAATTGAAGAAGATTTTTTCTGAACGGTATTGTGTTACTAATTCAGTCATTCGGAAAGTCACCAACTCCATGAGAACCTTCTTTGCTCCAACGCAACTGCAAAAGAAAATGCCGCTGTAATAAATTCACAATGGCATTTTCTTTTCTTAAAAAAATTATTTCGTAATCACCAGCTTCTGCAGAGTTTTTTCTCCTTCGCTCATTAGCGTTACAAAATAAATTCCCGCCGGCAGTGATTCTGTTTTTAAGTTGAAGTGTTGTTGTGAAGAAGTGATGATGATTTCTTTTTCATAGACAACAGCGCCTTCGGCATCTGCAATTGTCATTGATAAATTTCCTTTCTCAAATTCATTGAAGACTACGTTTACATTTTCAGAAGCAGGATTTGGATAGAGTGCTATTTGTGCCTCATGGCGCGCAGGCAAAATTGATGTGGGGCCAATTAAATTGTCGAGGCGGAAAATGAGTTGGTTGAATGCCAGATCAGAAGTTACATCTTGTCCTGAGACCAGAATTTTTCCGTCTGATTGTAACGTAATGCAGGTGCCATACGATTGATTACCGTCATCCAAAATGAATAAACCGTCGGTTGCAAAGGTGCTGTCAACAACCCCGTTAGTATTCAGCCGCACTACTGTAGAAGAGTTGGATGGATTCCAACCCGTGCCGCATGCGAGAATTTTTCCATCGGGCTGCAGAATGAATTTATTTAGTTGTGACATTGATATTTGTGACGAATCAATTTGCGCCTCACCATTTATTCCAAACGAAGGATCCAGCACTCCGTTTACCTCAAACTGCCAGAGATGAACAGAGTAACCACCGAAATTGTATGCCTCACAAAGCACAATCTTTCCATTTGGTCGCAATAGCGTGTTAAGGCGATCATTGTATAACTGAGCTGTTACCGGTAGAATCACCAGTCCGTTATTTCCAAAAGAGGCGTCGTATATTCCATCAGTGGTTAACTGAGCCAAAACCAAATCAGGAGGAATACCTGTGATGGCTGTGTCGTGTATGGCAGAGATTAAAATTTCTCCGCTGGGCCTTATTGTAATGTCTGTAACAGGGCAGGCATGAAGATAGGCAGGCATGGTAAAGAATCCGGTGCCTGCAAAAGTGGGATCAAAACTTCCGTCAGCATTCAATCTTATGACGTGAGAACCACCCATAGCAAATTCCTGAACGTACATCAAAATCTTACCATCGGCCTGAATGGCCATTTCCTGGAAAGAATAAAGAATGTGCCCGGGCACTTTTACCATCCTGAATCCATCATAGCCAAATGATGAATCCGGAATCCCTTCAGCATTCATTCTTAACAAGCACACTCTGGAAGAATCAAAATAGTAGTTCATCCAAATCGCAGCATAAATTTGAGAATCAGTCGCAACGAAAAAATCAGTGTTTATTGAGAACTCGGCAGAGAACAATGCATCACCCTCAAAGAGCCCATGATTAAAGTAGCTGCTGTCAACAGCTCCATTGGGTAAATACCGAATGAACTCCAGTGCAGGCCAAGCATCTGTGTTCACTAAAACACCGGCAAGTATTTTTCCGCTCGCAAGTTGTATGATTCCGGCTGTTGACTCTTTCTCCTGAAAACCCGGGAGCCGATAAGTGCTTTCTCCATTGTTGCCGAATGTTGCATCAATTTCCCCTGATGCTGACAACTTGAAAAGACCCGGTTGAAAGTTTCCGTTTTCATAAACCGTTGCACCCACCATAATATCGGTGTCACTAATTAAGATCGCGTTCACCACTGTTACACCATCCCCATCCCGCACATCTGCATCTTCATTAATAGTTGAGATGCCATTCACAGCAAAACTGCTATCATAGGAGCCGTCTTGTTTTAGTTTCAGGATGAATGGATTTTGATGGAGGTTATTTGTTTTAATTCCTCCTATTAGAAGTGTAGTATCGGCAAAAGCTTTAACGAATGAAGCGACATCATACCCATAACCCAGGCTATTTGGTATTTGAAATGTGCCATCGTTGTCAAATGTAAAGTCAGTGGTTCCGTCGGGAAGAAAGCGCCATGTCATAATCTGTCCGTGCTCTGTAAATTGGCCGGAGCCGAAAACCTGTCCTGCGACTACAATCTTCTGGTCCGGCTGAATCGCAATATCAAATGGAATGTGTTGCAGGGTGGCATAATCAGAGTGAGAAACATAACCGTCACCACTGAAGGTATTATCCAATGATCCGTTAGTATTAAGTCTTGCGACTACAAAGTGAAAGCCTAAAAATAAATACTCGGCTGCACAAACTAATTTCCCGTCATCCTGAAGTACGGCCGCCTTAATACCAAAAAACATATTCAAATACACAAGACTGTTCGAGCCATAAGAATTGTCAGGAGTTCCATCACTGTTTAAACGCTGCAGCTCTCCGTAGCCGCTCATATAATTGTATCCGGCCAAAATGATTTTACCATCAGCTTGAAGAACAATTTTAGTTGCGATAATCTGGCTGGTAAAAAAACCATCCGTTCCGAATGAACTATCTACAATTCCGTTTGGAGTAAGCCGGGCTGTGACCGTTACATCGACGTAATAATAATAGTCATAGATGGTTTCAGTTACAAGTATCCTTGAAGCAGCATCAACTGCAATGCTGGTTCCTCCATAGACGTTGGCGTCACCGATTTGAAAAGCCCCATTGGTTCCGAAAGAAGAATCAATAGTTCCATCCGGAAGAAAACATTCAACAAAGCATTGGTTTTTAATGTTGATGCAGGTCACCATTCTTCCATCGGGCATTAATGCATAACCAACTGCTCCCTGGTAGGGAATTGCAAGGTCGTTTGAAATAATGCCGTTGGTTCCAAATGTTGAATCAAGGGAGCCGTTTTGACCAGAACCATAAAGAGTAAATGACAAGCAAATGAGCAGGAGGATAGTGTGTTTCATAAAATAGTTTTTAATAAGAGAAGGGATTTAAAACTATTCAACCTTCAAGATAAAAATAATGTAGCGAATGTAGCACTAAAGAAATTGCCACTGCAAAGAACCGGCAGGGGCAATTTTTAATTTAGAATCTGTTTGGAATTGTATCAATTGGGTTGTCATAGTGAGCGAATACTATTTTCAATCGAGTTCCCTGAGAATGACATTCACCCTCGCTGCACCTCTAACTCCTGAAGGAGAACCGCTCTCGCACTCATGGACGCGGAGGGACTCCCCTTTAGGGGTCGGGGGTTGTGGGGAGGGCTTCATTGGAAGCGGAGTAGAACTATCTTGCGCATGCTCTTGCATATCCTTCGACTCCGCACAGGATGACAGCCGAGCACAAATAAATTCTTTCTGTGATTTCCAAACAGTTTTTAAGAAAATTCTATTTTGTAATCACAAGCTTCTGCACTGATTTTTCCTTCCCGCTCATGAGTGTTACAAAATAAATTCCCGCAGGCAAGCTTGAAACATCGAAGTTCATTTGATGCGTACCGGCACCAAAATTCAGTTTGATAGTTTGCATGATCTTGCCTTGCAAATCAGTGATGAGAAGTGTGTTTCTCGCTCCGCCGTCAGCGATGTTGTACAGCATTGTTATTCGATCACTCGCAGGATTGGGAGTTACAGAAAGAGAAAGTGACTTGTCATCAGGATTAGGTAAGCCGGTTGGATAAGATTTTTCAATCGTTACAGCAATCATGGGGTCCTGTGCTGATCTGAAACGAAAGATCCCCCAAATGTTTTGAAACTCTTCGAACGAGCGGTTAGACAATGGCTCAGCCGTTGCGCAACCAAGAGTAATAGATTCACCAATTTCATCCCACGCAACATAAAATCCCCCGCTGTTGATAATGATCGGCGCCGAAAGATTAATATCAGTCCAGTTGCCAACTGTAATATTCGCTGATGAAACATGGACTGAATCGAGCAGGGTGAACGGTAATCCAAGCACGCCGTCATCATCAAATACTCTTCCTGAAAAAGCATCTGTATTCGCGAAGCTGGTAATCCAATAATGCAGCTTTGTGATCGCAATAGGGTAGAAGGGTGGGATAAAATAATTGCCCACGCCCCCTGAACCACCAACCCAATTAATTCCGGCCAAACCATTTGTCTGCCCGCCATCATATCCCATCCACATTTCAGATTGCGTGGTGTCGAGTGCAACAATCTCGAGCTTCTTGGTATTGTTTCCTGATGCAGGCGCATCGCCGGGAAGTTGTGAAATGGTAATGAACCGGTATGTGCCCGGTGTTGTGGGAACAAATTGTGTAGTGAAAGCAATGTCCTGCGATTCTGTGGTGAGCAATGTATCGGTCATAAAATTTTCAAGTATGATGGTGTCGCCATTTGAATTAAGCACCTTGCATGCTACATTAAACGGATTCACGGTGTGGGTGCTGTAATTTTTTACCTGTGTTGTCAGATAGTTAGGAAAACCATTGGCCGCAACAAATATTCCTCCCGTGGAAGGATTTTGATTTTGAATAATTGCAGCATCTGTAAAATTGGTCAGAAGCTGAGGATGCGGATAATAATATTTAATGGCAAAGCTGTCCGGCGGCGTTTGAATGAGTCCCACGGATGGCCATTGCAATCCAGCCCCGGGGACGGCAGCATAATTTTCGATGCCCACACTGCTCGCTGAAAAAGTTACAGGAGCAGTTGGATCAACCTGCTCGTACTGGAATGTGATCGAGCTATCTACTGCACTCAAAATAATTTGAAATGTATTGCTTCCCGAAAATCCTGCAGGGATAACATCGAAGAAAGGAACATTCATCCAGCTTACTATCAATGTATCGAGAGCAGGGTTGAGGTAATACCAGCATTCACCGGGATTATTTGCATTCAGAAAAGTGAGGTCGTTACAAAAAGCTCCGATCACATCATTGGGTAAAGCTGAGTTTGCGAAGGCGGAAAACGGCGATGCGAGCTGTCCGTCCTGGAAAAGGATGTATCCGTTCGAACCTACCCAAAACTGATTCACATCATACCAGTAATAATGAAAATTAAAGTTAAGAGGGAAAGGGCCGCGCGAGTTATCATCACCCAGCAACTTCACCTGGGTTGCATTGGGAAAGGCCGTGATGTCAATCCAGTTGTATGCGGGTCCGTCGGGCTCGTTACTGTCTTTCCATGTGTAGCCAAATAAATCAGGACCGCCTGTGCCTGCGAAAATTTTAGCGGTAAAAATCAGGAGCGCAAATAGAATAGTACATTTTTTCATAGTGAAGATTTTTTTCATTTTGGAAAACTACAAAGATGGTGCTCATTTCAAAAATTTTCTGAGCTGTAGTTGTCCATTACTGTTTCCGAAGAACAATCGCATGCCTTAACGCTAATCGGAATTCGCGATACGCGGATTGCGAATCGCGATTAGTATGTGGGAGGATTTTATTGAGTTGCGCCGCCGGTGAACATTGCCTCATAAGGTCTGCCATCGAATGCTGATCGCACATGAAATATTTTGCCGTTCATGACCTGATGCCATTCGGCAACCAACACGATGCCTTCAGCAGGCGCTTTCGTCTCCAGTTCGAAGAAAATAGCGGCATCGCTTCCTTCAGTAATAATTTTCCTTACATCAAGGCGAACTGTGATTGAGAGCAAGCCTGTAAGTGCTTCCATGTATTGATCGGCACTCTGGTATGTTTCAAAAAGCCCTTCGAAAACAAGATCATCAGCCAAATAAGTGCGAGCTGTGGCAAGATCTCTCTTAATGGCTGCGTCGTAAAATTGTTTGAGAATATTACCTGAGTCTGTCATGATTAATTCCTTTTTATTTTTTGTTCTGCTTCAAGGTTGTTGTCCCGCCAATCTTTCAACCGATAAATCTATTCTGTGATCACGAGCTTCCGGACTGATTTTTCTTTCCCGCTCATTAGTGTTACAAAATAAATTCCCGCCGGCAACATGGAAACATCACAGTTCATCTGATGCGTTCCGGCTCCATTATTCAGCGCGATGCTTTGAATGTTCTTTCCCTGCACATCAGTAATCAGAAGTGAGTTGCTTGCTCCGGGGTCAGTGATGTTGTACATCATGCTTACCCGGTCACTTGCAGGATTAGGAAGCACAGAGAGTGAAAGCGAATTTGATTGCGAGTTCTCTGTTCCGGTGGGGTAGGCTTTTTCTATGGTCACAGCAATCATCAGGTTGTAGAAGCTTCTGTAACGAAATATGCCCCACACGTTTTGAAACTCTTCGAACGTGCGATTAGAAATTGGTTCTGTAAATGCCATACCAAGAGAAATCGTATCACCAATTTCATCCCAGGCAGCGTAAAAGCCACCGTCTGTGATGATGATCGGCGCCGGAAGGTCTATGTCTGTCCAGCCGCCAAGTGTAATATTTGCCGATGAAACATGTATAGAATCGAGCAGCGTGAACGGTAATCCAAGCACGCCGTCATCATCAAACACTCTTGCCGAAAAAGCATCTGTGGGCGAAAAGAAGGTGATCCAGTAGTGTAGTTTGGTAATAGCCACAGGATAGAAAGGCGGAATGAAATAATTACCTGCTCCACCCTCACCACCAATCCAATGCAGCCCAGCTAAAAAATTTACCGTGTCGCCTTCATATCCCATCCACATTTCACTTTGTGATGTATCCAGCGCAACAATCTCAAGCTTCTTTACATTGTTCTCTTTTACCGTATCACCCTGAAGTTTTGTAATGCTGATGAACTTGTAAGTGCCCGGCGTGGCGGGATTAAAGGGCGTAGTGAAACCAATATCCTGCGACTCGCTTGAGAGCAGCGTATCAGTCGTAAAGTTTTCCGATATCAGCGTGTCGCCATTTGCATTAACAAGGCGCCCGGCCACAGTAAACGGATCCACTGTGGTGGTTCCCGAATTTTTCACTTGCGTTGTAAGGTAGTAGGGAAAGCCATTCGCGGGAATGAAGATTCCCCCGGTAGAAGGATTATCATTTTGCAGAATTTGCACATCAGTAAAACTGGTGAGCAGCGGAGGATGCGGATAATAAAATTTAATCGCAAAATTATCTCCCGGGCTGTGAATGGAATCGGTAGCAGGCCATTGTAGTCCCATGCCTGTGGTGGCAACATAATTTTCAATGCCTACGCTGCTCGCTGCAAGTGTTACAGGAGTTATTGAATCAACATGGTTGTACTGAAAAGTGATCGAGCTGTCAACCGCACTCAAGATCATTTGGAATGAATTGCTTCCGATAAATCCGGTTGCAGTAGTATCGAAGAACGGAACATTGGTCCAGCTCACGATCAATGTGTCGAGAGCGGGGTTAAGGTAGTACCAGCATTCGGCGGGGTTGTTTGCATTGAGAAAAGTGAGGTCATTGCATAATGCTCCTATAACATCATTGGGCGGGTTAGGATTCGGGAAGGAAGAAAAAAATGCAGCAAGCTGCCCGTCCTGGAACATGATGTATCCATTCGATCCCACCCAAAACTGATTCACATCATACCAGTAGTAGTGGAAGTTGAAGTTCATTGCGAAGGGTCCGCGCGAGTTGTCATCACCGAGCAATTTCACTTCCGTAGCATTGGGAAGCGAAATGATATCAATCCAATTGTAAACGGGTCCGTCGGGCTCGTTGCTGTCTTTCCAGGTGTAACCGTAGCTATCAGGGCCGCCGGTGCCTGCAAACATTTTTGTGGTGAGAATGAAAAATGAAAGGAGCGTAAAAATTTTTTTCATCGTGGAGGGTGTTTTTGATTTTGGAAAAGTACAAAGATGAATTTCATTTTAATATTTATTTCACCAAAGATGTTGCCATTATTGGTCTTTGCGGATGCTTATAGTGAAAACCACCCGCAATACTGCGGGAAAGAGGAACGGCTTACCATTGGGTTGGCGGTGGCTTTACACTGGACTGCACAAAAGGCCAATGGCACTAACAGGGGTGCTTCTACAAATGTTTTGAAGAAATTTTTGTTTGTGGGTTGTGAGACAAAAGAAAATTTCATCTTTGTAATTGGCGATTAGACATTCTTGAAATGAAAGTTCAACTGGCAATAATGATAATGTTCGGAGCCTCCATATTCACAGGTTGTGATCCGGGACAAACTTTGGTAATAAAGACAAGCCAAAACCCGAAGAGTTCCGTAGAGATCTATGGCAGCGCGAGAATGCTGCCGACTGAACGTTATGATGACACCGGAAAAATAATCCTGCGCATGCCATCTACTGATAATAATGCCAGGCGTGACACCTCATTTGATTATGGAATAGGCACGTGGGGTGAAGGCCGTAATGATAAATTTGTTGACAATGTTGACTCAATTATTATAAACGATTCTACAGGTCAATTAAAGTTAACGGGTCAAACCGAGCTTGATCAGTATATTAAAAATCATACAAGCGGTTATGCAGGAAGTATCTTTACTATAGAAGCAAAATAATATGCTTTCAACTCATCACGGGGAATATTTCTTATCCTCGAAGAAATAAAATTCCCTTTCTGGAGCAATGGGTGACATGTGTTGCTCTATAATTATTCTGTTTGCGGTTGGTATCCTTATTAACCATAGGAAAATATTGCGGGAAAGTTGAACGACTCACGCTTGTGTTGTTGGTCTGGCTTTACACTGGACTGCGCAAAGACCCACAACGCCAGTAACCATAGGCAAGGGTTTATCTTTAATGAATGAAATGGCCCATCTTGAAATATAGTTTCGTGTTTTCATTAGCAGTGCTTTTTAGTCTTGCTAATGCCAATGCACAGAATACTGCTCCGGAAGAACCAAAAAATCTTCACATTGGTATTCTTCTCTCACCAGATCTGCTATTACCTGCTTTTATGTCAACTAACAAGGAGTATGCTCCTATTGATGATGTGAATAATGAATCGCTGCGTAACACCATTGCGTTTACCTGCGGTGTTTCTTTCCAGAGGGATTTATCAAAGAAGGTTAGTTTGGTAACCGGGTTGAATATGTGTACACGGGTTTTTAAATATAAGTATACCGAACTCAATTACTTTTTTTTCTCTGATAGTATTCCGCCGGGTGCACCAAGTGCTGTTGAATCCAAAACTGTTGATTATTTTCTTGAAATCCCTTTGGGCATTAAGATTTATTTGATTCAAAAAAAACTTCGTCTTTATGTTAATCCGGCAGTAAATTTCGAAGCAGATATTTTTTCAAAAAATAAATCGCTCTATTATTATACTGATGGGCACTCAGAAAAAAGTAATGAAACATCATGGACTCATGACCTTAAAGCAGGTATTATGTTTTCACCCGAAATAAGAGGAGGAATAGAGTATCCGTTTAAAGAACGGTTCACGCTTGGCATTGCACCCGGTGTGAAATATTTGTTTAATCCTAACTCAGATAATCTCTTAGGAACTTTTTTTTCGATTGGAATTAATGCGGGGGTGCAATATTCTTTTTAACTCCACTCGCTTGCCGCTTGAAAAACATACTCTTGAAAAGTTTTAAGATAATAAAATGGTTGGCGGTGACAATTTGGGGACTGCTTACTCTCATTGTAATAATATTCCTGATTGACCGCTTCATTCATCCTCATGTAAAAGGCATTTCAAATAGTGACTTGAAAGATTACGGGATAATTTCAATTCCACTTGTTGCGGTAATTGCAATTACAATACTCTTAATCAAACGACTGAAACGAACGAACAAGAAATAAGGATGACTGCGATCTTGAAAAACATATCTTTCCGCCGTTGTCAGTTTTCCTCACTGAACGAGTGTGAACGCCGTTGTTGATCTTTGGGAAGTTTTGAGTGGAGATAGACCAACAAGAGAAGCGAGAGCAGCCCATCTCGCAATCCAGCGCTTCAATTTTATTTGCGGTAAGTTACACTGCCTGCGGTTGGGTGTCCTTATCTTTGAGAAGCATTTATCAGAAAACAAAACAGTTTACAATTGAAAAATCATGATTCGTAAAAAAAAATTCTGCCTACTATTCATTCCGGTCATCCTCTTGCCTGGAATTAAAAACGTTTTATCTCAAAGTATTTGCCTCGGGTTTTTTAATGAGTCAAGTATAAGTAACTTTTCGCCCGAACATATTACTTCCGCTGACTTCAACAATGATGGCAACGTTGACCTGGCAACAACAAATTACACGAGCAATACGGTCAGTATTTTATTGGGCAATGGTGATGGAACATTTGGCTTACCGGTGAATTATGTTTCGGGTCTCAACCCGTCAAATATTGTCACTTCCGATTTTAATGCAGATGGAAATGCCGACCTCAGTGTCTCCGTTGAAGGAGCCATGTTAGTTTATCTTGGGAATGGAAATGGAACACTTGCTGACAGTATGAAATATTATGATGGCTCTTTGAACCCGTGGCCACTTACTGTTGTAGATTTCAATAATGATTCTATTCCTGATATACTCTCAAGTGATTATGATTTTTATCATCTCTGGACCTGGCTTGGCAATGGCGATGGCAGTTTTAGTCAGGCAATAGGTTCATGGACAAACGAGAGTCCCTGTTGGCTCTCTGTTGCTGACTTTAATAATGATGGTTTCAATGATGTGGTCTATACCCATAATCTTCCGCCGTGGGAAACCATTCATTCCTTCTCAGTAATTTTTGGAAATGGCAGCGGAACTTTCGGGAATGAAGTAAAAGTTGATAGCATTCCCTGGCCTTATTATGGACTCGGCGGAGATGTAAACAATGATAACAAAATGGATGTGATTGTTTACAGCAGGATTAACAATAACGGTTACATTTCAATTTACTATGGAAATGGTGACGGCACCTTTAATCTTCCTTCAACCAATTACCCTTCTCAGTCCGATGTTTGCGGAATAAAATGGGTTGATATGAACAATGATAGTATGCCTGACATTGTTGTTGTTGGCACTCAGGTTTCAGTTCTTCCGGGCATGAGTGACGGAACTTTTGATTCTTCCGTTTTTGCTAATGGAATTTTTGATACCAGATCATTTACAATAAATGACTTTAATAACGATGGGTTTCCTGATATGGTTATTACTAACTATTATAACTTTGACTCCACCAAGCTTGTAGTTCTTTTGAATTGTGGAACTACAGGAATTGAATCATATTCTGATGAAAGTTCTGTTCTTATTTATCCAATACTGCTGATGGGTAATGACATCACAGTGAATATGAACGACGGACAAAATGGTAGCGTCACATACATGGTCGCAGATCTTTTAGGGGAAAATTTAATCACTCAGTCCACATCGGTTGCAAATGGTGTTATGAAAATTGACCTTCCTGATCTTGTCAAAGGTTTCTACATTTTAAAAGTCAATTTTTGTGGTCAACTTTATACGTCAAAAATTTTGAAGGTGAGATGATTCTGTCTGCGGTTGGCCTGCTGTTGGTGTCCCCTCTAACTGTGCAAGTCTTAGAGCAGTTACCATGCAAAAGCCAGACTGGTGCCTTGTATGAGATGATAACCTAGGGGCAAACCATCAATTCACCACAACAACTTTCTGCATCACCCTCCGGCTTCCCGAAACAAGTTCAGCGAAGTAAATTCCGTTTTCCAATGCTGAAATATCTATACTTAATTGATGCGTGCCTGCACTGGCGCCGAGGTCAATGGCTTTTACTTCCTTTCCCTGAAGATCAAAAATGACAAGTGCATTACTTGCGTGGCTTTCCTGAATGCTGTAAAAGAAGTTCGCCGATCCGCTGCACGGATTGCGATAAACAAACAAAGACAAATTAGTTGGATTGAGACCGGGGCTACTTACGTTGATAGGAGAAGTAAAACGGGCAATAGCAAATTGACCATTTCCTTCTGCGTATGAAGTTCCTGTTACAACGATCTTACCATCTGGCTGCATAAAAATATAGCTTGGCACATCATAATTGTACATGTAATTAGTGTTCATAGCGATGAAAATAATGCCGCCATTGCCGAAAGTGCTGTCTACTTCTCCGCCAGGCATCAGTCTTACAATAGCGAAATCATCAAGATTGGCAGCATGAATACCAGCTAACAAAATTTTCCCATCGGGCTGAACCATGAAATGATTATAGGAGAAGGAAATTCCATTTAGATCCTTCAATAAAATACCGTTAATGCCAAACGATGAATCAAGAGTTCCGTCTGCATTATATTTTTCGAGGAAGAGGGGATATGGCAATCCGCATCCAGCCCCTGCAATAAGAATTTTCCCATCTTGCAGAACATTCATTGCAATCGCCCTCTCGAAACCATTGTAAGAATCTGTTACGGTCATGCCGTTGGTTCCAAAACCCGAATCTATAGTTCCATCGGAATTCAGTCTTGCTAAAGCAATATTGGTATCATCAATTGAATTCGCAAATAGTACGGAAAGGCCGCTAAGGAGTATTTTCCCATCATCAAGAAGGCTTAGGGTGTGTTTGTCATCATCCTGATAGATGCCGGTAATTTCAGTAGCTCCGTTGGTTCCGAAAGTGCTATCAATTGTACCGTCAGAATTCAATCGTACGATTAAGGTACTATTATCAATGTGACCCCATGATCCTGCAGCAGCTACAATTTTTCCGTCGGGTTGCAATACAATATCCTCGACCGATTCGGTCAGTCCAAAATTGATAACTACCATTCCGCTGTCACCAAATTGAGCGTCGAATGTTCCATCTGAATTTAACCGGAACATGGTGAAAACCGGGAGATAGTTGATATAATGCTTTCCGTTCACAAGAATTTTACCGTCGGGCTGGACAATAGTTTTTGTCCCCACTCCAACGGAAGCGTTGTTGATGGTAATGTTTACAAATCCATTAACTCCGAATGAATTGTCAAGCGTTCCGTCTGGCAACACACGCATCACTTCCAAAAGAGAAGAGTAGCCCACTCCGTATCCGGCTAATAGAATTTTGCCATCAGCCTGCAAAGCGGATGAATG
>DASRAJ010000133.1:0-108125 GCA_035638255.1 Chitinophagales bacterium
TAGCTGACACCTGCTAAAATGTATCCCCGATCAGAAGTTTGCGAAAAAGGAATTTCTTTATGTTCATAATTAAGACAATCCCATGCTGTTCCTCCGTACCTCATGTCCCATTGCTTCAACAAAGGAATTTGTCCGAAGGACCCATTAGGAGAGAAAAGAGAAAAATTGGAAATGAATAGCAGTAGGAATAAAAATTTTTTCATCGTAACGAAATTAACATTGGATAAAAGAATAAGATAAAGGGAAGCTACTCTTCTTTTCTGGTCACAAGGAGCAATGTCATTAAATGTAAGGATTCGTTTCTAAAAAATAACATTGCTTCATAAGGAGACGTAAAAGTAGAGATTCATGGTAGAGCTATCCAATAATACTTTGGAAATTCTTACGTACTCAATTAGTCATCAATTTCTTTCACGAAACCAAAAACAAGAATGAACAGAAGCATGACAAAAAAAACATCAGCAATAGAGGATACAGGAAAGGTCTTAAATATAGGATCCTACAATCGGTCTCCAATCAAAATTTTCTTCCTCAAAAATTCATTCTCTGTTTTTATTTGCCATTGAGCAATTCAACAATGAAATTTCCATCAGAAGGATTGGGATAGACGGAAATGTTTGCATCACCCATCAACGTTCCCGGAGTGTATGATGTAACCCTCATCACCACCAATGCAAACGGGAATGATACACTCACGCTGCATAATTATATAACTGTATATGCTACCCCGCCATTTCCAGTCGCTGATTCCGGATTCTGAAGATCCTCCCAAAATATATCCTCCGTCAGTGGTTTGCAGAATGGAGTAAAGTCTATCATCATCAGTTCCCCCAAACCGATAATCCCACTGCTTCACCAAAGGATTTTGTGCGAAGGAAAAATGAGAGATGAAAAGCAACGCAGGTAAAAAATATTTCATAAAGTATTTGCTCAGTGAAGATACATTCTTTCTTAAAGGGCTTGCTGCCCTCCTAACCTCCTCCCGCTTTCAGCGAGACAAGTGCAAAAGGACGAGATATTTTTTTGAGGACTGCGTTTAGAATTTCTTTCTTCGTTTCAGCCAGCGTTCGGGGTCGCGGCTGGTATGATAAATACCAATCACAATTATTTCTTTTCCTTCGATAATAAAATGGATTCCATAGGGGAAACGATTCGTGAATGCAATTCGCACATCATCATATCTTATTTGAAACCTTCAGGGCTTCTTTGGTAAGTGAAAGTGCGGCATCAACACTTAATTCCAATTCATTACTGAGACCACTCCGTTGCTCTTCATACCAAATCATTGCATCGAGCAAATCCAGTTCTGCGAATTCAGAAATGCGAAGCCGGTACTTCATAACCGCGAACGAATTCTCTTTCGAACTTCTTCCCAGCTTGACAAGGAAACTTCGCCGCGTCTGATTGCTCAATTCTTCGTCGCGACTCAGCGATATGTGAGTCGGGTATGTCAATATCACTTGGATTGATGCTGTCCCATACTTTTTCAACCAAAAGAATTTTTTCAGATGGGCTTAACTTCAGTAGTTCATCTATAGAGATCATGAGGTAAAACTAAGAATTCAGGATAACAACAATTCAACGGATGTAAGTGAGGTTATTCGGCAATCACAATTTTCTTCCTTAAAAATTCTGTCTCAGTTTTTATCCCGATAAAAAAAATACGGTGTGCAACATCAGCCAGGTCAATTTCTCATCAGCTTCGCGAGGTAAATAATTTTTTTTCATCTGGGTTCAGTGTAATCAAATGTTCATACATCTACAAGGGTTTGCGCAGCGAACTCAAGAACGGACTCAACTTGTTCTTTACTCACTCCGGGAAACCATTCGATGAAATCATTCACCGATGCCCCGTCTTCCAGATTTTCAAAAAGTGCAGTTACAGGTACTCGCGTTCCTTTGAAGACCCATGCGCCACTTACCCTTTCAGGATTGCGCTCTACTGCAGAACATGTTGACCAGTCAAACATAATTCGAAATTGGATTTTGGATTGAATAGCATTTTCAAAAGTACACAAAATGGTTTTTGATTTCCTTTGAACCTTAATTCCGCAAGTCAAAACTGTTTGCCACGAATTTCACGAATGAACACAAAAAAAAATTGCTCATAAATTTTTCACTTAACTCAAACACCACACTGATTTTGTTTTGCTTAGTGAAAATTCGTGTAATTCGTGGCAACTTACGGAATCAATGGTTGAAAGAAATTCTTCATTGGGAAGCAATCAATGAGTAATCAGAATCTTTTTTAGAACTAAAATCTTCTGAGATTTTATCCCGATGAAATAAATGCCGCTGGCAAAGTCGCTCAAATCAACTTCCTTTTTGTTCGAATGGACTCCTTCGGAGAAATCATCAGCATTAATCCCGATGGATCGGGATTCTTCAAAAGAAAAAACTTTTTGTCCCAGAGTATTCAAAACATAAATTGAAACTTCATCAGCGATAAAGCCACCTGATAATTCAATCACGAAACTTCCCGAAGAAGGATTGGGATAAATAGAAATATTCGCATCACTCACTTCATCAATGCCGCTGATAGTAACTTTTATGGAAGCAGAATTTACACAGCCATTAGAATCACTCACAACAACAGTGTAGTATCCGCTTTGCAAAATGGTGTATGATTGGTTGGTTGCTCCGGGAATATCTATTGAATTGAGTTGCCACTGATATGCTGTTGCAGAAGTTGATGTGAGCGTGTAACCAACTTGTGTGATGACAGGAAATGGCGGAGTTGCATTTACAGTGATGTAATCATTCAGCGTGAGCGTATCGGTTCCGTTTGCACTTGTAGTGATAAGCGTCACATCATAAACTCCGGGAACATCGTAACAGATGTTCACAGGATTTGGGTCGGTAGAAGATGAAGGGTCACCTCCCGGAAAATTCCATTGCCAGCTTACAGGGTTTCCGGTGCTGAGATCGAAATAGTCAATACAAAATTTTTCGCAGAGAATTGTATCCGATGATGACAGATTTGAATGGACAAAATTATTTTGGTTGCATGCAGTGCAAGTGGTGTCAGGAACAAACCGCCAGAGATCATTATAGCTGTTGCTTGAGATAACAAAACCACCGAAAAGAAATAAGTCACCGTTGTTGTTTCGCCAGCTCACTACACCTGCGCGTGCGCCGGGATGATTAGTGGGAGCCGAAACTCCAATGGTGCCAAAGTCAGGATTGGCATTGGGCAATGAATCACCATTTGCCAACGTCCATTCAAGTGTGACCGGATCAAAATTCCACAGGTCATTATATTTAAGTGTTAAAGACCAGAGCCCACCGTACATCCAGAATTTACCACAGGCATCTTTCCAGCGTGCGCGGTTTTCCCAGCGTCCTGCCGGAATATTATCTACTGATGGGCTGCACAATGAACCGTAATGGCCGGGATCACTTAATACATTGGTGCCACTCATCCACGTCCAGTTATTGGTAGCGGGATTGTACATCCACATGTCATTAAATGTATTATAACTCAATCCGCCAAAGAGCCAGAAGTTTCCGGAGTTGTCTTTCCATGAGCAATATGCATCGCGTGCTCCCGGAACATTGGAAGGATCAGTAACTCCTTTTACACCATAGCTTCCCGGCGCATTGGCAACATTAGAACCGCTCATCCACGTCCATTCATTGGTGATGATGTCGTACTTCCACAAATCATTCAATTGTGCTCCGGTTTGTTTATAGCCACCGAATATCCAGAGGTTTCCGAGTGAATCAACCCACGTGGCACTCGACTCACAACGGCTTCCGGGTGTGTTTGTTGGTGAAGGAATTCCTTGCGTTCCATAGATTGCCGGAACATTCGTTGCTGATGAGCCACTCATCCATGTCCACATATTTGTAGCGATATTATACTTCCATAAGTCACATTTATAAAAGACATCAGGGGCGCCTCCATACAACCAGAGGTCGCCATCAGCGCCCACCCATGTGGCAGCACCATATCCGCGTGCAGGAGGATGATTACTCATTGCAGGAACACCAAGCGTTCCGAAACTTCCGGCATCGTTATATATTCCGGTTCCTTTCATCCAGGTCCAGTTATTAGTTGCAGGATTGTATTTCCATAAGACATCATTCTGAGCAGTGGTGCCGCCAAAGAGCCAGAAGTTTCCATCGAGGTCTGTCCATTCTGCTCCCTCATAAGTAGCACCCGGAGTGTTAGCAGTGGCTTCTACACCCTGTGTTCCCAACACCCCCAACGCAGCGGCAGTGTTAGATCCTTTCATCCACGTCCATTCCCCTTGCTGAGCATTTGATGGGAAAGAAATAAGATTTAAGACGTAAGAAATAAGACAAGAGAAGAGCAGGTTTTTCATTGGGATCTGATTTTTGAATGATCGTTATTCACTCATCAATGAGACACTATAATTTTCTTTCTGAGAAAAATGTTTTGAGATTTTATTTCGATGAAGTAAACACCACTTGCTGTATCATGAAGATCAATTTCTTTCTTCCAGTTTGATGAAGAGATTTTTTCTCGGGAAGAAAAAACTTTTTGCCCAAGCATATTCACCACCTCAATAGAAACTTCACCGCAGTTTTCTGATTGCAATAACTCAATGGTGAAATTTCCTGAAGAGGGATTGGGATAGATGGAAATGCCTCCATCACCACTCACATCATTCACTCCTGAAATCAAAACATAAGTGGTGGCAGAATTTTTACAACTGTTTGTATCGCCAACCACCACGGTGTAGTAACCTGTTTGCAAAATGGCGTATGACTGATTGGTGGCACCGGGAATATCAACAGCATTCAATTGCCATTGATAAGAAGTTGCCGCACTCGATGTGAGCGTGTAACCAACTTGCGTGATGGTTGGTATTGGCGGAGTAGGGTAGACAGTGATGTAGTTGTGCAGCGTGAGTGTATCACTTCCATTTGCATTGGTGGTGATGAGTGTTACATCATACACTCCGGGAACATCGTAGCAAATGTTTACCGGATTTTGTTCAGAGGAAAAAGCAGGATCACCGCCGGAAAAAATCCATTGCCATGCTGTTGGATTGTTGGTGGATTGATCGAAGAAATCAGTACAGAACTTTTCACAGAGTGTAGTATCAATCGTAGAAAAGTTTGGCGAAGGAATAGTATTGACCACGAGCGTATCAGATGAAATGCAACCATTCACATCAATCACCTCAATGGTGAATGTTCCTGTTTGATTGATAAAAAGAGTTTGTGATGTTGCACCCGGAATTTGGTTACCGTTCAGTGACCATTGATAACTTGCTGCTGCAGGATTGCATGTGAGCAAATTTCCATTCTGTGAAATAGAAACTGCAAGCGGTGTGAAGATGGTGATGTATGCTGCCTGCAAAAGTGTATCCGATGCAAAGTTTGAAGATGCAATCAGCGTGACATCATACATACCGGTATTTGCATAGCAGATGTTTGATGGATTTTGTTGTGTTGATGAAGCGGGATTTCCTCCTGTGAAAAACCATTGGTAGGTTGTTGCATTCAATGAAGCATTGGTGAAATCAAAACAACTTCCCGGGCAGCCGCTGATGGCGTTGGAGTTGAAGGCGCTTTGCGGAAGATGCTGATAAAGTCCAGTGGTGTCGCAAAACTTGACAATCCAAAAATCATAGGTGCTATCAACCCAAGCGGGTTGCGTTTTCTCTCCTCCAATTCCTGCAGTAGTCCAATTTCCAATTGTATAGCAACCTCCATTTGTTTGAATCGCCAATCCACGAATTGTAAAGTCAGAAGCAAAAATTGTCTTATCCCACTGTTTATTACCAAGTGAATCTATTTTTATAATCCAGGGCTGTGCATAGCCAAGATTATTTTCTGTTTTATCTCCACTGCTATCTGAATAAGAAAAACCGCCTAATAGATATCCATCATCATGAGTTTGCTGAATGCTAAAAAGACCATCACCGGATGTTCCTCCAAAGTCCTTATCCCATTGTATGTTCCATAGAGAATCGAATTTTATAATCCAGTAGTCAGCTGTAAATCCAGTTGTATCCCGGTTAACTTGAGTTTTATTTCCACTAAGGCCTGAACATGTTTCCCCACCGAAAATATACCCACCGTCCTTTGTCTTTGTAACAGTGGTCGGAATATCGGGTCTAGTGCCTCCAATATCCTCATCCCATTCATAATTACCAAGTGAGTCTGTTTTTATGATCCAATAATCAATGTCATTTGTTCCCCAAAGTGGTTTTGTTTTGTCGCCACTAATTCCATAATCTGTATCACCGATGAAAATGTAACCACCCTCATTCGTCTGTAATATTTCTCTCGATTCATCCATTGATATCGTACCAAAGTCTTTATCCCACTCGAAGTTTCCCAATGAATCTATTTTTACAATCCAATAGTCCCAGTTACCCCAGGCTGTTTCAGTTTTATTGCCAGAAATATTGGATTGAGAGGTGCCAAATATTATATATCCACCATCAAAAGTTTGCTTGATAGCAGTCGGAAAGTCGCCATCTGTTCCTCCAAAATCTTTATCCCACTCGTAGTTTCCTAATGAATCTATTTTGACAATCCAATAATCGGAGATACCCCAATTCGGCTCAGTCTTATCGCCTCCTACGCCAGACCACGATTCTCCACCAATAATATATCCTCCATCTTTAGATTGATCAATCGTGCTAAGAAAGTCATAGTCTGATCCTCCAAAATCTTTATCCCATTCATAGTTGCCGAATGAATCAAGTTTTACAATCCAATAATCAGCATGTCCCCAATTGATTTGTGTCTTATCTCCACCGATTCCGGAATAAGATTGCCCACCAAGAATATATCCGCCATCTTTTGTTTGCTGAAATACCGGAAGGTAATCATCTTCCATCCCCCCAAACCGATAATCCCACTCCTTCACTAAAGGATTTTGTGCGAAAGAAAAATGAGAGATGAAAATAAGGAGGAGAAGCCACACCCCTCTAAATCTCCCAGAAGGGGAGACTTTCTTGCGCACAATTGCTCGCCAAAAAAACAAGTGTGGGTTTTCTCTTTTCATGTAAATCGCTACTTGATGGTCAAAGAAATCTTTTTTCCAAGTCCAATCTCGATAAGGCGATAGAGCGTGGAGAGTTGCAGATCGCTGTTTCCGTTTTCGATGCGAGAGATAAAACTTTTGCGTGTTCCTGTTTTGGCTGCAAGATCATCTTGCGTCATTTTATGGCGCTGCCTCTCATCCCTGATGATTTCACCAATGGCAAACGCTTTTGCTTTAATCTCGAATTCTGTCCGGCGTGTTGTTCCGATTTTTCCGTAACGCCTGTCGAGATGCTCATCGAAGGTAGTTATGTGTTTACTTTTTCTTTTTCTTGTTTTCATCTTGCTTCAGTTTTTCTTTTTCTTCATAATAGTTGCGCATGATTTTAAGTGCCCTGTTAATTTCGTCTGCCGGCGTTTTCTGCGACTTCTTTTGAAACCCATTGAACAGCACGACTAACTTATCCTCATCAAAGCAGCAGAATATCCTGAAAATGTTTCCTCCGAATTCAATCCGGATTTCATATAGGCCTTCATTGCCTTCAATATGTTTTAAAAATTTTGTCGGGATTCGCTCCGCAACAGTCACTACAAACAAAACATAATCAATCTTCTCTTTTACTTTTTCTGTCTGCTCATCAAAAAACTCTTTGAAATAATGTTTGTAGTAAATGATTTTCCTTATTGAATCCACAATGCGAAGTTAACTTATAATGGTACAAGAAAAAAGAAGTAGCTATCGGAGGTACACCCGTTCTTATCGTGGCTAATCTGCGATCAAAAGTTTCTTCCGTATAAATTCATTCTTCGTTTTTATCTCGATGAAATAAACTCCCCGAGCAACATTACTCAAATCGATTTCCACTTTGTCCGAATGGACTCCTTCGGAGAAATCAGTAGTAGTCCCGATTGATCGGGATTCTTCAGCAGGAAAAATTTTTTGCCCAAGTGTGTTCACTACACTAATCGAGACTTCGTCAACCATCCCGATTAGATCGGGACTATTTAGCCATTCAACCATAAAACTTCCTGAAGAAGGATTGGGATAGATAGAAATGCCTGAATCATTATTCAATTCATCAACTCCAGAAATCAAAATATACACTGTGGTAGAATTTTTACAACCATTGGAATCACCAACAACTACCGTGTAATAACCTGTTTGCATGATGGTATAAGATTGATTGGTTGCACCCAAAATATCTGTGCTGTTCAGTTGCCATTGGTAAGAACTTGCAGCACTCGATGTGAGCGTGTAACCAACTTGCGTGATGGTTGGTATCGGCGGAGTAGGATAGACGGTGATGTAATTGTGCAGCGTGAGTGTATCACTTCCATTTGCATTGGTGGTGATGAGTGTTACATTATAGGTGCCCGGTGTATTGTAGCAAATGTTGCTTGGGTTTTGATCGGTGGAAGAAGAAGGATCACCGCCGGGGAATTGCCAAAGCCATGAGATTGGATTGTTAGTGGATTGATCAAGGAAATTGGTGCAGAATTTCTCGCAGATTCTTGTGTCCGCTGCGTTGAAAGAAGTTTGCGCAGCGACGGTGCAAGCGCCGCATCCTGGTATAAATTTCCAAAGTGTATTAGATATGTTACCAATACCTGGTGAGTTCTGACCACCGAAAATCCAGAATTGACAGGAGTCATCAATCCATCCAACATTACCCCAGTAAGCAGCGGGATGGTTATTAGCATTGGGCACTCCTTTAACACCATAAATAGCTGAAGGATTAGCACTGCTACTGCCGCTCGACCAAGTCCATTCATTTGTTGAAGGATCATAGTACCAGAGATCATTGTAAGCAAAACTGCTGTTTATTCCTCCGAACAACCAAAACTTTCCGTCGTTGTCTTTCCAGCATGCTCGATTCTCCATTCGTGATGCAGGAAAATTAAATATGCTCGAATCACAGTTTGCAGTATAGGTACCAGGATCGTTTATGATGTTACTTCCACTCATCCAAGTCCATTCATTAGTTTGCGAGTCGTACTTCCACAAATCATTATAGCAGATAGTGGAGTACCAATAACCTCCAAACAACCAAAAATTATTTTGGCTATCACGCCACTTCGAGTACGCATATCTCGCACCGGGATGATTGCTAGGTGATGGCACTCCTATTGTTCCATAGTTATTTAATTGATTGGAACTATCGGAACCACTCATCCATGTCCATTCATCGGAAGAAGGATCATATTTCCAGAGATCATTCCAGAAGATTCCAGGGTTATGCCCGGTTCCGCCAAAAAACCAAAGGCTATTATCATCACTAACCCATGTAGCACTTGTTTCATGTCGACATCCGGGATTATTTGCCGTATCGGCAACACCTTGAATGCCATATACTCCGTTTTGATTAATGGTGTTTGAACCGCTTACCCAAGTCCATTCCGCAGTTGCTACGTTATAGCTCCACAAATCATTCATGTCTCCATAGCTGCCTTGTGAATCATAGCCTTCTCCACCAAAAAGCCAAAACAGACCATCGTTGTCTACCCAAGTAGGCACACCAAAACCGCGTGCCCCAGGCTGATTACTTACGCTCGGAACTCCTTTCGTCCCATAAACACCAGGCTGATTCGGCGAGCTTGATCCGCCTTCCCATGTCCATTCATTAGTGGCTTCGTCATACATCCAAAGAGTGTTATAGAAGGTCCAGCCGTATCTAAGTCCACCAAAAAGCCAGAACTTTCCTTGTAGGTCTTTGAATTCGGCTGGCTCATAGAGTGCAGGCGGCGTATTATTAGCATCGGACACACCAAGAGTTCCAAAAACTGGTGTCCCATTGAGTCCATTCAACCCTTTCATCCAAGTCCATTCCCCCGCCTGCGCAACACACATATCACACTTCAATGCACAGAAGAAAAAAATAAGAAGTAAATTTTTTTTCATCCTAATAAAATTTAACAGTGAAGAGAGGAGAAATATTACAGCATGAAGTTACTCCCTTTCTTTGTGCAGTTAATCTGCAATCACAATTTTCTTCCTCACCCCGAAAAAATCGGGGCCGGCATATTCACTCTCAGTTTTTATCTCGATAAAATAAACTCCGTGGGCAATATCATTCTCCGAATGGAGTCCTTTGGACAAATCAATTTGCTTCGTCCAATGAGCAGAAGAAATTTTTTCTTTAGAAGAAAAAACTTTTTGCCCAATCACATTCACAACGTCAATAGAAATTTCGCCAGCCATAAAGCCATTCAGCAATTCAACCATAAAATTTCCATCCGAAGGATTGGGATAGATGGAAATGTTTGCATCACTCATCACGTCATTGAGGCCGCTGATCAGTATATACTCCGTGACAGAATTCTTACAATTATTAGAATCAGTAACAACCACTGTGTAATAACCGGTTTGCAAAATGGTGTATGATTGATTGGTTGCACCGGGAATATCCGCTGCATTAAGCTGCCATTGATAAGAAACAGCCGGGCTCGATGTGAGCGTATAACCTACTTGCGAAATAGTTGGAAATGGAGGAGTAGCATATACGGTTATATAATTTGAAAGTGTGAGTGTATCAGTACCTGTGGCTGACGTGGTAATAAGCGTTACATCATATATACCCGGCAGGTTGTAACATATATTCAGGGGGTTTTGATTGGTGGAAGTAGAAGGATTTCCTCCCGGGAATAGCCATAGCCACGATGTGGGATTGTTGGAAGAAGAATCAAAATAGCTGATGCAAAACTTTTGGCAGATGTCAGTATCGGAACTCGCAAATCCTACCTGTGAGCTTTGAACAGCACAGCCACCGCAGGCGGAATCAGGAACATATTTCCACAGTGCATTTCTGAAATCAACCCATAATGCGCAACCGCCGAATAACCAAAAGTTGCCATCATGATCGGTCCACGATGAGCTGCCCCAAAGTCCCGGTGGGATGTTTGCAGGATCAGCAACGCCCTGCGTACCATAAGTGCCGTTTTGATTGGGTGTGCTTGAACCTTCAGCCAGTATCCATTTATCAGAGGAAGTGACGTATTTCCACAGATCGCTGTAGTAACTGCCGTAATAATTATTTGCTCCGCCGAAGAACCAAAAGTTTCCGCATGCATCAGTCCAAACGGCGCGATTCTCTGTCCGGTTGCTCGAGATATAAGCGGAGTCGGCGACACACAGTGCTCCATAATTTCCAGCTGCATTCAGGTTGGATGTGCCGCTCATCCATGTCCATTCATTTGTTGCCACATCGTACTTCCACAGATCATTGAATACATTCCAATTGCTGTTTCTTCCACCATACAACCAGAAATTTCCGGAGAGGTCTTTCCATCGTGTATAAATCATTCTTGCTCCGGGAGTATTCGCAGGATCAGGAACTCCAATGGTTCCGTAGACACCATTCATATTCATGAGATTCGAACCCTTCATCCAGGTCCAATTGTTTGTTGTGGGATTGAATCTCCACAGATCGTTGTAGGATGTTCCGCCATTATCACCACCGCCGAACATCCAGAGGTTATTGTTATCATCAGTCCATGCTGCATTTATCTCACAGCGATAGCCGGGATAGTTTGCTGCATCTTCGACACCCTGGCTTCCATAGACGCCGGGCGCATTGGATGTGGTTGGGCCTTTCATCCAAGTCCACTCATTGCTACTGATATCATACTTCCACAAATCACTTCCGATGCCGGGCACAGAATAGAATCCACCAAACAACCAAAAATTTCCTGCAGTGTCAACCCATGTTGCGCCTGAAAATCTTCCACCCGGATCATTGGTAGCCGCAGGAACCCCCATTGTTCCGAAAACCGGGAGAGGGTTAGGAGCAGATGAACCATTCATCCACGTCCATTCATTGGTTGAAGGATCATATTTCCATAAGGTGTTGCGATATTGAGAGAGCCCGTCATAGCCACCGAAGAGCCAGAGGTTTCCCTGCTTGTCAGTCCACTCGTACGGCTCATACAATCCCGGTGGTGTATTTGCCGGATCGGAAACGCCCATGGTACCGTACGTTCCGGACTGATTGCCGAAGGATGATCCTTTCATCCAGGTCCATTCGCCTTGCTGCGCGAAGGCATTAGAAGATAGAAGGTAGAAAGCAGAAGATAGAAAAGAGAGAAGTAAAAGTTTTTTCATCGGATTAGTTTGTGATGATTTTATTTTTAAGAAACATGATGTCGTCATTGCGAGGAAAACTGCGCAGGGATTTTGTGCGTAGCTTTCCGACCTGTCCCGATTTTTCTTCGGGAAGCAATCCCCCGGAATTATAGCACAAGCCGGTAGGGATTGCTTCCCGAAAAAATCGGGACAGGTCGAAACCCTCACTCATTTTCCCTTCCTGTTTCTCGCAATGACGCACATGGTTATTTTGTGATGATGATTTTCTTTTTCAAAAAAATGTTTTCAGATTTTATTTCAAGGAAGTAAACTCCGTTTGCTACATCACTAAGATCAATTTCTTTTTTCCAATGAGCAGATGTCCCGATTGATGGGGATTCTTCGGAAGAAAAAATTTCTTGTCCTAATGCATTCAAAATTGAAATTGAAATTTCGTCATCGGCATAGCCATCCCGATTAAGTCGGGACCATTCAACCGTTAAACCATCTGTCGCAGGATTCGGATAGATAGAAATGTTCGCATCACTACTCACCTCCTCAACTCCGGAAATCAAAACATACAGGGTTGTAGAATTTATGCAACCGTTAGAATCACGAACAACAACTGTGTAGTAACCCGATTGCAAAACAGTGTACGACTGATTTGTTGCGCCGGGAATGTCTGTTGCATTCAGTTGCCATTGATATGAATTTGCTGAACTCGATGTGAGTGTATAACCAAGTTGTGTGATGGTTGGAAATGGCGGCGTAGCATAGACCGTAATGTAATTCTGCAAGGTGAGTGTGTCGCTTCCGTTCGCATTGGTGGTGATGAGTGTTACATCGTAAAGTCCGGGAACATCATAGCAAATGTTGGCTGGATTTTGATTGGTGGAAGAAGAGGGAACACCGCCCGGAAAAATCCATTCCCACGAAACAGGATTGTTAGAAGATGAATCGAAAAAGCTGATGCAGAATTTTTCACAAATATCCTTGTCGCTTACATCGAAGCTCGACTGCCCCTGCTGCTGTCCGCAATTAACGGTGGCCGGACAAACGGGGTTGGTTATATACCTCCACATATCACCCAGGTAAGTAAATGGTGAATAACCGCCAAACATCCATAGGGATCCATCATGACCTACCCAGGAAGGTGCGCCATTTCTTGTTGCGGGATAGTTAGCAGCATTAGAAACGCCTTTTATACCGTAGTGGCTTGGCTGCGAACTGCTGCCTGATCCACCTACTAAAATGAATTTATTCGAATCAGGAATGTAAGCCCAGAAATCTGAATAGTAACTTGAGTTGGTATATGTATTTCCTCCGAAGAGCCAGAATAAACAGCCATCGTTTGTAGTCCAGCAGGTTCTGTTTTCGCTTCTTGCACGGGGATAAATATTTTGAGATGCCAGACACAATGAATCATAGATACCACCATCGTCAATAACTGCTGAGCCATTCATCCATGTCCACGTGCTGCTTGCTAAATCGTACTTCCATAAATCGTTAAAGGAGGTGCTGTTTACATAGCTTCCTCCACCAAACAACCAAAAGTTCCCATGATGATCTTTCCACCGGCTGTATGACATTCTTCCGGGTGGTTCGTTGGAAGGATCAGGAACTCCTTTGATACCATAACTGCCGGGAGGATTCGCCGATGATTCTCCGGCGACCCACATCCATTCATCGGTTGCTATGTTATACATCCATAGATCATTCAACAATCCGACTCCGTTTAAGGCATCAACTCCATATCCGCCGAATAGCCACAAGTTATTCTGATCATCTACCCAGCTTGCAGCGGCCTCATACCTTGCCCCGGGATAATTTGTTGCAGCGGGTATGCCCTTGGTTCCATATACACCCGGCTGTCCCGGAGTAGATGGACCTTTCATCCAGGTCCACTCATTTGTCGGGATGTCATATTTCCAAAGGTCTTGCGTATAACCAAGGCTATTAAGGTAACCTCCAAACAACCACAAATTATTTGAAGCATCAGTCCACGAAGTGATTCCCCATGCTCTTGCCCCCGGGGTGTTGTTGGGATTGGCAACACCCTGAGTACCGAAAACCGGTGCGGGTGATCCACTCGAAGAGCCATGCAGCCAAACCCATTCATTAGTTACAGGATCGTATTTCCACAATGTGTTTGTAGCGCCGCCTGCATTGCCACCAAAAAGCCAGAAGTTGCCGGCAGTATCAACCCACTCGCATGGCTCATACATGGCCGGAGGAACATTTGATAATGAAGGAACACCAATGGTCCCAAAGACTCCTGCTGATCCGTATGTTGAGTCACCTTTCATCCAGGTCCATTCGCCTGCTTGTGCATGAGCGCAGGGAGAGGGTAGAAGATAGAGGATAGATGATAGAAAAATGAGGAGGAATATTTTTTTCATAGAGTTATTTTGTGATGATGATTTTCTTTTTCAGAAAAATGTTTTGAGATTTTATTTCGATGAAGTAAACACCGCTGGCTGCATCATGCAGGTCAATTTCTTTTTTCCAATTCGCCAATGTCCCGGTTGATCGGGATAGTTCGGAAGAATAAATTTCCTGACCCAGTGCATTCAAAATCGAAATTGAAATTTCGTTACCGGCATAACCATTTAGCCATTCAACCATTAAACCATCTGTTGCAGGGTTTGGATAAATGGAAATATTCGCATCACTCATCACATCATGAATGCCGGTGATCAATACATAAACTGTGAAAGAATTTTTACAGCTATTGGAATCACCAACAACTACCGTGTAATATCCTGTTTGCAGAATGGTGTATGATTGATTGGTTGCCCCCGGAATATCTATTGTGTTGAACTGCCATTGGTAAGAACTTGCTGAACTCGATGTGAGCGTATAACCAACTTGCGTGATTGTGGGAATAGGTGGTGTGGAATAGACGGTGATGTAGTTCGGCAGCGTGAGGGTGTCATTCCCGCTTGCACCCGTAGTGATTAGCGTTACATCATATACACCCGGAGTGTTGTAGCAAATGTTGGCCGGGTTTTGAAGGGTTGAAGAGGAGGGGTCACCACCCGGGAAGAACCATTGCCATGCAGTAGGATTATTGATTGATGAATCGAAGAAGCTGATGCAAAATTTTTCGCAGAGCTGCGAGTCGCTCACTGAAAAATTAATTTGCGGAGCCTGCTGACAAAGTGCAGTACCGATGCAACTATAATCCGGCACATATCTCCACAAGTCATTGCTGCAAACATATCCGCCGAACAGCCAAAGATTTCCTGCCTGGTCTATCCAGCTATCAGCGCCTGTTCTTAATCCGGGCTTGTTCAGCGGTGATGAAACACCCTGCGTTCCGCTGACTGCCGAAGTATTGTTGATGGTATCTCCGCTTATCCATTCCCACTCGTGTAATACATAGTCGTAAACCCAAAGGTCTCCCTGGTGCCCGTTGTAGCCGGTTCCGCCGTAGAGGAAAAAATAGCCGCAATCATCAATCCAGCAAGACCTGCCTTCCATTTTATCACCCGGATAATGAGCAAGGGAGAAATCGCATTGTGAGCTATAAACCCCCGATTGAAACGGCGAAGTTGATCCCTCCATCCACGTCCATTCATTCGTCGTAACATCGAATTTCCAGAGATCACTTAAGTAGCCGTTGCCGCTTGCGCTGTAACCATTTCCTCCATAGAGCCAGAGGTTATCTTGTTTATCAATCCATCTCGAATATGCAGCTCTTGAACCCGGCACATTCGAAGGCGATGAAACACCCATTGTTCCATAAGTTCCGTAATGATTGGCTGTCGTGCTTCCGCTCATCCACGTCCAGTTGTTTGATGCTATATCATACTTCCAAAGATCGTTGGCATTCCCCAGTGACGTCCATCCGCCAAACATCCAGAGATTATTATAGGAGTCTTTCCATGAGCATGAAACTTCTTGCCGCCCGGGCGGATTGTTTGAAATATTAGCAACACCAAGAGTTCCATAGCTTCCTATATAGTTTGCAGTGGGTGATCCTTTCATCCAGGTCCACTCATTGGTACTCACATCATATTCCCACAGATCACCAAGGCAACCTATTGTGCCATTCGCATCATAGCCATAACCTCCCATGAGCCAAAAATTACCTGACGAATCTGTCCATGATAATTCACCCCATCCTCTTGCGCCGGGATAGTTCGATGGACTGGGAACACCCTGTGTTCCATAAACTCCCGCCTGATCAGTAGCACTTGGTCCGCTCATCCATGTCCATGTATTTGAAGCAATGCTGTATTTCCATAGCGTGCCGTAATAAATGAATACAGAATTGTTAGCGCCGCCGAATATCCAGAGGTTATCATCATGATCTATCCATTCACAGGCTTCGTAAAGGGCGGGAGGTTCGTTGGCTGCATCCGGAATTCCTTGTGTACCCCAGGTGCCGCTGCTTCCGAAGGGTGTGGCTACTCCTTTCGTCCACGTCCATTCACCCGCCTGTGCATTAGCATGGTGAGAGGATAGAAGATAGAAGATAGATGATAGAAAAAAGAGGAGGAATAATTTTTTCATGGCGTTATCTTGAAATGATGATTTTCTTTTTAAGAAACATGATGTCGTCATTGCGAGGAAAACTGCGCAGGGATTTTGTGCGGAGCTTTCCGAAGCAATCCCCAAGAGTTATGTCACAAGTGGGTAGGGATTGCTTCCCGAAGAAAAATCGGGACAGGTCGAAACCCTCACGCATTTTCCCTTCCTGTTTCTCGCAATGACGATCATGGGTACTTTGTTATAATGATTTTCTTTTTAAGAAAAAAGTTTTGAGATTTTATTTCGATGAAGTAAACACCGCTCGCTAAATTGCGAAGGTCAATTTCTTTTTTTCGGTCAACCGACGTCCACAATGCCGGGGATTGTTGTGAAGAAAAAACTTTTTGCCCGAGTGTGTTCACAACATCAATCGAAGCTTCGCCAACAATTTGAACATTTAACCATTCAACAATAAAATTTCCTGAAGAAGGATTGGGAAAAATATTTACCAAAGAATTTTCTTCTATCTCTGAAATTCCCACGAGTGCGTCAATACTTGCTTGCGCATTGCATCCATTTTCATCACCGATCACGACGGTGTATAACCCTGATTGCAGTATGGTGTATGATTGATTGGTAGCTCCCGGAATGTCCAATGAGTTTAATTGCCATTGATACGAGTTAGCCGGACTTGATGTAAGAATATTTCCTGTCTTCGAGATTGTTGGTGCGAACGGATTGCTGTAAACGGTGATGTAATTATTCAACTGGAAGGTGTCAGAAATTCCGCCGGCATCGGTAGCGATCAGGGTTACATCAAATACTCCGGGCGTTTGATAGCAAATGTTTGCAGGATTTTGATCAGTAGAGGATGAAGGGTCGCCTCCCGGGAAGAACCATTGCCATGACGCGGGATTGTTGGAGGATGAATCAAAGAAGTTGATGCAAAACTTTTCACAGATGTCGGTATCAGACGCCGTAAAGTTTACCTGCTGATTATTAGAGAGACCGCAGCCGGATCCGCTGCATGATGTATCAGGAACGAAGCGCCACATTGTATTCCATCCGTCTGGAAAGGTCGCACCGCCGAAAAGCCAGAGGTTGCCTTGTTTGTCCGTCCATCCATTGCTTCCCATGGTTGATGGCGGGTGATTGGTAGCTGACGAGACGCCTTGTGTTCCAAAGCTGCCGGCTTGCAATACTATAAGAGAACCGCTCGCCCACGTCCAATCAAGAGTAACAGGATCAAATTTCCACAGATCATTTTGAACACCACTGATATCGTTCAATGACGTGCCTCCAAAGAACCAAAACTTTTTACAAGGATCAACCCAACAGGCGCGGCTTTCCCATTTTCCGGACGGATAAAAGTTTACATCCTGTGTACACAATGATGTAGCATTGGCGGCGCTATTTGATTGGTTGGTTCCACTGATCCAAACCCATTCATTAGTGGAGATATTATATTTCCAAACATCATTGTATAGTAACCCGTTTAATAATTCAGAACCACCGAACAAGTACAAATTATCATTGCCGTCATTCCACTTTGTGTAACACGCTCTTGCCCCGGGACAATTGGTAGCATTGGCAACTCCCTTGGTGCCATAAACACCTGATGCACCTGTTGATGAAGAACCCTTCATCCATGTCCATTCATTTGTTGCCGGATTATACCTCCACAGATCGTTCAAAGTTCCACTGCCTGTCCATCCACCGAAAAGCCAAAAGTTTCCTGAGACATCAACCCATGAGGCAGCACATTCTGAGCGGGATGCAGGAACGTTAGTGGTTGCAGGTACTCCCTGCACTCCATAAGAACCGGGATCAAAGGCACTGTTGGTACCTTTCATCCACGTCCATTCATTGGTAAGAATATCATACTTCCACAAATCATTGTGCGCAGAATAGAAATTATCTAATCCGCCGAAAAGCCACAGGTTATTATTCTTGTCTGTAAAAGCGGCAGCACAATAACCACGACTACCAGGTGTATTGGCAGGATCTGCAACTCCCTGAGTTCCGTAACTGGGAGGAATCACTGAACTGCCGGGGCCATTTACCCAGGTCCATTCATTCGTTGAGGGGTTATATTTCCAGAGATTTGCATTGAGCCATCCGCCATAAAGCCAAAACATTCCTGAAGTATCAGTCCATTCACAAGCCTCATACAAAGCTGAAGGATGATTGAGGGTTGAAGGTACTCCCTGCGTTCCAAAATTTTCGATGTCATTGGCCATATTCGATCCACTCACCCATGTCCATTCCCCCTGCTGTGCAAACACAAAGTGATGTAATGCAATCATCAAAGCGAAGAGGAAAATTTTTTTCATTGTGTCATTTTGTGATAATGATTTTCTTTTTCAGAAAAATATTTTGAGATTTTATTTCGATGAAGTAAACACCGCTCGAGATACCATGCAGATCAATTTCTTTTTTCCAAGCTATGGATAAAATTTTTTGCCGGGAATAAAAAATTTCCTGCCCCAGTGTATTTAAGATTGAAATTGAAATTTCATCTCCCATCCCCACTAAATCGGGAACATTTAGCAATTCAACCATTAAACCATCTGTCGCAGGGTTGGGATAAATAGAAATGTTCCCATCACCACTCACATCATCCACTCCCGAAATCAAAACATAAGTAGTCGTAGAATTTTTACAACCATTGGAATCACCAACAACCACCGTGTAATAACCGGTTTGTAAAATAGTGTACGATTGATTTGTTGCGCCGGGAATATTAATCGTATTGAATTGCCACTGATAAGAATTTGCCGGACTCGATGAAAGTGTGTACAAAACTTGTGTGATAGTTGGAAATGGAGGGGTGGGGTATACAGTAATGAAATTTGAAAGTGTGACTGTATCATTTCCGTTTGCAGAAGTAGTGATGAGCGTTACATCATAAACACCCGGAACCTGGTAGCAAATGCTCACAGGATTCTCATCTGTGGAGGAAGAAGGTGTGCCTCCCTCGAAAAGCCATTGCCATGCTGTTGGATTATTTTGTGATGAATCAAAAAAGCTGATGCAGAATTTTTCGCAGATCAGTGTGTCACTCGAAGAAAATGGAGAAGCATTGGTAACAGCACATGATATTGTCAGGGGGCATGCAGGATCAATTACATACTTCCACATATCATTAAAGTAATCACCTATTATTTTAGTACCACCGAACATCCAGAGATTTCCACCGTCATCTACCCATGCATTAGAGCCGGAGCGGCTTGGGGGTTCATTGTTTATATTGGCAACACCCTGAATACCGTAGTTGCCATCCTGGTTTATAGATACCGATCCGTGTATCATTGTCCATTGCAAGTCCTGATAATTGAAGTGCCATAAATCATTGAAGGCGCTATCGTGCTGGTTGCTGCGTGCTCCGCCAAACTCCCAGAAGTTAAAGCAATCATCAACCCAGCAACAACGGTTTTCAAAACGTGATGGGCCAACGAGATTCGTTCCGGCGACACAAAAACTATCCTGCACTCCGAAATTATTGGTGAGGTTGGTTCCGCTCATCCACGTCCATTTGTTGACAGAAGGATTGTATCTCCAAACATCATTGTAATAAACATCGTTTGTGTAATCTCCGCCTGAGAAAATCCAAAAATTACCATCCTCATCTTTCCATTTAGTATAAATCATTCTTGCGTGAGGGTTGTTCGACGTATCCTCAACACCATTGGTTCCATAAGATCCGGCATCATTGGTTTGTGTGGCGCCGCGAACCCACGTCCATTGATTAGTAGAAATGTCATACTCCCAAACATCATTCATAACTCCGTCAATACCATTGCTTGCGTATCCTTGCCCTCCAAATAACCACAGATGGTATTCACCATCCACCCAATTTGCCGCAGTTTCTGAGCGAGCTCCCGGTGTATTGGTGGTATTAGCAACTCCCTGAGTTCCATATATGCCTGAAGAGTTGGCGACATTAGAACCCTTCATCCATGTCCATTCATTGTCAGCAATAGAATATTTCCACAGATCATTCCGCCATGTGCTGCCGTCTGTCTCACCACCGAATAACCATAAGTTTTCGGAGCTATCGATCCATGATGCTATTCCCCAGCGTGCGCCGGGAGTATTTGCAGGATCAGGTATTCCTTGCGTTCCATACACAGGCACCTCATCAGTTATATTACCGGGACCTTTGACCCATGCCCATTGATTGAGGAGGGGATCATATTTCCACAAGTTGCTTGTTGGATCAGAACCCGATTGGAGGCCACCGTAAATCCAAAAGTTTCCCAATTTGTCTTTCCATTCACATGCCTCATATAATCCTTGCGGAACATTGGCGGAATCTACCACACCCTGTGTTCCAAAAACACCATTTGAATTGGTGGTACTATCTCCCTTCATCCAGGTCCATTCTCCGGCTTGTGCGTAAGCATGTAAAGAAATAAGACTTATGACGTAAGATGTAAGACAAGAGAGCAAATTTTTTTTCATGTCGTTAGTTTGTGATCATGATTTTCTTTTTGAGAAAGATGTTTGGCGATTTTATTTCGATGAAGTAAACACCGCTCGATGCATCATGCAGATCAATTTCTTTTTTCCAATCCCCGGATGAAATTTGTTGTTCGCACGAAAAAATTTCCTGACCAAGTGCATTCATAATTGAAATTGAAATTGAAATTTCATCTCCGACAAAACCATTAAGCCATTCAACCATTAAACCATCTGTCGCAGGGTTGGGATAAATGGAAATGTTCGCATCACCACTCACATCATCCACTCCCGAAATCAAAACATAAGTAGTCGCAGAATTTTTGCAGCCGTTGGAATCACTAACAACAACCGTATAATATCCGGTTTGCAAAACAGTGTAGGACTGATTTGTTGCGCTGGGAATATCTGTCGCATTCAATTGCCATTGATAAGAACTTGCAGGACTCGAAGTGAGTGTATAACCAGCTTGTGTGATTGTTGGAAATGGTGGAGTAGGATAGACGGTGATGTAATTGTACAATGTGATTGTATCATTTCCATTTGCGTTGGTAGTGATGAGTGTTACATCATACGTGCCTGGCAAGTCGTAGCAAATGTTTGTTGGGTTTTGATCAGTGGAAGAGGAAGGATTACCGCCGGGGAATTGCCATTGCCACGAAGTTGGATTGTTCTGCGATGAATCGAAATAGTCAATGCAAAACTTCTCGCATAAAATTGTTTCGCTTGCTGAGAAATGTGGTGTCATCTGCGGGTTACACACAAGAAGTTCCGGGCAAGCGGGATTGATTACATAGCGCCATAGATCATTGTAGAATATGTCAAAGTCATCAACACCTCCCCACATCCAGATACTGCCATCAGTTGCACTCCATGATATGGATCCTCCGCGCGATGGAGGGTCATTGAAAGGACTTGATACTCCTTGTGTTCCGTAATTCCCTGCTTGATTATAATTAACAGATCCGCGCAACATTGTCCATTCAAGAGTTTGCGAGTTAAGACTCCAGAGGTCATTATAGTTATCGTTAACGTTGCCCGTCAGCCCGCCGCCAAAGGTCCAAAAATTGCCGCACGTATCGCTCCAGCAGGCCCGGTTTTCAAGACGTGAGGATGGAATCAAATCAGTGCCGGATATGCAAAATGAATCTGCGGTTCCGCCATCATTAGATGCAGATGTTCCGCTCATCCATGTCCACTTGTTTTCTAAGGGTGCATATTTCCAAACATCATTCCGGTAGTTGTACCATGAATCATCTGCTCCGCCAAAGATCCAGAAGTTATCAGCAGGATCTTTCCATTTGGTGTAGACCATACGTGATGGAGGATTGTTCGATGTGTCAGTAAGACCCTTGGTTCCATAGCTTCCCGGATCACCTTCATACTTTGATCCGCGCATCCAGGTCCAGTCGTTCACTGCTATCGAATATTTCCAAACATCGTTTAAGACTCCTGTGTAACCGGTCACATCATTTCCAAATCCGCCGAACAACCATAAATTGTTATTTGCATCAGTCCAGGTTGCGCAGGATTCCCTTCTTGCGCCGGGATGATTAGCGGGATCACCTACCGTTTGTGTTCCGTAAATTCCAGGTTGGTTAGTTGTGTTTGGACCCTTCATCCACGTCCATTCATTGGTAGCAATGGAGTATTTCCACAGATCATTAAAACTTGCGAAACCCTGATCATCACCTCCGAACAACCAAAGGTCTCCGGAATTATCAACCCATGTAGAAGCGCACCAACTGCGCGCACCCGGCGTATTTGCAGGAGCAGGTATTCCCTGCGTTCCATACACGGCAGCTTCATTCGAAAAATTTCCGGGGCCTTTTACCCAGGTCCATTCGTTGGTGGAAGGATCATATTTCCATAGATTACTATACAAATCAAAATTATCATTCACTCCACCATACAACCAGAAAAACCCGTCGGTATCCCGCCATTCACAGGGCTCATATAGACCTTGCGGAGTGTTGCCTATTGCAGGTATTCCCTGCGTTCCGTAAACCGCAAACGATGCATTACCGGCGCTTCCTTTCATCCACGTCCATTCGCCTGACTGTGCATGAGCACAATGAGAGGATAGAAGATAGAAGATAGATGATAGAAAAAAGAGAAGGAATATTTTTTTCATAGGGATATATTTTGTGATGATGATTTTATTTTTAAGAAACATGCAATGACGATCATGGGTACTTTGTTATAATGATTTTCTTTTTCAGAAAAATGTTTTGAGATTTTATTTCGAGGAAGTAAACACCGCTTGCTGCTGCATTCAGATCAATTTCTTTTTTCCAATCCATAGATAAAATTTTTTGCCGGGAAGAAAAAATTTCCTGACCAAGTGTATTTAAAATTGAAATTGAAATCTCATCTCCCGCAAAACTATTCAGCCATTCAACCATTAAACCATCTGTTGCAGGATTGGGATAAATAGAAATGTTCGCATCACTACTCACATCATCCAGTCCTGAAATCAAAACATAAGTAGTCGCAGAATTCACACATCCATTCGAATCGCTGACGATCACCGTATATAATCCTGTTTGCAAAATCGTATAGGACTGATTGGTTGCTCCGGGAATATCATATGCGTTCAACTGCCATTGATAAGAACTTGCCGGGCTCGATGTGAGTGTGTAACCAGCTTGTGTGATGGTTGGAAATGGTGGAGTAGGGTAGACGGTGATGTAGCCAGGCAGCGTGAGGGTGTCGCTTCCATTTGCGCTAGTAGTGATGAGTGTTACATCATAAGTGCCGGGGTTATCGTAGCAAATGTTGGCGGGGTTTTGATCGGTGGAAGAGGAAGGAACACCGCCGGGAAATTGCCAGAGCCATGAAGTTGGATTACTCTGAGATAAATCGAAAAAGTCAATGCAAAACTTTTCGCACAGCGTGGTGTCGGTAGATGAAAAATTTATTTGTGGTAATTGAATGAACGGGCAATCCGCATCAATCACGTATTTCCACAGATCATTTCTCTGTGACGCTACTCCGATAAATCCGCCATTGGATAGATAAAGGTCACCCAATGAATCCGTCCATGCCAGGGCTCCCATTTTCGATGGCGGATGTGTGAAGGAAGATGAGACTCCCTGTGTTCCATAAAATCCGGCTGTAAGCGTCGAGGTTGAAACCAATGCCCATGCATTCGAGTCAGGAACATAAACCCAGAGGTCATTAAGTTCTGTTGAGTTAGAATAACCACCGTAGAGCCAGAAGTTCCCTTTATGATCACGCCAGCATGCACGCGTTTCCCATCTCGCTGACGGACGATTGTCAGGTGAGAGTTCACACATTGCTCCTGACAATCCCGCATCGCTTAGCTGATCTGTGCCGCTCATCCATGTCCATTCATTCGTAGATATGTTATACCTCCATAGGTCATTAAGCTCACCGGTTGAAACTGCATTAAAGCCATCGCCTCCAAAGAGCCAAAGGTTTTCATTTTCATCAATCCATTTTGCGTAGACATAACGCGCACCGGGGACATTAGCAGGATCGGGAATGCCTTTAATACCATAAGCGCCATGCTGACCGGGCAAGTTGCTTCCACTTACCCATGTCCATTCATTTGTTGCGATGTTGTATCTCCATAAATCATTTAGATCTGAACCCATCAGGCCACCAAAAAGCCACAGGTTGTTTTCCTTGTCGGTCCAGGCCGTTGCAGTTTCCCATCGCGACTGCGGATCATTATTTACGGAAGGAACTCCCTGCGTTCCATAGTTGCCAGGTGAATCCTGAACTGTATCTCCGTGCATCCAGGCCCATTCATTTATCGAGGGATCATATTGCCACAGCAAGTTATAGTGTGTACCGCTGCCATCTGATCCGCCAAAGAGCCAGAACTTGCCGGCAGTATCAACCCAGCTTGCGGCACACCATTGCTGGTTGCCGGGTGTGTTCGCTGCAGCAAAAGATCCTTTGATCCCATAGATGGGTTGAATACCAGCGACTCCGTCACCGTTCATCCACGTCCATTCATTTGTTTGAAGATTGTATCGCCACACGTCATTGTACACGCCCGAATGGAATCCACCGAATAACCAAAATGTTCCATCTTTCCCTTTCCATTCAGACGGCTCATAGAATCCGGGAGGATTGTTACCGGGTGAAGGAATTCCCTGTGTTCCGAAGGTGCCGGCGGCGACGTTTGTGCTGTCACCTTTTATCCACGTCCACTGGCCGGCCTGCGCATGAGCAGACGGAGAGGATAGAAGGTTGAGGATAGAAGGTAGAAAAATGAGGAGCGTGATTTTTTTCATGACTCACTATTTTGCGATGATGATTTTCTTTTCAGAAAAAGTGAAGTCGTCATTGCGAGGAAAACTGCGCAGGGATTTTGTGCGGAGCTTTCCGAAGCAATCCCCCGGAGTTATGTCACAAGTGGGTAGGGATTGCTTCGAAACCCTCACGCATTTTCCCTTCCTGTTTCTCGCAATGACGATCATGGTTACTTTGTGATGATGATTTTCTTTTTCAGAAAAATGTTTTGAGATTTTATTTCGATAAAGTAAACACCGCTTGCTGCATTATGCAGATCAATTTCTTTTTTCCAATGCATAGATGTCCCGATTGATCGCGATTGTTCGCAAGAAAAAATTTCCTGACCAAGTGCAGTCATAATTGAAATTGAAATTTCATCTCCTGCAAAACCATTTATCAATTCAACCATTAAACCATCTGTCGCAGGATTGGGATAAATAGAAATGTTCGCGTCACTAATCACATCATCAATTCCTGAAATCAAAACATAAGTAGTTGCAGAATTCACACAGCCATTCGAATCGCTGACGATCACCGTATATAATCCTGTTTGCAAAACGGTGTAGGATTGATTGGTTGCCCCGGGAATATCATAGGCGTTCAATTGCCATTGATAAGAACTTGCGGGACTCGAGGTGAGTGTGTAACCCGCTTGTGTGATGGTTGGAAATGGTGGAGTTGGGTAGACCGTGATGTAGTTAGATAGCGTTAGCGTGTCGCTTCCATTTGCACCGGTGGCTATGAGTGTTACATCATAAGTGCCGGGGTTGTCGTAACAAATGTTAGTGGGGTTTTGATCAGTGGAAAAAGAAGGATCACCGCCGGGAAATTGCCATTGCCATGAGGTTGGGTTATTAAATGATTGATCCGTGAAGTTGGTACAGAATTTTTCGCACAAGGTGGAATTCGATGCAGTGAAAAGAACCTGGTTCTGAAATGAACAAATAAAATTACCCGGGCAACTTGGATCAGGCACAAACGTCCATAAATCATTCATACAGTAACCTATTGCACTAATAATAATTGTTCCTCCAAATAACCACAGCTGACAGTTGTCGTCTATCCATCCATCCGCTCCCATTCTTGCCTTGGGATAATTATTTGCAGATGAAACACCCTGCACTCCATAGTATCCCGGGAGATTTGTTCCGGTAGTGCCTTTTACCAATGTCCACTGCAACGTATTGGAATCGAATGACCAGAGGTCACTGAAGTAACCAATGCTGTTTCCACCAAATGTCCAAAAGTGACCTTCGTCATCTGACCAGCATGATCTGTTCTCATACCTGCCACGAGGTTTGTTATTTGTATCGGGATCACAGGTAGCAGTTAGCGAGCCACTGACATCAGAATAATTTGATCCGCTCATCCAGGCCCATTCATTAATTCCCGGATCATATTTCCACACATCATTATAGTAAGCCGACTGGTAAGCGAAGGCTCCGGCAAAGAGCCAGAAGCTTCCGTATTGGTCTTTGAATTTGCCATAGGTAATTCGTGCACCGGGAGTATTTGCAGCATCCGGAATTCCTTTTACTCCATAGGTTCCATTTTGATTTGCTAAATCAGATCCTTTCATCCATGTCCATTCACTTGTTGATATGTTATATCTCCACAGGTCATTATAATATTCGAGGCCCTGCCCTCCGAAGAACCAAAGATTTTCACTGCTGTCAATCCATGTTGCGGTCGTTTCGTCACGCACCCCCGGCGTATTATTAATGGAGGGAATACCCTGAACTCCATATACCGCCGGGGTATATGTTGTTTGACTTCCATTCATCCATGTCCATTCATTTGTTGAAACATCATACTTCCATAAATCACTGAGCCCGCCAAAATTCAGACTTGAATATCCGACTCCGCCATAGAGCCAAAAGTTTCCATCCGAGTCCACCCACGTAAGCGCTGCATACGCTCTTGCACCGGGGAGATTATTGGGTGACGCAACTCCCAACGTGCCATAGACACCGACTTGATTGGGTATGCCCGGTCCTTTCATCCATGTCCAGTTATTTGTGGAGACATCATACTTCCATAAATCTCCATACTTATTATTAGAACTATAATTATATCCTCCAAAAAGCCAAAGATTATTATTAATATCTTTCCATTCCGCAGGTTCATATACAGCAGGAGGCGTATTTAGCGGAGAAGAGATTCCCTGTGTCCCATAATTTCCGGGTTGATCGAATATACTATCGCCCTTCATCCAGGTCCACTCACCTACCTGTGCATGAGCAGGCGGAGAGGATAGAAGGCAGAGGATAGAAAGTAGAAAAAAGAGGAGCGTGATTTTTTTCATGACTCACTGTTTTGCGATGATGATTTTCTTTTCAGAAAAAGTGAAGTCGTCATTGCGAGGAAAACTGCCCGGGGATTTTGTGCGGAGCTTTCCGAAGCAATCCCCCGGAGTTATGTCACAAGTGGGTAGGGATTGCTTCGAAACCCTCTCCCATATCTCCTTCATGTTTCTCGCAAGGACGATCATGGTTATTTTGTGATGATGATTTTCTTTTTCAGAAAAATGTTTTGAGATTCTATTTCGATGAAGTAAACACCGCTTGCTAAATCACTCAGATCAATTTCTTTTCTGCCATCATCCGAAATCCCGATTGATCGGGATTGTTTGGAAGAAAAAATTTCCTGACCAAGTGCGTTCAAAATTGAAATTGAAATTTCATCTCCAACAAAGCCATTTAGCCATTCAACCATTAAACCATCTGTTGCAGGATTGGGATAAATAGAAATGTTCGCATACCCGCTCACATCATCAACCCCTGAAATCAAAACATAAACAGATGCAGAATTTTTACAACTGTTAGAATCACCAACGACCACAGTATAAAAACCTGTTTGCATGGCCGTGTATGATTGATTGGTAGCACCCGGAATATCGGTTGTATTGAATTGCCATTGATACGTGTTTGAAGAAGTCGATGTGAGCGTGTAGCCAACTTGTGTGATCACAGGAAATGGCGGAGTAGGATACACTGTAATGAAACCTGCCATTGTTAAGGTATCAACTCCAAAAGCGTTGTTGGTGATCAGCGTCACATCATACGTTCCGGGACTGTCGTAACAGATTTGAGAAGGATTCTGCAAAGTAGATGACGACGGGTTTCCCCCGGGGAAATACCACTGCCATGATGTTGGGTTATTTGTGGACGAATCAAAAAAGTTTATGCAGAATTTCTCACACAAAAAAGTATCATTGGAAGCAATTTGATTTTGCGGAAGTGAAGCAGGATTTACAGCGAAGATATCTTCAGGAAATCCGGGTAAGCCATAGGCACAAGAGTATCCGCTCAAATAAAATCCGTTGTCAACAAAGTTGCAATCAGTACCAAGTGAGTCAGGATCATTCACCACGGCGAGATAGCCATTTCCGCTGCGGTTGCAATACATTTTACCATCGGGAGCAAGCTGCATATCCTGTATCGCATAAGAAGCAGTGGTGCCGACAATAGTTTTGGATGCATTAATAGCAGCCTGCGTTGGCTGGGTAAGATCATATTGAAAAAGCTGATTCGTATTTTCTTCCTCCGCATACAATCTCGTGCTATTCGGCGAGAAGCAAACTCCATAGGTACTGGAATTAGAGGCAACAGGGCTCAGAAGAAATGAATTGGATACTATACCGGTTGCAGGATCAAAATCACTTACCTGCACTTCGTTGCCGCCACAAACACCAATGGCAATGCGTGAAGCGTCAGGAGAAAATTTCATATAGCCGCCCGGAAATGATCCACTGTAAGTGATGCCGTCAGCTGTTAATACGGGAGCAGAAATTCCTGACGATGTTAACTCGTACATCACGAAGTTGTTGGTGCTGTATTGGTGCGTGCCGATCCAGTAGCCGGTTCCGGTAGAATTCTTTACAGCGCAAAGATTTTCAGTACCGGGCGTGAAAAGCAGGACATTTTTAGTAGCTGTTACATTGCCAAGCCCTCCATTCAATGTCATGTCAATGATGCTGTAGTGATACCCATCAATCCCGCCACTGAAAACTTCGGCACCTGTAAAAAGATAATACTGATTTGAATTGCCGGGATCAGGAAGGAAGATGCATCCCTGTGCACTCCCTGTATTACCCATGAGTCCGCTACCATTGGGCATTATGTTGTGAGTGGAATCCCATACGTTGAGTCCGTTTGAATACATCAAAACTCTTCCGGTATTTTTATCGCTTATTACCGAGCAACCTTCATAAGCCGTCATAGCGCTATTGTTCATTGAAACGGGAGCGCCACTATTGAAATCAATGCCGGTGCCAGTTGAAAAATACCAATTGTTGGCTTCCTTCTGAGCGAAGGCGATAGGAGGGAATAAATAAAAAAGACAACACAACAGGAAGACAGAGGTTAGAATTTTTTTCATGACAAAGTATTTAGTGATGGTAATTTTCTTTCTCACTTCATCTCCCGCTCCTTCCCCACCTTTACAGAACGGGATAAGCAGTCACAAGTGCCACTATTGAATGATCAAAATTTTATTTCTTATCACGCCACTGTCATTTTTTAATTCCAAGAAGTAAACACCACGTGCAATTTTGCTTAAATCAATTTCCTTTTTCTTCGAATGGAGGCCTGCGGACCAGTCAGTAGAAGTAATATTTTCTACTGAAGAAAAAGCCACTTGACCAATTGTATTGAAAATTGTAAGAGTGATTTGATTTCCGATCCCGAAAAAATCGGGACCATTTAGCAATTCAACCATTAACCGCTCTGTTGCAGGGTTTGGATAGATGGAAATGTCCGCATCAATCACATCATCAATTCCTGAAATCAAAACATATAGAGTCGTAGAATTTTTACAATCGTTGGAATCACGAACTACCACGGTGTAATATCCGCTCTGCAAAACAGTGTACGACTGATTAGTTGCGCCGGGAACATCACTCAAGTTGAATTGCCATTGATAAGAAGTTGCTGCACTCGACGTGAGTGTGTAACCAACTTGTGTGATGATTGGGAATGGCGGAGTCGGGTAGACGGTAATATAATTGGACAACGTGAATGTATCAGTTCCACTTGCACTGATGGTGATGAGGGTCACATTATAAATGCCGGGTGTGTTGTAACAAATGTTAAATGGGTTTTGATCTGTGGATGAATCTGGATCCGCGCCGGGGAATTGCCAGAGCCATGATGTGGGATTGTTGTTGGATTGATCAGTGAAGCTGGTGCAGAATTTTTCACATAGTTGCGAGTCCGTTGATGAAAAATAAGTTGAGAAGCAATCAGGGACTCCGTTATTGTATTCATAACTGTCAATAAATCCGGGAAATGTGTAGGACGTTGATGACACAATAGCATTCAGCAGGTAGTGGCAGCTATCACCGCTTTCATTCGGGTCATTGATCAAATCAATATTTCCGTTTACTCCTGAACCATATATTTTCCCATTATTCGCCAACTGTAATCCTGTACCTCCATAAGGTCCTGGTCCATTAGATGCATTAATGGACGTCATTGAATTTACAATGGTAGCTGAATCTCCGCTCGATAAGTCAAACTGAACTAATCCGGTAGGTACAACGCCTTTAATGTAGAGCTTGGAATTATCAGGGGAGAAGGCAACTCCGTAAGCAAATCCTCCAAGCAACAGGATCGGCAAGTCAATCATGTTGGTTACTTCTCCTGTTGAATCGTTAAAATTAAAAAGTTGTGCAATGGAAGGAGATTGGTTTTCCAATGCAAAAGCGAGTTTACTTCCGTCAGGTGAAATCTTCATTTGACCGATTGAATTCACTGTTGCACCTTGTGGATTCGCCCATCCTATGGATGAAATAACAGGAGAAGATATTCCATTCTGTGTAATTAAATATGAATAAAATTCATTGGTGAAATGTTTGCGAGTGACTAACCAGATATCCGTTCCGTTAGAATGAAAAGCTGCTGTAAGCTTTTCCCCAACACTGTCAAGCAGTAAAATATTTTTTTGATTCGATACGATATCACCAAGGCCCCCGTCAAGACACATGTCTACTACTGAATACCTGAGTCCGTTCGCCAGATTATTTTGGAATTGATCCTGTGTAAAAACATAAAAGAGATTGCTGCTTCCCGGCTTTGGAACAATCAATACACCCTGGGTGGAACTAATTCCGCCAAGCAAGCCATTTCCGTTGGGCATCACCTGATGATTTCTGTTCCATACAGTGTTGGGAGATGCATACAACAATAAGTTGCCGGCACTGTCAGAAATTACACTGCACCCTTCCGAGTTACCTACGTATGGTGAAGCAATTTGACCGCCTGCAATTATCACCGGGGTTCCGCTGCTGAAATCCAGTCCGCCATATTCAGCGAAATACCAGATGTCACCCTGCTTCTGTGACTTAGCGTCACGAGTGATGAGCAGTGTGAATATGAAGAGCGGAAAAAATATTCTTGTCATTGTTAGAGAAAGCATAGAGAGAATGTGTAACTCCTTTTTTAATGATAATTATTTTGTAATAATAATTTTCTTCTTTACTAATCCACTCTCCGTTTTTATCTCCAGGAAGTAAACGCCACTCGCTACATGTTGCAGATCAATTTCTTTTTTAAAATATGCAGATGTCCCGATTGATCGGGATTGTTGGGAAGAATAAATTTTCTGCCCGAGAGTATTCAGGATTGAAATTGAAATTTCATCGCCAACAAAACCATTTAACAATTCAACCATTAAACCATCTGTTGCAGGATTGGGATAGATGGAAATATTTCCGTCACCACTCACATCATCAACTCCTGAAATCAAAACATAAGTAGTCGCAGAATTTTTACAACCGTTGGAATCACCAACAACTACTGTGTAATAACCGGTTTGAAAAACAGTGTAAGACTGATTTGTTGCGCCGGAAATATCTGTTGCATTCAATTGCCATTGATAAGAATTTGCCGGAGTCGACGTGAGTGTGTAATCACCTTGTGTGATGATTGGAAATGGGGGAGTGGGAGTGACAGTGATGTAATTGTGCAAAGTGAGACTATCATTTCCGTTTGCATTAGTAGTGATGAGCGTTACATCATAAGTACCGGGTATGTTGTAGCAGATGTTAATGGGGTTTTGATCGCCGGATGAAGATGGATCACCCCCGGGGAAAAACCATTGCCATGCTGTTGGGTTATTGACGGATTGATCCGTGAAGTTGATGCAGAATTTTTCGCAGACATTGTTGTCATCAACGTTAAATGCAGCGAAACTTATCAGGGTTGTATCGCAAAATTTCACAATCCAGTAATCTTTACTTCCCTGACTTACTTGTGTCTTATAGCCACCCACATTTGCATCGGTATAGTTAGCAATGGCATAACATCCATCCATTGTTTGAATACCAAGTCCAATGTCGTCTAAGGTTGTCGTCCAAATGGTTTTATCCCAAATAATATTACCAACCGAATCTGTTTTTACAACCCATGCTTGTACCGGCCCAAGATTATCCTCTGTTTTATCTCCGGTGATATGCGAATCAGAATTCCCTGCAATAAAATAACCTTTGTCGAAGGTTTGAGAAATATTCCCAAACTTATCATCATCGCTCGCTCCGCCAATATCTTTATCCCATTGTTTAATGCCAAGGGAATCAACTTTTACAATCCAGTAATCACTGCCTCCCCAGGAATTTTGTGTTTTATCACCTCCAATGTCAGAATGAGAAACTCCTCCGAGAATATATCCTCCGTCAGAAGTTTGTTGCATTGCATAAAGATTGTCGTTGCCAAATCCGCCAAAGGCCCTATCCCACTGTTTGATTCCGAGCGAATCAATTTTTACGATCCAGTAATCAGCATACATTAAAGTAGTATCCCAATTTTTTTGTGACTTATCTCCGCTGCTGTCAGACGTAGAATACCCTCCAAGAATATACCCTCCATCTGCAGTTTGCTGCACCCAACTCAACCAATCAATACCACTTCCTCCGAAATCTTTATCCCATTGCTTGATGCCAAATGAATCTGTTTTCACAATCCAATAATCCCAATTACCCTTTGACGCTTCTGTCTTGTCTCCGCCAATTCCGGAAGTGGAATTGCCTCCAAGAATATATCCTCCGTCAGAAGTTTGCCGGATCGAATAAAGCTGGTTATCTAATGTTCCGCCAAAGTCCTTATCCCATTGTTTGATGCCCAGTGAATTAGTTTTTACAATCCAATAATCCTGAGTTCCTTTTAATGGCCCTGATTTGTCTCCGCTAATGTTCGAAGTAGAACGTCCTCCGAGAATGTAACCACCATCAGTAGTTTGCCACAATGAAAAAAGATCATCACTGAAAAAACCTCCGAAATCTTTATCCCATTGCTTGATGCCAAGTGAGTCAATTTTCACAATCCAATAGTCCCGGTTCCCTTTACAGGCACCTGATTTATCTCCACCAATGCCGGAACCACTATTCCCGCCAAGAAGATATCCGCCATCTAAAGTTTGTCGAAAACAAGTGAGCTGATCAAAATGTATTCCGCCAAACCGATAATCCCATTGCTTCACCAATGGATTCTGGGCAAATGAAAAATTGGAAATGAAAGGCACGATGAGTCCCATCACTCTGAAGAATATACGGATAGATAAAATTTTTCTCATCCTGATAAAAAGTATTAGCGTAGAAAACGGAACAATTCGTAGCAGTGAATCTACAACCTTTCCTTGCCAGCTTAATCTGCAATCAAAATTTTCTTCCTCACAAATTCATTCTCAGTTTTTATCTCAATAAAATAAATTCCGTGAGCAGCAACTCCCAAGTCAATTTGCTTCTTCCAATGAGGAGAGGGAATTTTTTGCCGAGCAGAAAAAACATTTTGACCCAGTGTATTCACAACATCAATCGAAACTTCGTCAGCCATTAAACCATTAAGCCATTCAACCATAAAATTCCCTGAAGAAGGATTTGGATAAACAGAAATGTTCGCATCACCACGCAGATCATCAATTCCTGAAATCAAAACATAAGTAGTAGCAGAATTTTTACAACCATTGGAATCGCCAACAACTACTGTGTAATAGCCGGTCTGTAAAATGGTGTACGACTGATTTGTCGCCCCGGGAATATCTGCTGCATTCAATTGCCATTGATAAGAATTTGCCGGACTCGAGGTAAGCGTGTAAGCTACTTGTGTAATGATTGGAAATGGCGGAGTAGCAAACACAGTGATGAAATTGGAAAGTAAAAGTGTATCAGAATTTCCACCCCCATCCGTGGTAATGAGCGTGACATCATAAGTACCGGAATTGTTGTAACAGATTTGAGCGGGATTCTGATCCGTAGAGGTTGCAGGCGATCCTCCTTCAAAAATCCACTGCCATGAAACAGGATTGTTTGTTGAAAGATCAGAATAATCAGTGCAGAATTTTTCACAGAGTGTGGTATCACTTACAGAGAATCCGGGAGCGCTTACGATGCATGAAACATCAGGAGTGAATTCCCAGAACCCGGTTCCGATGGTTTGTCCTGTTCCAATGTAACCATAATCACCGATAGAAAAACCAACTGCCTGTGCTTCTGCGCCTCCTCCATAATCAGCTTTTTGCGTCCACGTATTGGTATCAGGATCGTACAGCCAGAAGTCGCTGTAAGCTGTTCCGCTGGTACCCGTACCCACGTATCCCTTGCAATCAATTGAAAAAGCAGAAGCGCCCATTCTTGCTGCGCCGGGGAAATCTGCTATTTGAGTCCATGTATTCGTTGCCTGGTCCCATTCATAGAAGTCATTGTAGTTGACAACAAAATTTCCATCCCCACCGGTGCCCATGTATCCTTTGGTCCCGATAGAAAAACTTACAGCAGATAGTCTCGCTGCACCCGGGAAATCCGCCTTTTGAGTCCATGTGTTCGTTGCCTGATCCCATTCCCAGAAATCATTGAAATAGATGGAACCGTTATAGCCTGTGCCGAGATATCCTTTTGTTCCTATAGAAAAACAGGTGGCTCTGTATCTTCCTGCTCCGGGTAAATTTGCTTTCTGCGTCCAGGTATTGGCAGCAGGATCATACTCCCAGAGGTCTTGAGTAAAAACCAAATTTTCATCCCAGCCGGTTGCGATGTATCCTTTTGTACCAACGGAAAAACCAGCGGCCGCCAATTTTCTGGCGCCACCGAAATCAGCTTTTTGTGTCCAGACGTTGCTCGCCTGATCCCATTCCCAAAAGTCTTTCGAGAAGCCGCCGTATAATGAACCGCGGCCGGTGCCGATGTAACCTTTGGCGCCAATCGAAAAAGCAGCGGCAACAAATCTTCCATCTCCTGCGAAATCGGCTTTCTGTATCCAGGTTCCCTGTGCATCTGTGTCATTCAGTGTGGTGAATGAAATGAGAGAGACAAAAAGTAATTTTTTCATAGATAAAATTATTTGTTAGCGGACTCATTTGGCAACAATAATTTTCTTCTTTAGAAAAACATGCTGTGATTTTATTTCGATGAAGTAAACACCACTCCGCACATTGCTCTCCGAATGGAGTCCATTGGATAAATCAATTTGCTTCCTGAAATCAGCAGCAGTAATTTTTTCTTTTGAAGAAAAAATTGTTTGCCCGATAGCGTTCATTATATCAATTGAAATATCAACTGCATTCAATTCATTAAGCAACAGTTCAACAGTGAAACTTCCTGAAGAAGGATTGGGATAGACAGAAATATTTTCATCCCTTACCTGCCTGTTGATAGTAGTAGCAATTGTTGTGTCGCAAAACTTTATTAACCAATAGTCATTGCTTCCCTGGCTTGGCTGCGTTTTATAGCCGCCGAATGCTCCGCTGGTATTATTTGCAATGACGTAGCATCCATCGCTTGTTTGAATTTCAAAACCGGACTCCTCATGTCCAAGCGTAAAAATTGTTTTATCCCATTTGAAGTTCCCCAGTGAATCGGTTTTTATAATCCACGATTGTTCCAACCCAAGATTATTTTCTGTTTTATTTCCACTGCTATCAGAATATGAAGTTCCTCCAATCAGATAACCATGATCGAAAGTTTGATAAATGTATCCAAACTCATCTTCATCATTAACTCCACCAAAATCTTTATCCCATTGCTTATTGCCAAGCGAATCTGTTTTTACAATCCAGAAATCACCCTGGTAAATGCAATTTGCACATGTATCCCAAATCGATTGTGTTTTATCTCCGCTACTGTCGGAAGAGGAAATTCCTCCAAGAATATATCCTCCATCAAAAGTTTGGCACAATGAATAAAGCAAATCGGCAGATGTTCCACCAAAATCCTTATCCCATTCTTTATTTCCAAGTGAATCAATTTTAACTATCCAATAATCTCTATATCCTTCCGATGGTTCTGTCTTGTCTCCGCCAATTCCCGAACTAGAGAAGCCTCCCAGGATATACCCGCCATTTGAAGTTTGCTGCATGGAAAAAAGGAAGTCTTCACTTGTTCCGCCAAAATCCTTATCCCATTGTTTGATGCCGACTGAATTTATTTTCACAATCCAATAGTCCCATCCGCCATTTAATGAGTCGGTTTTATCTCCGCCAATTCCCGAAAAGGAATATCCTCCAAGGAGAAATCCTCCGTCCGATGTTTGCTGCACGGAAAAAAGTTCGTCATAATTGGTTCCTCCAAAATCCTTATCCCATTGTTTAATACCCAGTGAATCGGTTTTAACTATCCAATAATCCATATATCCTTTCGATGGTTCTGTCTTATCACCGCTAAGCGGGGATTCAGAATTTCCTCCAAGGATATATCCTCCATCCGAAGTCTCCAGTACGAAGTGAAGGTAGTCTTGTCCTGTTCCTCCGAAATCCTTATCCCATTGCTTGATACCAAATGCATCTACTTTCACAATCCAATAATCTGCATTACCATTTGTTGAATCTGACTTATCTCCGCTAATTCCTGAATCAGACCATCCACCAAGGAAATAGCCTCCATCAGAAGTTTGTTGAAGGAATCTTACAATATCAATATCTGTTCCTCCAAACCTGTAATCCCATTGCTTCGCCAATGGGTTTTGAGCGATGGAAAAATTAGAAACGAAAAGCAGTAATAGTAAAATTTTTTTCATCGCACCAAATTTAGCGGTGGAGAGAAAAGTCCCGTAGTACTGCGGGATTGCAGAGTGAAGTTACACTCTTTCTTTGCGAGGTTAGTCGGCAATCAAAATTTTCTTCCTCACAAATTCATCCGCCGCTTTTATCCAAACGAAGTAAATACCGCGGGCAACATCACTCAAATCAATTTGCTTTTTGAAATCGGTAGAAGGAACTTTTTCAGAAGAAAAAAAAACTCTTTTCCCGAGAGTATTTACCACAGCAATCGAAATTTCATCAGCCATCCCGATTAAATCGGGACCATTGAGGAATTCAACCGTGAAACACCCAATCGAAGGATTGGGATAGATAAAAATGTTTGCCGCACTCACATCATCAATTCCCGAAATCAAAACATAAGTAGTCGCAGAATTTTTGCAGCTATTGGAATCACCAATTATCACGGTATAGTAACCGGATTGCAAAACATTGTACGACTGATTTGTTGCGCCGGAAATATCTGTTGTATTCAATTGCCATTGATAAGAATCTGCAGGACTCGATGTAAGCGTGTAACCAACTTGAGTGATGGTTGGAAATGGTGGAGTAGGGTAGACGGTGATGTAATTGTGCAGTGTGAGCGTATCACTTCCGCTTGCATTGGTGGTGATGAGTGTTACATCAAAAGTGCCGGGTGAGTTGTAGCAGATGTTGATTGGGTTTTGAAGAGTGGAAGAAGAGGGATCGCCGCCGGGGAAAATCCATTGCCATGAGGTAGGGTAACTCGTAGATTGATCAAAAAAGTTGATGCAGAATTTTTCGCAGAGTGAGGTATTGCCGGTGTTAATTTGCGGACCACACAAATTCTTAACAGGGCATGACGGATTAACTATGTACCTCCATACGTCATTGGCTCCAACCGTTGTAACAGTCCAGCCACCAAAGAGCCACAGATTCCCGCTGTTATCAACCCAAGCATCGGAACCACTGCGACTGTTAGGTTCATTCGCCGGACTTGATATTCCCTGTATTCCATAACTCCCTGCCTGATTTGGCGATACCGATCCACTCACCATTGTCCATTCTAAACTTTGATAATTGAAATACCATAAGTCATTGAAAACAGTATCGTGTCCTGATATTGTAGCTCCTCCGAATTGCCAGAAGTTAAAACATTCATCAGTCCAGCACGCCCGATTTTCAAGACGGGCAGGCCCGATAAGATCAGTTCCTGTTGCACAAATGCTGTCTTGCATGCCTTCCCCGTTTGGAAAATTATCACCGCTCATCCACGTCCATTTGTTGGTGGCTATATTATATTTCCAGACATCATTGTAGAAGACCCCAATTGGGTGATCACCTCCTCCAAAAATCCAAAAGTTGCCTTGATAATCTTTCCACCTGCAGTAGATCATTCTTGAAGGCGGATTATTAGTTGTGTCTTCAATTCCTTTTATTCCATAAGATCCCGCATCATTTATTTGAGTTGATCCACGCATCCAAGTCCACTCATTAGTAGAAATGTTATACTTCCAAAGATCATTCAAATCTCCCTGCGTAGTATCCGTTCCATATCCACGGCCGCCAAACAGCCATAAGTTGTTTTCATTATCAATCCATGCTGCGGCAGTCTCGCGACGGCTGCCGGGTTGATTAGTTGTGTTTGGAATTCCCTGCACTCCGTAAATGGCCTGAACATCCTGAATGTTAGAGCCACTCACCCATGTCCATTCGTTAGATGAAATATCATACTTCCATAAATCTCCGAAGCAGAGGGCCGATTCATTGATGCCGCCATAGAGCCAAAGATTTCCCGAGGTATCCGTCCATGAGGCCTGATTCCATCTTGCACCCGGTGTATTGGCGGGAGATGCAATTCCTAACGTTCCATAAATCGGTATTTCATTCGTGACGTTACCCGGTCCTTTCATCCAGGTCCATTGAGTAGTTGCGGGATTGAATTTCCACAAATTACTGCTGGCACCACCATAAGTTATTATGCCTCCATAAATCCAAAAGTTGCCATTCAAATCTTTCCACTCGCTGGCCTCATAAAGTCCGTCCGGATTATTGGCTGAATCGGGAATTCCCTGAATCCCAAAAACTGCAAGAGGATTGATGCCACTATCTCCCTTCATCCAGGTCCATCCCCCCGCCTGTGCAACACACACACCACACTTCACTATCCAGCAGAAAAAAATAGAGAGGAAAACTTTTTTCAGCACAAAAAATATTTACAGAGTGAAGTTATACTCTTTCTTCGCGAGGTTATTCTTCAATCACAATTTTCTTCCTCACAAATTCATTCTCAGTTTTTATCTCAACAAAATAAATTCCTCTGGCGACATTGCTCAAATCAATCTGCTTCTTAAAATCATAGGAAGAAACCTGACTGCCGCGTGGCAAGTTTGAAGATGAAAAAACTTTTTGCCCAAGCGTATTAACCACATCAATAGAAGCATCGCCAACCATTTGACCATTCAGCCATTCAATCATAAAATTTCCATTCGAAGGATTCGGTGAAATAGAAATGCTTTTATCACTCACATCCTCAACTCCTGAAATCAAAACATAAGTAGTTGTAGAATTTTTACAACTGTTGGAATCTCCGACAACAACAGTGTAATAACCCGATTGCAAAACAGTGTACGATTGATTTGTTGCGCCGGGAATATCCACTGCATTCAATTGCCATTGATAAGAATTTGCCGGACTTGATGTAAGCGTGTAATCAATCTGAGTAATGGTTGGAAATGGCGGCGTAGGATAGACGGTGATGTAATTGTGCAGGGTGAGAGTATCACTTCCATTTGCATTGGTGGTGATGAGTGTTACATCATACGTGCCCGGTGTGTTGTAGCAAATGTTAGTTGGGTTTTGATCAGTGGAAGAAGATGGATCTCCTCCGGGAAATTGCCATTGCCATGAGGATGGATTGTTGTTCGATTGATCGTAGAAGCTGGTGCAGAATTTTTCGCAAAGAGAATTGGAAGATGTTGATATTGGCGCTAAACAGGAAATGAAAGTCGAACATGAAGAATCAATTGTGAATTTCCAGAGATCATTAAAATCACCCCTTCCACCAAAGAGCCAAAAGTTACAATTGCTGTCCATCCAACCTGCGCAACCATATCTCGGTCCTGGATGGTTTTGAGCTGCAGGTATCCCTAATGTGCCATAGACACTATTGGCCGTGGAATCATGATTTCCGGAAACCCAAATCCATTTTGACTGATTAGGAATATAAACCCACAAATCATTATAAGCCCAACCGCCGGAATTAATTTCAGCAGCCATCATCCAAAAATTTCCTGAAGCATCAGTAGCACAGGCCCTATTTTCAGTTGAGCGGGGAGGATAAGCTAAACTTCCCGGATCGCATTGAAAAGTATAATTCCCGGTGGAAAATGGAATAGTATCCCCACTGATCCATGCCCATTGATTAATTATGGGATCATATTCCCATAGGGTAGAGTAAATATTTACGTAAGGATTTCCACCACCAAAAAGATAAAACTTACCATCAAAATCTTTCCAGTGGCAATAAGCATTCGTTTGCCCTGGCGTATTAGCGGGATTAAATACTCCTTTAATACCGTAAACAGGTAAAATACTGAAACCATATGTGGTATCACCACTCATCCATTGCCATTGATTCATGTCTATGTCATACTTCCACATATCTGCATAGCTTCCACCCAGACAAAAACTTGCTTGACCCCCGAAAAACCAAAAGTTCCCCTCATTGTCAGTCCATGAAGCTGTTACTTCTGTTCTTGCACCAGGGGAATTAAGTTGCGACGGAATTTGCAATTGGCCATAGTGTGGGGTCGCAGAGAATGTATCCATGCATGTCCATTCCTTGGTTGGAATATTAAACCGCCATAGTTCCGTCAATGAACATAAATCAGTGTACGAATCGCAATAGTACCAGAGATCATTATTGTTACTTACCCAAGTGGGCTCGCCCCATGAGGTGGAACCCGGACGATTACCCGGCGAAGGAATGCCAATATTTCCAAGTATTTCAGGTTGATTGGGATTGACGAATCCTTTCTCGAATGTCCACATAGTAATAACTGGATCAAATTTCCATAAGTCCGCATAATCTCCAAACAAGGTTCTGTTACCACCAAATAGCCAGAAATTATTATCTTGATCAATCCAGGTTACAGTGCTGTAAAGAGGCGGGGGAGTATTATCTGGTGCGGGGATTGTTCCCCAAAGCCCATTGCCAAAAATTGAATTATCCCCTCTAACCCAAGTCCATTCACCTGCTTGCGCAACACATACATCACACTTCCCTGCGCAGCAGAAAAAAATGAAGAAAAGGATTTTTTTCACTACAAAAAATATTTACTCTGAGAAGAAAAAAATATTTGCACAATGAAAATACACTCTTTAGAGAAGGTTAATCTGCAATCACAATTTTCTTCATCACAAATTCATTCTCAGTTTTTATCTCAACAAAATAAATTCCTCTGTCGACATTGTTCAAATCAATCTGCTTCTTAAAACCATAGGAAGAAGCCTGACTGCCGCCAGGCAAGTTTTTTTCCGAAGATGAAAAAACTTTTTGCCCAAGCGTATTAACCACATCAATAGAAGCATCGCCAACCATTTGACCATTCAGCCATTCAACCATAAAATTTCCATTCGAAGGATTCGGTGAAATAGAAATGCTTTTATCACTCACATCCTCAACTCCTGAAATCAAAACATAAGTAGTCGTAGAATTTTTACAACTGTTGGAATCACCAACAACAACAGTGTAATAACCCGATTGCAAAACCGTGTACGACTGATTTGTTGCACCGGGAATATCAATTGTATTCAATTGCCATTGATAGGAATTTGCCGGACTCGATGTGAGCGTGTACCCAGTTTGTGTGATGGTTGGGAATGGCGGAGTAGGGTAGACTGTAATAAAATTTGAAAGTGTCACTGTATCATTTCCATTCGCAGAAGTAGTGATGAGCGTGACATCATAAACACCCGGAACCTGGTAGCAAATATTCGCAGGGTTTTGATCTGTGGAAGAAGGAGGCGCACCTCCCTCAAAAAGCCATTGCCATGCTATCGGATTATTTTGTGATGAGTCGAAAAAGCTGATACAGAATTTTTCACACAGCATGGTATCGGATGCAGCGAATGATGATTGCGACACAGAGCAGCAGGCATAATTCAATGCCGGGCAATCAGTGTCAATCACAAATCTCCAGAGATCATTGAAGGGTGTAATTGGGGATTGAGACCCGCCGAACTCATAAAGATTGTTTGATGCATCTACAAAACCAACAGAGCAAAGCATTCCTCCGGGATTATTGGTGGGAGCAGAAACGCCTTGCGTGCCGGTCACCGTTGCAGCGTTTGCGGAAGAAGAGCCATTCACTAAAGCCCATTCAAAAGTTGCCGGATCAAATACCCACAAATCATTTAATGCCGAGTTGAAAAAATCATGTGTCCCTCCCGTGAGCCAGAAATGTCCGCAGTTATCAGTCCAGCAACAGCGATTTTCAAATCTTGATTGCGGATAGTATTGTAATGAAGTATCACAAAGCTGTCCTGCATTTCCGTCATTCCCTGTTGCCTGACTTCCGTTAATCCATGTCCATTCATTAGTGACAGGGTTATACTTCCATAAATCAGCATAGGTTAAAATGCTCGGGTCGGCGCCACCAAAGAGCCAGAAGTTTCCGGCGGTATCAACAAAGTGAGAGTACGAGGGCCGCGATCCCGGCGTATTGGTAGCGGAGGGTACTCCCTGCACTCCGTAAGAAGGAGGCAGTGATCCTGATGTTCCATTCATCCACGCCCATTCGTTTATGGAAGGATCGTACTTCCACATGTCACAGTAACTATAGCCGCCATAGAACCACAGGTTTCCATTCACATCATTCCAGCACGCAGTGGATTCATGCCTGCCACCGGGGGTGTTGAGTGGGGCGGGTACCTGAAATGTTCCATATACTCCTGGTGCATTCACCGTATTGTTTCCGTTCATCCATGTCCACTCATTGGTGGCGATATCATAGCGCCATAGATCATTCAACTCCCCCGAGCTAAAAGCATCATATCCTGTTCCGCCACAGAGCCACAGGTAATTGCTGTCATCAGTCCAGCTACGGGCGCCAAAAGATCGCGCGCCGGGATAATTGTTTGGAGACGGTATACCCTGGGTTCCGTAAACAGCCGGCTGACTTGCTAAACCGGTTCCGCGCATCCATGTCCATTCATTAGTGACGGGATCATATTTCCACAAGTCGCTGAAAAATACATTTGAAGCATCGCCGCCGAAAATCCAGAAGTTACCCTCATGGTCTTTCCACGGTGTATAAGAATAGTGTGCCGGCGGAAGATTTGTTGGTGAGGAAACACCTTGCGTTCCAAAGTTGCCTGATGAAAAAGGCTGGTTATCACCTTTCATCCACGTCCACTCTCCCGCCTGCGCGTACATGAAGTGATGCAACGCAATTGTTAATGCGAGGAGTAAAATCTTTTTCATCCCATTATCTTGCAATGATGATTTTCTTTTTCAGAAAAGTATTATGGGATTTTATTTGAATGAAGTAAACGCCGCTTGCGATACCGTGCAGATCAATTTCTTTTTTCTTTCCGATGGATCGGGATTCCTGAGAAGAAAAAATTTCCTGACCAAGTGCATTAAAAATTGAAATTGAAATTTCATCTCCGGCAAAACCATTTAGCCATTCAACCATTAAACCATCTGCCGTGGGATTGGGATAGATAGAAATGTTTCCATCACCACTTCCATCATCAATTCCTGTAATCAAAACATAAGTAGTTGTGGAATTTTTGCAACCGTTTGAATCACCGACAACCACAGTGTAATATCCGGTTTGTAAAACAGTGTACGATTGATTTGTTGCACCGGGAATATCTCCAGAGTTGAATTGCCATTGATAAGAATTTGCCGGGCTTGATGTGAGTGTGTAACCGGCTTGCGTGATGGTGGGAAATGGTGGAGTAGGGTAAACAACAATGTAATTCGTCAGCGTAAGCGTATCATTCCCGTTAGCACCGGTGGCAATGAGTGTTACATCATAACTACCTGGAACATCGTAGCAAATGTTGGTTGGATTTTGATCGGTGGAAGAAGAAGGATTTCCGCCCGGGAAAATCCATTGCCATGAAGTGGGATTGTTGCTTGATGAATCAAAATAACTGATGCAAAATTTTTCACAGAGCAGTGTATCACTCGCAGCAAAGTGTGCCTGCGATGAGGGTGGCTGCGTATAAGTACATGGAGAAAATGAGCAGGAGGGATCCACCACATAGCGCCACAGGTCATTGAAGTAAGTAACAAAATTATAGATGCCGCCCCACATCCACAGGTTGCCTTCGTTATCAATCCAACTCACACCACCGCCGCGGCTGGGCGGTTGGTTGGTGGGTGAAGAAACACTTTGCGTACCATAGCTCCCTGTTTGGTTCGCAACCACTGATCCTTCCGTCATAGTCCATTCAAGATTCTGGGGATCGAAGTGCCAGAGATCATTGTATACTATGTCAACGTTGCCTCCGGTGCCGCCGCCAAATGTCCAGAAGGTTCCACAACTGTCAGTCCAGCTAAAGCGATTTTCAAAACGTGATGGACCTACAATGCCGGTGCTGCTGTCGCAGAGATTTCCCGCTGTGCCCGGATCACCTGCAACATTGCTTCCGCTCACCCATGTCCATTTGTTTGCTACTGGATTATATTTCCAAACATCATTATAGTAATCATAACTGTTCCAACTCCCGCCGCCAAAGAACCAGAAGTTTCCATCGGCATCAGTAAACTTCGCGAAGACCATTCGTGACGGAGGATTGTTGAGCGTGTCTTCCACACCTTTGATACCATAGTAACCCGGGTGAAGCGCGACTTTTGATCCGCGCATCCACGTCCATTCATTGGCGGCAATGCTGTACTTCCAAAAGTCATTGAGGGCATCCCAATCACCATACACATCGTAGCCATGTCCGCCGAAGAGCCAGAGATTATTGTCTTTATCAGTCCATGATGCATTTGTTTCGCTTCGCCCTCCCGGATTGTTTGCAGCATCGCTCACTCCTTGTGTTCCGTAGATGCCATCATTATTGTAAGGAGTGGTGCCCCCTTTCATCCAGGTCCACTCATTGATGCTTACATCATACTTCCACAGATCAGCATAGCCTCCGTCATTGGAAAGTGAACGGCTCCCGAACAACCAGAAGTTGCCGGCAGTATCTACCCATGAAGCAGCACCCCATCCACGTGATCCCGGCGTATTGGTTGGCGCAGCAACTCCCTGTGTTCCGTAGTTGGGTAATTCACCCGAGCTTAATCCCGGTCCTTTCACCCATGTCCATTCATTCGTGGCGACATCATATTTCCACAAATTGCTGGCATAATCGCCGGCATTATTCAAACCACCATACAACCAGAAGTTGCCGGATTTATCTTTCCACTCGCATGGTTCGTAAAGTCCTTCCGGAGTATTGGATGCGGCGGGCACGCCCTGAGTTCCATACGTAGCGTTGGGTGCATTACCCGAGCTGCCCTTCATCCAGGTCCACTCACCTTGCTGGGCATACACACTCTGCTGCAAACAAAACAGGGTAATAAGTAATAAAGAATTTTTCATTGCAGGAATTTTGATGGCGCATGATATTTTTCCCCGCAAATGCTTCGTGCGCGAATAGTGAACCCGGTGCGGGCGAAAAAAAATTGCTGAAGTCGTCTTTCTCTTTGGGATAGCTACCCCTTGCACAGGGGTAGCATCTCATTCATTTCACATCCTGCATTTTTTATTTTTCATTCTTATTGGGTGCGTTCTTGGTCTCCCATTCTTCTTCGTGCTTCTCTTCATCTTTCACCCACTTGTTGTTTTTGTCAATGTAAAAACCCTTGGTGCCATCGCTCACGCGCGCGATTCCTCCGTGAAAGAAGAATGCATCGTTGTATTGCAACGGAATGATGAGCGTTCCTTTGGGATCTATAAAACCCCAGTGCCCGTCTTTTTTTACTGCTGCTAATCCTTCCGCAAAATTTCGTGCATCGTCATACATGAATGGGATTATGGCTTCACCTTTTGTATTGATGAAACCAAATTTTCCATTGCGCGCTACACGTGCCAGGCCATCAATAAAATCATCAGCGAAATTATAAATGGGCTGAATTACGAACTCGCCTTTGTAGTTGATGTAACCATTCTTACCACCAACGGTTACGCGTGCAAGTCCACCAAAGAATTGCGAAGCATCATCATACTGCAGTGGAATAGCTACTTCACCTTTCTCATTGATATAGCCGCGTTTTCTTCCTGTGATCACAATGGCAAAACCCTCGCGGAAGTCGCTGCCGGCATCGTACTTCGGCTCAACTATCACAGCGCCGCTGACAGGATTTTTATATCCCGCTTTTGCATTCGAATAAAAGCGCACCGGAGTTTGTGAGAATGTGAAAGTGAAGGTGAAGACGAGAGTGAAAGTGAGAACAAGTGTGAGTAAAAGTTTTGTGGTCAAGATTTTCATGAGTCAAATGTTTTGATGAGTTAAGAAATAATTTCAGGAGTAAAAATTACGGAAATTTTTTATCAGGCAGAAAATTCTAAAACTTAAGTTCAGTTTTCTCGCATATTGCCCATCACCTACTGCCTATTGCCAACTGCCTGCTGATTTAGCGCAAGTACTTTCTCATAGATTGGAAACCGGAAGCTGCCTGCACAAAAAAATACAGTCCAAGCGGCCACGCAAGAAAGATAACCATGAGCACGCCGACGACGCCAAGTTTTTCTTCTCCGGCAAGCAGAATCACGGGGAAAGGAACCAGCAAAAGTACCAACCCGACAATGAGGAACATTACGAGCGATGGATAGCTCCACATGTGCGTATCACGATAGAACGGAGTGTTGAGAAATTCTTTCATCGAGAATGACGCATGCTTTGCAGCCCGTGTGCGGGCTGAATTAATCCAATAGTAATACACTTCGCTCTTCAGGGGATCCTGTCCGGTGGTAAGGTCTTCAAGATAAGTTTCGTGCGTGTTTTTGTGAATGAGAATCTCATAAGCTTCATTCACTAAAATGAACTTGTCGAGTGCCTCAGGAGCTTTGTTCTCGCTGGGATGAAATTCGCGTGACTTTTTGCGATAGGCGCGCTTGATCTCCATCTCGCTGGCGTCCTGAGGGATTTCCAGGATTTTAAAGTAATCAGGAAGCATGGGTCGGTAATTTTGATTCTGAAAAAGTAGCAAAAAGATTTTGATTGATACAACCACCGTTCTCAATTTAGTTTTTTGTTGTGGAAAAGTGAATGGATATCCAGTGAAAAACACTTCGCAATAACCTGTGTAAAACGATGCGGGGGAAGCTTTGGATTATGCACGATGAGTCTTGCGGCTAATGATTCACCATTCGTGTAATACGATTCACATAATACGATTCACAATTCACGTAATGCGATTCACGTAACACGAGTTCTCCCGATTTAATCAGGATTCACGACTCACCTCTCACCTCTCACCTCTCACTTTCACACCTCATCTGAGCACATGCTTCTTCTCGGCAAATATTTTTCCATCAAAATAAAATCTCACAATCATCACCGGAGGATGGCGATCATCATTGACAGGAATGTCTGCTTCATAATTGTAGTTGTAAGTCCCCGGTGTTTGCTTCTCTCCATGTACTACATCTTTCAGCAACTGGCCTTGTTGGTTGTATATCCTCAAATCAATCGTGTGTGTTCGTGCGATGGTGTAGGTGAAATAACCATTGATGCGTGCAGAGTGCGGAAAGTCGATGTCCGGTTCCGGTGCGATTCCCGGTGCATAAGGAATATTTTTCAGTGCGCACACGAGCTTGCAGAGCAGGTGAGCCTCGGCGGTATCGGTTGAGTAAATGGTGGATGGAGAAAAATTATCGGTGATGCACCATACTGCGTTTTGTGCCGCCTTATCCTGGAATTTATTTTTTGCAATCATCTTCACCAGTTTGAGCAGATTAGCCTGTGCAATTTCTCCGTAAGTAAATTTCGTTTGATTAGAAGGTCCTGCATCGTGCGCCTCCGTACACATCGCATACACAGGCACAAATTTTTGCTGGTGTGCCAGAAGCGCCAGCGTTACCGGTGATGTAATGATCATTCGCTGTTCTGCACTGTCATTGGGTATCAGAAATCTCCCGGCATCTTCAGTCAATTCAAGGGTATTTGCTTTGAGGTTTCTGATGTCAAAGACAATGCATGATCCGTAATACGATGGATGAAAAACAGAATCCTTGCTGTCATCATAACTGTGAACCGTGATGGAAATAAGTTTTTGCTTTACAGCTTCACTGATGGAAATTGCAAATGAGTGGTGCGATGTGAGGCAGAAAAATATCGGAAGAAATATTTTGGAGTGACTCATGGCGGCGTTTAGCATGGATAACGCCCGCAAGGAGAGTGAAGTATCAAATTTATCTATTGAGCATGTCGGAGAAGCTGTTTGGAAATGTTTAATCGGGTTATCATGTCCTTCGACTCGCCGCGAATGACACACCCACCCGGCAGCCCCCGACCCCTAAAGGGGAGTCCCTCCGCGCCCACGAGTGCGATAACGGTTTTTAGAGGTGCAGCGAGGATGAATGTCATTGCTAAAGAACTCGATTGATAAATGGTTCGCGCTACTGATGACAATCGCATAAATAAATTTTCTCGATAATTTCCAAACAGCTTCTGACAGGGATAGCAAAAAAATTACTCTTCAATTTTCACTGCAATCTCATTTGTAACTCCCGCATCATTTCTTATTTGCACGAGATAAATTCCTGCTGATAAATTTTTTCCGAAAGAAATCTTTCCTTCACTAACCTCATTGAATTGAGCAACCCTGTTTCCTTCGGCATCAAACACGACAATTGTTGATTGTGAATGTTGATTGGAAAGATTAACAGTGAATTCATCTCCTGACGGATTGGGATAAAGAAGATTTTTTCCGGAAGCAGTTACTTCATTGATTCCATTCGCAAAACAGGAGCCCTCTGTTTTGAAAATATTTTGTGGAAACTCCGGCAGTCCCAGCCCTGAAGTAATTCCAAGATAGTTTGGATCAAGATTCAGGGCGTTGTCAACGTAGTCGCAATCGTAGCCTGGTGTGTTAGGTGAATTGATCACATTCAATTGAGAGCTGAAAGATTTGTTCACATAAATCTTATAGTCAGGTCCGAGTTGCAATGCATAAAGATCTTCCGTGAGACTAAGAACTTTTCTGGACGCGATGATGCTGTCCTGAATGTTGGAAGTAAGATCATATTGAAGAAGTGTGCCGTACATATCATAGTTGGTCACGTAAAGGTTATTTCCGGCAGATGAAAATTCTACTCCGTACACATGATCGGGCATGGGCAGTGAAATGGGATTGGATAGAATTCCGGTGACAGGATCAAAATCCAAAAGCTGCACGGTGTCAAGATAGCCTGTTGCCAACGCAAGCTGATCAGTGCATGTGGAAAATTTCATTTGACCATACGTGTTTTGAATTTGCGCCGTGGTATGTACCATGCCGACATTCGAAATTACAGGTGTCAACTGCAAACCTGAAGAAGTGAGTGAATACGCGTCAAAAGCATTCGATCCCCAATCGTGAACCACGATCCAATAACCCTCCCCGTTCAATTGCTTTTGTGCCGCCATTCTTTCGGTGACATTATCCTGTATCAAAACATTTTTTGTGATCACATCACCCAGTCCTGAGTCTTCCGTCATGTCAACGATTGAATAGCGAAACCCATTCGCACCTCCATCATTAGCGAGTGTGAAAATGTAATAATCAGAGCCGTTGCTTGCAGGATCAGGAACGATAAGTCCCGACTGCGATGTAGAGATATCACCATCCAGCCCTGTACCATTCGGCATAAGCTGATTATTTCTGTTCCACACAGAAACTCCGTTGGTGTAAAAGAGCAGATTTCCCAGTACATCTGAAATGGACGAACATCCTTCTGTAGTGCTCAATGCGCCATCCGTGACCGGCACCGGACTTCCGCTCGAAAAATCTAACCCGGCATAAATACCGAAATACCAATGATCAGCTTGATGCTGCGAGAATACAAAGGTGTTTATGAAGAGTGTGACGAATAGAATAGAAATTTTTTTCATAGTTGTTGATTGTTGTTTTCGAAAATTATGGCCTGAGCCGAAGAAGATAAATTTTGTTTGACTGAATGAGTTGCAAATTTCCTTCCTGATTATTTTTGTGTAGAATTTTTTTCACGCAGATGAAAGAAAAAATAGCAGTGGGTTGAAGTTTTGCAGTAAAGAAATTTATTTTAGAAGGATAATTAACTGTATTTAAAAAAAAGTATCATCGCTGCTAACCAAATTTGGTTCAATTATTTCGGGAAAGAATTCATAAGAGCACTAGTGCGCTTATCTTTGAAAAGCAAACATGATCAGATTCATTCATCACCACATCAAAAAAACTTACGCAGCGCTTGCGCTTCTGTCAATTGAGCTATTGCTGATAGTGATTTTATTTGCAGCCTCGTTTGTTGCCTTCCTCATTGTTGCCGACAAGATTTTTTTACAGAACAAATTTGAATTCGATCAGAATGCTTTTGATTTCCTCAGCGGGCTGGTAAGTCCTCGAAACAATAGCGTGATGCAGTTTATTACTTTCTTTGGAACAGCAACCTTTCTGCTTCCGGCAAATGTGTTGCTTGCCGCTTACTTTGCTTTCATTCAAAAACATAAATGGTATTCAATAAAAATTCCGGTGATCGGCATCACGAGTCCGTTGCTGATGTATGGTCTGAAAAATATTTTTGAACGCCAGCGACCGCTCGTTCCTTTATTGCACGCTGCAAGCGGATTCAGTTTTCCAAGCGGGCATTCGCTAACGAGCATGACCTTCTACGGCCTCATCGCATACATTGTGTGGGAGCGTGTGAAAAATCCTTATGTCAAATGGCCGGTGATTGCTGCATTGATAATTTTTATTCATCTCATCGGGTTCAGCCGCATTTATCTGCGCGTACATTATCCGAGTGATGTGATGGCAGGTTTTGCTTTAGGATTGATCTGGCTGGTGATTTCGCTCTATGTATTGCGCCATATTGAGCGGTACACACATAAGAAGATTGACCCTGTGGTGGAAGAGAAAAAGCCTGAACCTGTTAAGTCAGTAGCCTGAGCAATTCTTAATTCCGCAAGTCACTTCGCACAGAAACCTGATTTCTTTGAGAAATCGAATTTCATGCTAACAAAGTTTTCTTTATTCATTTGAATGATTGATCAAATCTGTCCCTGCGGTAATCTTCTTAGTTTCGCGATCATCTCCGGGTGTTTATGAAGCTGATCCGTTTCGTGATTGCATTAATAGTTGCAGTAGTTCTTGTCTGGGGATTCAATGTCAAGTTGGGTGACCTTCCTCCTGTCGGAAAATTCTTTTCTCCCTTTACCGGTTTCTGGCAAAACAATGAAGTGAAAAATTTTCCTTCATCTGAATTGAAGCTTCCCGGACTGAAAGATAAAGTGATTGTGATGATGGACGACAACCTGGTGCCGCACATTTTCGCGAACAACAACCACGATTTGTATTTTGCCCAAGGATACATCACGGCAAAGTATCGCTTATGGCAAATGGAATTTCAGACGGCAGCAGCAGCGGGAAGGGTTTCAGAATTTATAGGAGCAAAGGCCATTGAATATGATCGTCAGCAGCGAAGATTCGGGATGGTGTATGGCGCTGAAAATGCACTGAAAGAAATGATGAAAGATGCTGAGTGCAAAGAGGCTGTAGATGCGTACACAGAAGGTGTAAATGCATGGATCAATGCTCTCTCAGCAAAAAACTTTCCGGTAGAATACAAATTACTTGATTACCAACCTGAGCAATGGACGCCGCTGAAATGTGCGTTGCTTTTAAAGTTCATGACGTACGATCTTGCCGGGCGCAGTGATGATTTTTATGTCACAAATATTTTGAAGAAGTATGGTGAAGGCGTCATTGACTCACTGTTCAACGGTCGTCCCTTCATAATGGATCCGATTATTCCGCAGGGAACACCCTGGGATTTTTCACCGTTACCGGTTCCACCCACGCCACAAAGTTTAATTGCTGATGATCCTGCGCTGCCATTCGATCATCAACCCAATCCACTGAACGGAAGCAACAACTGGGCGGTAGGCGGAGCAAAATCTGCAACCGGTTTTCCCATTCTTTGCGGCGATCCGCATTTAGGTTTAAACCTTCCATCACTGTGGTTTCAGATTCAGTTGGTGAGCCCTGATTGCAATGTATGTGGAGTTTCATTGCCCGGCACACCTGCAGTGATCATCGGCTTCAACCGGAAAATTGCCTGGAGTGAAACGAACGTTGATGCTGATGTGCTCGATTGGTACAGTGTGAAATTTAAAGATGCTTCGTGCAATGAATATTTTTTTAATAATGAATGGAAGTCCGCTGCAAAGAGAATTGAAGTGATCAAAGTGCGCGGCGAAAGAGACGAGATTGATACGATCGTATTCACGAATCACGGGCCGGTGGTTGCTATGGCAAATCAAAAACCGTTTCATGAATTTATTCCGCGGGGTTTTGCAATGCGGTGGCTCGGGCATGATCCTTCAACGGAAATGAAAACATTTCTGCTCCTCAACCGCGCGCAGAATTATGATGAGTATGTAAATGCCCTGAGTTACTTCAGTTGCCCCGCACAAAATTTTGTGTACGCCGATGCTGATAACAACATCGCGATCTGGGTGAATGGAAAATTTCCTCTCAAGTGGAAAGAGCAGGGAAAATTTTTGATGGAAGGAACAAAGCCCGAGTATGACTGGCAGAGTTGGATTCCGCACAATGAGGACCCGCATGTAAAAAATCCACAGCAAGGTTTTGTGAGTTCGGCAAATCAAACTCCTGCTGATTCTACTTATCCATATTATCTCAACTGGCGTTTCGAAACATTCACCCGCAGCCATCGCATCAATGAGAGATTGACGCAGATGAATCACATCACCGCTGACAGCATGCGCTTGTTACAGTTTGATGAGAAGAATTTAACTGCATCAACTGTCTTGCCTTCAATGCTTGCATTGCTCGATCAAAGCAAGCTGGATGACAGACAGAAGAAAATCGCAACAGTATTACAGGACTGGAATGATATTGCGGGTGCAGAGAACATAGAGCAAACTATTTTCAGCCGCTGGTGGAATCTTTTACAAGCGGCGATTTGGGATGATGAGTTTGGTAAAGAAGGAATGATGTATCCTGAACCTGATGTCACCATGCGAACCATTGTAAATAATATAAATCAAAGCTGGGTTGACAACAAGAATACTCCCGTGGTTGAAACGCTGCAAGGCCTGGTAAATCAAACGTTCATTTCCGCTCTTGATTCTCTCTCAAATCAAAACGGCCCTGATTATCATCAGTGGACCTGGGCGAAAATTAAAGACACGCACATAAATCACTTGCTTCGGATACCCTCATTGAGCAGAACATTTGTGAATACGGGAGGGAATGCCGGCATCGTGAATGCATCGGGCGCAGATCATGGTCCATCCTGGAGAATGATTGTGGAACTGGGAAAAGATCCGCACGCGTATGGAATTTATCCGGGAGGGCAATCGGGAAATCCCGGCTCAGTATTTTATGATAACATGATTGATCGCTGGGGAGAGGGAAGGCAGAATGAATTGGTGTTTCTTCATTCAGCCGGTGAAAAAAATTCGCATATCGTATCAACCACAACTTTGAATCACTAAGTCATGATGTTGTTTTTTCTTATTACGATCTTCAGTTTTCTTCTGCAACTGTTTCTCCCCTGGTGGAGTATGGCTATTGCTGCATTCGTGATCTCATTTCTTCTTGGGAAAAAACCCTGGCAGGTTTTTTTAGCAGCGTTCTTTGCTTGTGGAATTGTTTGGTTACTCATGGCATTATACACGCATTTCATGAAAGGAGATTTGATGACCAATCGCATTGCAGGATTGTTGTTCCTACACGGAAGTTTAGTGCTGTATATCGGAGTATTTTTAATTGCTGCTATCGTTGGAGGATTTGCAGCCCTTACCGGTTTTTATCTCAAAGAAATTTTCAAACCAAAAAAATTAATCACCGGCACGTGGTAATAATGGGAATTATTTATTCATGCCACGCGAATTGGGTGTACGACGAATTTCCGTAACTGAGTTCTTGAAAATTTCAAATTTCAAACGTCAAGAAAATTTCAAGAAGAAAAATTTCAAACACAAACACAACTCGAAACTTTGAACTTTGCGCTTTGAATCTTTCTTGAACTTTGTCCCGATCAATCGAGATGATCCTTGCGGTTTCTCATCGGTGTAATCTTTTTTTTAAAATCGGTGTAATCCTGTCATGTAGATTTGCATTCACTCCATGACCCTTCTTGAAAATATCAAACTCGCGCTTCGCGCTATTCGCAGCAATCTTGTGAGAACGATTCTTACGTTTCTCATTATCGCGTTCGGAATCATGGCGCTCGTTGGAATTCTTACTGCTATTGATAGCCTGAAAAGCAAGCTCAATTCAAGTTTCACATTCATGGGAGCGAACACATTCACCATCTCGCGGAAATGGACTCAAATACAGGGGGAAGGCGGTGATAATAATTGGAAGCCGAGTGCTCCCATCATATATACCCAGGCAATGGAGTTCAAAAGACGCTTTGAATTTCCCTCCCTGATTTCCATCGGGATGATGTTCAATCGTGGCCAAACGGTGGAACACGGAAGTAAAAAAACAAATCCCAATGTGTCTGTGTATGCAGTGGATGAAAACTTTCTTAGTGCCAAGGGATTCGAGATTGCCCGCGGCAGGTATTTTACACCGCGGGAAATAAATCTGGGAATACCCGTGATTATTTTGGGGCCGGATGTGGTCCTGAAAATTTTTACTGATAAGGAAGACCCCATCAACCAGGTTGTTTCGGTAAAAGGCAACCGCTATCGCGTCGTTGGAATTCTCAAGTCGAAAGGATCAAGCATGATGCTAAGCGACAATCGCACATTTCTTCTCCCGCTAATGAATGCGAAGCGAAATTATATTGGCCCGGACTATAGCTGGCAAATAGGCGTCACTGTTAGTAAAGTGGAGCAATTAGATCCCGGGGTAGATGAAGCGAAGGGCATCATGCGTAACATTCGCCGCCTGCGTTTGGGTGCAGATGATGATTTTGAAATCGAGAAGAGCGATGAGTTGGCAAATACGTTGTTCAGTCAGCTCAAATATATCCGCTATGGCGCCGTCGTCATTGGCATCATCACACTCTTTGGTGCGGCCATTGGTTTGATGAACATCATGCTCGTGTCTGTGACGGAGCGCACGATGGAAATTGGAGTGAGCAAAGCGCTGGGCGCCACCAAAAAAATGATACGCCGCCAGTTTCTGGCTGAGGCGATTGTGATCTGCATCCTCGGTGGATTGCTCGGTATTGTGCTGGGTATTTTGATTGGCAATGTTGTCTCTATTATCGTTGGCGGAAGTTTCATAATCCCCTGGATATGGATTGTGGCCGGAATTATTTTCTGCTACATAGTGGGATTGATTTCCGGATTGTATCCTGCAATAAAAGCTTCTAACCTTGATCCCATTGAGGCGCTGCGATACGAGTAGCGCAAAATTTATTTTGCTTCTTCAACAACTTTTTTCTTCCAATCAAAATTGTAGTGAACGCCAAGACTGAGGTATTTGTAAACAGTCGCGTAACTATAGCCTCCCGAACTTTGAGATTCTGAGTAAAAATGCAAACCCAAATTAAGGTTGAGCAAATCAGTGTTAAGTGAAATTCTTTTTGAAACAAAATATTCAAATCCGATTGTAGGCCCAAGAGTAAGATAGCTGCTCTTCTCAGCCAACGTACCACTATAAGATCTTCTAACGAGTGAATAATAAAAATCAAGAGAAGGAGAAAAGTAAAAGTTTCGGAAAAGCTTTATCTTAAATAAACCACCTGCGTAGCAAGTGCCAAGAAATTCTCGGTGGTGAAATGTGTCTTCGGTGGCGATATAGACAGTTCTGCTGTTAAATCCCAATCCTAATCCAGCTTCGAGATAGAATTTATTTTTTACGCGGAATTCACCTGAAAGAAAAGTTGCCGGAAGTCTGACTGTCTTGTAGAATGTCTCTCCCGAAAGACTCCTGATGTAACCGACCGGACTTGCGAATTCAAGCATTGCAGAATTAAAATAGAATGGATACTTATCATTCATCTGTGCCTCGCATGCAATTGCAAGAAGAGAAAAAATCAGCGTCACTGTTTTTTTCATCCGGAAGAATTCTACTCCGAAGATACTTTCTTCATGTCAAAACTATACCGCACTCCCAAACCAAGAATGCGATGAGTAGTGAGCAGCGGAAATTTACCGGAGCTTCCAATGCCGATATTGATGTTGAATAAATCAGCACGAAGAGAAAAACGATTTGAGATAAAATACTCAATGGCTGCAGAGGGTCCTACGGAAATGGACCAGCTATCAGGTTCGGTAATGGAATATTTGTCGAAATAAAAATCAATGGAAGGTGTGAAGTAAGCATTCCTGAAAAGGAAAAGTTTTAATGTGCCGCCCGCATAAAAAAAAGAACCTGCCTGGAAGTAAACTGCTTTTGAAACGGTGTCACCGGGAATGTTCAGATTTGGATCGGAAGGATTTATCTGGGTAATTGACCCGATATGGAAAGCCCCTGCCCGCAGATAGAGTCGTTGATGTGCCCAAAATGAAATCTCAATGTTATCAGGATAAAACGCATCCTGCGCAAACATGCCGGGAATGTAGCTATGTTCAATTCCAACAGACCATTCATACTTGGGGATGTAAGTGTAGTAGAATAAAGTATCGTTTGCCGCAGTGGAGTCAGGCACCTGGGCTGAGGCGGCTTTGAACAATAGCAGGCAACAGAACAGGGCAAAATTTTTTGTTCTGTCCAAAGGACTCCTTCCCGGGAAATGTTCGGGCAGTGGATTCTTCATTTGAATTCTCATATTCATTTTCACAAGGCAATAATCGGTGAGACGTTTCTACAGAGTAATTTTGTCATCAATGAAAAAAGAGAAATTTTCTATAGGAGAAAAAGTCTTCCTTGTTCACTTGCAGGAAGAAGCCGTCATCAACCGAATTATTAATGATGAGCTTATGTATGTGGGGGTGGGTGAAATGGAAATTCCTGTATTCACTTCCGACGTGAGTCGCGAAGTTACGGAATCAAAAATGGAACGGCCGGATCAGGGCAATTCCTCGTTACCTCAGGAGAAAAATTTGCCGTCTGAAAAAATTGAGAAAACGAATAAAGGCATCTTTCTCTCCCTCGAGCCTGTGAAATCCGGAGGTGAAATCTCTTCATTCAACATCTTCCTCATCAACGACACCGCTTTTCCGATTGACTTCAATTATTACTTCTTCACGCATGACCAAATTCATTTTGCACTGAAGAAATTGCTCGTGCCTTACAATTACCTGATGCTTCATTCCATTGAATATGATTTGCTCAATGAAACTCCCGCTGTGCAATTGGAAGTTCGTGATGTGATGAATCAAAATTTCAGAGGGAAAATGGATCAGAAGATCAAGCCGCAGAATTTCTTCAACAAGCTTTTTCTCACGCCCATCATTCAAAAAGAAACATATCAGTACAAGGTACAAACGCAATCGCTCCAGCCAAAAAAAGAAGAGCGCAAAGAACAGGTTGGCTTTGATGCCGAGGTGCTCAAGCAGATGATGATGGACACACCGGTGATTAAAGACAACGAGACTGAATCTGCTGACATAGAGACGGATTTGCACATTGAGGCGCTTACAATGGATCACGGCACCATGGACGCATCAGAAATGTTACACGTGCAGCTGACTCGTTTTCAGCAGGCGCTGGACCGGGCAATTGCACGAAATGCAGGAAGACTTTACATGATTCATGGTGTTGGTTCCGGCAAATTGAAAAATGAAATTCACAAAATGCTGAAAAGCTATAAGGAAGTGCGGTCATTTAATAATGATTATCATCCTCGTTATGGATATGGTGCGACAGAGATTATTTTGAAGTAAGAAAACAAGGTTTGATACGATACACGATTCACGTACCACGACTTACGCATCGTTGATGTCGCCGTCGTAACTTTGTGAGCAATTTCAGTTGAGTTTTTCTTATCGCGAATCCCGATTAAATCGGGAGAACTCGTGATACGTATATCGTTAGTCGTAAAGAAAAGCGAAAGCCATCGTTCTTTGAAAACTTTGCCGCAGGTTCGGCATTCGTTCCCGATAACAATCGGGATAGGAAAGTCCGGACAGCACAGAGCGCCGCACCACCTAACGGGTGGGCTCCGATTTTTATCGGAGAAGAAAGTGCCACAGAAAATAACTGCCCCGACTCGTCGGGGTGAGGGTGAAAACGTGAGTTAAGAGCTTCACGATTCGTCCCGGGTAATCGGGACGAAGGGGTAAACCTTGCGGGCTGAAAGGTCAAATACACTCCGCTTTTCTCATGAGCAATCAGGAGGAAGTGAATGGCTCGTTCAATTCCGTCCGGTCCCGATAGCTCGGGATGGTGATGGAAGCGGGGCGGGTAGACCGCTACATCCCGACAGTGATGTCAGGAGCAGATAAATGAGTGTCTGAGTTTCGTGATGAAAGTCGCGGGACAAAACAGAATCCGGCTTATGAATCTGCGGCAATTTTTTTCTTTGCGAATTGCGATACGCGAATTGCGAACCACGACTATCTTTGCGCGCTCAAAAAAAGAGATGACGATTCCGTAGCTCAGTTGGTAGAGCATAACACTTTTAATGTTGGGGTCGAGGGTTCGAGTCCCTCCGGGATCACTCCCAGAGCCGGCGAGAGAAATCTTACCGGCTTTTCTTTTTCAGTGGTACTGCTATAATTCATGACCGGATATTTTTTCAGGCGTAAAACAAAAATTGATTTTGGAATTTAAGCTCATCGCATCCACGATGCTTGATTTAAAAAAGAAGCACTTACTGTCCCGGAGCTATTTGCGGAAACAAAGAAAACCTGCCGAATATTCCTACAGGCGTGTTAGAAAATTCATGTTCTGATTTTTGGATGAGAGAAAGGGAAATTGGAATTTTATCCTCCTACTCCTGACTGGCACTTCTCATATTCCACGAAGCCGCTTTCATTATTAATAGCGAAGACACGTGGTTTTGAGATTCTGAAATGCACATCCCGAAAAACTGATCGCGGTTTTTATGGGAGAAATTCAGAACGCTTAATTTTTATAACCTGTAAATAGCATCATCATGAAAAACACAACATTCACTAAAAGAATAGGATCTTATGCTATAGTTCCTTCTGTAATCATTCTTGGGCTGTCTTTAATCGTAGCCAAGAGTTATGCACAAGCACCTCAATTGGTAAAAGATATAAATCCGGGAATAAATTCCTCCTCTTCCGGTTTCTATACCAACCTTAATGGCACACTTATTTTCACTGCCGATAATGGTGCAAGCGGCACAGAGCTCTGGAAAAGCGATGGTACCACAACAGGGACAATCATGGTTAAGGATATTGTTCCTGGTCCCGGTAGTTCTTTTCCATCCAACTTAACAACCGTTGGTACCCTTGTGTTTTTTACTACCAATGATGGAATCAACGGTGTTGAACTATGGAAAACCGACGGTACTGATGCCGGAACAGAATTGGTGAAAGACATCAATGCCGGCAATGGAAGTTCTTCTCCCGTTTTTTTAGCCGGAGCAAATGGTGTTCTTTATTTTGCGGCAGATGATGGTGATCACGGAAGTGAGCTTTGGCGAAGTGATGGAACGGATGCAGGCACCACGCTCGTGAAAGATATCACCACGGGGGGAGGTAATTCTTATCCTTCTTATCTCACGGATGTAAGCGGTACGCTGTACTTCTGGGCTGATGACGGAATTCACGGATCAGAACTATGGAAAAGCGATGGAACGAATGCCGGAACAATTCTGGTAAAGGACATAAACCCTACCACCGGTTCTGACCCTCATGGCTTAACCAATGTAAATGGCACGCTCTTTTTTTCTGCCGATGATGGCACCAACGGCTACGAACTCTGGAAGACTAACGGAACGAATGCGGGAACCGTGATGATAAAAAATATTAATTCCGGCACAGGTTCATCACCCGTAAAGCTGACTGTTGTAAACGGCACATTGTTTTTTGTAGCTGACGATGGCGTCAACGGCCTTGAGCTTTGGAAAAGTGACGGCACTCTTTCCGGAACCATATTGGTGAAAGATTTAAGTCCGGGAAGCACAGGATCAAATCCGGAAAATTTAGTTAGCGTGAATGGCACTCTTTTCTTCTCCGCATTTGATGGCTCTCCGAACTATGGCAAAGAGTTATATAAAAGTGATGGAACAGCATCAGGTACCGTATTGGTGAAAGATATTTACCCGGGAGTTCCAGACTCTGATCCCAGCAAGCTCACAAATGCCGGCAACACCCTTTACCTCAGGGCCTATGACGGAGTTAATGGCGCGGAATTATGGAAAAGCGACGGCACAGATGGCGGAACGGTAATGGTGGAAGATATACGAGCCGGGAATGCTTCGGCAATTCCCTCTAACTTACTATACATCAACAATTCGCTTTTCTTCAGTGCGAATGACGGCACCACCGGAGATGAATTATGGATGGTCCCAAATGCCAGCATAGGGGTAGCAGATTTATCAATTCATCAGGAATTCAGCATTTACCCAAATCCCTTTGGTACCGCCGCCTTAATTGAATATTATCTTCCTCGTCGCAGTGACGTGACCATTCTTATCAGCGATGTCACAGGGCGGGTGATAAAAGAAATACGAAAAGGAATAGAGCCACAAGGCAAACATTTCGCAGAGATCAATGGAGAGGAACTTGAAGCAGGTTATTATTTCTGTTCACTCATTACAGATGTCTTCGTAAGTACGAACCGCATGATAGCAGTAAGGTAACTATGGCATAAATAAGTCAAGGAATTTTCCACTTCTTCACGAATGCCTTTGAGTATGGAAAATCCTCTTTTGCCGGTTTGCCATTGCTGATTTTACTTTTTGGTTTTCCTTATTCATGACGACATCTGCTCTATTCTCAAATTGGTGTTCAAAGGTTTTATGCTCCTCTATTATATTCGGAAGCATTTCATTCTGTACCGGAACCGGATGCAACGCTTCTTCCGGTTTAATTACTTCAGGCATAGCCGCTTGTTGAGGAGCACTTTTTATTTCCTTATTAACAGGACTTGGTGTCTTTTTGCTTACGGGGCTTTTAGTTTTATTATTCGCTGTACTTATCACTTTCTTTCTTACCGGGCTTGTAGTTTTCTTATGAACCGAACTTACTCCCTTCCTTCTTGCCGGTCTTTTTGTTTTCTTCACTGCCGCAGCTTTTGTTTTCCTTTTAGCCACGCTCTTAATGACTTTTTTGACACTTCTGGTGGCCACCTTTTTAGTAACCCTCTTTAAACTCTTCTTAACAGGTGTTTGGGATTTCTTTTTAGTGAGCGCCATTGCTTTATGTTTTAAGTGATTAAAAATGTTATTTCATCTACTTAAATAAGTATGCCAGTAGTGTTGCCTGTGGAATAACAATCAAATGAGGAATTTGCTTCGCACAGAGGGAAGAGCTTTGCCCATAAAGCAAGAAGAACTTATGGTTTACTATCCTTATCATCGACCCTTATCATCGACAAACTCAAACACGTGCACTAGTTATCAGGCATGTAAAATAGTAAACTTAATGAGATAGATACCATGCTGAGGATTTTCATTTGTACGAGTACAACGCAAAAACAAATTGCTTACTGAAATTCGATTCCCCTTCTCTATCTTTGCATTTCGTTCTGTACACATGACTGCATCTTTAAAAATTGGGAGTGAAGGGTTTGCGAGTAACGGATTCATTCCTTCCAAATACACCTGTGAAGGTGATAACATCAATCCTACACTCATCATTAGCGGCTTACCAATGGCTACAAAAACACTGGCGCTCATCGTGGAAGATCCCGATGCGGCCAAGGGCATTTTTGTTCATTGGGTAGTTTGGAATATTCCTCCCACGAATAAAATCAGGGAGAATGTTATTCCGGGTGAGGAAGGACTGAATGATTTCAGGAAACATCATTATTCAGGACCGTGTCCGCCATCCGGAGTTCATCGTTACATCTTTAAAATTTGGGCACTCGATAATTTTCTTCACCTGGATGGTAATGCCACCAAGGCAGAGCTGGAAGTTGCCATGAGCAAACACATCATCGGCCATGGTGAATTGGTGGGGCAGTACAAAAAGAAGAAGTGACTTCTTCAGCTTTTTGTCATACAATTTTTTTCCTGCTTTCCGATTTCTTTTTCTTCTTGACGACTCTTTTTGACAAAAAAGTTTTTACTGATTCAGGCATTTCCCTGCAGCCGCAGTGCTTTGCATGTGAGATGTGCCATTGTGCCCGCTGCTCCAGGGTCGCGTGCTGAGGCATAGGATTCTTTTGATGCCACGCTTCATTGATCTTCATTTGTGAAAAATAATTATTTCTTCCTTTGATTGATGTTTTTTTTGATTTCCATTCAATCGCATAACTTCACATGATCAAATTATTTTTTCTTCTTTATGGAGGAAACTACCATCCTCGAAAAGCCTGCTGACACCGGCATTGATACTACTGACGGTGGTCGTGTTATTTTATTCAATGACGAAGTGCACAGCTTTGATGACGTTATTCTTCAGCTCATGAAAGCCATTCACTGCACATACGAACAGGGAGAAAAAATGGCATGGATCGTTCACACCGAAGGCAAATGTGAAGTGTATCAGGGTGCCGTAGAGGAATGCTTACACGTTAGTGCTGTGCTTGAAGAAATTAAATTGAAAACGGCGATTGACTTTTTGTAGGAGCTATTCACGACTGCCCCACAACTTGCTTACCCCTTTCCCGCGGCCTAAAGAAGTTTCACGGTTCAAACTTCTCGTAGAGTCCTGCGGACCGGAGGAAAATTTTCCGCAGAGTATTACTCACAAAACCTAAGGTCGGGACTTTGAACATCAACTTTGTCCGCAGTACAGCAGGATTGAATTTTTTTTAATCTTGTCCCGATCGATCGGGATGAAGAATTTGTCTATAACTTTCTTTGGAGAAGGAAGATGCAGTGTATTTTTACTGCTCACTCCGAAGGAGTCCTTCGGACAAACACCACAACATGAAACTTTCTTCACCCGTTATTCTTTTCTTCGTAACCATCAGTTTTCCATTTCTTCAGGCACAAAATCCTCAAAGGACAATGACAGTGAATCAGAAAAAATTGGGAGGGCAAACTCAAAAAAATTTGAAGGGCGCGCAAGGTGGTGCCGATAGCTCTGAATTCAAATTTTTCTCAGAGCAGTTTGCTGATTTCAGAATCCTCCGCTACCAGGTCCCGGGTTTTGATCATCTTTCTCTCCAGCAAAAAAAACTTTGCTATTATCTCACAATGGCAGCGGCAAGTGGAAGAGATATTTTTTATGATCAGAATTACAAATACAATCTGATGGTTCGCAAAACGCTTGAAGCAATTTTGAGCAATAAGAAAACTGATCGCACGGGCGATGATTGGGCAAAGTTCCAGGTGTACACAAAACGGGTTTGGTTTTCGAATGGAATTCATCATGTGTATTCAAACAACAAAATGATTCCAGAATGTTCGCAGCAATGGTTGGCTGCGCAAATTCATAATTGCGATTCATCGAAACTTCCTTTGCAGAAAGACCAAAACATTAACCAGTTCATTTTATTCATCACACCCATCATCTTCGATCCGGGCGTGGCACCTAAGCGCGTGAACCTTGATTCGAAAGGTGACCTGGTGAAAACGAGTGCTTCAAATTTCTATGAGAACATTTCGGAGCAAGAGGTGACAGACTATTACAAGAATCTTTCTTCAAAGCAGGAGAAGGATCCGCCGAGTTACGGTCTGAATTCAAAATTGATGAAGGATAATGCCAATGGATCGGGAGGAAAGATCATAGAGAAAACATGGAAAGTGGGAGGGATGTATTCACCTGCGATTGAGCAAATCGTTTCGTGGTTGCAGAAAGCGGAAGACGTTGCAGAGAATGAGCATCAGAAGAAAGCAATTGGTTTCCTCATTCAATATTATCAAACAGGTGATTTGAAGAAGTTCGATGAGTACAATCTCGAGTGGATTAAGGACACGGCATCGGTAGTTGATTTTGTGAATGGCTTCATTGAAGTTTATCATGATCCGCTCGGTTATAAAGGTTCCTGGGAGGCGTATGTTTCCATCAAAGATTCAGCGGCAACAAAGCGCATTAAAACCATCGGCGATCAGGCGCAGTGGTTTGAGGATCATTCACCGATCATGGATCAGCATAAGAAAAAAAATGTGACGGGTATTTCGGCAAAAGTGATTGACGTTGTGTTTGAAGCGGGTGATATGGCGCCGCTTACTGCAATTGGCATCAACCTTCCGAATGCAGACTGGATTCGGCAGATCGGCTCCAAGTCCGTTACCATTGACAACATTACGCACGCCTACAGTGAAGACGGGAAAACCAGCGGCGTGGTAGAGGAATTTTATTACAACGATGAAATTAAGAATCGCCTCAAGCAATATGGATCACTCTCAGATAATCTTCACACCGATATGCACGAAGTGATTGGTCACGCATCGGGTAAATTGAATGACGGCGTTGCATCGTTGAATGAAACACTAAAGAACTATGCGAACACACTTGAAGAAGCGCGTGCCGACCTCGTTGCATTGTATTACATCATTGATCCGAAACTCGTTGAGATAGGAGTGATGCCAAACGTTGAAGTTGGCAAATCACAATACGATCGCTACATAGAAAATGGGCTGATGATTCAGCTCACGCGCCTTCCTGAAAATGAAAATCAATTGGAGGAGTCACACATGCGCAACCGCCAGATGATTGCAGCGTGGGTGTATGAGCACGGAAGAAAAGACAATGTAATTTCAAAAGTGGTGAGTCCCGATGGATCGGGAGGACAGACTTTTTTCGTGATCAATGATTATGACAAGTTGCGTATTTTATTTGGCCAGTTGCTTCGCGAAGTGCAGCGTATCAAATCAGAAGGTGACTACAAAGCCGGGAGTGAGTTAGTAGAAAACTACGGAGTAAAAGTTGATCCTCAATTGCATAAGGAAGTTCTTGATCGCTATTCAAAACTCAACATCGCTCCGTATCGGGGCTTCATTCAGCCGCACTTAGAACCGGTGAAGGATGAAAGCGGAGAGATCACCGATGTGAAAATCATATACCCGCAAAAGTTTACAGTGCAGATGATGAACTTCGGAAAGAAGTTTTCTTTTTTGCCGGTGCAGAATTGACTATCCGGTGAACCGATAAAAATCCCGATTTAATTTTCAGACACTCCGAAAAGATTATCTGCATGCGTTGTGACGTCATCAGACTTGATCTCATATTCTCCCGGAAATTTTTGCTGAAGTTTTTGATGAAGGGCCTCAACGATGCTATTCACATCGGTGCTTGTAATACCTTCCTGCTGCAGTGCACTCATGGTATGATTTCCAATGGACCCATCAATGCTGCCAATATCATGTCCCAGACGAATTAACGCGGATTGAATCAGCGCCTGTCTTTCTTTCCCCTTGAACTGATCAACACTCACCCCAATTGAAAGAATGGCACTTGCGGCCATGGCAGCATACGGTTTCATGTTGTTTCCTTTGCCAGCAGTGTAATAGTCATATACTATTCCGTGGCTGCCGCGACAATCAAAATGCCATGACTCGGAAACGCCGGGGGTCGGTGCTTTAATGATCGGGCTGAAACCATGCCGCTGTGCTATCTCCCAAAACTGTGCTAACGAGACATGTATCTTGTTTAAATCAATGTCCATTGCCCGGCCGGCTTCGTGCAAACTTCCTCCGGGGGCAGGACTAAAAGCAGTTTTCTTATGGCTTACAAAATCATTGTGTGATTGCAGCTGCATCAGGTAACTGCGGAACATGTCAGTCAACACGAGCTTTCCGCCTGCTGCTGCAACGTCAGATGCAATGGCGAACACGGCATTCTTTGTATCGGGTGTGCACATGGCCATGCGTGATGGAAGAAGTCCCGGATTGTCAGTCGGGTAGATGCTTGGGATTTGAATTTTAAGAAGGGGTGTTGGCATGGAGGCAAAGGTTTTAAGGTGAGAGAATGAAATTATTTTAAGAAATCAGGTTGCAATTTTAGTAATAAAAGAATAAATAGCGGGATTCAAAATTCAATTGAACTTAAATTTCTCAGGCATGCTTAATAAAATGCGCAATCCAGAAACAATTTTATTCTGCCCCGAACTAAATTCACTTTCAATCCCTGCATTAAATTGAAACCAAATACCATCATAAGGATTGATTTCAACTCCTCCATTGGCCGTAAGATAGTTTTCATTAGCAAAGTCATCGTTCTTGTATTCGCCTTCTGCATATCCTTTAATTCTGTTTGAGCCTGCATAAAACCTGACACTTAAATTAAATAAATTGTAAAATTTATCGTCTGCGACATTGCGGCTATAACTATCATTTATTCCTAAAAGCAATTGACCAATAGGACCGCTTTTAGAATTAATAGCCACAGATTGTGTGAGCCAAAAAGAATGTACATTAACAGAAGAGTTAGCCAGGAGAGAATCTGCTGCTGAAGCTGAAACCGCATAAGCGACGTCGAGGCGGGTTGCATTCCAATGAGTTTGCTTATACTCAACTATTAATTGATCAATGGTTTGGTCGGTGGCTTGCTCTTTATCCGGAAGATTTTCCTGAAGATATCGAATAAATTCATCTGAATTCGGGTCAAATTGAAGCAGGGGAACATTTTTCTCTTTACGGAATTTGGTCTTTAATGAATCCACGGCACGATTGTATTCTTCCTCGAGTTTAAAGATTGCTTTAATGACATTCGGATCATTTCTAAAGTCCCCTTTATCAATTAATGTAAATCTTAGACCGCCTGCGAGTTTTGATGCTTGCGTCGTTGAGTCTTTTGTAGTTCCAACAGAGACTCTTGCTTTCACTAAAAAGCGAATCATGTTGATTCCTTTTTTGCGATAATCTTCAAGAGTATAGTTTTTCATGAAAAGACCCGGAGCTATTTCAGCAGCGAATGATGGGGGGATTACTAATTTATTATTTTCATTTAAGAATTTTGAAAAAGCCAGCGCTATTGCTTTTGGGTTTGATGGTCTTAAAATAGTGCTTGGGTTATTGTCAAGAATATTAAAAGCAGGAATATCGGGTACAGCAAAGTTGAGATTGGTTTTAGACATTACTGCGAGTTTGCCTAAAGTCGCAATGGTTGCTGTATCGGGCTGTTTAAAAAGATCCTGCGCTTTGACTGAAACCGCTCCTAAAATATAAATCAGGAGTAAGAGTGTTTTTTTCATGATCACTTTTCATTTAGTTGCACAAAGAGCTGTGAAATTTTTGATTCATTTCCGATATCTCCCGATTCAGTATCAGAATCTAACAGCTTGCCATCCTGATATACTTCTATTATGATTCCGTAATTGGTGGAATCTCCTACAGGCAATCCCCGAAAAGTGCTGAGCAAATCAATTATTTCACCCTTGTTTCCGGCCGGCAAAGTATATTCATCGTCCGCGGTGTTCATATTATTTCCGGTATGCTTTTCCAATTGGGTATTTTGATCCGCCGCCCATAGGGTATAAGTATAAGCAGCAGCAATAAGCCCATGAAACTTGAAGCAAACCTTTAAGGGCCCTCCTGATTTTGAATAAGTAATTGTCTTTACTGGTACCATGGTTATTTGCTTTAACTTAGCGCCTACTCTATTACCCCTTTTCAGCTTCCGGGTTGCCTCTTGTTTGACCGGATTTTGGCTCTCTCCGTTTTATTGTTAATAAAAAAACGCTTGCAATATAGGACGATACTAACCAGTTGTATCAGAATTTTTTTGTTCGCTGTGCACACGAAAAAAGGTGATGAGCGTGGTGGCATTAGCCATCTCATCACCTTTCCTTAATATGACCTTGAACACAAATTAACATCGAACTGAAATCCGGTAGCGGCTCCTCGGATCGCTACTAAGTCCCATGCCTTTTATTGCCGAACTTTGATCACCTATTCTTTCACCACTTTGGTCATCACTTTTTCTGTTCCATTGGTCACTTCAATCATGTAAACGCCCTGCGCAAGCTGGCTGATATCAATTTCCTCTGTGAACAAATTATCAGTGATCGTGATCTGCTTTTCAATCACCACCTGTGCAAGCATGTTGTACAATTGGATTTTTGCACCGCCATTTTGCATAGCGATTTCTAAGCGGATCATATCATTAGCCGGATTAGGATAGACTCTTAACAGAGCGTCGGAAACATCGGCAGTTGCCATTTCTTCTTTACACGTCTTAACAACTTTTGCCGCCGCTGAAGTTTTACTGCAACCGGACGAGTTGGTGACAACAACTTTATAACTTGACTTCGTCGTAGCCACGTAAGTTTGATTGGTCGCACCATTTAGAACGGTCATTCCCTTCTGCCATTGATAGGTAAGCCCCGATCCGCCATTCGCTACTAAAGATACACCACTTGGATGTCCGCAAAGATCAAGTCCATCGGGCGTCGTAATGGATGCTGTAGGAGCAGCGTTAACTACAATGGTGGTAGCGGCAGAAATTGCAGTGCAACCGGCGGTGTTTGTTTCCTTTACAGTGTAGCTATAGGCCTGTTTAGCTCCGTAAGTTTGATTGGTAGCTCCCACAATATTCTTATTATTACTTCCTTTCCTCCATTGATATGATATTCCCGCTCCACCATTGGCTGTTAAGGTAATGGTTGTTCCACTGCAAATATTAACAGTTCCGCTCGGAGAAATCGTAGCGGTAAAAGTATTGGTTCCAACAGTTGCATTGGCGGTTCCGGCACAACCATAAACATCACTTATTGCACAAGAATATCCACCTGCCGCAAGTCCCGATAAATCTTCAGTGGTTGCTCCGTTTGACCAATGGAATGAATAAGGCGCCGTTCCTCCTGTAACCGTCAGATCAATCGCTCCATCAGATGCGCCAGCACATGAAGTATTTGTTGCACTTGCTGTTGCACTTAATGAAGCCGGCTGAGTAATATTGAAAGTTGATGTTGTAGAAAGTCCTGCATTATCTGTGGCCGTAACTGAATAATTTCCCGGAGAGAGATTCATGATGGTGGATCCCGTTTGTCCATTGCTCCACAGATAGGAAAAAGCAGGAGAACTGCCGGCAGCGAATGCTAAAGCAAATCCGTCATTGGCCCCGTTGCAGGATACATTATGCATGAATATTTCCGTAATTGCAGGAGTATATAATGAAAGATTTCCTGCTGCACCAATATATCCGGGCATATCTGTAAAATTGGGATTGCATGACCATCCCAAGTCATCAAGCGATGTATTTGGGTGCTGATCAATTACTGTTTCATAAAAAGATTCTGCCGTAGGATCCACAACTTCGTAGGTCACTGAGTTGATTGGAGAACTAAAATTTGTAAGCACCGAAGCTAAAACACTCCCCGTGGTAGGTGTAATTGGCGAAATAGCTGTCAGCTTTATACCACCGGCAATTGGTGACATGTTGAAAGATGAATTGAGAAAAGTAACATTGCTAACATCTACGCCACTTAAGGTTATATAGTCGCCGGGATCCAATGTGGGCTGAAGTCCACCTGTATTCCATTTGATATCACGACCGGCTCCATTGACACTTGAAGTAAGCTCTATTCTGGCTGAGAAAGCGGCAGGCAGGGGAGGTGGCGAGCCCGGGTAATATTCTCCGGTGATTATGTCAAGGCCTTCATCCGGTACGGTGTTATGATCTGCATCAATCGGGCTCATTGCCATAAAGTTATTGGTATCATAATAATGACGATTCGGGAGATCTTCTTCCCAGCATCCTGTATTCGTATTAAATATCATGTGGAAATTAATCCTGATCCCAAGGAAGGGGCAGAAAAAATCAACACTTGCTTCAGAACCATCTGGCTTCTTACAAATGTGAATGAAGTAACCGTCAACCATGTGAACAGAATTAATCCCGCCAACATAAACACACCGGCCTACTACTATCGGGGGGCCGCCACCGGGTGGATCATACAAGTATACGAAGTCACCTGACGGGCTTTCATTTGTGCATATCAATTTATAGATTCCTCCTGCCCCATCACCCCATGCGTCCATGAGACGTACTTTACCCGGGTATGGCGGTGGATCACTTGGGCAAAATAATTGGGCTTGCACTACATTAGCGGAAAGAAAAAAGATAATTGCTACTGTCCCAATTAAATGAATTGTTTTGTAGATTGTTCTGTGTTTCATTTGGTACCTCCTGTTTTTAGTGTGTTAATTAGTAATTGATTTTTAATCACCGGTATTAAAAAGTAATTAAAGCAAAAAATATTATTCATTTCTTCGACAGAAATCCCTGTAAATAACATCCTGGTTGGAGAAACAATTTTTGGTGCGATGAATGTTTCGCATGCTCGTCGCAAAATTCATTTTGATTATTCTTTGAAGAAAAGAAGGGGCGTTAAAAGTAGCCGCTGAAATCACGAATGGCAATAGATGTATCCATTCATTTTCGTAGATGGAAACATTTATTATTTGAGCCCAATTTATCAGAACAGCAGTTCCGCTGTCTAATAACATGAAATAAAAAAAGAATTTGCAGAAATGAAAAACACTGTTACCTTCATGGTAATTAATTGGTTATGGATGAAATTCCTCATCAAAACAATTTGCGCTTCCTGATTGTAGAAGACGAGCCTATTTACCAAACAGGGCTAATGACTTCTCTTGAAAGTAGTTTTGCAACTGCTACTTTCTTCCTGGCCCAAACTATTGCCGAAGCAAGTAAAATTTTGGATGAGCATCCGGTGGACGTTATTACCCTCGACATTCGACTGCCCGATGGAGACGGAATTGATTTTTGTAAACGGCTTCGCGCTCACAATAACGACGCAAAAATTCTTGGTCTCTCTTTTTTTAAAGATCAGCATCATATCGCTTGCATGATGGATGCCGGCGCAAACGGTTATTTGATGAAGGATGCTGATGGCGAAGAAGTCTGTTTTGCTATTTCGCAGGTGCTGAAAGGAAAATCTTATATCCCGTTTCCAAAAACATATCAGCAAAGTGCAACCTCAACGCATGATACTCAGCAACATTATCATGGTTCACTTACTCACCGCGAAAAGGAAATCCTGTTGCTTATCTGTAATGGATTTACGGATCCGCAAATCAGTGATCAGCTTCATTTGTCACGTAGCACAGTGGCCAATCACCGCCATAGCATTCATCAAAAAACAAAAACAAAAAATACTGCCACATTAGTGATGTATGCGAGGGAGAATGGTTTGAGCTGGTAAAAAAACTTACACAAAAGTTAATTTCCAACGGCAAGACCCCCGGCGTCTCTAAATTCTCCCATAACTTTTTTGCCTCCTTTTCTGTGTTGCCTCAATGAGCAGTTCAAAAAAAATTCAAAACCTGATTGGACCGATCTCATGAATTCCATTGAAAAATAATTGAGTCATTCATAATCCAAAATCAGCAATCTATATTTGCGCCTCTCCGAAGGCGTTCTTCGGAAAAAAAAACTAAACACATGGAAGTTCTTCCTTACCTAAATCAAAACAAGCAACGTTTTCTCGATGAACTTTTCGGATGGCTGCGAATCCCATCTGTAAGCGCTGATCCAAAATTCAATGATGATGTATTTGAGGCCGCAGAGTATGTAAAGAAAAGATTCGAGGAAGCAGGAGCAAACAATTGTGAGTTGATTCCCACCGATGGGTATCCCGTGGTATACGGCGAAAAGATAATTGATCCGAAAAAACCTACAATACTCGTATATGGTCACTATGATGTTCAGCCCGCTGATCCTTATGAGTTATGGCAATCACCGCCTTTCGAACCGGAGATACGCAATGAAAAAATTTTCGCGCGCGGTGCCTGTGATGATAAGGGACAAGTGTACATGCACGTAAAAGCGTTTGAGCTGATGATGAAAACCAACCAGCTTCCCTGTAACGTCAAATTCATGATCGAGGGTGAAGAAGAAATCGGCTCCAAGCATCTCGATGATTTTCTGCGAAAGCATAAAGACAAACTGAAAGCCGATGTGGTATTAGTCTCCGATACCGGGATGATTGCAAATGATTGTCCGTCGGTCACCATCGGCTTGCGCGGATTGTGTTATATGGAAGTGGAAGTAGTGGGTCCTAATCGCGATCTGCATTCGGGCACGTATGGCGGTGCAGTTGCAAATCCCATCCAGGTATTGGCGAGGATGATCACCTCTATGAAGGATGCGAATAATCACATCACGATTCCCGGATTTTATGATGATGTTGTTGAGTACACAAAAGAGCAGCGCGAAGAAATGGCAAAGCGTCCCTTCGATCTTGATGCATACAAAAAAGAGCTGGGCATTGATGATGTAGAAGGTGAGGCAGGATATTCAACGGTAGAACGAGCTACTATTCGGCCAACGCTGGAATGCAATGGCATTTGGGGCGGCTATACAGGAGCAGGTGCAAAAACTGTTTTACCCTCGAAAGCGAACGCAAAAATTTCTTTGCGATTAGTCGCCAACCAGCAATCGCAAAAGATGGCAGAATTGTTTATGAAACATTTCGAACGCATTACTCCCAAATCAGTGAAATCAAAAGTAACAGTGCTCAGTGGAGGAGAAGGAGTTATCACCCCGATTGATTCTGATGCGTATGCTGCTGCAAGTAAAGCGATGGAAAAAACTTTTGGTAAGAAACCGATTCCAACGATGGACGGCGGAAGCATTCCTGTAGTTGCTGCCTTCGAAAAAATTCTTGGTTTGAAATCAGCGCTGCTTGGTTTCGGATTAGATACCGATGCGCTGCATTCCCCGAATGAAAACTTTGGCTTGTTCAACTTCTACAAAGGCATTGAAACCATTCCATACTTCTACCAATATTTTGCTGAGATGCATGGGAAATGAAAGTTGAAAAAGTAACCAAAATATCTTTTATTTTTTGATTGTTATCAAGCCCAACCAGCTTGAATTGGTGATTGGATTACCAATCACAATATGAAATTTCCTCCTGCACTTTTTTATGGCAACTTGCCATGGCTCAATCAAAAGGATTTGAGTTGCCGCTTATAAGGCTTACGCCAGGAATTCATTCGATCATCTGCTTGAAATAGAAAACTCGAAAACAGTAATGAATATCTATATGTCTATTGAATTCAATAAGTGTAACATTCTAATAGTAGAGATAAAATGTACTAATTAAAATCTATATTAAAATCAGTTAGCTATTATCACGTAGTATTTTAGATTTAAGGTAATTAAAAAAAAAGTTAATATAATCTATGGCAGTTTGGATAATAAGTTTCAATATTGTGCAGTAATTCAAACAATTCTATTAACCTAAATCCACACAAAAATGAAACGCTACACATTTACAAAAGCTATTGTATGCATGCTTGCATGTCTTTTTGTAATGAGCACTTCGCTATTCGCACAAACTCTTATGAGCGACAAAACTGATTATTTTCCGGGTTCCCTGGCTACACTCACAGGAACGGGTTTTGGCTCTGGTGAAACTGTAACCATGCAAGTAGTGCATGCGGACACTAGTTTTGACAATTCAGATCCCACTCACCAGCCATGGGATATTACTGCCGATGGTAATGGTAATTTTGTTGCTACATGGCAAGTAAATCTCGATCAGGATCAAGTCGGCCAAATGCTTCTCGCTACCGCTGACGGACAATCTTCAGGAGCCCATGCTGAAGTCCTATTTATGGATAATGAGGCTGCAGATCTGGATCAGGTTAGAAATGGTAGTGCTACAAGTCCCAATGATCCTGGTGATTGGGTAAACGGAAATTCGGGTTCTTCCAATTCTCACTATGTAGAAGGATATTCAATTCCCTACCGTATGGTGTTGACCGGTCTTACGGTTGGAACTCACACTCTCGATATTGAATGGGATATAAGCCACTCAAGCGTAAACGCAATTGACTTTATCACCCAATTTGATCGTCTTGAGCCTCACATCACCCAATTTGGCCATGCGGCTGAGACAATTGATCCTCTAATTGGAACCGGCCTGGTCGGCCCGTCCATAGTAACCTTGGCTATACCAACTCCGTTGGTAAACAGTACCACTGAAACAGTGGATGGAATATCGCAGCCAAGTACTCGCTTCCTCTCATTACCTGCCGGAGAAAGGGTGATGACTATGTATAATGGAACAACAATAGACAGTTTAATCTATATCGCCAATTCTGACGGCGTTGTTGGAGGTGACCTCTCTGCTTCACAGTCGGCTTGCCGCATGAGAATATATTTTACCAGTTCCTATTCAACAGTGGTATTTGCATGGGGTGGACATATTGCAGCTTCTGCAGATTGGGGAAGTGGAAATTCCGCCGGGGGAATAAGTGGATCTCCTTATCATACAAGATTAAAAGATCTGGACGGAGGCGGAGGAAATCAGGATCGCTCATTATCTGCAGATGCTGTTGAGCCTCCAGTGTGCAATATTACTGATACCACAGCGTGTCCAAATAATGTTGTAACATATGCAGGACCCACAGGCGCGGGATTTACTTATTCGTGGCAGATTATAAATAACAATACAGGGGCTTCCATAGTTTCAGCAAGCACAAATCAGAGTGTAGATGTGAATGTGGGAAATACCCAGGGAACCTTTGATATTGAAATAACCGTTAGTTCAGGACTCGCTTCGAGTACTTGTCACAAGACAATTACTTTAGACACATGCTGTGTACAAGAGGTACCACCCTGTAGTGTTACAGGCGATGACCAGGTGGAATGCGGATCATCGCATGACTATACTGCTACTCGCCCAGAAATTAATTGCGACGACGCTACAATTAGTTGGTCAATTACCGGTGATGGACATTTTACTGGTGCAACCGATGGATTGACCGTGACAGTAGTCGCCGGTCCGAACTGTAGTGGTTCATATACGGTAACAGCGAATTTTACATGTAATCAACCGGAGGGGTGTAGCGCTTTATCTTCGACATGTAGCAAAACCGCTTCTGTGATAGATATCACACCACCAAACATTACTTGTCCTTCAGTAACCTCACTGATTGACTGTCCTGCACAGCCGAATTTTGGCAATGCAACTGCAACCGATGCTTGCGATAACGATGTGGCTATCACCTTTAATGATGTGACCACTGCTGCTTGCGGAAATACATATAGTACAACCCGTACCTGGACAGCAACTGATGATTGCGGCAATACCGCCTCTTGTAGCCGTACTATCGTGGTACGCGATATCACGCCTCCAAGCATCGCATGTCCTTCAGTAACCTCACCGATTGACTGTCCTGCACAACCTAACTTTGGCGATGCAACAGCAACCGATGCCTGCGATGGCAACGTGACTATCACTCATGCCGATGTAACTACTCCTGCTTGCGGAAACACCTACAGTACAACCCGTACCTGGACTGCCACTGATGATTGCGGCAACACCGCTACCTGCAGCCGTACCATTGTGGTTCGCGATATCACACCTCCAAACATCAACTGTCCTTCAGTAACATCACCGATTGAGTGTCCTGCACAGCCAAACTTTGGCGATGCAACGGCAACCGATGCTTGCGATGGCAACGTGACTATCACTCACACCGATGCAACCACTGCTGCTTGCGGAAACACCTACAGTACAACCCGTACCTGGACGGCTACTGATGACTGCGGCAACACCGCTACTTGCAGCCGTACCATTGTGGTTCGCGACATCACACCTCCAAGCATCAACTGTCCTTCAGTAACCTCACCGATTGACTGTCCTGCACAGCCAAACTTTGGTGATGCAACGGCAACCGATGCCTGCGATGGCAACGTGACTATTACGCATACCGATGCAACTACTGCTGCTTGTGGAAACACTTATAGTACAACCCGTACCTGGACTGCAACTGATGATTGCGGTAACACCGCCACCTGCAGCCGTACCATTGTAGTGCGAGATATCACACCTCCAAGTATCACATGTCCATCAGTAGTATCACCGATTGACTGTCCTGCACAACCCAACTTTGGCGATGCAACAGCAACCGATGCCTGCGATGGCAACGTGACGATCACTCATAGCGATGCAACCACTCCGGGTTGCACCGGTGGTATTACCCGTACCTGGACAGCGACAGATGATTGTGGTAACACAGCCACCTGTAGCCGTACCATTATAATTCATGATGTTACTCCTCCTATAATAACTTGTCCTTCTGTTACGTCACCAATAGAATGTCCTGCACAGCCAAACTTTGGCGATGCAACGGCTACTGATGCATGCGATAACAGCGTGACTATCACTCATGCCGATGTTACCACCGCGGCTTGCGGAAACACCTACAGTACAACCCGTACATGGACGGCAACTGATGATTGCGGCAACACCGCTACTTGCAGCCGTACGATCGTGGTACGCGATATCACACCTCCAAGCATCAACTGTCCCTCAGTAACCTCACCGATTGACTGTCCTGCACAACCAAACTTTGGCGATGCAACGGCAACCGATGCCTGCGATGGCAACGTGACAATCACTCATACCGATGCAACCACTGCTGCTTGCGGAAACACCTACAGTACAACCCGTACCTGGACAGCAACTGATGATTGCGGCAACACCGCTACTTGCAGCCGTACCATCGTGGTACGCGATATCACGCCTCCAAGCATCAACTGTCCTTCGGTAACTTCACCGATTGAATGTCCTTCTCAGCCAAACTTTGGTGATGCAACGGCAACGGATGCATGCGATGGCAACGTGACTATCACTCATTCCGATGCAACTACTGCTGCTTGCGGAAACACCTACAGTACAACCCGTACCTGGACAGCAACTGATGATTGCGGCAACACCGCTACCTGCAGCCGCACCATCGTGGTACGCGATATCACACCTCCAAGCATCAACTGTCCTTCAGTAACCTCACCGATTGAGTGTCCTGCACAGCCAAACTTTGGCGATGCAACGGCAACCGATGCCTGCGATGGTAACGTGACTATCACTCATACCGATGCAACCACTGCTGCTTGCGGAAACACCTACAGTACAACCCGTACCTGGACGGCTACTGATGACTGCGGCAACACCGCGACCTGTAGCCGCACCATCGTGGTACGCGATATCACACCTCCTGTGCTCTCAGGTTGTCCTGTTCCAACAAAGAAATATCAATGTTATGCAAGTGTGCCTGCTCCACCGAACGTTACGGCTACCGACGCATGTGATGGCCCTGTAACTGTTAATTTTAGTGAGAGCCAAACCCATCAGGGTTCAAGTTGTCATAATATAATCACGCGCACATGGACTGCAAGTGATGCTTGCGGAAATTCTGTTTCCTGCACACAGACCATCACAGTCAATGATAATAAAGTTCCGGTTCTATCCGGTTGTCCGGCTCCTGATGGTGGTACCTATCAGTGCCTTGCAGATGTGCCTGCTCCACCCACAGTAACGGCGACAGATAATTGCGATCCGCAAGTACCGGTTATTTACAATGAAGTTCAATCTCACCCGGGCTTGAATTGCAACAACACCATTACACGCACGTGGACAGCTACTGATGACTGCGGAAAGCATTCTTCTTGTGGACAGACGATCATTGTCAATGATAATACAGTTCCGGTGATAACCTGTCCTGCGGATCTTATGATTTGCTCGAGTCAAACAATTAATCTCGGCACTGCTACAGCAACTGATAATTGTGGTGGTACCGTAACGATTAGCAATAACGCGCCTTCAACGTATTCAATTGGAGCAACGACTGTGATATGGACTGCCGTGGACGGTTGCGGAAATTCTGCTACCTGCCAGCAAACAGTTACTGTCATTGATTGTTCAGAAGGTTGCACCTACACACAGGGATTTTATGGAAACGGCGGAAAGAACTGTTCAGGAACAAAAGCTATTAACGTAATTAATTCCGCCCTTTCTCAAGGACCTTTGGTGACCGGTACTCCGGGACATTCAATTACTTTCGGAACATCAGAAGGTAGTTGTCTGAATTCAAAATTGCCATCAGGAACAACTCCAAGCCAGCTTCCATCAGGAGATGTAAGTTGCGCAGGTGCAACCGGTAGCAGCTATTTGAACAACGGAAAATTCAAGGATGTACTCCTTGGTCAGGTAATCGCTTTGGGTATCAGCTTACGCAAGAGTTCCGCATTGGGTACTTTTGCAATAACCGGCAAGTACCTTACAACCTACAAGGCAAGCGCTTGTACTAATGGAGTTATTGTTCCGGGAACGAAACAAGTGTATGGTCCTATTCCGTCGGCTGTGCTCACTGCCCTTAACAATAGCGGTGACATTACAGTAGCCAATCTGTGGACACTGGCCAACAATGCTTTAGGTAATGGATCTACCACACCGTCATTGAGTGCCTGGAACAATGCTGTTGACATCATTAACAATGGCTTTGATGGTTGTCGCATCCTTATAGGATTTGGCAACAGCTCCAGCGGTCTTAAACTTGGTGATGATGAAACTTCGGTTGACAATTCAATCTCTGTTCTCAACATGTATCCGAACCCGACTTCCGGTCTGTTGACGATTGCATTCACGGCACCTGCAGGTAAAACCTCGATTGACATCTATAACATTTCCGGCATCTTAGTATATCATGCGGAATCAACTCAGGAAACTGCAGGAATTGCTATCCAGCACAATCTCGATGCTTCGACGTGGGCTGATGGAGTTTACTTCGTTCGCTTAAGTTCGAGTGATAATTCAGTAGTTGGAAAAGTGATTGTGACTAAGTAGAAATAGTTTTTATTCTTTTGAAGAAGTCGCCTCGGTTACTCCCGGGGCGACTTCTTTTATGTTATAACACACCCATACAAAATAGAGCGATAGCTATACACCTTTGTTGACAGCCGCGAATCCAGCCTGATAGAGATTGAAAGGAGGCGTGTTCATCATTATCCCGGATTTTACAGTTGATGACATGCCCTCTATGAACAGTTCAAAATATTTTCTTCATTGGTTCACACATCCAATTTTTTTGTGGGGCTGACCAAAAAGTCAAATCAGGTTTACCGTAGTTCTGAATAGAGCGGGGCGGGATTACGCGACGGGAAAATTTTTTCTGGTGCATTCCCGCAGCTTAAAGTTATGAGAATGATACTGCGATCATTTTTTCTTTTTTCTCTTCTCTAACCTACTTTTTTGAGGTCATGGAAGTGAATTTTTCTCAGGTTATGCGACAGCACTACAATACCGAACTCGGCTTTCACTTTTTGTTTGCCCCGCAGATGAAATCGCCGGAAGTGTTGATTGTGTTTTAAATCACCGAACACTGATTCAACGTCACAGCCGCGTTGTTTGCGCAAGGCGATGCCTTTTTCGCTCATCAGGTTGCCGCGTGCTTGCTTCTTGTATTTTTCCCATCGCTCATTGACGGCGACTTTTCTGTTTTTGTCTTCTGATTTTTTACACTCGGCAGCAAACGGACAACCTTCACAGCTTTCACTTTCATAAATTTTGACGGTGGATACATAGCCCGTTGTTTTGTTAGTCTTTTGGGTAGTGGACTGCAGCATGAGCTGCTTGTAATTGGGGCAGGTGAAAGTATCGGTGGCGGAATCGTAGGTGAAATGGTCTTTGTGAAACAGGTCGGTAGAGTGCTGCCGGGTTTGCTCGTAGTGAAAGGTGTTGTACTTCAAATAATTTCCAATTTCTTTTTGCTCGAGCAACTCATAGTTCTGTTCACTGCCGAAGCCCGCATCGCCACCCATCACTTCTGGTTTTTTGTCAGTGTGCTTTTCTAATTGCTCCACGTGTGGTTTGAAGCAAGCCATGTCAGAGCCGGTTTGATGTATCGAGAAGTTGACGACGAATTGATCTTCGGTGCCAATCATCGCATTGTAAGCAGGAAGCGTTTCATCATTCTTCATGCGCATGGCAACGGCATCCGGATCGGTTTTGCTGTAGCCGCTGCGTTCACCGGCATGTGCAAGTTGGCCGTTATAGGTGTTGATTTTTTCTGTGTGCTCTTCTAATTGTTTCTTCAAAGTAGCAGCACGGCGCTTTTTCTTTTTTTGCTCCGTGGTTTTTTCAATGATGGTGTTGAGTTGACTGATCTTCTCGCTTATTTTTTCTTGGGTGATCTTCACTTTGCCGTCACCGGTTTCTTCTAAATCACAGTCTCCATATTCACGATTCTCAACTTCGTTGAGTGCCTCAATTTGACGGAGCACTTCTTCGCATTTTTTCTCTGCCATCTCTTTGTATCGTTCTGCATTTTTCTTCCACACCATCTTATGCCGGTTGGCATCGGCTGCAAATGGGCTTCCGTCTACAAAGTAGTTTTCAAACTTCACGTACCCATGTTCCACCAAAAACATCAACATGCTTTTGAATAACTCATCAATGGTTTGTTTCAATTTCCCGCTGCGAAATTCATTGATGGTTCGGAAGTCGGGTTGGTTGTATGCTGCCAGCCACAGAAACGTTACATCCTGTCGAAGCGCTCGGGCAATTTTTCTTCCTGTGCAAATACCGATAGCGTAAGCATACAATATCACTTTGATCATCATCACCGGGTTATAGGCGCTGGAGCCACCGCCAGGATATTGGTTGACCATAGCAGTAGTATCCATCTGATCAATCACGCGGCGCACTACTCTTACTAAATGATCGGGGGCAATCAAATCTTCTAAACTTTGAGGAAGCAGTTGCGGCTGATCAGGAGAGTAAGTTTTGAAAACCGCTTTTGTTGTTATCTTCGGCATGTGATAATTTTTTCTGCAAAAACAAAACTATCACAACAACAAACCCTCACCTTAAAACAGTGAGGGTTTTTGATAACAAAGCTTTGTTACTTTTTGGTCAGCCGCACAAAAAAATTTCCATCACCAATTGCAAAATCCGGGATTAACTAAAATTCTCAAGATCCAAATTTTTAAATCCTGACATTCCTGGCAGTCCCGAAATATTGCGAGTGGGCAATATATTGCGAAAGCCTGAAATCCCAAGTCCCCAAGTTGGGACTAAGTAGGAAGAAACAAGCTGAGAAAAAAGTGATTCATATCACCCCGCGATAGCAACTTTAAGCAGGAACTCGTGCGCTATCCCAACTGAAATGCATATAAATGCTACTTTTTAGGGTAACTAAAAACATTAGGAAATATTCCCAATAAATAATTAGCATTTTAACGGTACATACTTTGGTAGATATTAAGATCAGGTTTTCTTGGTTCTTAACTCAATCTATACAAAGTGAAAAAAATTATTACAAGTCTATGGTTATTATCAATTGGTACCCTCCTTTTTTCTCAGTCACCGACTTCCATCAGCAAGCAACCTAAACTGAGTGATCTGCGAAAGCGCTTTTACCAGGAATATGATCAGGAGAAGAAAAACAACCCTTCCATTGATACGGAGGGAGACGAGGAAGAGGATGGTCTCCTTGCAAAATTCAAAAGATGGGAATGGCTGATGCAAACCCGTGTAATGCCTGATGGCACTCTCCCAGAACCGGGAATAGCGGCCACAGAGCGGGCAAACTATTTAGTTTCTCATCCTGCTTCAGGCGCACGCAGCATCTCTTGGTCACAGATAGGTATAAACGGGGGTGGTGCCGGAAGAGTGAATGTGATTCGGATTGACCCATCCAATACGAATACGATTTATATTGGCACCGCGAGCGGCGGAGTCTGGAAAACAACCGATGGAGGAACGTCCTGGACTCCTATCACAGACAACATTGCTGACCTTAGCATTGCAGATATTGCTATTGATCCGGCAAATTCAAACAGCATTTACATTGCCACTGGGGATGGGTGTGGTTACATAGGAGCAGCGGGGCAGAATGACTTTTGGGGTGGATTGTATAGCGCCGGCGTCTTCCATTCCACCGATGCCGGAGCCACTTGGAGTGCCACTGGTCTCTCATATACTCAATCCAACAATATTATTGTCCGTCGTCTCTTAATTGACCCATCGAATTCAAACAATCTTTTAGCCGTCACGACTACTGGTATCTCCAGCAGTACTGATGCCGGAGATACTTGGACGCAGACAATTGCCGCGACGGTTAACCATAATTTTTACGATCTTGCTTACAACACCGCCAATTCAAGCATTGTCTATACTGGAGATAACTATAATTTATACAAATCTACCGACGGAGGAGCGACATGGACAGAGATGAGATCAGGGACTTACTGTGCTAGTAATAACTCCATCGAAACTTCTGCAGCTAATCCCCAAGTAATTTACTCACTCAGTTCCTCCTCAAGTTACGGCTTGTTAAAATCCACCGACGGCGGCGCAACGTGGGTCACCAAAACATATCCTTCCGGCGCGGGTTTCAACGGTTACTATAATCACGTATTCACAGTCTCCGATGCCAATTCTGACTTTCTTGTTGTCGGAGGTACCAATTTAGCCAAATCAACTGATGGCGGGACGACTTGGACAAGCATGACAGGTACGGGCGTAGATCACCATGCAATTAAATTTCTTCCGGGAAGCACTTCCACGTTCTATGATGGTGCTGATGCCGGAATCTATAAAACAACTAATAGCGGTTCATCCTGGACCAATATAACTGCCGGGCTTTCCATAGCTCAAGTCTATCGTGTTGCCTCAAGCGCTACAGATCCGAACATTGTATATAGCGGTCGGCAGGACAATGGCTCCTATCGCTGGGATGGAAATATTAATACTTGGACTCTTGTATATGGAGGAGACGGAATGGACAACATGGTTGATTATACCAATGTCCAAAATGTGTATGTAAGCGTTCAACATGGTTCTCTCAAAAAATCTACGGATGGTGGAATTTCATTTAGCTCGATTGCTCCTTGTTCTGGCAACTGGGTCACTCCAATCGAAATTGATCCTGTGACTCCTTCAACTATTTATCAGGGTTGCGCATCAATATATAAATCTACTAACTCTGGAGTGTCATGGGCGATCATTGGCAACGCCCTATTTCCCACTGCGTATAATGGATGTGAAGATATTGCTATCGCACCATCCAATGTAAATGTTATATATGCAACTTCATTCATCACAATTATGAAGACCACCAATGGGGGTACGACCTGGACAACCATCACCGGCACATTGCCCGTCACTAATACAGGCATCAATCAGATTGCAATCTCTAACACTGACCCGAATAAAGTGTGGATCTGCCTTGGTGGATATTCTTCAGGAAACAAAGTCTTCAAATCAACTGATGGAGGAACAACATGGACGAACATAAGCGGAACCTTGCCGAACATTCCTGTGAATACAATAGTGTATGAAAATAACTCTCCTGATCGCGTCTATGTAGGAACTGATGTTGGAGTTTATTACATTGATGACAACTCGAGTGATTGGACATTTTATAACGACGGACTTCCCAATGTAATGGTTCATGAGTTGGAAATTAATTACTCTTCCAATAAACTTATCGCAGCTACTTATGGTAGGGGATTATGGCAATCAGATTTAGTTGGGAGTACTAATCAGTCAGTAATCAGCCTAAGCGGAAACATGAATTTTGGAAATATACCTGTAGGAAGTTCTTCTCAACAATCACTCACTGTTACAAATACCGGAAATGTCAGCTTGAATGTAAGTTCAATAAATTATCCGTCAGGATTTAGTGGTAGCTGGAATTCAGGAAGCATAGCCGCCGGGGGGAATCATAATGTCACAGTCACTTTTTCACCCTTAGCAATGCAGACCTATAGTGGAACGATTACTGTAAATTCAGATGCTTCAAGCGGAGCAAATACTATCGCTTGTTCGGGCTCAGGTTCATCTGCTTTATCAATCACAACAGGGGCTGTCACTCAAAATCCAATTTGTCCCAATGGAGCATTAAGTGTTACGTACACTAAGACAGGAACATTTAATTCAGGAAATATTTTCACAGCGCAATTATCAAATGCAAGCGGAAGCTTTTCTTCCCCTTCTTCAATTGGAGCGTACTCATCTACTTCTTCGGGATCTATTTCTTGTACCATTTCAACAGATGCAAGCGGAACGGGTTATCGTATTCGTGTTGTCTCTTCTAATCCTGTAGTAACCGGAACTAATAATGGCAGCAATCTTTCAATCACTTGCCAGGTGCCAGCAAGTATTTCCACCTCGGGCATTGCAGCAACGTCAGCCACCGTCTCATGGACAGGGAGTGCTTGTGCTGCATCCTATGAAGTAGATTACAAAAAATTTAGCGGCAACAATACATGGATTGCAAAGACAAACATAACAAGTGCGAGTACAATTCTTACAGGACTGAACAACGCTACAAAATATAAGTGGAGAGTAAAAACAGTATGCGTTAGTAATCCGGATAACTCGTCAGGATTCTCTTCAACTCTAAATTTCAAAACGCTTTCCGGGAAATTAGAAGAATTACCTGAACCGGAAGTTGCGATTTACCCCAATCCATCGAATGGAAACTTTGAATTAAGCATCAGTGCATACGCTGAAGCAATCACTGTATACGATCTGCTTGGTCAAAAAATATGGAGACGAAATGATATTGAGGCAAACTCAACGGTTGAGATTCATTTGAATAAGGAGGCAGGGATTTATTTTGTTGAAGTTCGAACTGATCATTACAGCATTATCAGGCAAATCATCATTGATTAGGAAATCTCCCAAACCCCCATTAAGTCAGTTTGAAAGCCCGCTCTTTGCGGGTTTTCTTTAATGCGGCATGTTCGCTTATTCATCCCGGATTCAAGCCGCGAGCAATTACTCTGTGAAATATTGTCGCAACTTCTTGCGGAGACCATTGAAATTTTTTCCGTGCATCTGACATATTTTGTCTTCTTCCTTGCATGGCACACCAAATGATAGTACTTTCGCGTCCCGATTTTTAAAGCTTCATCTTAATTTCATTCAACAAAACCAATTTCAAACATTATGGCAAAAGTTTCAATCAAGCCGATTGCTGGCACACAAAACCGTGTGGTTGTCCAGCCTGCTGATGCAGAAGAAAAAACCAAGGGCGGCATCATCATCCCAGACACCGCAAAAGAAAAACCGCAAAAAGGAAAAGTAATTTCCGCAAGCGAAGTAGATGAAAAAGGCAATAAGCCGACAGTAAAACCAGGTGACATTGTTCTCTACGGCAAATACGCCGGCACTGAGATCAGCATCGAAGGTCAGGATTATCTCATTATGCGCGAGAGTGACATCTTCGCTGTGTTGTAAGTAGTTTATTGGGTAATCAGGTAATTGGGAAATTAGGAAAAGCTCGACTCCCGAATACCCCGAATACCCTAATCTCCAATTTATTTAAAACTAAAAACCAAAAACTAAAACGATTATGGCAAAACTGATTAATTACACTACGGATGCCCGCGACCGTCTCAAGAAAGGCGTTGACTCGCTGGCTGATGCCGTGAAAGTGACACTCGGTCCAAAAGGACGTAACGTGGTCATCGAGAAAAAATATGGTGCTCCCTTGATTACCAAAGACGGAGTTACCGTAGCAAAAGAAATCGAATTGGAGGATCCCATTGAAAATATGGGCGCTCAAATGCTGAAGGAAGTCGCATCAAAAACTTCTGACATTGCGGGCGATGGAACTACTACTGCCACTGTGCTGGCACAGGCAATGATTACCGGCGGATTAAAGAATGTTGCTGCCGGTGCTAACCCCATGGACTTAAAGCGGGGCATGGACAAAGCTGCAGCCGCAGTGATTGAACATGTGAAGAATCAGTCGCAGCAAGTAGGCAATGACAATAAAAAGATTGAACAGGTAGCATCTATTTCTGCAAACAATGATAACACAATCGGAAAGCTGATTGCTGAAGCGATGGCGAAAGTGAAGAAAGAGGGAGTGATCACGGTAGAAGAAGCGAAAGGAACTGAAACCACCGTTGAAGTGGTGGAAGGAATGCAATTCGATCGCGGATATCTTTCTCCCTACTTCGTTACCAATCCTGAAAAGATGGAGGCTGAGTTGGATCATCCTTACATCCTGATCTATGACAAGAAGATCAGCCAGATGAAGGACCTTCTTCCTATTCTTGAAAAAGTGGCACAGCAGGGCTCGCCCATGCTCATCATCTCTGAAGAAGTGGAAGGTGAAGCGCTCGCGACTCTGGTTGTAAATAAAATTCGCGGGACGATCAAAGTTGCGGCAGTGAAAGCCCCAGGCTTTGGAGATCGCAGAAAAGAAATGCTGGAAGACATTGCCAAACTCACAGGAGGAACGGTGATCAGTGAGGAACAAGGTTACAAATTAGAGAATGCAACGCTTGCATACCTCGGCAAGGCAGACAAGATCCTCATTGATAAAGATAACACCACGATTGTAAATGGTGGAGGAAAGAAAGCTGACATCGCTGCACGCGTGAACCAAATCAAAGCGCAGATTGAAACTACTACCAGCGATTACGACAAGGAAAAATTGCAGGAGCGTTTGGCGAAGCTGAGCGGGGGAGTAGCAGTGCTTTACATCGGCGCAGCAAGTGAAGTGGAGATGAAAGAAAAGAAAGCCCGCGTTGATGATGCTTTGCATGCTACACGTGCTGCCGTGGAAGAAGGGATTGTTCCGGGTGGTGGTGTTGCATACATCCGCGCCCTTGAATCACTTGACAAAGTGAAAGGAGTGAATGATGATGAAACAACCGGTGTGAACATTGTTCGTCGTGCTCTTGAAGAACCGTTGCGCATTATTGCAGCAAATGCAGGTGCTGAAGGTTCCATCGTCGTTCAGAGAGTGAAGGAAGGCAAGGGTGATTTCGGTTTCAATGCGCGCACTGATGTGTATGAAAAACTGATGGCTGCGGGCGTAATTGATCCTACCAAAGTTACCCGCGTGGCATTGGAGAATGCTGTTTCAATTGCTTCGATGTTACTGACCACCGAGTGTGTGATTGTTGACAAGCCGAAGGAAGAAAAAGCAATGCCTCAGATGCCTCCGGGAGGTGGAATGGATTACTAAATTGCGAGTCGTGATACGCGTATCGCGAACCGCGATGAAAAGGATGCGGCGATTTTCTGAAGAGAAGATCGCCGCAATTTTTTTTGAAGAACCCCGTCACGATTAAAAGATGACAATGGATTGCGCGGCTGGATTTTCTTCTTTTCCCTTTCGCCACATGGGCAAACTGCGCAATGCAAATTCGGTGCGGGCACAAGAGCTTCACAAATTAATTTATTTATTTCTTGAATTTATTAAGAACGCTTTATTTACCTTGGTCAGATAAAATTTCAATCAGCAATTTTTTTCTCTTTACTCCAAACTCCTGCCTGCTCAACCGTTTCAGTTGGCGACAGGTGATTGCACTAATGATTCATGACTAAAACAAAAGGAGGTGCAAATGACAGAAACAGAGATCGGGAAAACCTACATGAGTAAAAATACCGGGAGGTTTTTTATTCAGAGCCAATACACTGGGGCATAGTTGCGGTGACATTGCAATGAAAATATTTCGTAACCTAAAAAATAAAATTCATGAAAAACACTGCACTCAAATTAATGGTTAGCGGATTGGTTTTCTTATTCATGTTGTTTATAGAATTGTCAAATAATGTTTATGGGCAGAAGTGTCCCAAAACGTTAACTGATAGCACAACTTACTCCGGATGCGATAGTGCAAAAACCGCTCAAAAGGTGACCAACCACATCAGTTTTCATTCTGCCACCAAATGCAATCAGCGCACCTGCACGTCGGGAAGCTGTTATTTGAGCAGCCTCATTGTTCTCCAGGAGTTGAATTGTACCAAAGTCGCAGACGCAACCTGCCCTCACGGATTCAGATGGACATGTAAAGAGAAATACCAACTGGATTGCCAATGCCATGGCCCGCGAATGGAAGGCGATTTAACGCAACCATCAATCACTTCAGGCGATTTGCGAATCTTTCCGAACCCTGCTTCAGAGGAGGTTTCAATTGACATGAGCGATTATTATGGCAATATACAATTGCACGTGGTTAATATGCTTGGTCAGCATGTATTTGACATTGCAGGTGAACTTAACGGAGATGAATTCTATTACCTCGATGTTTCTTCTTTTCCTAAGGGATTGTATAAAGTAATTCTGCTGAGCGGCTTGGAAATGAAAACCGGAACGATCATTAAAGAGTAAACAGATGGGGTGTGCGAAAGCCTTCTTTTCCGCAAAGTGGGGCAAGGCGTTTGACTAAAGATGTAATATAATACCATAAGCGGCTTGTGTCGATTTTCTGAAATGAAGATCGCCGCAATTTTTTTTGAGGAAAGAAATGATTATGAAAACAAGACACAAGTGGATGCTTCATTTCTGCACCCTACACGTGAATGTTATACGGAAAGATTCAGCCACTCACAAACCGTTTTCAAAACCCAAATCAGGATAACAAACGCTCCGGCGGCAGCGAGCAGCCTTACACCTGCTTCAGCGCGTGCTTTTTGGACAATTGCATCAATACGAGGGTATCTCTTTAGCATAAGACAGGGATTTAAAAGTGATTGCTAAAGTGAGTTATTCGCTTTTGAACGGAGAAAGATTCAAAAAGCAATTCTATTTTATTAACATTAAGTTTCTCGGCTTCTGTGGAGGCAGACCAATCCCGGGGAATTGATAACGTAAAATCGAAATTCTTTTCATCCTAAATCTGATGGAAGTTAAAAACGCTTTCGCATTCGTTGTTGGTCTGGCTCAACACAAGCTGCGCAAAGACCAGCAACGGCATCAATTCTTTTCATCCTAAATCTGATGGAAGTAAAAAAAGCTTTCGCATTCGTTGTTGGTCTGGCTCAACACAAGCTACACAAAGACCAACAACGGCATCAACGGCATCAATTCTTTTCATCCTAAATCTGATGGAAGTTAAAAACGCTTTCGCATTCGTTGTTGGTCTGGCTCAACACAAGCTGCGCAAAGACCAACAACGGCATCAAACGGCATCAATTCTTTTCATCCTAAATCTGATTGCAGTTAAAAACGCTTTCGCATTCGTTGCTGGTCTGGCTCAACACAAGCTGCGCAAAGACCGACAACGGCATCAAACATTGATCTTTGCGAACGCTTATGCAAAGGCAGACCAATCCAGCGATATTGCCTGATCAGGAGGCTTCGGGAATCCTTCTTAATCATTCTTCTTCTTCTTTTCAAAGTCTCCCGCCTGTATGTACGTAATCTTTTCAGGAAGAATCCATTTACGCATGGCAGCATTCACATCTTCCACCTTTAGCGTTGTAATCTTATTCTCCTGTGTTTCTTCCCACTTCATGGTGCGCTTCAGGAAGAGATTGCTTGACAGCACATAAGTGAGATAGCTGTCGCGCGAGCGGTTCACACCTTCATCCTGCAGATAACCTGTAACGGCATCCTTAAATTCTGCTTCGGTAAATCCATCCTTCAGCATTTTCTGCATCTCATCTTTATAGGCAGCAATAAGCTTATCTGCGTTGTCAGGATTGTAAATGGCATACGAGCCGAATCCTCCTGATTGGTCAATGGGATCTGCATTTAACCACGAGCCCACACCATAGCTGATACCTTCCTTTTGCCTGATGCGCACAGCAAGGCGCGAATTCAGAAATCCACCACCAAGCATGTAGTCACCCATGATGAGGGCCGGATAGTCAGCATTGTCATCGCGAAGCTTTAAGTTGTAACCGGCTGCAAGCATGGCGTTGGCTTTGTCGGGTGTATTTATTTTCTGGTTCTGAGCAGCCACATCGAAGAAAGGCTCCGGGGCGCGCACGTATTGATTTTTCGCGTTCCAATTCTTCAGCATGGACGTCAATTCGCTCAATGCTGCTGCATCGTCAAAATCACCAACCACGGCTACGGTGGCATTGCTGCTGCCATAAAAATCAGCGTAGAATTTTTTCACATCATCCAGCTTCATGTTGCGCGTTTCTTCTGCCTGCTCATCAAAAGTGCCTGTGTAGCGGAAGTCAGTTTTTGGGTATGGATTGAGAATACGGTTGAACGTATTGAATGCGATAGACTGTGGCTCACTTCGCTGCTGATCAATGTCGGCTAAATTCTGCTCAATGAGTTTGCTGAATTCCTCCTGCGGAAAAATCGGTTCACGCAACACTTCCTTCACAAGGCGCAACGTTTTCACCAAACTATCCTTCACTGTAGAGATGCTGATGGTAATAGTTTGACCGGATCCGAAGACGTTTACAGTGGCCTTAGCTTTATCGAAGCCATCGTTGATCTGCTGAAAAGTTTTGTTCTTAGTCCCACGCCTCAGCATTTGAGCAGTCAATTCAGATAGAGCGCCTTTATTCTGCAGCGTTTGCTCGCTGCCGATGCGGAGCGTGATCAACGCATTTACAGAGCTGCCGCGGGTTTCTTTTTTGAGAAAAGCATACTGAGCGCCACCGGCAATCTTCCCGGTTTTTGTTCTTGCATCAATATTGGCGCAGGAGGCATCGAATGCTTCAGCTCCTTTCAATGCTTCTTTGCCTTTATAATCTTTCGCTAGGGCAGACACGTCGGGCGCTGAAGGAATGGTGGCGCGATCAGGATTAGCATCAGGAATGAAAACTCCTGTAGTGCGATTGGAAGTCTTGTAATAATCATTGATCGCCTTGTTCACTTGTTCAACCGTTACTTTTTCAAGACGGTCCCGGTAGAGAAACCAGAGTCGCCAGTCACCCTGGGCAATATAAGTGCTAAGCGTCAATCCAACCGATGCGCTGTTGTTGTACATCAGTTCGAAATTCTTGAGCAGCTTGGTCTTGGCCCGGTTTACTTCATCAGCAGTCACCGGATTGTTCTTCAGATCATTGAATACTCCAAGAAAAGTTTGCTTCGCATCATCGAGTGATTTATCCTTCGGGACTTCAGCATAGTAATACGCGAAGCCGGGATCTTTCAGAGCGTAAGCATATCCGTAAACGGCTGTCGCCTTTTTCGTTTCAACCAATTGTTTGTACAACCTTCCTGAGGGAACATTAGTGAGAATGTCATTCAGCACCGGAATGGCGGCATAATCGGAAGATGATCCTGCAGAAATGTGATAGCCACAGGAAACAACCTGAACATCTCCGACTCTTTTGAGCTCTACGAAGCGCTCACCATCCTGTGTTGGCTCAGTGGTGTATTCCTTTGGAATAATTCTTTGCGGCTTAGGAATGGAACCGAAGTACTTGTTTACAAGATTGATTGTTTTTGCTTCATCAATTTTTCCGGCAACAATGAGCACGGCATTGTCGGGCTGATAATATTTGTGATAGAATGCCTGCAGGTTTTCGATGGGAACTTTCTCTATATCTTCCTTTGATCCTATGGTTGACTTGCCGTAGTTATGCCACAGGTATGCCGTAGACATTACGCGCTCTTCGAGCACTCCGCTCGGATCATTTTCTCCGGATTCAAATTCATTTCTCACCACAGAAAATTCTGATTGGAGGTCTTCATTCTTAATGAATGAATTTACCATGCGGTCGCTTTCAAGACTGAGCGCCCAATTCAGGTTTTCATCAGTGCTTGAAAATGTTTCGAAGTAATTGGTGCGATCATACCATGTTGTTCCATTTGGTTGTGCTCCGTGTGAAGTTAATTCCTGGGGAATGTTCCTATGGCTCGTAGAACCTTTGAACAACATGTGCTCAAGTAAGTGTGCCATGCCGGTTTCTCCATAACCTTCAACACGGGAACCAACGAGATAAGTGATATTAACGGTGACTGTTGGCTTTGATGCATCAGGAAAGAGGAGTACCCGCAAACCATTCGCAAGATCATATTCGGTAATGCCTTCAACAGAAGTCACTTTTACCGGGGCGGCAAGTGGTTGCTGTGCGCTTACAAAGGTTGATCTGATTTGAACAAGAAAAATCAGCAGCAGGAGGAGAGAGAGATTTTTTTTCATGGAAGAAAATTTTTAGTGAGAGAATTATTTATTGAACTTCACGACAAACGATGCACAAGATAAAAACTATTTGAGATGATATTGGAAGTTTCATTTCATCAGAACTATTCTTCCGGACTTACTCAACACAACATTTTAGGCGCGTAATGACATTAAGATTCCCTTGCGATTGTTTGTCTTTGTGAATGCTTATGATGAGAACCAATCCTCAATACTGAGGGGAAGTTGAGCGGCTCTCGCATATGTTGTTGGTCTGGCTCAATTAACAGCGCAAAGACCAACAACGGCATTAATACTGAGGAAAGTTAAGCGCTCTTGCATCTGTTGTTGGTCTGGCTCAACTCATAAGCATTAACAGCGCAAAGTCCAACAACAGCATTAATGATGAGTCCTTGTTCGTCAGCTCCCTAAACCAAACCTGTCAGGCACAGTTGTTATTTGCGCCACAGTTTTGACCAAAAGCTTTTAGCCATAGGAATATTCATTTTGTCTCTCTTTAATCTATTGCTAAGTTCCACGAAGTTCTGAATCGTAATTCCAAAGCTTTCCTTCAATTCTTCTTGTTCCATTTCTCTAAGTTCATCCTGCATATCACCAACAAATAGTGATGGTTTTCCACTTTGAGTTTTTTGGTCAGCTATTGTGACATAAAAAATTTCAACTGCACGTGTCGATTTATATTTAGGGTCAATACCTAAATATTGATTTGCAATAACTGCCATGTAATATTCAGCTAATCCGTTTCCCCTTAGTTTGTCAAAAATGTAGTTCCAACCCTGATAGTTCAGGTCTTTCCAAAATTGAAAAGTTGAAAGTAATAGTTCTCTTAATGCAGTCCCGTGATGGTTTAAAAAATTGTAGACTATGAAATCTTTAATGTCCACTCTTTTAAGTTGTTCGTCAAACGGTTGGGTTTCCGTTCTGGTTGGTCTGTGTCGACAGTTCTTCCAAATGTTTGCAGATAATTCTTTAATATTTTCAGGTCTGTCCATACAATTGTGCCTAAGGTTTTCAGTTCTTTAACGCTGCACTATCAATCGGCATCAGCGAAGATGTTGAATTATATTTCTTCGATGTACAATTTTGTTTTATCTACTTATGCGACACTCACTCGTATTGTGCTGTTATAAACGCTCCGTCAAGTTCTTGGGGCCGCCTACTTGATTAGGAATGGCACTTCTCTTTCCACAAGCGCTACTGTTTTATTATTTTTCCACTCTCAATTATTTGCTTGTCATTGCCCAGGTTGTAAAAGTAAATGCCGTTTGAGTAAGCAGATAAATCTATAATGCTTGTTTTGTTTGTCAATAATTTGCTGATGACTTTTTCTCCCAAAGAATTGTAACAAGAGAATTGAGGTACCTGCTTTGAATTATTTTGAATCTCTAAATTATTACTTGTGGGATTCGGAAAAATTAGAAAAATATCTGCATTTTGTATTTCATTAATTCCGCTCAAAACATTTCCTGTGCTATCTGTTTTAATAAGAAGGATGTCGGGATAGTAACCATTAGAACTTGTAATTCCTGTCATAATAAATCCATCGTCTGATGTTTGCCTCATGCAGTAGCCATAGTTAGCATCTCTTTCATGAAACTTTTTAAACCACTGTTGATTACCGGAACTGTTTGTTTTTATCAGGTAGCAATCATAACTTTCATCCAAGCCGAAAAGCGCATATCCATTGTCTGATGTTTTGGTAACAGAGTATGCCCATCCGCAAGGTCCGTCAGTATAGATTTGATACCAGATTAAATTTCCATTTAGGTCCATCTCCACTGAAACGGGTTGAGAGCAACCATTTAATGTGGAATATCCGGCTACAATAATATTTCCATTGTCAGCAAGCGTTACATCATAAGCAGTACCGGAGATAAGGCTATTTATTGTTTTTGTCCAGATGGTATCGCCATTAAATTTTACCCTTACTATGTATAAGTTTGTGCTTGATAAACCCGTTGTTCCTGCAAGAACTATACTTGAATCAGGTAACTGGTCTATAGCATATCCCGTATTAGAAATGCCATCATTGTGATATACTCTTGTCCACAAAGTATCTCCGTCTTCGTTGGTACGAACCAGCAGCATATCATTTCTGCTTGGATAGGATGTCTGCGCTCGCCAACCGGCAATAATATATCCGTTGTCTAATGCTTGTTTAGCTTCCTTTCCCCAATCTTTATCAGGAGTTTCATAGATTTTATGCCACATTTCATTCCCCTGAGTATCAACTTTTAGTAAAAAGACATCGTAACCGCTTAATCCTGTAATTATATAATTTCCGTCATTGGTGTTTTCAATGCTACTGGGCTCAATGCTGTTAGGGGGATAGGCAAATAATTTTGTCCAAACTTCATTTCCATATTTATCGGTCCTCATCAGCATAAGCCGCCAGTCCGTGCCAATGACCTGCTTTAATCCGGCTACCAAATAGCCTTCATCAGGAGTCTGTATTATACTTTGTGCATAGTCACTTAAACTCTCAACACCATAAGTTTTCTGAAAAGTAATTTGTGCCGTCAGGCGTGTGCTTAATAGAACTCCAAGGCAAAAAATAAGATAAAGGTGTTTCATTGCCGCAGGGTTTTAATTAATGAATTAACAATTGATTTTCGTTTTACATTTCGTGATTCCTATGGAAGAATGATAAGCTTTCAATCGGCATCAGCGAAGATGGTGAATTTTATTTCTTCGATGCACATCCCCACCATCAAAGATAAAAATTCAAGACTTCAGATTGTAATCTTTAAGCGGGCAGGAGGTCGCTGGTAAAATGTCTTACGGCGATTTTCTAAAAAGAAGATCGCCGCAATTTTTTTGCTCAGAGAGGGAAAGACAATAGGGGAGAGCTGTGGTTTTCTTTATTCGACAATTAATTTCTGAATAGATGATTTTTCCTCATTGCTCACCTTTACAAAATAAATCCCGTGAGAAATATTTTTGAGGTTTATCTCTTTCGTTGCTGAATTATCAATAGTTTCCTCGAAGACATTTCCCCCAAACACGTTGAATAGTTGAATAGTGCCGCGGCTGATCTTATTGTTCACTGCAATAATAATTTTGTCTATGGCAGGGTTAGGAAAAACAGTAAAACCAAAATTGTTTTTCATCTCTGCAGTTACTGTTTCAGAATAGGTGGATTTACCATCATAATCGGTTTGCTTTAAGCGATAATAATTAATATCATCGTGTACGTTCATATCAACAAATGAATAGAACAAGGTATTGTTTGAATTACCTGCCCCTTTCACATTGCCTATGGGTTCAAAATTATTGGCATCAGGACTTCTTTCAATAGTAAAATAATCGTTGTTGATTTCGCTGGCAGTGCTCCAATTTATTGCTACTCTGTTTTCTTCGACGCTTGCAGTAAAGGAAAGAATCCCGATAGGAAGAACATCAATAGGATCATATTCCCGGAAATCCTGCATCATGCTGCTGCTTCCATATCCTGTTCCGATGTATCCTTTAGTACCTATAGAAAAGCCAATGCTGAGATACCTTTCCACTCCGCCAACACTCGCCTTTTGTACCCACACATTTGTTGACGGGTCCCATTCCCAGAAATCCTGTTGAACGCCTATTGTACTATTTCCAGTACCAATATATCCTTTAGTTCCTATTGAAAAGCCCACTCCCATATACCTTGCTGCCCCGGGGAAATTGAGTTTTTGCGTCCAGGTATTTGATGACTGGTTCCATTCCCAGAAATCCTGCTCATAGCCGCTGCTGCCGAATCCTGTTCCTATATATCCTTTGGTGCCGATGGAAAAACCTACGGCAAGGTATCTTACTCCGCCTGTAAAATCAGCTTTTTGAGTCCACACGTTTGTTGACTGGTTCCATTCCCAGAAGTCCTGCTGCATCCCGTTATAGTTATTTCCTGTTCCGATGTATCCTTTGGTGCCGATGGAAAAGCCTGTTGCATAGTAACGTTCTCCGGCACCGAAATCAGCTTTTTGCGTCCATGCGTTTGTTGACTGGTTCCACTCCCAGAAATCCTCGAGGATGCCGCTGCTGCCGTATCCCGTTCCAATATATCCTTTGGTGCCAATGGAAAAACCTGTGGCAAAGTATCTTGCCGCGCCACCGAAGTCAGCTTTTTGTGTCCACACGTTTGTTGACGGGTCCCATTCCCAGAAATCATGCTGCATCCCGCTGCTGCCATATCCTGTTCCTATATATCCTTTGGCGCCGATAGAAAAGCCTACAGCAATGTAGCGCATTCCTCCGCCGAAATTAAGTTTTGGAGTCCATGTACCTTGGGAAAAAGCCGTGTAGTAAACAATGAATAGCAGTAAAAAAACTGTGTAATTTTTTTTCATTTTGCCATCGTTTAAAGATGAAAAGAATATTAAATAAACCAATGTCTATCCTAATCTTGTCTGAGGATATAAATTGGGCAGAAAATATTTATGAAACATGCAAAGTTATATCGATGTTAATGGGATATATTACATAATTCTTGAAAAGAGTTACATGATTCACACCTTTTGTGCGCCTTAGATTGTGTCCTGTTTTTAGCTGTTGCTGGTCTTTGTCCACATTTTGGGTGGACAAGTTTCTCGCAACTTGCAGCGATTTTCTAAAAAAGGAGATATCTGCAATTTTTTATAAACTTTAAAGCTGTTTTATTATAAATCATCAATTAAATTTGACCTCGCGATGAAATCTTTTAAAGTTTTTATTTTGATTTTATTATTCTATTCCTTCTCCCTTCCGGAATCATTTCGTGATCAGCAGAAAAAATATGAGAGGGTACGAGCAGCGTACAGCGAAAAAGAGAAAGGGGTAAAGGAAATGCTCCGGAAAAAAAATATTAACCCGGATAATTTCAGCATGCTCATCAGAATTTTTAAGCAGGAGCGTAAATTAGAACTGTGGGCAAAATCATTTTCCGATTTACAATTTCAGCTTATTCATACTTATGATATTTGCGCCTCTTCAGGAATGCTGGGTCCAAAAAGAAAAGAGGGTGATGGGCAAGTGCCCGAAGGTTTTTATTATATTGAAAAATTTAATCCGGCTTCTGCTTTTTATTTATCACTGGGAATAAATTATCCCAATCAATCAGACCGGATCCTTGGCGTAAAGAAGAATTTAGGCGGCGATATTTTTATTCATGGTAATTGCATTACTATTGGATGCATTCCCATGACTAATGACAAGATCAAAGAAATTTATTTGCTTGCTGTGGAAGCCAAAAGCAATGGACAGAATAGAATTCCTGTCTACATTTTCCCGGGCATTATGAATGAAGAAGGAATGCAATTGCTCACAGAAAAAGCCAATGGAGATAACACCTTAATTTCATTTTGGAAAAACCTGAAGCAAGGGTATGACCTTTTTGAAGAGAAGAAGTTAGCATTGGCTGTAAAGGTTGACAATATGGGAGAATATATTTTCTAATGGGATTCAATTCTGATATCATCCGGGATTCCACCTAAAACTTAAACCCGCACCACCTTCCGGTGTAGTGAACATTCCAAGTGAAGCACGATTATTTTTATGCTTATGAAGCTCCGGAATTGCTATCCCGCAAATTATCCCAAGGCCCAATCCTACCATATTGTCACTGGGAAAATGTTTTAATGCCAGCACCCTTACATACGACAATGCAAGTGGTGGAATGGCTGCTGCTGCATACAGTAAAAATTTTTTCGCACCGATCTCCGGGTGATAATCAGAATACACTTTCACCATCATAAATGTGGAAAGCGCTGCAGAGGCAACGTGCCCGCTGTAAAATGAATTCCGGTTGTTTCCGTCCTGCCTCTCGGAAAGAGGGACGCTATCATAGTAGACTACGGGACGGAACCTTTCCTGGAAAGTGGGTCCGAGCGGACTGAAATTATAAATACCAAAAACTACTGTATGTGCTTCTGCAAACATGGTTACAAGCGGAAGCCAGTCATTGCGGATTTGCCGGTTTAGGGTGAGCAGCCCCGGTAATAAAATGATTCCTCCAAGCAGATAATCACCAGTTTGATCCCATTGGGCCCTTTTCGACGGATCGAGGTCCAATGCCCAACTATCAAACTTATTCACAGGAACCGTCGGTAGCACCGATATTTCTACATCCGTAATCAGCTCTTTCCCCTGAATTCTGTTGATAGAAAGCACATTGCTAGTCATCCCAATCCCAATAATTCCACCCTCGATCCAGTAATTGAGACGATAGGGGTGCAGATCAGCATTACTTTTTGGTGAAGTTGATACCTCCGTAGTTGGCGAAGAATTTATACTGGTATCGGGCTGCTGGCATAGTGCGAAGGAAACATTGAACAGTATTGCAAGAGAAAAATACAATCGCTTCATGGACAATCTGGTTTTTATTGTTATCAATTCACTTCAAAAGATATGCTCAAAAAATCTTTCACTATACCCGGCAAGAACAATCCAATGATGAAGGCATCTCAATTTCCTGGATCACTAAAGAGGTGGCAGGTGTAAAACGTGATACAATTCCTGACATTGACGCCTATGAATTTGGGTTTGCAACAAGTACTTGAGCGTTATCGAAAGTTTCATAGATGCTTCTGTAAACAGGCGGCAATCGCTTTACCTATCTTTGCTTTAAATCCCGAAATTGAAAATGAAAAACAGAACCCTCATCTTTCCCTTCACCCTATTAATATTGGCAGTGCTTAACCTGGTAAGCATAAGTTCCTGCTCATCGGATAAAGATTTTAAAATCAGGGGAACCGTTCAGACTATTGAAAATGGAAAAGATGGTTACACCGCTACTATGAAAGATGATAACGGTGAAGACTTTGATGCTGTGATCAGCAGGGTAAAACTGGGAGATGAGTACAAGGTATTAACTTCCGGTGAGCGCGTAGAGTTAACCAGTGATACCCTGCATCTCGACAACAAACTACGGATTGTTGTGAGTAAGATAAACCAGTAATTGCCTGTGAAACATATTTATCTGTTGATGGTTCTATTCCACCGTCCGTGTCGTTGAGATCTATATGCAGACCCTATTCTCGACGTAAACGCGCCGTGTTTGTTGAACAAAAGCAACTACGGTAAAAGAAGGAGTTTGCAAAGCCTTTACCTTGTGGGTTAGTCATAATAATGCTAAATTGCCGATGAAAACTTCCGCTCATGAAACAATTCCAGAAAGTATCAGTGTTTTTATTTCTGCTTCTTTGTTCCTCTGCACTAAGAGCCCAGACGGCTGAAGAGGCTCTCATAAAGGAAGGTGTTCAACTCAATCATTCAGGCGAGTTTCAAAAGGCTATTGAGAAGTTTCAGGAGGCCCTTGACATAAATTCTAAATCTTCAGAGGCACTTTATGGAATAGGCAATGCATATTATAAAATGGGGAAGTATGAAAAGGCAATTGAATTTAGCGAAAAGGCAATCCGGCAAGATCCTAAAAACTCCGAACCCTCTTACATTTTAATGGGATCTGCTTATGATGCTTTAAGTAAATCCCCTGATGCAATCAAAGTGTATAAGCAGGGCATAAAAAAATTTCCACGTAGCTCTCTTTTGCATTATAATCTTGCCGTTACATACTTTCAAGCTCATCAGGACGAGGATGCAGAGAAAGAAGCCATTGAGGATCTTAAAATAAACCCCTCTCATTCAAGTGCGCACATGATTCTTGCTTATATCATGATGGATAAGTCACATCGCGTGCAAAGTGTGATGGCCTTGTGTCACTTTCTTTTTCTTGAGCCTGAAGGTGATCGCTCCGTTAAAGCTCTTGACATGCTTTATGAGCAATTGAAACGTGGCGTAGAAAAAGAATCTGAAACTCAAATCAACATTAGCATGAGTGCAGGTGATGCCAATGATCCTTTTCGGGGTGCTGAAGTAATGATTTCCATGCTGGAAGCATCGAAGAACCTTGAAGTGAATGAGGATAAATCCGAAGAGCAATTATTCTATGAAAATTCAAAATCGCTATTCTCAGTATTAAGCAGATTGAAAAAGGATAACAAGGGTTTCTGGTGGGATTATTACGTTGACTTTTTCAGCGATCTGAATGAGTCAGAAAACACTGAAGCATTTTGTTATTACATTCAGCAATCTTCCGGTGATGAAGATGTTTTAAAGTGGCTGAGCGCGCACAAGGATCAGGTGGATAAACTGCTTAGCTGGTATTCATCTCATACACCGGGCTTTTAATTTATTTATGAGTCAAATTTCGGTCGGAATAAGCTAACCTCAGCGACCGGAATTCGGTAATTATTCGCCATTAGGATAGAACATCATAAGTCTGCTCGAACACATCTTTTTTGCACGGATAATATTCTCCTTGAATACCTCTTATTACAACATCTTTGATTGTTACAGCATAAGAATTGCCTTCTAATGTTTTTACAAATATTCCTTCTCCATCCTTATGATAAAAATGATCGTCAGGATTGTCTCCAAAATTTTCTACCCACTTTTTAATTTCTGCCATTGCAGCAGATTCGTCATTTACAGGCAAAAAATCAATAACAACGGGTTTCTTTTGTGCTTTCATTTTATATTTTTTTATCACTACCTGAAAAAAAAGGCTGATCACAAAGTGTTTTGCCCTGATTGTTCCACATTAATCTATTATCTTTTTCATGACCTCAAAGGTGGTGGTTAAAGACCAATTGAGCACAGATAATCTCTGTCAAAGATAAAAAATAAAACTTCAAATGGCACTCTTTTACATAGCTAAATTCCCTACTCGAACATCCGTGACATCAATGCGTAAAATTTTTATCTTTATGGAAACATAGTTTCTGTGGTTCCGTCAAACAAGTCTATCCAGGACAGGTAATTGAAAAGTATGATAATAACGTTTATAAAAATGAATGCGATGGTCCATGAGTAGTTAAGAGAGCTAATAGTTTTCCTTTTAAAATTAATTGTTTGGATGTAGAAAAAGTATAAAATCCAAAAGGTCAAGCCAAGAATAAAAGGTGCCAACACATAAAAGCCGGTTTTATAGTCGAGCAGTCCGTCGGCAAGAACTGAAATTAAAAGAAAGGTTAGGGCAATATTTAAAAATGTCTGTATCAAAAATGTTATGATGGTTTTAGCCCTTGTCATAAAATTGGTGCTAACTGGATTATACCCATTTGAAAAATTTTTTTTCCATACCACCCCTGGTATTTTCCTGATTTAAAGAAATTATATTGTGATAACTTAAGATTATTAAAACTACCGGGGAAGCACTCGCGACAGCACAAAGTATCGGTATTCATCCCTTCTCACTTGTAAGCGACACAAGAGTTGTGATAATAGAATTAAACTCTTCCTGCGTAGTAGGCTTTGTGATAAAGCTATTGGCGCCCAGCTTGAGGCAAAAATCCTTATCCTCAAGTGCATTAGAGGTAGTGAGCACCATGAGCGGAATTTTATGCAAGCTATCCTCTTCCTTTATCGCTTTCAGCACTTCTTTACCGTGCATTTTCGGCAAATTCAAATCAAGCACGATCACATGTGGCAATTCATTGCACGATTTCAGGTAAGAAATCACTTCATCACCGCTCATAATTTCTTTCATGGTATATGGTATCCCATTGCTTTCAAGAGCAGCTTTCAACAGGTGAATATCATCCGCATCATCCTCTATCAGCAAAATGAAAATTTTATCTCGCATAGAAATTGTCGGTGCACAAGATAATCACTAACATTGTTTTTTTTAAGAAGATATTAAGAATGGCAGAAAGTTCAATTACAAAGGGGAAAGACGATGCAAATGAATGGGTTGTTGGCATTGGGGCTTCAGCAGGGGGACTGGATGCCATTATCGAACTGTATAATAATCTCCCCGAAGACACCAACTTTTCCTACGTTATTGTTCAGCATCTTTCTCCTGATTACAAAAGTTTAATGGCGGAATTACTGTCGAAGCATACTGCCATGCAGGTATTCGAAGCAGCGAATGATTTATTGCTTCAACCCAATTGCACCTATGTGATCCCCAGCGGAAAAATGATGACGCTCAACAAGGGAATGTTGAAATTAGAAGAGAAGGAAAGAACGCAGGTGCCCAACAATGCTATTGATGTTTTTTTCGAATCAATGGCAGCAGATAAAGGAAAAAATGCGATCGGGATAATTCTTTCTGGAACGGGCACCGATGGTACCAAAGGAATAGAAGCGATCAAAAGCAATGGGGGTATGGTGATCGTTCAGGATCCCATTACTGCCGCTTTCGATGGCATGCCTAACAGCGCCATCAGCACGGGATATGCCGATCTCATTCTTCCTCCTGAAATGATTCCGGATGAAATGATCGAGTACCTTAAAGAAGCACCGCTGCTTCGCTCGTACAATGAGCTTAATCAGCGTGAAGAATTTATACTTCGCGATATTCTTGACCTGATTCAAAAAGGATCAGGATATGATTTCAGCAATTACAAGCGACCAACTATCAATAGAAGAATGGCGAAGCGAATGGCAGAGAAAAACATTCGTACCCTTCGCGAGTATTCACTTTTTCTGCAGCAAAACCCTGATGAAGTAAAAGCGATTGCGCAGGAATTCCTGTTGCGCGTGACAAAGTTTTTCAGAGATGAGGAAGCATTTGAAGAATTGCGAACCAAAGTAATCCCTGCACTCTTCTCGAATAAGAAACCCAAAGATATTGTTAAGATTTGGGTAGTAGCCTGCAGCACCGGTGATGAAGCATATTCCATTGCCATGCTGTTGCAGGAATACATGGAGAAAAATAATCTCAGTGAACAACTGATAAAAATTTTCGCAACCGATATTGATGATGAGGCATTGGAAATTGCTTCACGCGGAATGTATTCTGAAGAAGCAGTGATGGATGTTTCGAAAGAATTTGTGCAGAAATATTTTATCAATGAAGGGAGCATGTATAAGGTGATCCCGCTCATTCGCAAGATGGTGGTATTCGCACATCACGACATTGGGAAAGATCCGCCGTACAGCATGCTTGATCTCATTACGTGCCGTAACATGCTCATCTACATGAATTCTGATCTTCAGAAAGCCATTCTCAAAGCCTTTCATTTCGCCCTCAATAAGGATGGTTTTCTAATGCTCGGCCCCAGTGAAAATATCGGTGTGCTAAAAGATGTGCTTCGTGAAATAGATAAGAAATGGAAGATTTTCCGGTGCGAAATAAAATCTCGCCTGAGTGATTACCAGCCCTTCTTAGCGCCGGTGGAAAGAAGTGTGTTTTCACAATATCAATTGCCGAATACAAAATCAAAAAATGCGCTTACGCATCTTCCTGAACTATTTAAAGAAACCATACTGGAAGAATATGACTTTGCAGGAATTTTTATTGATCGTGATTTTGATGTGAAGCAGGCCATTGGACATTTTAAAAAATTCATCAGCATTCCTGATAATAAATTTGAATTCAACTTACTCAGGATGGTGCCGCCCGATCTCTCGATTGCACTCGGAATCGCATTACGTAAAGCGATGAAAGAAAATGTACGGGTGTTTCAAAAGAATGTAAAAATTCAGTCCGATAACCAGGAGCGCCAGATCAGCATCATCGTAAAACCTTACCTGGACCAAAAGGACTACCTGCAGCCATTTTACTTTGTGATCTTAAAGGAAGAAGAAATTCCGGAAAAAGTTACAAGGAAAACCGGGGGTGAATCGCCGTTGAACTTAACGAGTGAACGCATAGCGGAGCTCGAGGAAGAATTGCATGATACAAAAGAGAATTTGAAGACCATCATTGAGGAAGTGGAGGCATTCAATGAAGAGCTGCAATCGAGCAACGAGGAAATTGTGTCCGCGAATGAAGAACTGCAAAGCACGAATGAAGAGTTACAGTCTCTCAACGAGGAACTCCACACTGTTAACGCAGAGCATCAGCTTAAGATCAAGGAACTGCAGGAGTTGAACGATGATCTGAACAATTACATGCGCAATTCGGAGATCGGGCAAATACTCGTGGATAAGAAACTCATTATTCGCAAATTCAGCCCTGTAGTTACCACGCAGGTGAACCTGATTGCGAGTGATGTTGGACGCTCGCTGGTTGACATCACCACCAATTTCAGGTCACTCGACTTAATCAATAATATCAAGTCAGTAATGAAAACAGAGAAATCAATTGAGAAAGAAGTTGAAATGGAGAGCGGGAAATATTTCCTGATGCAAATTCGGCCCTACTTCCGGCAGGATAAAAGAACGGACGGTGTTGTGCTCAACTTCATTAACATCAGCGAGGTAAAAAAACTTTCAGGAATCATTCAGGGAATTTTCAACAGCTCCATCAGCGGCATTGCAGCATTGAATGCTGTTCGTGATAAGAAGAATAATATTGTTGATTTTGAATGGCTCACCGTAAACAATAAGGTTGCTGAAATGTTGAATGAGAGACCGGAAAATCTTATCGGTCACCGCATGCTCGAAAAATATCCCGACATCAAAGCATTTTATTTTGAAGACATGGTTCGCGTCGTTGAAAGAGGAGGAACCGGTCACTTCGAATATTTCAGAGAGGCATCAGGTCAATGGCTTGAAGTTGTTTCGGTAAAAATGCTGGACGGATTGGTCATGACCTTCACGGATATTACCAGCAAAAAGAAAGCGGCTGATCTTCTTGCACAGGGGTACGAGGATCTGAAAATCACTTCCGGGAAATTAATTGCAACCAATAACCAGCTTGAGCAATCGAACTACGACCTGATGCAGTTTGCTTCTGTTGCTTCACACGATTTGAAGGAGCCGCTTCGAAAAATTCAGGCGTTCGGAAACCTATTCAGGACCAAAGTGGACGGGACACTCAATCCGCAGGATTTGAATTATCTCGACAAGATGATCAACTCCGCCGCGCGCATGCAGTTGTTGATTGATGACGTTCTTACTTTTTCAAAGCTCTCAAACAAAAATATTGCATTCGCTTCCTGCAATCTTAATACGATATTTAAAAATATTATTGATGATCTCGAGATAGCTGTCAAAGAGACAAACGCAGAAATAAGAGTTGATGAGCTGCCAAACATAGAAGGCGTGCCGGGGCAAATGCACCAGCTCTTTCAAAACTTCATAAGCAACGCGCTCAAGTTTAACGATAAGCCTAAGCCCGTAATTTCTGTGAAGGAATATAAGGTGGAGGAGAAGGAAGCACGAGAGTGGAACATTGATCCCAACGATTTTACCGGTGTGTCGGTTACTGATAACGGAATCGGGTTTGAAGAACAATATAGTGAGAAGATATTCGGCATCTTTCAACGCTTGCATGGTACCATGGAATATAAGGGCACAGGCATCGGGTTAGCGATCTGTAAAAAGATTGTAGAGAATCATAAAGGGTTTATTAAGATTCACAGCAAGGTGAAAGAAGGATCAGCCTTTATTGTAGTGCTGCCGAAAAAGCAACCGTTATATGAATCGCACCAGGCAGATAGCCAGGAGGAAGAAAGTAATTTGCAGGCAGCGATGTAATTTGAAAGTGCCTGCAACGATTTTGTAAGTGTAGATAGCCACAGTTTTTTTATGGGAAGAAATTATGGCAGCGCACTGAATGTTTTTGATCCAATCTGATAGCGCGATTTTTCGAGCCAACGTGCGTGTTTGTCACCAACACTTTTTGAGTGATTAATATATGCGCTTCGTTGGCTGTGTGCTGCTTGTACTGTCTTTTACCTTTTTTGATCGGGTGCCTTTGTAGTATTTTGCCAACTGATTTACGAGTAGTGAAATTGCTTTGATATTTTCGTAATCAGCATAATAGTGAATTTTTTTCCCTGCCCGTTCCGTTCGAACAATGCCCGATCGTCTGAGGGAGCCTACATGCAGGGAAGTCACTGACTGTTCCAGGCGCATCCTCGAAAAAATTTCTGAAACCGTAATGCCGGGGTTTGCATCTATAAGGGCAAGTATCTTTGTGCGCAGAGGGTTTCTTATGGAGCGCAATACCATAACCGCCGCTTTTACTTTCTTTAAATCAAGTTCAATCATCTGTTACTTTCTTTGTAATAACTTATGACTTACCACACACCCAACATCTGACTATGCTTGAGACCCGGCTGGGAATTGCGCCAACAGGGGTTAAAAACTAATTATCCAAAAGATGAAGAATCAAAGGTATTTTAAGGATAGGTCATAACTATCCCCACTAATGGGTATTTTATAAAATAGTTGTAAAAGGGGAGAGAAGTTTTATAAAATTTAATCTATTAAGCCTCGCTCAATCGCGACCTTCACGAGCCCTACAGTAGTACGTACATTGAACTTGCTAAGCATGTTCTTTCGGTGGGCTTCCACTGTAGAGCGACTGATATTTAACTTATCTCCGACCTCTGACGCTGTAAATTCTTCAGCAAGAAGGATCAATACTTCTTTTTCCCTGGGCGTCAATTCAGGATTGCTTTCAAGGTGTATGTCTTTTTTACGAAAGCTTTCCATCACGCGATTAGTGACCTCCTGACTATAATAAGTATCACCACGATAGATAGCTTCAATCGCCTTCGTTAGTTCTTCCTTTCCGGTATTCTTAAGAATATATCCATTTGCACCTGCAGCGATCATGCTCGTAATGTACTGCCTTGAATTATACATCGTCAGCATAAGAACCTTAATTGCCGGATATTTTTTCCTGATGATTTTGGTAGCCTCCATTCCATCAATAACAGGCATATTAATATCCATAAGAATAATGTCTGCTGATTGCTTATCAAGCAAGTCAACTAATTCTTTCCCGTTCAATGCCTGACCAACGACAGCAATATCAGGTTCCTGCTGGAGCAACACTTTGATGCCGTCAATGAACATTTGATGATCATCTGCAATAACAATGGAAATCATGGAGACTATATTTGATGAATTGAATCGAGCGCATCAGTTCCGATCGGAATTTCCAGAAAAGAAAAAGATCCTTTTTGTGCGACCGAGTCTACATGAAATTTACCGCCAAGCTTTTCCACCCTCGTTAATATGTTTTTCAGACCCATTCCCGCCGATTTTATTTTTTCATTATAATTATAACCTATTCCGTCATCCTCTATCGTAACTTGTAGTGTCTCATCAATTTTATTGAGTTGTACGGTGATGTTTTTTGCTTGTGCATGCTTCAGTATATTACTTAACAACTCTTGCGTGATTCGATAAATGCCGATCTCAGTTTGGTTATCAATTCGCTCATTAAGATTATGGAAAAGAGTTTTACATTTTATATTACTCCCTTTCGAAATGGTTTCACACAAATCTTCGATGGCAGGTCGTAATCCCAAATCAGTGATCATGCCCGTGCTTAAATCATTGGTAATCTTTCTCAACTCATCAAAAGTCAGGTCGAGCAAAGAAGTAGCCTTATCATGAAGCTGTGAACTTTGTAAATCATTGCCCTCTTTTTTAGATTTGAACGCTGAAAAATATACTTTTACCGTGGATAGCATACTGCCGAGACGGTCATGCAAGTCAATGGCAATGCGTTTGCGTTCTTCTTCCTGCCCCACAATCATGGCATTGTACGTATTGATCGTTTGCTCTTGCATTAATGATGAAATCTTTCGATCCTGAATGAATATCTTTTGCCGCGAGATGTGCCGCTGCTGAAAGAAAATAAAAATTGAAGCGATGAGTATCATGACCAAAGCAACAGATCCAATCAGGAAAATATTTCGCTGCAGACTTTCGGTTTTGCTCTTCTGATTAAGAAATATTATCTGCTGCTCCTTTTTCTCTGTTCCATACTTGGTTTGCAATTCATTAATGATACGAGTCTTATTTTCATTGAAGAGAGAATCTTTTAATGCAGTTGTTTTGTCTAAGTAACTATATGCTTCTTTATAATTCCCTTCCTCGAAACTTATTTCCTGCAACAGCTTGTAGTTATCCAATTCGAGTTGCTTGTTCCCGATTTCAATTGTCCTCTGAAGTGATTGTTTAGACAGTTTCATGGCTTCATCGTAATTCTTTATATTATAGTTAAGCTTCGCAAGTGAACAAAATGTAGCCGCTATGCCATTCTTATCACCTAATTCTTCCTGAAGCAGTAATGCAGCCTTAAGAAATGGTATGGCATTACCGGGCTTATTTTGCATCTGCAACGATTGTCCAATGTTGTTATCGCACTTTGCCATGCCTGCTTTGTCATTCATTGATGAATAAAGCCCGAGAGCATCTCTGAAATACTTTTCCGAGGTTGAATACTCTTTGAGGAGGTCGTAGCAGACGCCGAGGTTTAAATTCA
>DASRAJ010000134.1:0-10224 GCA_035638255.1 Chitinophagales bacterium
TGGAATTAATGGCAAAAAGACCACAAACTTTTACGGTCTATCAGATGAAGCCCATGCAATAACTATACAGCAAGACGGCAAAATAGTAGCGGTCGGCACGGTTGATTATCAAAATCACAACTACTTCGGTCTGATTCGGTATAATAGTGATGGTACACTGGATAATAGTTTTGACTCAGATGGTAAAGTAATCAGCCTATTGAATGGAAATACAAATGGGATTGCAAACGCTGTGGCTATGCAGACTGATGGGAAAATTATTGCAGGCGGACAAGCATCAAATGACTTTGCTATGATCCGATACAATACCGATGGTAGCCTTGACAACAGTTTCGGTTCCAACGGTTCAGTAATCACTGACTTTGGTGTTCAATGGAGTGCATGTCGTAGTGTGGCAATACAATCAGACGGAAAGATAATATTGGCAGGAGACAAAACTGCATACTACACTCTCGAGGATTTCGCTTTAGCGCGGTATATTTCTGAATTCGCTGTTGGATTAATAGATTTTTCTGACACTGACAATTCTGTATTTATTTATCCTAATCCAATTAATCAAACCGCTACGTTAAAGTATGAACTAAGAAATCAAGAAACAATTTGTATTCGATTGATGGATATCCATGGAAGTGTACTGGCAACATTTGTTGAAAACGAAAAACAAGACCAGGGAGAACATGAACAAGAAATCTATGTCTGCGATGAAATACCACCAGGCTCATATTATCTTGTCATCTCAACGGCAGATGGCGGAAGAATGAGTGTCAAAATTGTGAAGTAAAAGTTTGTGAAGCAATTAAATTGAATTTCGCACTCCTTCGCTGAAGTTCTCCTCTTTTCCTGCTACCAGCCAATTACAATTTTGTCATTGACATTCTTCATCATAACAACAGGAAAAAGATTTCCGGACTCCTTTCCTTCAGTTCCGGGCGCATCAAAATTCGAAAGAGCTGCAATCATTCGAATGTCTTCTTGTTTCACATTTGTAATAACACCATTTACGGTTATTGAATTTATTAGTCCATCAAATCCGTGAAACACCAGTTTGATATTCTTGAAGTGAGAATAAAAATTTCCATCCACCTTATCCATTACAATTTGTTTTGAAGAAGGATCGAACATCATGGTTCGCCTGTAAAAATTTCCACTCTGGTAATCGAACCCGTCGCCTGCATCTTCGTAATACATGAAACTATTTTTCTCTTCCCCATCATAAACATGAATGGTAAGAGTGTCATCAGGTTTTTCTATGGTGGTTTGAACCGGGGATTGCATGGGAATGATTGCACCACCTTTTACAAACACGGGAAGCCTTTCAACCGGCGCATCATAATAAAACTCGTTGCTGCCTGAATATTTTTGGTTGTTATACAGATCATACCATTCACCTGCCGGAAGATATGCGGGTACTGTGGCTTGCGTGGTGACGTAAGGAATTACCAGCAACGATGAGCCGAATAAATATTCATTCACTGCATTGCCATGATAAATTTTTTCGTCACTTGTGTAATTGATCGCCAAACTTCTTTGCACGGGCATTCCGGTTTGTGTGGCCTCATAAAATGTTGAGTAGATGTATGGAAGCAGATTGTACCGAAGCTGAATATAGTTGCGGCAAATATCTTCTGTCTTTTCTCCGAATGCCCATGGCTCTGCATCTTTTGCATTGATGACTTTGTGTGCGCGAAAAAAAGGTGTGAATGCACCGATAGAAACCCATCGCGCCATTAAATCGGGGGTCGCCTCGCCAGCAAATCCTCCAACATCCACTCCGGCAAACGGAACGCCGCTCAATCCGAGTGAACTCACCAAGCGAACACCCAACATCATGTGTCCGTCTTCAGCGAGGTTGTCTCCTGTCCAAATCGCAGCGTACCGTTGCAGGCCCGCATAGCCCGCACGTGTGAGTATGAATGGACGCTTGTTGCTGAACAGTTGCTTTGTTCCTTCATAAGTAGCGCGCGCCATTTGAAATCCGAAAATGTTTTTTCCCATTCGATAAGTATTGGGATGTCCATCGAAATTAAAGACCAGGTTTGACGGAACACTTTGTCCCCAGGTTGCTACTTCATTCATGTCACACCAAAAACCATCGAGACCATCTTTAATATTCTGCTGAAATAATTTTCCCCACCAGGTTCTTCCTGCGGGGTTTGTATAATCAGTAAAAGCGCACCAGCCGGGCCACACAGCACCATTGTAAATTGTTCCGTCGGGATATTTAATAAATGAATTGTTTTTCAGGCCATCATCATAGGCGAAATATCCCGGCTCTGCCTTTATTCCCGGATCAATGATCGAGACATTTTTAAATCCCATGGACCCGAGGGTATCAAGCATTCCTTTTGGATTTGGAAAGCGATCGTGATTCCATGTGAACACTTTGTAGTCCTGCATGTAGTGAATATCAAACCACAATACGTCGCACGGAATTTTTTTCTCGCGAAACATTTTTGCAATCGTCATCACTTTGCTGTGAGGATAATAGCTCCAGCGGCATTGATGAAATCCAAGCGACCACAATGGCGGCATCGGCATTCTTCCTGTGAGCCATGTATATGACTCTATGATTTTTGAAATTGCAGCGTGGTAAATGATGAAGTAATTCATATCGCCATCTTCCACGGCAAAAGACGAGAAGCGATTTTGTGAAGCCCCGAAGTTGAATTGAGTTCGCGAAGAGTTGTCAAGAAAAATTCCGTACTCCATTCCATCATGAATTCCGATGTAAAAAGGAATCGTACAATAGAGCGGATCAGTGTGATCAGAATAGCCAAATGCATCGGTGTTCCAGTTCACATAGGCATTGCCGCGGCGATCAAGGTCACCGGTTTTTTCTCCAAGCCCTATAAATTTTTCATCCGGAAAAAGTTTTTTGTAGGTCGTGATCTCATCGCCGATCCACGATGTGCCGAATGCAGCATCATCGCCATTGATCAACCTGTGATTTACATCGTAGAGAGAAATGCGAACAGGTCTTTTCGAGATCGCGAGAGTGAGAGAATCGGTGGTGATGTATATCGTATCTTTTTTCTCCACCAAATCCCATTTGGTTTTTGCGTCCGGTGCTGCAACTACAGCATAACTAAAATCATCAAACGATGAATGCTGCGTGATGTCAATCTTTATCACGCTTGCAGAATACACCACGGCTTTCATATTTCCGAAATCAGTTTGAATGGAAATACCATTGGAGAGTTTTTTCACTGCTTTGAAATTGCCGAGGGGCTTGCTCAATGATTGGGCTGAAAGGGAAAATGGGAGTGAAAGTGAGATAGAAAGGAAGAGCGAGAGCGAACCCATCCTGCTTGTTACAGAAGTTAGCATGTGAGCCATGAAATAAAAATTTGAGTCGGGCTTCTCCTTCGGAGTTCCTTTCCGTAAGGAATCCTTCGGATCAGACAAACGTAAAATAAAAAGTGATTGTGGGTTTACGTTTTATCTTCTTTAGGAAATTGTGACCTCGCCAGTTGAATCGCCTGGTGTAATTTCTGCAACAGTAATTTTTTTGGGGGAAGTTCAGTAAGGTATTGCGCTACGCGAATGTGACTTTGGTCCAACTGAAGAAGTTCAATTTGTTCTTTCGATTTGGAGGAACAAAGTATGAGCCCTAACGGCTCACCTTCTCCCTCACGCATTTCATGCTTCTGAAGCCATCGCAGATATAATTCCATCTGTCCCTTGTCTGCCGCTCTGAATTTTCCAAGTTTCAAATCAATCACAACTATACGACGGAGCTTTCAATGGTAGAAAAGCAAGTCAATGGAATAATCATCGCCGTCAATTGTGATGCGTTTCTGGCGCGCAATAAAAGCGAAGTCACTGCCAAGTTCGATGATGAAGCGCTGCAATTCGGCAAGGATGGCTGATTCAAGATCTTTCTCGCTGTAAGTATCTTTCAGTCCAAGAAAATTAAGGAAATAGGGATCACGGAATACAAGATCAGCAGAAAGTTTGTCTTCGTGTTTTAGTGCCGCTAATTCATTTTTGATTAACCTCGCCGGTTTTTTCGAAATGGCTGTTCGCTCGAAAAGCAGAGAGTCAATTCGTTCACGCAGGCGTCGTACGCTCCAGCGTTCCATCCTACACATTTCTATATAAAATTCACGCTGCAATTCATTTTTCAGGTAGAGAATTTCTTTCAAATGCGACCATGTCAATTCTCTCGACAGCGTAGAGAGAATCTTTGCATCCGGGAAAATCTCTACAGCGTAGAGACAATTCCATAACTGTGGTTTGCTCCATCCCTTCCCATATCGTTGTGTTAATTGTTCTGACAGTGTCTGAACAATCTGCTCCCCATAGCCCGCTCTTTTATTTTCAAGAATATTTTCCTGAATCAATTTGCCGATATTCCAATGGAGTGTGGTGAGTTCTGCATTAACTACTACAGCCACCCGCTGCCTGCTTCGCTCAATCAACTGAGTAATGTTGTTGAGCAAATCAGTATCACCGATAAGTTTAAGACTTGCTTGTGTTTTCCTGTTTTTCTTTTTCATTGCTAAATAGATGAAGGGGTAAAGTGAAAGTGAGAAGCAGAGGAAGCTTTTTTACGTGAAAAAATTTAAGCCCAGCCAAACGTACAGGATCGAAATAGAATCTCCAATAGTGCGGGTAAGAAGAAACATTTGGCGCCGCTGATGCCATAATATAGCCGGGGCATTCAAGATGATCTGTTATCTTCGAACCATCTCCATTTCAACGTGATCGTCGGAGGTGAGCTTCTCAAACTTAATCCTGAAAAACACTTTTTATGAAAACAACTTTTTCCTTCCTTTCACTTTTGCTTTTTGCTTTTTCTGTATGTGCACAGATTACGCTTGATGCTACTTACAACAATGCCGGCACCATATTTCCTGCATGTTTTTCAACCGGGGAAAAATATGTGGTGGTTAATCATGTCACAAACCCGGATACGATTGCCATCTATAACATTAATCACACGCTGATTGAAACGATTCATATTCCTTCTCAGCCGGCAAATGGCTGGTCGGTGAAGTATATTGCTGACGGTTTGTTTGACACAGATACTACTACAGTTGAATATGCCCTTGCCGGAACGCCGGGTCTTTTTAATCCCATCAGCTACTTCCGCATATATAGAGATGATGGCACACTGATTTTTTCAAAAGACTCTGTCTATGGCTTGAACTATATTCAGAATCAGGGGGAGGGGATTGGTAATTTCATTATCCACAATGACAGCGGTTATTTTTTCTCGGTTCATGAAAACATACCCAACGCGCTGCATGTTTATAAGCTTCCCGGCAAGATGCATCAGTGCGGAAGTTGTTGCGACCAGGCGGTGTTTCTTGGGGGTCCTTCACCGCAACATGGAGACATGATGTTCCTTAGCGATCCTGTTCCTAATCCAGCAAATAAGAGTACCACCATTTCTTATCAATTGCCTTCGGGTTATTCTTATGCTGAATTGGTATTCTATAATTTGGAAGGAATTGAAATCAGAAGCTACAGGGTTGGAAGTGCTTTCCACGACATAAAGATTTCAGCAAGTGATCTTGTACCCGGAACTTATCTTTACAATCTTCAAACACCTGATGGCAAATCGGATGGGAAGAAGATGATAGTAATACGGTGAAGCAGGCATCGAAATGCCATTTTCTAATTCCAAAAAAAACTCTGGTGAAATATCTTTTGGTTGCCATACTAATCTCCGTTACAACATTCGTTTCCAGTCAAGACCTGAGCAAGACACTTAAAAAAATTAAGACAGAGGAGCAGGCCCACCAGTTCGTGAAGTCAAACTCACATGCCAGCCTCAGTACCATTTTATCAGTGAAAGACACATCGGAAATTGCAAGAACGCTTCTCGCGAAAAAAAGAGGTGACATTCTTACCATTGGCGACTATATCTACAAAATCATTAACTCAACTACTACATCAGCGTTCAAGGTCAGTTATATTTATTTAGACGCCGGCAAGCTTTCATTAATGACCATTGACAGCATCAGAGGAGTTATCATTAATAAATTCCACAACGGAAGTTCATTTGCAGATTTAGTATCGCAATACACAATGGATGGAAACCCAACCGGAGAATTTGGCTGGGCAACAAGCGACATGACGGTAAAAGAGTTTTCGTCAGCAGTTAAAGCTCATAAAAAAGGTGACATATTCACGATTGATGTCGTGGAGAATAAATGGTACTATGTCACATTAAAAACCTACGATGATCAGCCAACTAAAGTAGTGACAGTTCTGAGGGTGGGGAATGCAGGTTAGCGCCCTCCTTGTGGTTCAGTCAGGAGGGAAACCGGATTTTGCTGATGCTGTATTTTACACTTAATACCTGATATGGATGGAGATAATTATTGTGTAACTTCACCCAATCAATTCATCCTGAGATATATTCTATTTATGAAATTTATTTTTCAAAAACAATCGCGTATTTATCTAGTCGCGTTCTTGCTACTTGCTTTCGGTTATCAATCACTTGCACAAACCTCAGCCCCACCCGGAATTTTTGCCGACACAGTTTATCACTCGGTGCTTTTAACTTCTGACATAGTTTTCGGTGACAACTTCAATCCCTTGCTTAATGAGGAAGACACACTCAAGCTCGACACCTACGAACCCGATTCCACTATTGATTACCTGCGCCCCGTTATCATTTACGTGCATGGCGGAGGGTTTACGGGCGGTGATAAAACAACTGATAAGGCGGCAACTTTCGGAAATTACTTCGCGAAGTGCGGGTACCTGTGTGCGAGCATCAACTACCGGCTTTACATTGATAATGGGCAGGACACCATTGACAATTTTCAGGTTGTGTACATGGGTACACAGGATGCGAAGTCAGCAGTGAGATTTTTTCGCAAGCATGCCATCGAGTATTGTGTTGACACTTCGAAAATATTTATGATCGGAACTTCTGCGGGCGCCTCTCTTTGTTTGAGCGCCGCTTACTGGAATCAATCAGAAGCCGATGATATTTTCAACACGGCCTCCTTTGGTCCCCTCGAAAACAGCAGCGGCAATGAAGGGTATTCCTCGCATCCTGATGCTATTGTTTCATGCTGGGGCGGAATACCGGATACTGCATGGTTGCAGAATGAAACAACACCGAACCAGCTTTTTCATGGTACCGCTGACCCTGTAGTTCCCTACGTGTGGGGATTGGCGCAAAACGGTGTTTATCTTTTCGGAAGCTATACTATACATGAAGCATCACTTGCAAACAGCATTGAATCATACCTGCATCCTTTTGCAGGAGCCGGGCATGGCGTTGGCAGTAACTCGCCGCAGTTTGATACGCTTGTGCAAATTGCAACCGCGTTCTTTTATGATCATGTGAACGCAGGAGAAGGATCCACCCTGTGCAATCCTACCGGTCTTGATCAATCAATCAACAGTTCTGATTTAATTTCCGTAAGCACCCTGAATGATGATATTATTTTTATCAGAAACAATCGGTCGTCATCGTTCTCAGGGGGGCTGAAGATTTATTCGATCAGCGGTATGATCGTGAGTACTTCAAAAATTTATATTCCCGCAAACGCTGTGAGGCAAGTGAATGGTTTATCTCTCAGCGCAGGTTGCTATTTCGCCAAAGTGGAGAGTGAAAAATTTGCGATGACACTTAAGATTCTTATTGTACGGCACTGAGCGGTCTTAAGCCCGGTTGGCGCCACCGTTGATGATGACGGAAGTCATGGATGGAGGCGTTAAAGAAGGTGTTTCATCGCCTGGATATCTCATTATCTTTCCCCTTGCTTTGACTCGCCTGGTAGCCAATCCCAATCTTGTCCGGAACCCGGGATATTAATTCGCCGGTTACTGCGGCGGAAAGAAAATCCTTCCATAATTTTTCGTAAGGATTTTTTTGTGCTTGCATGAAAAGAAGCTGAAATTTTTCGGGGAATACTGTTAGCTTCGGCAAAAAAAAGAATCGTATGAAAAAACTACCTCTATGCTTTCTCTTTCTTACAATAACCGCGGCTTCTATGCTGCAGGCACAAATGGCTCCTTCCATTGAATGGCAGAAATCTTTGGGAGGAAGTTCTGATGACATGGCTTATTCCATTCAGCAAACTCATGAAGGCGGATTTATTGCTGCAGGATATTCTACTTCTCCCAATGATGGAGATGTTTCAGGAAATCATGGCCTTTCTGATTACTGGATCGTCAAATTAGATGCAATTGGAAACATAGTTTGGCAAAAATCTTTTGGAGGAAACGGTGATGATGTAGCGTTTTCGATTCAACAAACCACTGATGACGGATATATTGTTGCAGGAGTTTCGCCTTCAAATGATGGCGATGTTTCAGGAAATCTGGGTGATAATGATTACTGGATCGTTAAATTGGATCCGGCCGGAAATTTAGCCTGGCAAAAATGTCTCGGAGGAAGCGCAAGTGATGTAGCCACTTCTGTTGAACAAACTTCTGACGGCGGATTTATTGTTGCAGGGTATTCATTATCCAATGATGAAGATGTCGCGGGAAATCATGGTCAGGAAGATTTTTGGATTGTAAAATTAGATGCAAATGGAAATATAGGCTGGCAAAAATGCTTAGGTGGAACAAGGGAAGATAAGGCTTATTCAGTTCAGCAATGCACCGATGGCGGATTTATTGTTACCGGAGAATCTCACTCAACGGATGGAGATATTTCGGCACATCACGGTTCCTTCGCTTTTTCTGATTGCTGGATCTTGAAATTAGACGGGAGCGGAAATTTAGTATGGCAAAATTCTTTAGGAGGAAGCGACTTTGACTATGCATATTCAGTTCAGCAAACTGCCGACGGAGGATTTATTATAGCCGGCACAACTGCTTCAACCAGCGGTAATGTTTCAGGTAATCATGGTGGTTATGACTTCTGGGTAGTGAAATTGGACGGGATCGGAAATTTAGTATGGCAAAAATGTTTAGGCGGAACCAGCGGTGACCGTGCCTATTCAGTTCAACAAACTTCTGATGGCGGATTTATAGTTACGGGAAATAGCAAGTCTGGTGATGTTCAGGTTTCGGGGTTTCACGGAGGATCAGATTATGGTGATGAATGGATCGTAAAATTAAATTCGGCAGGGAATTTAGTTTGGCAAAAATGCCTCGGAGGATCGGGCGATGAGCTTGCAAATTCTATTGAGCAAACCAATGACGGAGGATTTATTGTTGCAGGAATGTCTAACTCTAATAATTGGGATGTTTCAGGAAATCACGGATGGTATGATTACTGGATCGTGAAATTATCAAGCGATAGCATTTCCGGCATTGCCTCAATACCCAACTCCCTGATTTCCATGTACCCTAACCCCGTTCAATCCCGACTAACCATCTCCATGACGAGTTCTTTGGACAACTTTACAACGCCTGGCGGCGAAGTTGCCATTCGTATCTATGATTTACAGGGAAGATTGATTGCGCTCCCAATAACTTTTCTTGCAGAGTCCGCCTCCGGTGGAATAAAAACACAAGCACAACTCAACACCACTTCTTTAGCGGATGGATTTTATACACTTCAAATCATCAACAATAAAACCGGTGAGAGTGAAGTGGGGAAGTTTGTGAAGCAGGAATGATCATTAGAAAATTAAATCTCAATCATGATCAAGCAAATTGTACAAATTATTGTTACCCTAATAATTTGTAATTCTCTCCATGCTCAAATAGCTCCCGATATTGAGTGGCAGAAATGTCTTGGAGGAAGCGGCAACGAAGCTGCATTTTCTATTCAGCAAATTACTGATGGCGGATATATAGTTGCCGGATATTCTGATGCAAACGGCGGAGATGTTAGCGGCAATCATGGCGGGGATGATTATTGGATCATAAAATCAGATGCTTCTTCAAATTTAATATGGCAAAAATCACTCGGAGGAAATAGCCTTGAAGAGGCGAATTCAATTCAGCAAACTACTGATGGTGGTTTTATCATTGCGGGATATTCCTACTCCAATAACGGGGATGTCACAGGCAATCATGGCGTTGATGATTACTGGATCGTGAAATTGGATACGGCAGGAAATTTAGCATGGCAGAAATGTTTAGGAGGAAGTGGTGATGACGGAGCGACTTCCATTCAACAAACTGCAGACGGTGGATTTATTGTCTCAGGGTGGTCTGATTCGAACAATGGCGATGTCTCAGGAAATCACGGACTGTGGGATTACTGGCTTGTGAAATTGGATACAGCAGGGAATTTAGTATGGCAGCACTCTTTTGGAGGAAGTCAAAATGATGTTGCATATTCTGTTCAGC